>NZ_CAXIAM010000036.1:0-34163 GCF_964021865.1 uncultured Sphingomonas sp.
CTGGCGGCGCTGCTCACCAACCTCGAGGACGGCGACGGGCTGTTCATCGACGAGATCCACCGGCTGCAACCGGCGGTCGAGGAAGTGCTCTATCCGGCGATGGAGGATCGCGCGCTCGACCTGATGATCGGGGAGGGGCCGTCGGCACGCAGCGTGCGGATCGACCTGCCGCGCTTCACACTGGTGGGGGCGACGACGCGGCAGGGATTGCTGACCACGCCGCTGCGCGATCGGTTCGGGATCCCGGTGCGACTGCAATTCTATACCGTCGAGGAGCTGGAGCGGGTGGTGTCGCGTGCGGCGCAATTGCTCGATCTCGGCATCGCACGCGACGGGGCAATGGAGATCGCGCGGCGTGCGCGGGGTACGCCGCGGATTGCGGGACGGCTGCTGCGCCGCGTGCGCGACTTCGCCAATGTCGCCGGGTCGCCGGTGGTGGATGCGACGGTCGCGGATCGCGCGCTCAACCGGCTGGAGGTCGACAAGCTCGGGCTCGACGCGATGGATCGCCGCTATCTGACGATGATCGCAGACATCTATCGCGGCGGGCCGGTCGGCGTGGAGACGCTGGCGGCCGGGCTGAGCGAGCCGCGCGATACGATCGAGGAAGTGATCGAGCCGTATCTGATCCAGCTGGGGCTGGTCGCGCGCACCGCCCGCGGACGCGTGCTCAATGCCGGCGGGTGGAAGCACCTGGGCCTCAACCCGCCCGCGGGATCGCAGGACGGGTTGTTCGACTGAGATCGGCCGTCTGTCCTACGCGCGGTGATCCTGTCACAAGCAGTCAATGATGCCACGGTGCGAATGTTGAGGAAAGTGGCGCCAGCGTCTCAACGTTCGCAACATTCGAGCCGGGGCTGGCCAAGTGCGACCACAAAAGAAAATTGCTGCGTGGCACCCAAGCCACAGGTCTGATAGCCACCCGTCCATGCCCGTGTCCGCCGCCCGCTCCGCCCGCGAAATCCTGGTCAACCTGCACGACGTGATGGCCGCGCGCTCGAACGCGCAAGCCAAGCTCAACTCGGTGGTGGAGATCATCGGCGAGGCGCTGGATAGCGAGGTGTGCTCGATTTACCTGCTGCGCGAAGGCGTGCTGGAGCTGTTCGCGACGCGCGGGCTCGATCCGGCCGCGGTGCATGTCACCAAGCTGGCGCTGGGCGAAGGGCTGGTGGGCACGATCGCGCAGCACAATGAGGTGCTCAACCTCGACGAGGCGACCAGCCATCCCGACTTCGCCTACAAGCCCGAGACCGGCGAGGATCGCTATCACAGCTTCGCGGGCGTGCCGATCATCCGGCGCGAGCGCGCGGTGGGCGTGCTGGCGGTGCAGCATGCCGATCCGCGCCGCTACGAGGATGTCGAGATCGAGGCGCTGCAGACCGTCGCGATGGTGCTGAGCGAGCTGATCGCCAATGCCGGGCTGATCGACCAGGCCGGCCCGCGCGACCGGCCGCAATCAACCGCCCCGACGCGCATCGCCGGGCAGAAGCTGGTCGACGGCATGGCGGTGGGCTGCGCGGTCTTCCACCAGCCGCGTATCCATATCGAGCACACCGTTGCCGAGGATACCGAGGCCGAGCGCCACCGCGTCTATGCCGCGTTCGACAAGATGCGCGAGCAGATCGACCGGATCGCGCGCGAGGCCGAGTTCGGGGTCGGCGACGAGCATCAGGAGGTGATCGCCACCTACAAGATGTTCGCCTATGACGAGGGCTGGGCGCGGCGCATCAACGAGGCGATCGACAGCGGGCTGACCGCGGAGGCGGCGATCGAGCGCGTCCAGCAGCGCACGCGCCAGCGGATGCGCGAGATCGACGATCCGCTGCTCGCCGACCGGATGCACGATCTGGAGGATCTGTCGAACCGCTTGCTGCGGATCGTCTCCGGCCAGATGGGCACCGCGGCGCAGATGGGGCTGCGCCAGGACACGATCCTGATCGCGCGCAACCTCGGCCCGGCGGAATTGCTCGAATATGATCGCCGCCGGCTGAAGGGCGTGGTGCTGGAGGAAGGCTCGCTGACCGCGCACGTCACGATCGTCGCGCGCGCGATGGGCGTGCCGGTGCTGGGGCGGGTCCGCGACGTGCGGCGGTTGATCGCGGAGGGCGACCTGCTGTTGCTCGACGTGACCGAGGGGACGCTGACCGTCCGCCCGACCGGCGCGATGGAGGAGGCGTTCGAGGCGAGCCTCGCCGCGCGACAGAAGCGCCGGGCCGCCTATGCCGCGTTGCGCGATGTCGCGCCGGTCACGAAGGACGGGCATCGCCTGACGGTGATGGTCAACGCCGGGTTGCGCGACGATGTCGCCGCGCTCGACGTGACCGGGGCGGACGGGATCGGACTGTTCCGCACCGAATTCCAGTTCCTCGTTTCCGCAACGCTGCCGCAGCGCGAGCGGCAGCAGCGGCTGTATCGCGAGGTGCTGGACGCCGCCGGCGCGCGCCCGGTGATCTTCCGCACCGTCGATATCGGCGGCGACAAGGCATTGCCGTATCTGATCCATGCCGAGGACGAAGAGAACCCGGCGATGGGCTGGCGCGCGCTGCGGCTTGCGCTGGAACGCGACGGGTTGATGAAGGCGCAGGCGCGTGCTTTGCTGGAGGCGGCGGCGGGGCGGACGCTGAACGTGATGTTCCCGATGGTGTCCGAAGCCTGGGAGTTCGACGAGGCGCGCGCCTTGTTCGAGAAACAACGCGATTTCCTCGGCGCGCGTGGCAAGCGGCTGCCGCTGGAGGTCAATTACGGCGCGATGCTGGAGGTGCCGGCGCTCGCGTTTCAGCTCGACCTGTTGCTGCCTGCGGTCGATTTCCTGTCGATCGGCACCAACGATCTGACGCAATTCCTGTTCGCGGCCGATCGCGCCAATCCGAAGCTGGCGGAACGTTACGACTGGCTGTCGACCTCGATCCTGCGTTTCCTGCGCCGGGTCGCGGTGCCCGCGGCGCAGGCCGGGGTGCCGGTCGGCGTGTGCGGTGAGATGGGAGGACGACCGCTGGAGGCGATGGCGCTGATCGGGATCGGGATCGACCGGCTGTCGATCACCCCGGCGGCGGTCGGGCCGGTCAAGGCGATGATCCGCTCGCTCGATCGCGGCGCGCTGGGCGCCTTCATGGAGACGCTGCTCGCGCGTCCGCCGCGCGATGTGCGTGGGGCGCTGGCGCGCTGGGCGGCGGAGCAGGGCGTCGAACTGGCGTAGCGATCCGACGAATCGAGTCAGCGACATGCAGCGCGGCGTGTTGACACGTCCGTGACGCTTTGAAAGACGATGGGTGCATCGCGAGAAACGCAGGGGTCGGAGACAATAATGAGCGAAGGCGAGCATCCGGCGCAGGCGACGTCGCCGAGCGACGCTCCGCAGCCCGGCACGGTCGGCGCCCGCCTGCGGGCCGCTCGCGAGGCGCAGGGGCTGTCGGTGGCCGAGGTGGCGGCGCGGACCCGCGTGACGCAACGCTTCCTGGAGGCGCTGGAGGACGACCGGCTCGATCTGCTGCCGTCGCCGACCTATGCTTCGGGATTTGCACGGGCCTATGCGCGCGCGGTGGGGCTCGATCAGGCCGAGATCGGGCGTGGTATCCGCGGCGAGCTGGCGCGCGGCGCGATGCCGATGCGGCAGCATCACATCGAAGAGATCGCCGATCCGTCGCGCGGGCCGTCGCGGGGCACGGTGATCGTGGCCGCCGGCATCGCGCTGGCGGTGCTGATACTCGGCGTGCTCTGGCTGTCGACCGGCATGTTCCGCGGCACGCAGGAGTCGCCGGAGGCGGCCGCCAGCCCGACGACGGTGGCGCGCAGTGCGCCGGTGCCGCCGCCCAGCCCGACCCCCGCGACCGGCAAGGTGGTGCTGACCGCCAGGAACGAGGTGTGGATGCGCGTCTACGACGGCGCGAACAAAACGCTGTTCACCGGCACGTTGCAGCCTGGCCAGACCTTTGAGGTGCCCGCGGGCACCGATCGGCCGATGCTGAACATCGGGCGACCGGACCAGTTGCAGGTGACGGTCGACGGTCGCGCGCTGCCGCCGTTGGGCGACGGCAAGCGGGCGATGAAGGACGTCGGCGTCAGTGCCGAGGCATTGGCCGCGCGCTTCGCGGGTGCGCCCACGCCGGCGGCAAGCCCCTCCGCCGTCGCGAGCCCGTCGGCCGCGACGAACGGTGCGGCGGTGCCCCCCGCGTTCCAGAACAACGGCGGATGACGTATTGCTGCCGCCCGCTTAAGGCTGGCGACAGCAGTGATATTCCAGAACATTATCCGGTGCCGATGCACCGGGGGACGGAAAGATGACCAAGTTTCTAGCAGGCGCCGCGATCGCCCTTACTCTTGCCAGCCCCGCGCTGGCGCAGCGCGACGCGCCGGTCGAGGCGCGCGTCGGCAAGCTCGAAAGCGAGATGCGCGCGGTGCAGCGCAAGGTGTTTCCGGGCGGCGCGGGGATGATGGTCGAGCCGCAGATCGCGCCGAGCGCGCCGACGCCGGTCGAAGCCGCCGGGGTGCCCGCATCGGGCGCGATCACCGACCTGACCGCGCGCGTCACCTCGCTCGAACAGCAACTGGCGTCGATGACCGGGCAGATCGAGCAGAACGACTATCGGCTGCGCCAGCTGGAGGGGCAGTTCGCCGATTACCGCAAGGCGACCGACGCCAAGCTCGCCGCCCCGCCGGCCGCCACACCGGTCGCGCCGGTCGGTGGCCCCGAGGTGACCGTTCCCGAAGCGCCCGTTCCGGCCGACAAGACCGCCAGCGCCACCGCGGTGGCGAAGCCGAGCACGGGTGATGCGGCCGAGGACGGCTATCTCTACGGCTATCGTCTGTGGGAGGCCAAGCGTTATGGCGAAGCGGTGACGGCGCTCAAGAAGGTCGTTGCCGACTATCCCAAGTCGCGCCGCGCCAGCTATGCGCAGAATTTGATCGGCCGCGCCTATCTGGACGATGGCAAGCCGAGCCTCGCGTCGATTGCCTTCTACGACAATTACAAGAAGATGCCGGACGGCGAACGCGCGCCGGACAGCCTGTTCTATCTGGGCAGCGCGCTGGTGAAGCTCGACAAGGCCGCAGATGCCTGCAAGGTCTATGGCGAGCTGACCGACGTTTATGGCGCGACCATTTCCGCCAAGATGAAGGCCGACGTCGTCAAGGCACGTGCCGCCGCCAAGTGCAAGTGAGGTGACGTTGCGTCCGCTGCCCCCGGCGGCGGTCGCGCGGTTTCGGGCAGATGTCGAGCGGCTGGTCGCGCGTGGGTCCGACGGCGCGACAGTGACGGAGCCGGTGCGGCTGGCGTTGGCCGTGTCGGGCGGTGCGGACAGCATGGCGATGCTTCGGCTGGGCGCGGCGGCGTTTCCAAGACGGATCGTCGCCGTGACCTTCGATCATCGGCTCCGCCCGGAATCGGCGGAAGAGGCGGCGATGGTCGGACGGGTCTGCGCGGCGCTTGGCGTTCCGCATCACGTTCTTTGCCCATCCGCGCCGATCACCGGCAATAGCGTGCAGATGCGGGCGCGAGACGCGCGCTATGCCGCGATGGGCGCTTGGGCGCGCGCGCAGGATATGTCGTTCCTGCTGACCGCGCACCATGCCGACGACCAGGCCGAGACGTTGCTAATGCGGTTGCAGCGCGGCTGTGGGCTGTCAGGGCTTTCGGCGATCCGCGCGGTGCGTCTGGACAGCTTCGGCGTCGTCTTGCGGCCGCTGCTCGGCTGGCGGCGCACGGAATTGCGCACGATGGCTGCGGACAGCGCGACGCCGTTCGTCGACGATCCCTCGAACGACGATCCGCGGCACGATCGCACACGGGCGCGCGCGCTGCTGGCCGCGACGCCGGGGCTGGATCCGGTCGCGCTGGCGGCGTCGGCGGGCTTTCTTGCCGAGGCGGAGGAGGTGCTCGTCCGCCACGCCGAGCGGATCTGGGCCGAGCGCTGGCACGGGCCAGATCACGGCCTCTCGATCGCCGCCGAATCGCGCGATCTGCGGCGGCGGCTGGTGCGCCGCGCGCTGGCCGAAACGCGGGTGCGACTCGGGATCATGCAGCCGGCGTTCGAGCGTGATTCGGCCAACGTCGAGGCGCTGCTCGACGCGCTGGAAGCGGGACGAAGTGCGACCCAGGCCGGGATTATGGTGCGCACCGGGCCCAAAGGATGGATCTTTTCTACAGCGCCGCCGCGTCGATCACTCTGACCGACGTTGTTCCATTGCCATTAACCTGTCGAAGCCTACATTATAGCCGACGGAAAGGTAGCCGATGAACGACAACGACAGGCAGCCCGGAAACGGCGGCAACGACAATAACGGTTCGGGCGGTCCGAATCCGTGGATGAAAAGCCTGCTGATCTGGGTCGGCGTGCTGCTCTCGCTCGCGGTAGTGGTCACGCTGTTCGACGGCCGGACGAGCACCGCGCAGGGCAATACGATCGCTTATTCCACCTTCCTCGACAAGGTCGACGAAGGCACGGTGAAGAGCGTCAACGTCAGCCGCGACATGATCTCGGGCAGCTTCTCGAGCGGTGACAAGTTCCGCACGTATCCGGTGCAGGATTCGGGGCTGATCGACCGGCTGCGCAAGTCGGGCGTCGAAGTCGCGGGCAAGCCCGAGGAGGGGCCGTCGGTCTGGATGGTGCTTCTGTACCAGTCGTTGCCGTTCCTGCTGTTCCTCGGCATCGCGTTTTTCGTGCTGCGCCAGATGCAAAAGGGCGGCGGCGCGGGCGGCGCGATGGGCTTCGGCAAGAGCCGCGCGCGGATGCTGACGCAGAAGGAAGGCAAGGTTACGTTCGACGATGTCGCAGGCATCGACGAGGCGCGGGCTGAGCTGACCGAGATTGTCGATTTCCTGAAAGACCCGACGAAGTTCGCCCGACTGGGCGGCAAGATCCCGAAGGGTGCGTTGCTGGTCGGTTCGCCGGGTACCGGCAAGACACTGTTGGCGCGCGCAATCGCGGGCGAGGCGGGCGTGCCGTTCTTCACCATCTCGGGCTCGGACTTCGTGGAGATGTTTGTCGGCGTGGGGGCAAGCCGCGTGCGCGACATGTTCGAGCAGGCCAAGAAGAGCGCGCCGTGCATCGTCTTCATCGACGAGATCGACGCGGTCGGTCGCCATCGCGGTGCCGGTCTGGGCAACGGCAACGACGAGCGCGAGCAGACGCTGAACCAGCTGCTGGTCGAGATGGACGGCTTCGAGGCCAACGAAGGGATCATCATCGTTGCGGCGACCAATCGCCCCGACGTGCTCGATCCCGCGCTGCTGCGGCCAGGCCGCTTCGATCGTCAGGTGGTGGTGCCGCGTCCCGACATTGATGGTCGCGTCAAGATCCTCGAAGTGCATATGAAGAAGGTGCCACTCGCGCCTGACGTCGATGCCCGCACGATCGCGCGCGGCACGCCGGGCTTCTCGGGCGCCGATCTCGCCAATCTCGTCAACGAGGCGGCGCTGATGGCGGCGCGCAAGGGCAAGCGACTGGTCGCGAATGCCGAGTTCGAAGAGGCCAAGGACAAGGTCATGATGGGCGCGGAGCGTCGCAGCATGGTCATGACTGAGGACGAGAAGCGCATGACCGCCTATCACGAGGCGGGCCACGCCATCGTTGCGCTGCACGAGCCGGCATCGGATCCGATCCACAAGGCGACGATCATCCCGCGCGGCCGCGCGCTGGGCATGGTGATGCGGCTGCCGGAGCGCGACAGCTACAGCTACCATCGCGACAAGATGTACGCGAACCTCGCGGTGGCAATGGGCGGGCGGATCGCCGAGGAAGTGATCTTCGGCTATGACAAGGTGTCGAGCGGCGCGAGCGGCGACATTCAATATGCCACCGGTCTGGCGCGCGACATGGTCACGAAGTGGGGCATGTCCGACAAGGTCGGCCCGGTCGAATATGCCCAGCCCGAAGGCGAGAGCTTCCTCGGCTATTCGTCGAGCCAGCCGGTGCGGATGTCGAACGCGACCGCGCAGCTGATCGACGACGAGATCAAGGCGATCGTCGAGGGCGGGCTGCACCGCGCCAAGCAGGTACTGACCGATCACCTCGACCAGCTTCACACGCTGGCCGGCGCGCTGCTTGAATATGAGACGCTGAGCGGCGACGAGATCAAGCGCTTGATCGCGGGTGAGGAACTCGACCGGCGCGATCAGGGGCCGAAGGCGCCGTCGGTGCCGGCGGTGGGGACGTCGATCCCGAAGACCAAGCGTCCGTCGGGGCCGTTCGGGAATCCGTCGCCGGCCGGGGCGTGATTTCTGTGGTTGATGGGTGATGGAGGAGGCGGCCTGCGGGTCGCCTCTTTTTTATTCGCGGTCGGGTGAGGCCTCGTCATTGCGAGCGCATGCGAAGCAATCCAGGGCGTTCTGGTCCGGCTCTGGTTTGCTTCGCTGCGCTCGCAATGACGGAAAGGGTAGGGCGGCGAGTGCCGCCTCGTCTGTGAAGGAGTTACTCGCGCTGCTCCTTCGTCACCCCGGATGCGAGCCGGGACGCCGGACTGAGGCCGGCGGCATCTGCATCTTCCTCACGACGCGGGAGAAAAGTGCCGAATGCCGGAATGACGGTTGTGCAGACGTCTATGCCCCCGCGCCGGCGACGATCGCGTTCCAGCCGGCTTCGTCGATCACCGTTATCCCCAGTTCCGCCGCCTTGGTCGCCTTCGATCCCGCACCCGGGCCGGCGACGAGCAGGTCGGTCTTCTTCGAGACCGATCCTGCAACATGCGCGCCGAGCCGTTCGGCTTGCGCCTTCGCCTCGTCGCGGCTGAGCGTTTCGAGCTTGCCGGTGAAGACCACGGTCTTGCCGGTCACTTCCGACCCACGCGTCTCGACCACGAACGGCGGCGGGGTCACTTCGGCGAGCAGATCGTCCCACACCGCCTGATTGTGCGGCTCGTGGAAGAAGTCGGCGAGCGCGTGGCCGACCGCCGCGCCGACATTCTCGACGCCGATCAGCTCGGCGATCGCCTTGTCGAGGCGGGTGCGGTGGCGCTCCGGTGTTTCGCCAATCACCGCGGGTAACACGTCGCGGAGCGAAATAACCTCGTGCGCCTTCTCGGCGAGCGCGTCGAGCGTGACATAACGCTTGAGCAAATCACGTGCGGTGACAATCCCGACGTGGCGGATGCCGAGCCCGAACAGCAGCCGCGCCGCATCGGGTTCGCGCCGCGCCTCGATCGCGTCAAGCAGCGCGTCGACCGAGCGCGCCTGCCAGCCCTCGCGCCCGACCAGCTCGTCGCGGTGCGTGGCGAGGCGGAAAATGTCGGCGGGTTCCTTGATCCAGCCGAGGTCGAGCAGTTCGACGAGCGTCTTCTCGCCGAGCCCGTCGATGTCCAGCGCACCGCGGCTGACGAAATGCTTGAGCCGTTCGAGCCGCTGCGCCGGGCAGACCAGCCCGCCGGTGCAGCGCACGTCGACCTCGCCCTCCTCGGCGACCGCCTCGCTATGGCAGATCGGGCAATGGTCGGGGAAGGCGAATGGCGGCAGCTCGGCGGCGCGCGGCAGCACCGCGACGATCTGCGGGATGACGTCGCCGGCGCGTTGCAGGACTACGCGGTCGCCTTCGCGCGCGTCTAGCCGGGCGATTTCGTCGCGGTTGTGAAGCGTGGCGTTGGTGACGACGACTCCGCCGACCGTGACCGGGGTGAGGCGTGCGACAGGGGTTAGTTTTCCGGTGCGGCCGACCTGGATGTCGATCCGCTCCAGCGTGGTCTGCGCCTGTTCGGCGGGGAATTTGTGCGCAATCGCCCAGCGCGGCGCGCGGCCGACGCTCCCCAGCCGTTCCTGCCAGTCGAGCCGGTCGAGCTTGTAGACGACGCCGTCAATGTCGAAGGGCAAATCGGCGCGCCGCGCCTCGATCGCCCGGTACACCGCCAGCGCGCCGGCGACATCGTCGCAGCGCGCGAAGGCGTCGGCGATCGGGAAGCGCCAGTCGCGCAGCGTCGCGACGACGGCGGCCTGCGTGTCGCCGGGGATCGCGCTAGCCTCTCCCCAGCCGTGTGCCAGGAAGCGGAGCGGGCGGGCGCGCGTGACATCCGGGTCCTTCTGGCGAAGCGAGCCGGCCGCGGCGTTGCGCGGGTTGGCGAACTGGCGCGCTTCCTTGCCGGTGGTTTCGGCCTCTTCGGCGAGCCGGCGGTTGAGCGCCGCGAAGGCCGCTTTCTCCATATAGACCTCGCCGCGCACTTCGAAGACGTCGGGCGCGGCGGGGGGGAGGGTGGCGGGGATGTCGGCGATCGTGCGGACATTGGCGGTCACGTCCTCTCCGACCGCACCGTCGCCGCGGGTCAGCGCCTGCACCAGCCGGCGGTCCTCATAGCGTAGCGAGCAGGACAGCCCGTCGATCTTGGGCTCGGCGGTGAGCGCGACCGGTTCGTCGGCATCGAGCCGCAAGAAGCGGCGGACGCGGGCGACGAACTCAGAGACGTCGTCGTCGGAGAAGGCGTTGTCGAGGCTCATCATCGCGCGGGCGTGTGCGACCTTGGCGAGATGCGCGGCGGGGGCGGCGCCGATCTGGCGGCTCGGCGAATCGTCGCGGATCAGCGCGGGGAAAGCCTGTTCGATCGCGCGGTTGCGACGCGCCAGCGCGTCATAGGCCGCGTCGCTGATCTCGGGCGCGTCCTCGGTATGATAGCGCTGGTTGTGGTAGGCGATCTCGGCGGCCAGCCGCGCCAGCTCGGCAGCGGCGGCGGTGTCGTTCTCGGGCAGCGGCGCGTCGGTCATGGCACCGGGTTAGAAAACCCTCGCGACAGCGTCCATCATTTCACGCAGCGGCGAGCTTCTCCGCGGTGGCATCGGCGAGGCTGGTGCCGTCGAGGATGCGCGCGGTTTCGTCGCGCACGCGCATCATCGCCAGCCGGATCGCGCACTCCGCCTCGCTCTTGCAATCCTTGCACGGGCGATAGGCAGTGCGGCTGACGCAGGGGACGAGCGCGAGCGGCCCCTCGATCACGCGGATCACCTCGCCCAGCGAGATCAGATGCGCGGGGCGCGACAGGACATAGCCGCCCATCTTGCCGCGATAGCTGTGCAGCAGCCCGGCGTCGCGCAGGTCGGCAAGGATCAACTCCAGGAACTTGCGCGGAACATTCGCCTCGGCCGCGATGCGCGTCATCGGCGTCGGGGGCGCACCCGCCGGAGCGGTGGCCAAAAACAGCATCGATCGCAGGGCATAACGGGAGCGCTGGGTAAGCATGACCCACTATATACAGGGATATTGTGGCGGGCAAATGGCCGTACGCCCCTTTTCCAATCGCTTCGCGTGCCCTATATCTCCCTTTGTCGGGTTCTACCCGGCTATGGCGATAAACTGCGGCGTAAAATAGATGCAGCGGACCCGGGGGCAGTACCCGGCGGCTCCACCATAACCGGTGGTGTATCTGGACACCGTTTCTGACGGGGCCGAACCAGGATCGACGTGTGTTGAAAGGCGCTGTTTTCGCTCGGAATGGGACCACCGCAACGGCCCATTACACAAGTGCCAACGATAACGAAGCACTCGCGATTGCGGCGTAACTGATGGCCTAACGGCCTGACGTTAAACCAAAATAGCGCGGTTGGACCCCACCGGGCAACAGAAGGGGAATCCAGCGGTACGGGGAGCACCGGGCAACAGAAGCTCCCCACTCATCATTTGCATCGCGGGTGTCAGTCGTTGCCGAGCAGCGACGATTTGCGCGGGATCGTTTCCTTGTTGGGCTGGCCCTTGTCGAGTTGATCGGAGGGGCGGCGCGCGTCGCCCTGCTTCTGATGCTCGGTCGAGAGATTGGGGCGTTCGGTTTCGGTGGTCGGGTGGATCGCGTCGTCGGTCATCGCATCGTCTCCTCGTGCGCAGACCAACGGACCGTATCGTGCCGCCGTTCCCGTGGTTTGGGGCGGGATCGCGGTACAACGGTTCGTCATCGCGAGCGGACGAGAGCTGATCGGGCAGGGGCGGCCGCCTAGCCGTCGATGCTGCCGCCAAGCGCGGCGTGAACCAGTCCGCCGTCGACCGCGATCGTTTCCCCGACGACATAGTCGCCCGCGCGGCTGGCGAGATAGATGGCGGTGCCGGCCATATCTTCGTCAGTGCCGATGCGGCGCGCCGGGATCGCTTTGGCCACCGCATCGCCATGATCGCGCGCGGCGCGGTTCATCTCGCTGGCGAAAGCGCCGGGCGCGATCGAGGTGACGTTGATGCCGTCGCGGATGAGCCGCGCCGCCAGTCGCTTGGTCAGATAGATCAGCGCCGACTTGGAGGCGTGATAGCTGTACGTCTCCCACGGGTTGAGGCGCAGGCCGTCGATCGACGTGATGTTGATGACCTTGGCAGGCCGTTGATGCGCGGCGCCGGCTTTCAACAGCCCATGCAGCGCCTGGGTGAGGAAGAACGGCGACTTGACGTTGAGGTCCATGACCTTGTCCCAGCCGCTTTCCGGAAACTCCTCGAACGCCACCCCCCATGCCGCACCGGCATTGTTGACGAGGATGTCGAGCCGCTCCTCACGCTCCGCCAATGCCGCAGCGAGCGCGCGGCAGCCGTCAACGGTCGAGATATCCTGCGGGAGCGCGATGCAATTCTCGCCGAGTTCGGCGGCGGTTTCGGCGCAGGCGTCGGCCTTGCGGCTGGAGACATAGACGCGCGCGCCCTGCGCGACGAAGCCGGCGGCGATCATCTTGCCGATCCCGCGGCTGCCCCCCGTGACCAGCGCGACGCGGCCGTCGAGCCGGAACAGCTTGCCGGTATCCATATGAACCCTCTCCCTTATCCGCCGCGCTTCAACGTCTCGCGGGCGATGATCAATTGCTGGATTTGGCTGGTGCCTTCGTAGATGCGGAACAGCCGCACGTCGCGGTACAGCCGTTCGACGCCGTAATCGGCGATATAGCCCGCGCCGCCGAGGATCTGCACCGCGCGATCGGCAACGCGCCCGACCATCTCGCTGGCGAAATATTTGGCGGCGGCGCTTTCCAGAATGACGTCGTCGCCGGCATCCTTCCGGGCGGCGGTGTCGAGCACCAGCGCGCGGGCGGCGAGCGCCTCGGTCTTGGAATCGGCGATCATCGCCTGAATGAGCTGATGCTCGGCGATCGCCTTGCCGAACTGGCGGCGACTGGTGGCGTAGGCGACGGCGTCGGCGATCAACCGCTCGGCAACGCCGACACAGACCGCGGCGATGTGCAGCCGGCCACGGTCGAGCACCTGCATCGCGATGCGGAAACCGTCGCCCTCCGCACCCAGCCGGTTCGCGGCCGGGACGGACACGTCATCGAACACGACGTCGGCGACTTTCGCGCCCTTCTGACCCATCTTCTTCTCGGGCGCGCCGATCGTAACGCCGGGCAGGTCGCGCGGCACGAGGAAGGCCGAGACGCCGCGCCCGCCCTTTTCCTCGCCGGTGCGCGCCATCACCGTGAACAGGTCGGCACGATCGGCATTGGTGATGTAGCGTTTGGTGCCGGCCAGCCGATAGACGTCGCCATCGCGCACCGCGCGGGTGGTGACGCTGCCCGAATCGCTGCCGACATCGGGTTCGGTGAGCGCGAAGCTGGTGATGATCTCGCCGGTGGCGATCCGCGGAAGCCACGCGGCTTTCTGTTCGGCGCTGCCCGCGATCACCAGCCCCTGACTGCCGATCCCGACATTGGTGCCGAACGCGGAGCGGAACGCCGGAGTGGTGCGGCCGAGTTCGATCGCAACGCGCACTTCCTCGCCCATCGTCAGCCCGAGACCGCCATATTCCGGGTCGATCGACAACCCGAACAGCCCAAGGTCGCGCATCTCGGCGATGACGGTGTCGGGCACCGCATCGTCGGCTTCGACCTGCGCCTCCAACGGGCGAAGCCGCTCCGCGACGAAGCGGCGAACGGTGGCGATCAGGGCATCGAACGTCTGGGAGTCCAGCGCCATGGCGGCAGTCTCTTCCTCTACGCGGGCAGAGGGTCGGCTTAGATGCCGATCAGGGGATCGGCAAGCAGCAATCGATACTCGACGTTCGAAAGAACATCTATGCGATAGGGTGGGCAGCGTACTCCGCCACTGAAAACCGGAGCAGGCATGACCGCGACTCGTCAGGTCCGCTCGATCGAGGCGGATTTTAAGACCCCGGTAAGACTCAAGGGCAGCCTCGCTGCCCCGCTTTCGGCGGCGATGTTCGGTTCGTCGTCAGTCATCTTCGGTTCATCCGAAAAGGTTCCCGCGGCATTTGTTGATTCAGATCTTTCTGGTTAGCCGAGGGTCATCAATCCTGTTGACCGGGGGGTCACCCGTGAACGCCAAGGTATGGACAGCGCGATTTGCGCTGGTGGTTTCTTGCGCCCTGATGGGCATCGCTCCGGCGCAGGCGCGCTCGCTGCAGTGCGCGCCGTTTGCGCGTGAAGTGTCGGGTATCGACATTCACGGCAATGCCAACACCTGGTGGGGTCAAGCGGCGGGCCGCTACGACCGCGGGACGGCGCCCGAGGTCGGGGCGGTGATGGCGTTCAAGGCGACGCGCGCGATGCCGGTCGGGCATGTCGCGATGGTGAGCAAGATCGTTAGCGGCCGTGAAGTGCTGCTCACGCATGCGAACTGGTCGCGGCGCGGCGGGATCGAGCGCGACGTTCGCGCGGTCGACGTCTCCGCGGCGGGTGACTGGAGCGAAGTGCGGGTGTGGTTCGCCGGGATCGGCGACCTCGGCACCAGCAGCTATCCGCTGGCCGGGTTCATCTATGCCGGCAAGGCGCCGACGACGATCGAGAGCGACGCGCCGCTGACGCCGCTGACGATTGCGACCTCGGCGGTGGTGCCGGTCGGCGGCGCGGTCCCCTCCGCGCGCTGAGTTTTGGTCAGGCGGGGCGGAAGGTCATCGCGACGCCGTTCATGCAATAGCGTTTTCCGGTCGGCCGCGGCCCGTCGTCGAAGACGTGGCCGAGATGTCCGCCGCAGCGGCTGCAATGGACCTCGGTCCGCACCATCCCCAGTGTCGAATCGCGGTGATAGCCGACCGCGCGTGGCAGCGGCGCGGTAAAGCTGGGCCAGCCGGTGCCGCTTTCGAATTTCGTTTTGGACGAGAACAGCGGCTGGGCGCAGCCCTTGCACGCGAACGTACCATTACGGTGCTCACCGTTTAGCGGGCTGCTGTAAGGGCGTTCCGTTCCTTCGCGGCGCAGCACGTCGAAGGCCGCTTGGCCTAGCTGTGCCTGCCATTGCGCGTCGGTGCGCGCGACGGGAAAACGCTCTGCCGCGTCCGCCGTTCGCGATCCGCACGCGAGCAAGGTCGTGGCGAGAACGCCGCTGCCGGCAACGGCGAGAAAGCGGCGACGGTTTGGAGCTGCTTCGTTCATGCCACGCATATGGTGGCGAGCGGAACGATCCGCCAGCGCAGGAACATATTGTGACTCAGATTTGTTGATTGAGTTACCATGTCCTTCCAGCAGCTCGATCCGCCGCTTCCGGTCCACGTCCTCGACAAGGGCGCGGGCTATGCCTTTGCCGTCATCGATTACGGCCAGGAGCATAACCTCATTTGGGTGACCGCGATCAACGACACCGGCGAGATCTGGTGCGCGCCGAACCCGCGGGTGCGGTTGCAGGCCAATTGGACGATGGGGCGGGCACGTCCCCCGGCCGTGTCGAGCGCTATCGGCGGCGATTGTGCGCCGCTGGTCAGCGAGCCGGTCGACAAGCCGAACTGACCCGCGGCTGGGCGTAAGACGTCGTGCGTGCTACGGTGCGCCCATGTCGGACGACGCCACCATTCTGATCGCCACGCTCGCGGGCCGTGCGCGCGCCGCTGCCCGTCACCTTGCAGGGTTGAGCGACGAGCGGAAATCGGCGGCGCTGCTATCGACGGCGGATATGTTGCGTCAGGCGACCTCCGATATACTGGAGGCCAATGCGCTCGATCTGGAGCGTGGCCGGCGTAATGGCCTGTCGGACGCGATGCTCGATCGCCTGCGGCTTGACGAAGTTCGTATAGAGGGAATCGCGGCGGCGGTCGCGACCGTTGCCGATCTCGCCGATCCGGTCGGGCAGGTCATCGACACCGCCGAGCGCCCGAATGGTTTGGTGTTGAGCCGGGTGCGGGTGCCGATCGGGGTGATCGGGATCATCTACGAAAGCCGTCCGAACGTGACCGCCGACGCGGCGGCACTGTGCGTGCGCTCGGGGAATGCGGTGATCCTGCGCGGCGGATCGGAGGCGGTGGAGAGCAACCGCGTGATCCATGCGGCGTTCGTGCGCGGGCTGGAAGCGACGGGGCTGCCGAGTGACGCGGTGCAACTCGTGCCGACCACCGATCGTGCCGCGGTCGGCGCGCTGCTCGCGGCGGCCGGGGCGATCGACCTCATCATTCCGCGTGGGGGGCGCAGTCTGGTCGAACGCGTCCAGAACGAGGCGCGCGTGCCGGTGCTCGCCCACCTCGATGGGATCAATCACGTTTTCGTCCACCGCTCCGCCGATGCGGAGATGGCGACGCGGATCGTGCTCGATGCAAAGATGCGGCGGACGGGTGTATGCGGCGCAATGGAGACGTTGCTGATTGATCGTGACTGGCCGCACGCCGCATCGCTTATCGGCGCGCTTGCCGAGCGGGGCTGTGCGGTGCGGGGTGACGAAGCCGCGCGCGCGCTGGTGCCGTCGATCGACGCTGCCGGGCCGGCCGATTGGGATACCGAATATCTCGATGCGATTGCGTCGGTGGCGATCGTCGACGGGCTGGACGGCGCGCTGGAGCATATCGCGGCGCACGGCTCGCACCATACCGATGCAATCGTCGCCCAGGATCACGCGGTCGCCGAGCGTTTCCTTCGCGACGTCGACTCGGCGATCGTGCTATGGAACGCGTCGACGCAATTCGCCGATGGCGGCGAGTTCGGGCTGGGCGCGGAGATCGGGATCGCCACCGGGCGGCTTCATGCGCGCGGGCCGGTCGCGCTCGAAGGGCTGACCACCTACAAGTGGCTGGGGCGCGGCAGCGGGCAGATCCGGGGTTGACGATCCGGCGTGTCGGGCTGCTCGGCGGCTCGTTCAATCCTGCGCATCGCGGGCACCGCCATGTCACGCTGGAAGCGATCCGGCTGCTCGGTCTGGATGAGGCATGGTGGCTGGTCTCGCCGGGCAACCCGCTGAAGCCGCGCGCGGGCATGGCGCCGTTCGCCGCGCGGCTCGCCTCGGCACGCACGATGGCGCGGCGCGCGCCGATCCGCGCGAGCGATCTGGAGGCGCGGCTGCGGACCCGCTACACCGTCGATACCCTGCGGACGATCGTCCAACGCTATCCGCGCAATCGCTTCGTCTGGATCATGGGTGCGGACAATCTCGCGCAATTTCATGAGTGGCGGCAGTGGCGGACGATCGCGCGCACGATGCCGATTGCGGTGTTGACCCGTCCGGGCTATGACGACGACGCTCTCGCGGGTCCCGCGATGGGCTGGCTGCGGCGCTATCGGCGGCCCGCGCGCCAGGCGACGAACTGGGCCGAGTGGAGTGTGCCAGCCCTGGTGCTGCTGCGTTTCCGCCCCGACCGGACATCCGCGACGCAATTGCGCGCCGTCGATCCCGACTGGCATGTTCGCTACGCCAATCCGATATCTGTGACCTCAATCCCCGCTGCGTCGTCGTCGCGGCAACCCCAGGAGTAACCTTGCCCGCCACCGAACCCGCCCGCCGCTCGCCCGATTCCACGGATGTCGAGGCGCTGCATCGTCTGGTCCTGCAATCGCTGGACGACGATCAGGCGGTGGACACGATCTCGATCCCGCTTGCGGGCAAATCGTCGATCGCCGACTATATGGTCATCGCCAGCGGGCGCTCGACCCGGCAGGTCGCGTCAATGGCGCAGAAGCTGGCCGAGCGGATCAAGGGCGAAACCGGCCGTCCGGCGCGGATCGAGGGGCTGCCGAACGCCGATTGGGTGCTGATCGACGGTGGCGACGTGATCGTCCACCTGTTCCGCCCCGAGGTGCGCAGCTTCTACAATCTGGAGCGCATGTGGTCCTTCGGCGATGCACCCGCGCCGAGCGCCGCGCCGAACTGAAAGTAGGTCGTTGGCTGTCACCATCCCGGTCCCTTCGACAAGCTCAGGAGCGCCTTGATCCGGGGTCGTTCCGGCTAGCTCCGAGTTCCGGCCCGTTCTGGTAGAAGGCGCATATGCTGCTGCACATCGTCGCGCGGGGCCGGATCGGGCGGTCGTCCGAGGCCGAACTTGTCGACCGCTATCTGAAGCGGATCGTCTGGCCGACGCGGGTCAGCGAGCTGCCCGATCGTGGCGGGCGCGAGCCGGACCGACCGGCGCAGGGACGCCGCATCCTGCTCGACGAGAAGGGCGAAGTGCTGGGCTCGGTCGCCTTTGCCGAGCGGATTGGGCGGTGGCGCGACGATGGCGTGCGCGAGGCGCGCTTCCTGATCGGGGCAGCCGACGGTTTCTCCGACGCCGAGCGTGGCGAAGCCGATATGCTGCTGTCGTTCGGTCGCGCGACCTGGCCGCATCTGCTCGCGCGCGCGATGCTGGCCGAGCAATTGTTTCGCGCGACCAGCATTCTGGCGAATCACCCCTATCATCGCGAGGGATGATGCCGCGCCGGTCGTCATTCGTGGCGCTGTCGGTCGTCCTCCTGTTCGGAGCGGCGGCGCTCGCCACCGCGCAGCCGGGCGTGGTCGCCAAGCGGCGCGCGCAAATGCTGGAGAAGCGCGCCGATACGATCGCCGACCCGGCGCAACGCGCGCAACTGCGTGAGGCGGCGGTCGCCGCGCGGGTGTCGGCTGCGGAAGCCGATCTTGCGGTCTTGCAGGCGCAGGCGGCGGTGATCGACCGGCGGCTGGCGAGGCAGCGCGCGCTGCTCGCCGCGCGCGAGGCGCCGGTCGCGCGGTTGCTCGCGACGCTGACCGTGCTTGCCCGTCGGCCTGCGATCGTAACGCTTGCGCAGCCGGGCAGCGTCGCGGACCTCGTCCACGCCCAGGCGGTGTCGGCGGCGATCCTGCCAGTGTTGCGCGCGCGGTCGGCGGAGTTGCGCCGCGCGGTGGCGCACGGCCGCGTGATGCAGGCGAGTGCGATCGCAGCGCAACGCCGGTTGCGTGCCGCCCGTGCCCGGCTGGTCGAGGCGCGTGAGCAACTTTCAGCGGTGACCGGCGGCGATGACGACCGCGCGTTGGCCATGGAGGAGGCGGTGCGCGACACCGCCGAGCGGTTGACGACGCTGGGCAGCGAGCAGGCGGTGCTCGCCGATCTCATGACGCTGCCGCTGCCGCCGATGCCGCGCGAGGTGCCGGCGGGGAGAAACAGCGCCTATCGCTTGCCGGTGGCGGGGCGGTTGGTGACCGGCATGGGCGAAGTGTCGGGCAATGGCGTCCGCGCGCGCGGGCTGACGCTGGCGGTGCCTGCCGTAGCGACGATCGTCGCCCCGGCGGGCGGGCGGGTGCGGTTCGCGGGACCGTTCCGCAGCTTCGGGCGGATCGTGATCGTCGATCATGGCGCGGGCTGGACGTCGTTGATCGCGGGGCTCGGCACCGTCGCCGTGGAGAGCGGGGCGAGCGTCGCGGCGGGTGCGCGACTTGGCGTTGCGCCGAAGGTCGACGGGGCGCGCATTACGGTCGAATTGCGCCGTCGTGGCCGCCCGGTCGATATCGCGCAGCTCGTCGGGTGAGCGCGCCGGCCGCTCAGCCGCCATTCAGCCGCGCAGGCGCTTTGATCGCCTCGGCAATTCCGCTACACCGTGGGATCGTCCATTCGCAGGAACAGTTTCGCCCGTCATGAAGTCAAAGCTGCTCCCGGCCGTTGCGCTGGTCACCACCATCGCCACCGTGCCGGTCGCCACCGGGGCGATGGCCGCGTCGGACACCGCCACCTATCGCCAGCTCGACAAATTTCTCGACGTCTACAATCGCGTGAAGGCCGACTACGTCGACAAGGTCACCGACGATCAACTGATGAAGGGTGCGATCGACGGAATGCTGGCGGCGCTCGACCCGCACAGCAGCTATGTCGACGCGTCCGATTTCGACAATCTTCGCATCCAGACCGAGGGCAATTACGGCGGGCTGGGCCTGACCGTCTCGATGGAAGACGGCGCGGTGAAGGTGATCGCGCCGCAGGAGGACACGCCCGCCGGGCGCGCGGGGATTAAGTCGGGTGACTTCATCACGCATATCGACGGCAAGCTGATCTACGGGGGGACGCTGGACGAGGCGACCGCACAGATGCGTGGCAAGCCCGGCACGAAGGTGACGCTTACGTTGATCCGCCCCGGCCGCGACAAGCCGATCGTCGTGACCTTGCAGCGCGAGGTGATCGTGCAGCGCCCGGTCAAATGGGAAGTGAAGGGCGATGTCGGCTACATCAACATAAACACCTTCTCCGAACAGACCGGCGCGGACACGCGCGCCGCGATCATGGCCATCGACAAGGCGCTGGGGCACCGTCCGCTCGGCTATGTCGTCGACCTGCGCGAGAATGGCGGCGGATTGCTGACGCAGGCGATCGAGGTGTCAGACGCGTTCCTCGACCGCGGCGAGATCGTCAGCCAGCGCGGGCGCGAGAAGGACGATATCGAGCGCTATTTTGCGCGGCCGGGCGACGACGCGCACGGGCTGCCGGTGATCGTGCTGACCGACTCCGGCACCGCCTCGGCCAGCGAGATCGTCGCCGGCGCATTGCAGGATCATCACCGCGCGCTGGTGATGGGCGAGCGGACGTTCGGCAAGGGGTCCGTGCAGACGTTGCTCCAGCTCGGCCCGCGCACCGCGCTACGGCTGACCACCGCGCGCTATTTCACCCCATCGGGACGCAGCGTGCAGGAGGGCGGGATCGAGCCCGACATCAAGGTGCCGCAAATCTCCGACCCCGATTACAAGTCGCGTCCGGTGTTCCGCGAGGCCGATCTGCGCCGGCACCTGATCAACGAGATCAAGTCGCCCGACAATGCGGTGCTGGAAGAGGACGTGAAGGATGATCCACGCTTCGCGACCGCGCCCGACGCGCTGAAGAAGCAGGGGATCGAGGACTTTCAGCTCTGGTACGCGTTGAAGACAATTGCGCGACTGGGCGGCGCAACGCAGGTCGCGGCGGTGACGCAGGCGATGACGGTCAAGCCGACCGCCGCCGCCACGGCGGCGCCGGTGAAGAAGTGATGGCGACCGGCCTACGCAACGCGCGGCTGCTTGCGTTGCTGATCCCGGCGGCGCTGCTGGGCGGCGCTTGGGCGTTCCAGCTCCTCGGCGGGCTGTATCCGTGCGAGATGTGCCATTGGCAGCGCTGGCCGCATTATGGCGCGCTCGCGATGGCGGTGCTGGCGTTCGTGACCGGCGGGCCGCGCGTCAGAGCGACGCTGGTCGCGGGTGCGGCGGCGTTGATCGCGGTGTCGGGCTTGATCGGCGTCTTCCACGCCGGGGTCGAATATCATTGGTGGCAGGGGATTACCGCCTGCACGCAGACCACCAACCTGTCCGGCCTGTCCACCGATCAGGCCTTGAAGGACCTGCTCGCCGCCCCCATCGTTCGATGTGACGCGCCGCAATGGTCGCTGCTCGGCGTCTCGTTGGCGGGCTGGAATGCGGTGATCTCGCTGGTCGGTGCGGTGCTGATCGGGACGCAATTGAGGAGGCGTGGATGACCTGGAAGCCCGGCGACCGTCCGCATCCGTCCGCGTCGATGATCCGCGTCGATCAGGCCGGCGAGTTCGGTGCGATCCGCATCTATGCGGGGCAACTCGCAATCATGGGGCAGCGTTCGCCGATGGCGCGCAAGATCTCCGCGATGGCGTTGCAGGAGGAAAAGCACCGCGCGTTCTTCGATCGGATGATCGTCGAGCGCGGCGTGCGGCCGACGCTGTTCCAGCCGTTCTGGGACGTCGCGGGTTTCGCCTTGGGGGCGGTGACCGCTGCGATCGGGCCAGAGGCGGCGATGGCCTGCACCGCCGCGGTCGAGACCGAGATCGACAAACATTACGAGGAGCAGCTGGTCGCGCTGGGCGACAGCGATCCCGAGCTGTCCGACGCGATCCGCGAGTTCCAGGCCGAGGAACTGGAGCATCGCGACACTGCGCTGGCCAACGGCGCGGAGGATGCGCCGGCCTATCCGTTGCTGTCGGCGGCGATCCGGCTCGGGTGCCGCGTCGCGATCGCCACTGCCAAACGTCTGTAGAAGGTCCGTTCGATGCGTCGTCGCCTCTCGCCGATCCTGTTGACGCTTTGTGCGGCGCCCGCCGTGGCGCAGGTCGGCCCGCCCGCCAGCACGACTCGTGTGCCGAAGATCACCGTTGCGGAGGGCGTGTCGCGCAGCGCGCCGGTGAACGGCGTGATCGTGCTGTACGGCAACGAACGCTGCCCGACCGACAATGACGGCAACGAAGTGGTCGTCTGCACCCGCCGGCCGGCCGAGGAGCAATTCCGTATCCCCAAGGAGCTGCGCAACTTTGAGGTGACGCCCGAGAACGAGAATTGGGCGGCGCGCGAGCAGGCCAATCGCGATGTCGGGACGGTCGGGGTCGGGAGCTGTTCGACGGTCGGCGCGGCGAGCGCGACCGGCTGCGTCACGCAGAATGCGACGCGGTGGAAGAAGGAGCGGCGTGCCGAGGCGAAGCGGGACACGCCGGAGCTATAGAACACTCCGCGTCCGGGCGACGGCGGGCGTCAGCCCTTCGCCTTCATCCCCTTGACACGGTGCCAGATGTAGAAGGCGATCGCCGCGACCAGCACGACACCGATCGCCGCGTCGGCACGGTGGAAGAAGGCCTTGAGCCGGGGATCGCTGTTCCACTTGTCGCCAAGCGTCATGCCGATCCAAGCGAGCAGCAGGCAGAACGGCCACGAGCCGATGAAGGTATAGAGGTGGAAGGGGATCAGCTTCATCCGCGCGACCCCGGCGGGGAAGGCGATGAAGGTGCGGATCACCGGTAGCATCCGTCCGATCAAGATCGCCCACGCGCCCCAGCGATTGAAGAAGCGATCGGCAAGGTCCAGCTCGCCCGGCCCGAGCAGGACGTAGCGCCCGAACTTCTCCGCCATCGGCCGCCCGCCGCGCCGCCCGATCTCGTACGCGACGATCGAGCCGAGATTGCAGCCGAGCGCGCCCGCGGTCGCAGCAAGAAACAGGTTCAGCTCGCCGGTCGACACCAGATAGCCCGCGAACGGCATGATGATCTCGCTGGGCAGCGGAATGCACGCGCTCTCGATCGCCATCAGCAGCGCGATACCCCAGTAACCGCCGGCGGAGATGACGGCGATGGCAAAGCCCGCAAGGGCGGCAAGGATCTTCTCGACCATGAAGCGCGCTTGCGGCACTGCGGCACGAAAGGGAAGCGGGAATCTGGAACCGCGCCGGGACAGCAACGGTTCGTCGCGGATGACAGACCTGATCCTCAACGACGGCCGCGCGATGCCGCAGCTCGGCCTTGGCACCTACCAGATCCCGGATGCGCAGGTCGCATCGATCGTGCGCGCCGGGCTCGATCTCGGCTTCCAGCTGTTCGATACCGCTGCACTATACCACAACGAGCGTGGCGTCGGGGAGGGGCTGGGGCATGACGATGTCTGGGTGACCACCAAATTGTGGCACGACCAGCATGGCGATGCGGCGGCGGCACTCGACGCCAGCCTGGCGTTGCTCGGGCGCGAGCATGTCGATCTATACCTGGTCCACTGGCCGCATCCCGCGGGCGGGCGGTTCGTCGATGCGTGGAAGACGCTGGTCGAGCTGCGCGAGCGCGGGCTGGCACGATCAATCGGTGTGTCGAACTTCCTGCCCGAGCATCTCGAAGCGATCATCGACGCGACCGGGGTGGTGCCGGCAGTCAACCAGATCGAATTGCACCCGACCTTCCAGCAGCGCGACGTACAGGACGTCAATCGCGCGCACGGGATCGTCACGCAGAGCTGGAGCCCGTTGGGTCAAGGCGCAACGCTGACGGACGAGCGGATCGTGCGAGTCGCGAGCGAGGTCGGTGCCACCCCGGCGCAGGTGATTATCGCCTGGCATCTGGCGAAGGGTCTGTCGGTCATCCCCAAGGCGGGCGATCTGGACCATCTCGCTAGCAACTGGGGCGCGCAGCAGGTGCGGCTGTCGGATGCGCAGATCGCAGCGATCGATGCGATGGATGACCCTGACGGACGGATGGGGCCAGATCCGCGGAACATGTGAGGCGCAACCGACCGCACCCTCCTCGTCATCGCTTCGCTACGCTCGCAATGGCGGCCCTCAGGCCAGCGCTGCGTGCGCCAGCTTCAGATCCTCGACGAAGCGCGCGAATTCGCTGGTGCGCGCGTCCTCGTCGGGCAGCCGCAGCAGATAGCTGGGGTGCACCGTGATCCATGCCGCGCCGCCGTCCGGCAAGCGTTGCTCGCGCCCGCGTTCGCGGCCGATCGTCATCACCTTGCCGAACAGGCTGCGCGCGGCGGTCGCGCCGAGCGCCACCGTCACCTTGGGGCGCAGCAATAATTGCTCCTGCTCAATCCACCAGCGGCACGCCTCGATCTCGCCCGCGTCGGGCTTGGCGTGGATGCGGCGCTTGCCGCGCGGCTCGAACTTGAAGTGCTTGACCGCATTGGTGACATAGGTCTGCTCGCGGGTGATCCCGGCGGCGGCGAGCGCGCGGTTGAAGACCTGACCGGCCGGGCCGACGAACGGGTGACCGGCAAGGTCCTCCTGATCGCCCGGCTGCTCGCCGACGAACATCATCGGTGCCGACACCGGTCCTTCGCCGAAGACCGTCTGGGTCGCATGTTTGTGGAGGTGGCAGCGCGTGCAGGCCGTCGCCTCGTCGCGTAACGCTTCCCACGCGAGTTGGGCGTTGCCGCCGATCTCCTCGCGACCACGGGCCCGTTCGATCATTCCGCTCTCCCGTGCCTGCGCGCTGGCCAGCAATTGCGGGACCAGCGCGGTTTCCGGCATGTTCTTCCAGTATTTGCGCGGCATCTCCTTGAGCATCGCATTCACCTTGACGCGCGCGGGATTGAAGATGCTCGCGTAATAGGTCTTCCACACTTCCTCGACCGGATCGCCTTCCGGCGCATCTCCACGCACCGCCGGCGGGCCTTCGGTCAGTCGCGCGCCGTCCCAGTGAATCGACACCTCCGGCGTGAGGATCGACCAGCGCATCGATGCGAAGCGGTTGACGAAGAAGGCGGCGTTGGCGCGGACGATATGGTGCTCGGGCTCGAACCACGCGACATAGCGATCGCCATCGTCGTCGGTCACGCTGCGGAAGCGGACGAAGGCGCGCATCTTGTGAATGTCGCGGCGCACCGCCTTCGCGAACCCCTCGAGGCGGCGGACGAGGGGGTCGGCATGATCCTCGACCAGTCTCGGCATTTCGCGCAGCCGCCACAACAGGGTGTAGAGCAGCGCGAACCGCTCAGGGTCGTGGTGGAGGATCGCGTCGCCCGCCAGCGCGATGAACACACGCGACACGCGCAGCGGCGAGGCGGCGGGGGGCGGTGGCGCGGCAGGCTCTGCCGCCGTGGCGAACAGATCCTCGGCTGCCGTACCGATCTGCCAGACGACGCGATCCGGCGGCACGTCGGCGGCGAGCAACGCGCGCGCCGCTTCCCGCCATGCGTCCATATCGTCGGGCGCGGAGAGGGTCGCGACGCGCATCGGCGTCGTCAGTCGCGCTCGTCGCCGCCGGGCGGGTTGTCGCGCGCCAGCTCCAGTTCGGCGGGCTTGCGCTCCTCATAGGTGTCGGCGAGCCGTTCCTCAGTGGCTTCGTCAAGCTTCTCCTCGGCGGCGGGGAACATTTCTTCCTCTTCCTCGTCAATGTGATGCTCATAGCGGTGCCGCATGTGCGCGAACTTCTGCTCCCACGCGTCCGAGCCGAACTCCATGTCGAGCAATTCGCCGATCAGATCGTCAACTTCCTTATGCTCGGCGACCGAATGGCGCGCGTCGTCACGCAGGTCAGGGCGGCCGAGCATCGTCGCGTAAAGTGATTCTTCCTCGGCGGCGGCGTGGCTCTGCACTTCCAGCCGAAACGCCTCGAACAGCTCCCGACGCTCGGCGCCAGCGCCGTCCATCCCATCGAGCCGCTTGAGCATGTCGCGCTGCTTGTCGTGATCGCGCTTGAGGTCCGCGTAGATTTCTGCCTGCGCCATATCGATCTCCTTCGAGGCCGAAGCGCATGAGGCGGCGCGCCGTTTCACCCGCGATTCATTCTCACGCGCCGAACAGTTCCAATTGTTGGCGGGCGGGGCGCGGCGCGACGAGCGGCTTGAGTTCGGCGCGGTCAGCAAGCGTGATCGGTCGCCAGTCCTCGGCGACGATGAACGGGCGAATCCGTGCGATTGACACGGTCAGTCGCGCGACATCGTCAAGCCGCAGCCGCCGCCAGCGGCGCGCGGCGAGGATGCTTTTGACCGCTTTCGTGCCCAGACCGGGCACGCGCCAGAGCAGTTCGCGCGGCGCGCGGTTGACGTCGACCGGGAAATGATCGCGAAACTTGAGTGCCCAGGCGAGCTTGGGATCGATATCGAGCGGCAACATGCCGGTCGCGTCGTCGGTCGCGGCCACGACTTCGCGCGGTTGGAAGCCGTAGAAGCGCATCAGCCAGTCGGATTGGTACAATCGGTGTTCGCGCATCAGCGGCGGGCGCTGCAACGGGAGCACGCTGGATGCGTCCGGGATCGGACTGAACGCCGAATAATAGACGCGGCGTAGTCCGAAGCGGTCATAGAGCGTCGAGGCCTTGGTGACGATGTCGCCGTCAGTCGCCGCGTCAGCGCCGACAATCATCTGCGTCGACTGGCCGGCGGGGGCAAAGCGCGGCGCCGACTTGTACTTGGTGCGTGCCTCCGCAGTGTCGACGATCGCGGTCTTCATCTCGCCCATCGCGCCTTCGATCCGCGCATTGTCCTTTTCGGGGGCAAGCCGCTTCAGCCCGCCGACGGTCGGCAACTCGACATTGATCGACACGCGATCGGCGTAAAGCCCGGCCTGATGCACCAGCTCCGGATCGGCATCGGGGATTGTCTTGAGATGGATGTAGCCGCGGAAGTGATGATCCTCGCGCAGGCTGCGCGCGACCTCGACCAGTTGCTCCATCGTGTAGTTCGAAGATTTGATAATCCCCGACGATAGGAACAACCCCTCGATATAGTTGCGCCGGTAGAAAGAAAGCGTGAGGTTCACCACTTCCTGCGCGGTAAATCGCGCTCGGCGGACGTTCGAACTCTTGCGGTTGATGCAATAATGGCAGTCGAAGATGCAGCTGTTCGTCAACAGGATCTTGAGCAGCGAGATGCAGCGACCATCGGGCGCATAGGCGTGGCAGATGCCCATCCCCTCGGTCGAGCCGAGCCCCTTACCGTCGGCGGAGTTGCGCTTCGCCGTGCCCGACGAGGCGCAGGAAGCGTCGTATTTCGCTGCATCCGCAAGGATTTCCAGCTTCTGTCGGACATCCAGTTGCGCCATGTGTTCGATGTATGTTCACTGAGGTGGCTTGTCGAGAGCACTTCGCTTTGTCATGGATCAGCCCCGTGCAAAGGATTATCGATCGGCTTGGCCCCAACGGCCCGTATCTGGCGCTGGCGCTGACGTGCCTGCTCGGCTGGGGCTTTAAGGCGCATTGTGGGGCCGGATGGAGCGGGTCCGAGCAGTATATTACCGGCTGTTATAGCGATGCGGTGCCGTTCTGGGGCCTGCGCGGCGTCGCGGCGGGGCAGATTCCGTACTTCGAGGCGCGGATGGAATATCCGGTGCTGACCGGGGCGCTGATCTGGATCGAGGGGCTGGTCGCGCGCGTCATCGGCGGACGCGGCGCAGACGCGGCCGACTTTCTGAATGCGGTGACGCTCGGCAACGCGATCCTCGCGTTCGTGGTGCTGGAATTCATGCGGAACGCGGGCGTCGGGGTGCGGCGGCAATATGCATGGGCGCTCGCGCCGCCGCTGGTGCTGTACCTGGGGCACAATTGGGACCTGCTGGCGGTGACGTTCGCAGTCGCCGCGCTACTAGCTGCGCGGCGCGGGGCCGAGCGGAAGGCGACCGCGCTGGCGGCGCTGGGCGGTGCGGCGAAGCTGTTTCCGGTGCTGATGCTGCCGCTGTTCGGGCTGGGCGCGTTGTTCCGCCCCGGGTGGCGCTGGCCGCGACGGATCGGGGCGGCGGGAGTGCTGGTGTTGGTCGCGGTGATCGCGTGGAGCGCCGTCAACCTGCCCGTTGCCGCGCTGGCGTTCGAGAACTGGCGTGAATTCTATGCCTTCTCCAGCGAGCGTAGCGGGACGGCGGCGAGTGTGTGGGAATTGATGGCGCAGTTCGGCTGGTGGGCGACCGACATTCCGACGCGCAATGTCTGGTCGTTCGTGCTGTTCGCAGGCGGTGCCGCGACGATCGTCGCGGTGGGCTGGCGCCAGCATGGCGCGCGGCCGTGGGTGCTGTTCATGCCGGTGCTGGCGTGGTTCCTGCTGACCAACAAGGTCTATTCGCCGCAATTCGACATGTGGCTGTGGCCGATGATCGTGCTGACCGGCACGCGCGTGCGGGCGATGGTGCTGTTCCTGCTCGGCGATCTGTTCGCCTATTTCGCCGAATTCTGGATGTTCGCCGGCCTGGAGGGTGCGTGGCCGTCCGCGACGCAATCGGACATTCTCGCCGCCGCGCTCGTGCGCGGCGTGGCGATGCTGTGGCTGATCCACGGTGCGGTGCGTGACGATGCGCCAGCGTGGGCGATCACTCCGCGGCCAGCAGCTCCGCCGCCTGAAGATCGACCGACACCAGCCGGCTGACCCCCTTCTCGATCATCGTCACCCCGAACAGCCGGTGCATCCGGCTCATCGTCACCGCATTGTGCGTGACGATCAGGTAGCGGGTGTCGGTTTCGCGGGCCATGCGGTCGAGCAGGTCGCAAAAGCGCTCGATATTAGCGTCGTCGAGCGGGGCGTCGACTTCGTCGAGGACGCAGATCGGCGCGGGATTGGTCAGGAACAGCCCGAAGATCAGCGCGATCGCGGTCAGCGCCTGTTCGCCCCCCGACAGCAAGGTCAGCGATTGCAGCCGCTTGCCGGGCGGCTGCGCCATGATCTCCAGCCCGGCTTCGAGCGGATCGTCGGAGTCGACCAAAGCGAGATGCGCCTGCCCGCCGTCGAACAAGGTGGTGAACAGGCGCCGGAAGTGGCCATCGACCGCCTCGAACGCGGCGAGCAGCCGTTGGCGGCCCTCGCGGTTGAGCGTGCCGATCGAGCCGCGCAGCCGGTTGACCGCTTGACCCAGCTCGTCACGTTCGGCAGCGGTGGCGGCGCCGGCGGCTTCCAGCTCGGCAAGTTCCTGTTCGGCGACCAGATTGACGGGGCCGAGCCGCTCGCGGTCCATGACCAGCCGTTCGTGCGCCGCCGATTCCTCGGCGGGGCTCGCGACCGAGTCGCTCTCGAATCCGACGCGCGACGGCAGGGTTGGGGCGGGGCATTCGAAGCGCTCGCCCGATACCCGACCCATCTCGACGCGGCGTAGTTCATGGCCTTCGAGCCGCGCGACCGACCCGGCACGCCGCTCGCGCGCCTGCGCCAGCGTCTCGGCGGCGCGCGTCAGTGCGGAGTCGGCGACGCGCAGCGCGACGTCCGACTCGCGCTCGGCTTCGTGGGTCGCGTCGGCGGCGGCGCGCGCGGCGGCGTGCTCCGCCTCCAGCGTCGCGATCTCGGCCGCGAGTGCAGCCGGGCGCTCCGACAGGTCGGCGAGTTCGGCATCCAGTGCCGTGGCGCGCTCCGCCATCTCGTCGAGTCGTCGCGCCGCCTCGCCGGCGCGGGCACGCCAGCCGAGCGCCTCGTCACTCGCCCCCGCCGCCCGGGCCCGCGCCTCCTCGAGCGTCCGGTCGTGCGTGCTGCGATCGGCGCGGGCGAGCGCGACATGCGCGCGCGCCGCCTCCGCCTCCGCGCGCAGCCGGGCGGTGGCCGCCGCTGCGGTGGCCCCGTCAGGGAGCGCGGCGACCGCCTCGGCTGCCTCAGCCTGTTCAGCATCGGCCTCACCGGCCTCGGCGGTGACGCGGGCGGCACGCGTGGCGAGGTCGGCCTGCTGCGCCGACAGCCGCTCGATCAAGGCAGTGGCACGATCCTCGTCCCGCTGCGCGGCGCGCGCCGCCGCTTCGGCCTCGGTCACCAGCGCCCGCGACGATTGCGCGGCGACGCGCGCCCGCGCGATCCGTTCGTCGATCCTCGTCCGGCGAGTCGTGGCGGCCTCGACCGCCTGTTCGGCGGCGGGGCGCTCGGCTTCCAGCGCGCTGATCCTGTTGAGGCGCTGCAATCGCTCGGCGGCCGCCACTCCGCCGACCTCGCTGACATAGCCGTCCCAGCGCCGGACGTGACCGGTGCGGGTGACGAGCCGCTGCCCGACCTGAAGCACCTGACCGGAGTCGCCCGCGACCAGAAACACCTGCGACAGTCGACGTTCGAGCGCGGGCGGGGCGGTGACGCGCGCGGCGAGCGGCAGCGTGCCGACCGGGGCGGGAGGATCGGTCGGGTCGAGCGCGGCGCCGGTCCAGTCGGCCAGCGCGGTTTCCAGCTCGTCGCCGAGCACCGCCGCCAGCGCACGCTCGAACCCCGGTTCGGCGGAAACCGCGTCGATCAATCGGTCGCCGTCGCGCGCGGTCGACTGGCGGAGCGCGGCGAGTTCGCCGTCGAGCGCTGCCAGCGCGGCGATCGCGGCGGCACGGCTCGCTTCGGCGGGGTCGCGTTCCTCGCGCGCCTCGGTCTCGTTCGTCTCGGCCCAGGTCAACGCCGCCGCTGCCTTTTCGGACTTTTCCTGCGCCGCGGCGAGCGCCGCCTGCGCGGCGGCGCGTTGTTCCTCCAGCATTGCGGGATCGTCGAGCGCCTCGATCGCTGCGGCGAGCTGCACCGCCTCGCGGCGGGCGCGATCATAGCGCGCTGCCGCTGCCGCCTGTGCGGCGAGCGCGACGCGGCGCTCGGCCGCCTCGGCCGCCTCGGCGGACATCGCCTGCGCCAGCGCGACCTCGGCATCGCGGGCGCGGCGCTCGGCCTCGGTGAGTGCGGCGTCGAGAGCCGGGCGCGCGGCGGCACCTTGTGCGATGCGCTGCTTCAGGGCGTCACGCTCTTCGGTCAGGCGTGCCATCGCCGCCGCTGCGTCATGCGCGAGCGCATCTTCGCGCGCGCGGTCCTCATCGATCCGGGCGCGGGCGGCGCGGGTATCGGTCAGGCGGCGCTCGACGCCGAGGCGCTGTTCCTGAAGCCGGGTGAGCTGGTGCGCGATCTCCGCGGCGGCATCGCGGGCGGCGAGCGCGGCGTCGCGGGCGGCGACGTGGCGTTCGGCGGCGGCGTGTTGCGCGGCCTGTGCTGCGATGCTGTCGCTGGTTGCGGTGGCGAGTGCTGCCTCAGCAGCGTCCGCTTCGGTTTTGGCCTCGGTGGCGGCGGCGGCGGCGTCGCGCCAGCGCGCGAAGATCATCCGTGCTTCGGCGAGCCGGATCTGTTCGGAGAGCAGTCGGTAACGTTCGGCAGCGCGGGCCTGTCGCCTGAGCGCGGTGATCCTCATATTCTGGTCGGCGAGCAGTTCGTCGAGCCGGGCGAGATTGGCCTCTGTAGCGCGCAGCCGCGTCTCGGCATCCTTGCGGCGAACGTGGAGTCCGGCGATGCCGGCGGCTTCCTCCAGCATTGCGCGCCGCTCGGCGGGGCGCGCGGCGATCACCGCGCCGATGCGGTTCTGGCTGACCAGCGCGGGGGAGTGCGCGCCGGTCGCCGCGTCGGCGAACAGCAACTGGACGTCGCGGGCGCGAACATCGTGGCCGTCGATGCGATAGGCGGAGCCCGCGCCGCGCTCGATCCGGCGGACGATCTCGCTTTCCTCGGGGCCGTCGGGGCCGTCGCGCTCGGCGAGCAGCGCGACCTCGGCGAAGTCGCGCGGCGGGCGCGAGGCGGTGCCCGCGAAGATCACGTCCTCCATGCCCGCACCGCGCATCGACCGGGCGCTGTTCTCGCCCATCGTCCAGCGCAGGGCTTCGAGGAGGTTCGACTTGCCGCAGCCGTTGGGGCCGACGACGCCGGTGAGGCCGGGCTCGATGCGGAGGTCGGCCGGGTCGACGAAGCTCTTGAAGCCGGTGAGGCGGAGGCGCTTTATCCGCATCGCGTCAGGCGGCCGTGACGACCGTCATTCCCGCGCAGGCGGCAATCAAGAACCCCCGACGTCCCCGAAATAAGCGCGACGTCCGCGCGTCTGGATTCCCGCCTGCGCGGTAATGACGGGAGGGGGCGGCGGGGCGACGAGATGGGGGCACGGCAGACGCGTTCGACACCCGCCCGTGTCGGGCGTCCGTGGCGACGGACGCCCGCCGGCATCACGCGCCCGCGTTCTTCAGCGCCGTCTCGACCTGCGCCCAGGTGACGCCGTCGACCTTCGCACCGTTCAGGATGAAGGTCGGCGTGCCGGTGACGCCGTTCTTGTCGGTGCCGTCCTGCATCATCTTGGTAAGCTGATCGATCGCCTTGGCGTCGGTCAGGCAGGCGCGTGCCTGCGCCTCCGGCACGCCGCGCTGCTTGATGAACTCGAGGTAGCCCATCTTCTCGGCCCACGCCGTGGCGACCTGCGCGGGGGCGGCGTTCTGCGTCTGTTGCAGGAACGCCTGATCCTGCGCGATCTTCATCTGCGTATCGAGGAACTTGGGCTGATCAATGTACATCTGCTCGAGGATCGGGAAGAACGGCTGCGGCCCTGCGCAGCGGCCGAGCAGCGCCGCGGCGAGATCGGGCGGGCCGTGCACCAGGAAGTCGCGGAACTCATACGAGACCTTGCCGCTCTTGACGTAATTGTCCTCGAGCGGGCGCATGCCCGTCTGACCGAACGCACCGCACGTCGGGCAGGTGCGCGATCCATATTCGACCAGCTTCAGCTTGGCATCGGGGTTGCCGACGACATAGCCGCCCTCAGGGGTGGCGGACACGACCTGCGTCCAGTCCTGACCGGCAGGGGCCGCGACCGCCTTCACCGATCCCGCGGGTGCAGTCGGCGTGCTGCTGTTGCCGTCGCCCGCGCCGCTGCCGCAGCCGGCGAGCAGCGCGACTGCCGCCAGCAAGGGGGTTGCCATACGCTTCATCGTGTCACTCCGTCGCTCATTTCGCACCCGCCGCGCGCAATTGCGGCTGCAACTGCGCCCAGCCGACATTCTGGATCAGCCGCCCGTTGATCTCGAAAGCGGGCGTACCCTGCACCTTGGACGTGCTCTCCGATACCGCAATCGTCTTCTTTACCGCCGCATCGTTGGCGAAGCACGATGCGACCGCAGCGGTGGGAGCCCCCGCGTCGCGCGCGATCGCGGTAAGCCCGGCGCCCTCGGCGATGGCGGAGAGCTGCGCCAGTTGCGGCCAGCTCGCGATCCGGTCGCGATTGCCCTGCGCCCACTCGCTGGCGCGATCGAGCCATTGTTCCTGCTTCTGGAAGAAGGCGGCGTGGACGCGCGGGAACGCCGCCGCGCCCGAGCAGCGCGCGAGCGTGGCGGCGGCGAGGTCGATGCCGTCATGCACCTGGTTGCGCAGCTCGATGCTGGTCGAGCCCGAGCGGACCATCGCGCCGAGCGGGGCGTCGGATTCCTGCGTGAAGTGCGCGCAATGCGGGCAGGTGTAGCTGACGTATTCGACCAGCTTCACGCGTGCTTTGGGATTTCCGATCAGATAGCTGCCGCTCGCCACCGGGGTTGCGACCGCGGTCCACGGACGCGGCGCGCTGGCGGCAGTAAGCGCGACGGCGGCGAGCAGGGGAATGAGGAAGCGCGTCATCGGACCTTCGGCAGCACAGGGCGGGGGGCGGCCACGCCGGAGGCGAGCGCCTCCAGCACGGCCTTCAATTCGGGATCGGCGATCGTGCGCAGGCTCTGCCCCATTTCCGGCGGGGCCGGCGCGAGCGACGGCGGGGCGCGGCGTTCGGGGCGACGCGTGACCTCGCCGTGCCGGATCGCGACGCGCACCACCGCGGCATAGCCGAAGAAGCGGTTCACCCGCTCGATGATCTCGGTCGTCAAATGGCTCATCATCGCAGCATGGGCGCCGCGCACCGTGAGCGTCAACACGCCGTCCTGCTTCTTCCCCGCGGGAAACCGGATCGATTCCGGGGTGCTGGCCGCCGCGAGTCGCTCACCCACGATCTCGGGCCAGCGCGTGACGATCGCCGATTGCACGAAGCCGAAGCGGCGGAACGCCGCGCCGCCGACCGCGGGCAACAGCTCGGCGACCTGTCGCGACCGATTGTGGCGCGGGGATTCGGTTTTGGGATCGCCAGCGCGCTTGCTCATTCCGTCGCCCATGCCATAGCCGGGGCATGGACGCCAAGCACCGGATCGA
>NZ_CAXIAM010000037.1:0-33649 GCF_964021865.1 uncultured Sphingomonas sp.
GCGACGACGGTGGCGATCAGCAGCAGCGCGGCATTGGCCTGATGCGCGACCGCGACGACGATCTCCACGCCCGACAGGAGCGTCGCGATCCCCAACCCGATCTGGACGACGACCAGCAGCACGACCGCCGCGGCGACCCGATCCGCGCGCATCTTGCGCGCCCGATACGCCAGCCACACCAGCGCCCCGGCTGCGACGAACGCGATCCAGCGGTGCAGGAACTGCACGACGACCGGATTGTCGATCGCATTGGTCCACGCGGGCGTCAGCATCGGCACGTTCGCCGGAAACAACGCATCGCCCATCAGCGGCCAGCTCGAAAAGGCATAGCCGGCGTCGAGCCCGGCGGTCAGCGCACCCAGTACGATCTGCACCGCCAACGCCGCGGTCGCCAGCGCCGGCCCGAACCGCAGCGCCGCCGGGCGCGCGAGCGGGTTGGCGGCGAGCGCACTCAGGTCACGCGCGGTCCAGACGATCCCGCCGAGGATGAACAGCGCGGTGCCGAGATGCGTCGCGAGCCGCAGGTGGCTGACGTCGGTGCGCACCGACAGCCCCGACGCGACCATCCACCAGCCGATCGCCCCCTGCAACCCGCCGAGCGCCAGCAGCGCGGTGAGCCGCCAGCCATAGCCACGGGGGATCTGCCGCTTCACCGCGAACCACAACAGCGGCAGCGCGAATGCCAGCCCGATGACGCGCCCGAGCAGCCGGTGCAGATATTCCCAGAAGAAGATCGCCTTGAACCCGTCGAGCGTCATGCCGCGGTTGAGTTGCTGATATTCGGGGATCTGCTGGTAATGGGCGAACTCGGCCTGCCATTGCGCCTGCGTGAGCGGCGGGACGACGCCGCTGATCGGCTTCCATTGCGTGATCGACAGCCCGGATTCGGTCAGGCGGGTAATCCCGCCGACCACCACCATCGCAACGATCAGCGCCGCGACCCAATAGAGCCAGCGCGCGAGCGCTGCCGGACGCGTGGACAGCGAAAAACCCGGGCTTGCCTGTAGCATGGCACCTTCTACGACCCGCTTGTAAGGAAGGGAAGCCTGCGGGCGGTCCTTCCTCGCCCCGAATGGCGGATCGTCAATCAGGGAATCCCCGGTCCGTTCGCCTTCAACTCCGCCAGCCACGCCGCGGCCGTCCCGTCCGATGGCGCGCGCCAGTCACCACGCGGCGAAAGCGCCCCGCCCGCCGAAACCTTCGGCCCGTTGGGGATCGCCGAGCGCTTGAACTGGCTGGTCTGGAAAAAGCGGATCAGGAATCGCTCCAGCCAGTGCGTGATCGTCGCCAGGTCATAAGCGGTGCGCGCGGTCTCCGGGTAGCCGAGCGGCCAGCGTCCCGCCGATGCATCGTGCCAGGCATGCCATGCGAGGAACGCGACCTTCGACGGCGCAAGGCCGTGGCGGATGAGGTAATGCGCGAAGAAGTCGTTGAGCGCATAAGGTCCGATCTTGCTTTCGGTGCTCTGCAATTGCTCGCCGGGGACCAGTTCGGGGCTGATTTCCTGCCCCAGAATGGCCTCCAGTACCGCATCGGTCTCGCGATCATATTGATCGGTGCCGATCGCCCAGCGGATCAGGAACTGGATCAGCGTCTTCGGCACGCCGGCATTGACCGCGTAATGGCTCATCTGGTCGCCGACGCCATAGGTGCACCAGCCGAGCGCCAGCTCCGACAGATCGCCGGTGCCGACCACCAGCCCGTCGCGCTGGTTGGCGATGCGGAACAGGTAATCGGTGCGCAGCCCCGCCTGGACGTTCTCGAACGTCACGTCGTACACCGGCTCGCCGCGCCCGAACGGATGCCCCATGTCCTCCAGCATCCGCGTCGCGGCGGGGCGGATGTCGATCTCCTCGGCGGTGATCCCCAAGGCGCGCATCAGCTTCCACGCATTGTCCTTGGTCCCCGCACTGGTCGCGAAACCAGGCATGGTGATGCCGAGGATGTCGCTGCGCGGCCGCCCGAGCCGGTCGAGCGCCTTAGCTGCGACGATCAGCGCGTGGGTGCTGTCGAGCCCGCCCGACACGCCGATCACCAGCCGCTGCGCATGTGCGGCGATCAAGCGCTTGGCGATCCCCTCGACCTGGATGTTGAAGGCTTCGTAGCAATCCTCGTCGAGCTTGTCGGGCGTATTGGGCACGAAGGGGAAACGGCGGATTTCGCGATTCAGCCCGACGTCGGCAAACTCGGGCTGGTGCTGGAAACCGATACGGCGGAAGCGCGTCTCGGGATGCCCGGCGAAGGCGGCGGCGTCGTTGAAGGTGCCGTTGCGCAGCCGCTCCTGCACCAACCGCTCGGTATCGACGTCGGCGATCGTCAGCCCTGGTTCGTGCGCGAAGCGTTCGGAGGTCGCCAGCAACTCGCCCAGCTCATGCACGCTGCCCTGCCCGTCCCACGCCAGATCGGTCGTGCTCTCGCCCGGCCCGGCAGCGGAATAGATATAGGCGCACATCGCGCGCGCCGATTGCGCCGCGGACAGCATCATCCGCTCGCGCGACTTGCCGATCACGACGTTCGATGCCGAGAGGTTGGCGCAGACCAGCGCCCCGGCCAGCGCGCCCTGCGTCGATGGCGGGGTCGGCGCCCAGTAGTCCTCGCAGATCTCGGCATGGATCACGAAGTTCGGCAGATCGTCGGCGGCGAAGATCAGGTCGGTCCCGAACGGCACCTGCTCGCCGTCGATCGCGATCGTCAGCCCGGTCAGCCCCGCCCCGCTCGCGAACCAGCGCTTCTCGTAATATTCGCGGTAATTGGGCAGGAACGTCTTGGGCACCACCCCCAGCACCCGCCCGCGCGCGACCGCAAGCGCGCAATTGTAGAGCCGCCCGCCGCGCTCCAGCGCCGCGCCGACCAGCAGCACCGGGCGCAGGTCCGCGCTCGCCGCCACCACCGCCGCAACCGCCTGGCGCGTTGCGCGCTGCAACGCCGATTGAAGGTGCAGATCGTCGATCGCGTAGCTGCTGAGGTTCAGCTCGGGATAGACGACCAGATCGACGCCGGCGTCGTGCGCGGTGCGCGCGATCGCGATCGCGGCGTCGGCATTGGCTGCGGGGTCGCCGACCGTTGCGAGCGGGGTGGCGGCGGCGACGCGCACCATGCCGTGGCGATGCAGCGAGCGGAAGGCAGGGTTCATGCCCAGCCAGATACCGGGCGAAGGCCGGTTTTGCCAACTGTTCGCGCTGCCCGGCCTAAGCTACATCAGGAAGGATGACGCTCCCTCCTTCCCGTCCGGATCACGACCGGCAGCCTTTTGAGAACGGAGGAAAAGTCGGGGAGCTGCTCCGCGCGTCCGATTGGTCGCGCACCGCGCTCGGCCCGATCGAGACGTGGCCGGCGCCCCTGCGCAACGCGCTTGAACTGCTGTTGCCGGCCGGCGCGCAGGTCCTGTTGATCTGGGGGCCGGAGCGCCGGGTTTTCTACAACGACGCTTACGCCACACTGCTCCACGAACGTCACCCCGCCGCGCTCGGCCAGCCCGCCGATCGGCGCTGGCACCGAGCATGGGACGAGGTCGCGCCGATGGTCGACGAGATCTTCGCGACCGCACGGACGCTGGCGGTCGGCAACCGCCGCTTCGACATCCTCGCCGACGGACAGCCGACCACGCTCCATTTCGATATGTCGATGTCCGCGGTGATGCTGGAGGACGGCACGGTCGGCGGGGTGCTGGGGGTCGTGTCCGACGTGACCGAGCGGATGCGCACCGTCGAATCCGCCTCGATCGAGCGCGAGCGACTCCGGCAGATGTTCGACCAAACACCCGGATTCATCGCGGTGCTGCGAGGTCCCGATTATGTGATCGAACTGGCCAACGCGACCTATCGCCGCATGACCGGCAACCGCGCACTCGTCGGGCGGCGCTATGCCGATGCGTTGCCCGAGGTTGCCGCCTGGGGCTTTCTCGACCGGCTCGACGAGGTTCGCCGCACCCGCGAACCGTTCCGCGCCGTCGACATGCCGGTGCGCTTGCCGACGACCATGCCCGGCGTGCTGCGCGACTATTGGATCGACTTCATCTGCCAGCCGATCACCGATGAGCAGGGCGAAGTGACCGCCATTTTCATCGAAGGCGTCGACCGCACCGATCGGCACCGCGCGCGCGAGGCGCTGGCGCGCGGCCGCGCCTCGCTCGAACAGGCGACCGAGGCGGGCGAGATCGCGACCTGGGATTACCACATAGCGCACGACCGCTTCAGCTGCTCGCCGCTCGGCATGTCGCTGTACGGCCTGCCGCTCGACAGCCAGCCGATGTCGCGCGCAGCGTTCGAGTCGCTGGTCGAACCCGACGATCTCCCGATCCTGCAAGACGCATTTCCACCCGTCGTCGACCCGACAATGCGCGCGGCCTTCGATGTCGAATATCGCGTCGCGCACGAGCGGATCGGCGGCGTCCGCTGGCTGTCGGTACGCGGCCGCGGCATCTTCGACGGCGATCTCTGCGTGCGGGTGGTCGGCACGATCATCGACATTACCGCGCGCAAATTGCAGACCGAGGCGTGGCGCGAAAGCGAGGCGCGGTTCCGCACGCTCGCCGACAGCCTGCCCGCGCTGGTGTGGATGACCGATCCGCACGGCCATGTCTCCTTCGCGAACCGCGGGTTCGAGACGATCCTCGGCGTCTCGCCCGAGTTGGTCGGCGAGCGCGGCTGGGCCAGCCTGCTGCGTCCCGACCGCCGCGAGGCGGCGCTGTCGGCGCGCGACGGCTGGTTCGCCGCCCCGCGCTCGCTGAGCGGCGAGCACCCGCTGCTGACCCGCACTGGCGCGACGCGCTGGATGCATATCGAGGCGCGTCCACGCTTCCTCGGCGATGCCTTCCAGGGCTATACCGCCTGCGCGATCGACGTGACCGACGCGCACCTCGCGGGCGAGCGGCTCGAGGCACGGGTCGCGGACCGCACCGCCGAGCTGACCGAACAGATCGCGGAGCGCGAGCGTGTCGAGGAAGCGCTCCATCAGATGCAGCGGCTGGAGGCGATCGGGCAGCTCACCTCGGGCGTGGCGCACGACTTCAACAATCTGCTGACCGTGATCCTCGGCAATATCGATGCGCTGGTCGCGGCGGGCAAGCGCGGGCTGATCGATGCGCGGCTCGAACCGCGGCTGGAGCATGTCCGCATCGCCGCCGAGCGTGGCGCGGCGCTGATCGCGCAATTGCTCGCCTTCTCGCGGCGGCAGCGGCTGGAGGCGAAGGTCGTCGACCTGAACCGGACGGTCACCGGGTTGCTGGAGCTGCTTGGCGGCACGCTGGGGCGCGACATCGCGATCGAGACCCGCACCCCCTCCGGCGTCTGGCCCGCGTTCGTCGATCCGACGCAGATGGAACTCATCATCCTCAATCTCGCGATCAACGCGCGCGATGCGATGCCGGATGGCGGCACGCTGGTACTGTCGGTTGAGAACGCCACGCTGGGCCGCCCCGAGCGCGCCGAGGAGCCACCGCCCGGCGACTATGTCCGCGTCGCGGTCAGCGATACCGGGATCGGCATGTCAGAGGCGGTGCTGGCGCGCGCGTTCGAGCCGTTCTTCACCACCAAGGAGGTCGGCAAGGGCTCCGGGCTCGGGCTGGCGCAGGTGTTCGGCTTCGCCAAGCAATCCGGCGGCGGGGTGCGGATCGACAGCGCGCCGGGGCGCGGGACGACGGTCAGCGTGTTCGTGCCGCGCGCCGCCGCGCCTGCCGAGACGGCGCCCGATGCGCCGACGGCCGGTCCTGCCGCGCTGATCGATGGTGCAACGGTGATGGTGCTCGACGACGACGACCGCGTCCGCCAGGTCGCGGTCGAGGCCCTGCGCGAGGCGGGATGCCGCGTGATCGAGGCGGCCGATGGCGAGGCGGCGCTGGAGGCGCTGATCCACGAACCGGGGGTTCGGCTGGTCGTCACTGACATCGCGATGCCGGGCATGACGGGCGTCCAGTTCGCGCGCCGCGTGCAGGAGCTTCATCATCACATCGCGGTGCTGTTCGTCACCGGACATGCGGATCCATCCGATCTGGCGGGGGTCAGCGAGGATCGGCTGATCCGCAAGCCCTATCCGCGACGGCTGTTGATAGAGCGTGTCGCGGCGATCCTCGCCGGGGGATGAAGCGAGGCTTTCAATCGGCTGCACGACCGGTTCAGTGTTCGTTGTCGCGGGTCCTGGCAGGACGACGGCAGGATGGTCGGAGGGCGGCGATGTTGAAGGCGATGATGGCGGGCTTGTTGTCGATGACGGCGTTGGTGCCGCCGGCGCTGGCACAGGACGGGCGGTCGATGGACCGCGGCCAATGGCGGCGGGAACGCCCCGAGCGGCCGACGCCGCCACCTGAGGCGGCAGCGCGCCCTGCCCCGGCCACACCCGCGGCGCGCGCGTCGGAGCCGGCCCCGCGCCGCTGGGACCAAGAACGCACCACGCCCGATCGTCGCGGCGACGAGCGCCGGAGACCCGACGATCGCGGAACCGACGCTCTCCCCCGTCCGCCCGCACCGGACGGCGACTGGCGGAGCAGCCGCGCGGCCGAGCCGCGCGAGACGTGGCAGCGCGATCGATATCGGGACCAGCGCGGCGACGTGGCGCGCCGTGCCCCCGATCGTGACTGGACCGCCGAGCCCGGCCGCCGCCGCTACGATCGTCGCGAGGGGCCGACGCCGCCCGCCGCGATCTGGCGCTCGGAGCGGGATGGACGCTGGGATCGCGCCTGGCGGCGCGAGCCGCGCTACGACTGGAGCCGTTATCGTGACGAGCGGCGCTCGGCGTTCCGCCTGCCGCGCTATTATGCGCCATATGGCTGGAGCGGCGGCTATCGGCGCTTCGGGATCGGGATGCCGCTCGCGCCGATGCTCTATACGCCGCGCTACTGGATCTACGATCCCTATGCCTACCGCCTTCCCGATGCCGAGGAGCCGTATCGCTGGGTCCGCTATTACGACGACGCGCTGCTCGTCGACATCGAGGACGGCACGGTGGTGGACGTGATCCACGACATCTTCGAGTGACGTCGCTGGCTTGAAAGTCGCGGCGGCACGCGACACACCGGCGGCCATGTCGCTTGCCACCACCCCGCCCGGCCACCCGTCCGCCGTCCGCGCCAACCAAGGCGCGGCGGTGGCGGCGCGGCTGGATGCCGACCCGCGCATGCAGCGCCTGCCCAGCGACACGGTCGCGGCGTGGCGCTGCCCCGATTTCCTCGACGCCGCCAATTGCGACTGGCTGGTGCAGGTGATCGACGGCAATCGCCGGCCCTCGACGCTGTTCAGCGACCGCGGCGGCCCCGCCAGCCGCACCAGCGACAGCTGCGACATGGACCGCAACGCCGACGGCATCCGCCAGATCGACGAATATATCGCCGCCTCGCTCGGCGTCGCGCCCGAGTTCGGCGAGACGATGCAGGGGCAGCGCTACGCTCCCGGCCAGCTCTTCCGTGCGCACCACGACTATTTCCACGAAGCGGAAAGCTATTGGCCGGCGATGCGCGAGAATGGCGGACAGCGCACCTTCACCGCGATGATCTACCTGAACGATGTCGAGGAAGGCGGCGCGACCTGGTTCCCCAAGGGCGGCCTGCGCGTCGCGCCACGCAAGGGGATGCTGCTGGCATGGAACAACATGAACCCCGACGGCAGCCCGAACACCGCGACGCTCCACGAAGGCATGGCGGTGTTGGAGGGCACCAAATACATCATCACCAAGTGGTTCCGCGAGGAACCTTGGGGCCGCCGCCCGCGGACGTAATGCCCTCCGTCATTGCGAGCGTAGCGAAGCAATCCAGGGCGTCCTGATCCGGCCCTGGATTGCTTCGCTACGCTCGCAATGACGAACCCTTGTCAGGCCCCGACCAGCAACCCCTCACGTGCGATCTTCTCGCGCCAGACCAATGGCGCGAGCTGGTCGACGTTATGGCCCTCGGCATCCACCGCCACCGTCACCGGGAAGCCGGACACCTCGAACTCGTAGATCGCCTCCATCCCCAGGTCCGCGAAGCCGACGACCTTGCTGCCCTTGATCGCGCGCGCGACCAGATACGCCGCGCCGCCGACCGCCATTAGATACGCACTCTTCGCCTCGCGGATCGCCTCGGTCGCCGCGGGCCCGCGCTCGGCCTTGCCGACCATCGCGAGCAGGCCCTGATCGAGCATCATCCGCGTGAACTTGTCCATCCGCGTCGCGGTGGTCGGACCTGCCGGCCCCACCACTTCCTCGCCGACCGGATCGACCGGACCGACGTAGTAGATCACGCGGCCCTTGAATTCGACCGGCAGCGGCTCGCCCTTCGCAAGCATGTCGGCGATACGCTTGTGCGCAGCGTCGCGGCCAGTGAGCATCTTGCCGTTGAGCAGCAAGCGGTCGCCCTGCTTCCACGACTGCACCACCGCCGGCGTCAGCGTGTCGAGATCGACGCGGATCGCCGCCTTGTCGGGCGTCCAGTTGACGTCGGGCCATTCGGCGAGCTTTGGTGCCTCGAGGAACGCGGGGCCCGAGCCGTCGAGCGTGAAATGCGCGTGGCGGGTCGCGGCGCAATTCGGGATCATCGCCACCGGCTTGCCCGCGGCATGGCACGGCGCGTCCTTGATCTTGACGTCGAGGATCGTCGACAACCCGCCCAGCCCCTGCGCGCCGATGCCGAGCGCATTGACCTTATCGAAGATCTCGATGCGCAGTGCCTCGATATCGTTCTTCGGCCCGCGCGCCTTCAGCGGCCCCATATCGATCGGCTCCATCAGCGCCTGCTTGGCGAGCAGCACGCAATGCTCCGCAGTGCCGCCAATCCCGATCCCCAGCATTCCCGGCGGGCACCAGCCCGCGCCCATCTGCGGCAGCATCTCGACCACCCAGTCGACGATCGAATCGCTGGGGTTCATCATCTTGAACTTCGACTTGTTCTCGCTGCCGCCGCCCTTGGCCGCGACATCGACCGACACGGTCGCGCCCGGCACCATCTCGACGTGCAGCACGCACGGCGTGTTGTCGCGGGTGTTGCGGCGCGTGAAGGCCGGGTCGGCGAGCACCGAGGCGCGCAGCTTGTTCTCCGGATGGAGATAGGCGCGGCGCACCCCCTCGTCGACGACCTCCTGCATCGAGCGGCTGTTGTCGTCGAGCCGGCAGTCCATCCCCCATTTGACGAAGACGTTGACGATACCGGTGTCCTGGCAGATCGGGCGATGCCCTTCCGCGCACATCCGGCTGTTGGTCAGGATCTGTGCGATCGCATCCTTGGCGGCGGGGGACTGCTCCGCCTCATACGCCTGCCCAAGCGCGCGGATATAATCCATCGGGTGATAGTAACTGATGAACTGGAGCGCGTCGGCGACGCTCTCGATCAGGTCGGCGGTACGGATCACGGTCGTCATGGCGACGCTCTATAAGCGCGCTTGCCCCGCGGCAACAGCGCCGCGATTCGCGCGAGCGGCGACCCGCGATGGTGAAAAAAAATTTGGCGACTTGCGCTTTCGAAAATCGGCGGAAGTCCGCGCGTCGCATCGTCATACGGCCGGACGCGGCCCTATCGCGGGACTTGCCCGCCGATCGCTTCTGCCACAATCTGTAGAGGTAGAGGCCGGGCACCGGCGCTATCGGTGGTAAGGTGGCGGATGACGCCCCACATCGTTGGCGCGGCCGGTCGGGGTTATCGAATAGCCGATCCGCACGGATCGCACCACTGACAGGCGGGCGAGAGCATGAACTTCACGACCACGGACGCCGAGGCGATGAGCGCAGACATGATCGAGACGATGACGGCCCAGGGGACGGCAGCGGCGACCGCGGACTCGGCCGCCACCGAACAGGCGATCGCCAAGCACGGCGCGCGCACTGCGCCCTTCCCGCTCGACGTCGATCACAGCCGCGACGCGCTGTTGACCGATTTCGGCAAGGAGACGCTCAAGGACCGCTACCTCCTGCCCGGCGAAAGCTATCAGGACCTCTTCGTCCGCGTCGCCAGCGCCTATGCCGACGATCAGGCGCACGCCCAGCGGCTGTACGATTACATCTCGAAGCTATGGTTCATGCCGGCCACGCCGGTGCTGTCGAACGGCGGCACCGGGCGCGGGCTGCCGATCTCCTGCTACCTCAACTCGGTCCCCGACAGCCTCGACGGCATCGTCAAGACGTGGAACGAGAACGTCTGGCTCGCCTCGCGCGGTGGCGGGATCGGCACCTATTGGGGCAACGTCCGCGGGATCGGCGAGCCGGTCGGGCTGAACGGCAAGACCAGCGGGATCATCCCGTTCGTGCGCGTCATGGACTCGCTGACGCTCGCGATCAGCCAAGGCTCGCTGCGCCGCGGCTCGGCGGCCTGCTACCTCGACATCTCGCATCCCGAGATCGAGGAATTCCTCGAAATCCGTAAACCCTCGGGCGATTTCAACCGCAAGGCGCTGAACCTCCACCACGGCGTGCTGATCCCCGACGCGTTCATGGAAGCGGTCCGCGACGGCGCCGAATGGCACCTCAAGTCGCCCAAGGACGGCTCGGTGCGCGCGACCGTCGATGCGCGCGCGCTGTTCCAGAAGCTGGTCGAGACCCGCCTCGCCACCGGCGAGCCGTACATCGTCTTCGCCGACCATGTGAACTCGACGATGCCCAAGCATCACCGCGAACTGGGGCTGAAGGTCTCGACCTCGAACCTGTGCAGCGAGATCACGCTGCCGACCGGCACCGACCATCTCGGCAACGATCGCACCGCGGTCTGCTGCCTGTCGTCGCTCAACCTTGAAACCTGGGACCAGTGGAAGGACGAGAAGGGCTTCGTCGAGGACGTGATGCGCTTCCTCGACAACGTGCTTCAGGACTATATCGATCGCCACGAACCCGGCATGGAGCGCGCGGCATACAGCGCGGCGCGCGAGCGTTCGGTGGGGCTGGGCGTGATGGGCTTCCACTCGTTCCTGCAGGCCCGCGGGCTGCCGTTCGAAGGCGCGATGGCCAAGAGCTGGAACCTGCGCATGTTCAAGCAGATCAACGCACAGGTGAACGAGGCGTCGATGGTGCTGGCGCACGAGCGCGGGCCGTGCCCCGACGCCGCCGATGTCGGCGCGATGGAGCGGTTCAGCTGCAAGATGGCGATCGCGCCGACCGCGTCGATCAGCATCATCTGTGGCGGCACCAGCGCGTGCATCGAGCCGATCCCGGCCAATATCTATACGCACAAAACGCTGTCGGGCAGCTTCGCGGTCAAAAACCCGTATCTGGAAAAGCTGCTCAGCGAGAAGAGCAAGAACGCGGATTCGGTGTGGAACTCCATCCTGGAACATGGCGGCTCGGTCCAGCACCTCGACTTCCTCTCGCAGGAGGAAAAGGACTGCTACAAGACCTCGTTCGAGATCGACCAGCGCTGGCTGCTCGAACTCGCCGGTGATCGCACGCCGTATATCGATCAGGCGCAGTCGCTGAACCTGTTCATCCCCGCCGACGTCGAGAAGTGGGACCTGCTGATGCTCCACTTCCGCGCGTGGGAACTCGGCATCAAGTCGCTCTACTACCTCCGTTCCAAGTCGGTGCAGCGCGCCGGCTTCGCAGGCTCGGAAGGATCGGGCGGGGTCGAGGCCGACAACACGATCGACACGCCGAAATTCTCGATTGGCGAGACGACCGACTACGACGAGTGCCTCGCCTGCCAGTAAGCGAGGACGCTCCGTCCAGTGTCCCTGACGCACCGCCCCTTTCGCTGGGGCGGTGTTCGAGCACCACGCCGGCGCGCGGCAGAAGCAATGGCATGGAAAGGGTTACGGCCCTTTCCGTCGTCATCCCCGCTCGCGCGGGGATGATGGCAGGGGCTTAGACCAGCGCCTTGCCGGCGACGAACGTCACCAGCGCGCCGAAGGTCTCCAGCATCTCGCCGTCGACCTCGTCATCCTCGATGACAATGCCGAGCCGGTCCTCCAGCTCGGTGAGCACGCCCGCGACCGCCATCGAATCGAGTTCGGGCAGCGCACCGAACAGCGGGGTATCGGCGCGGAAAGCGGCGACGCGTTCCGGGTCGAGCGCCAGAACGTCGACCAGCACCGCGCGGATGGTCGTCTTGATGTCGCTCGTGCCTTCGGGAATCACGCAACCTCCACTTTCGCCGCATATATCCGGCGGCGAGCCGGCGCCGCGTTAGGCGCAAGGGGTGGATTCCGCAACGCCTGAGCCTAGAAGCCGAACCTATGGTGTCCCCCGATGCTACGCCGCGCCCGATCGACCATGTGCTGCTCGGGGCGCCGCACGCGCCCGCGCTGATCGACCGCGAGGGGGTGGTCGATTATGCCGCTGCCGAAGACGCGGTGGCGCGGCTGGCGGGGTGGCTGGCGGCGCTGGGGCTTCCGGCGGGCGCGCGGGTCGCGACCTGGCTGCCAAAGACGCGGGTGGCGTGCTGGATGCCGCTGGCGGCGGCGCGCGCGGGGCTGGTCCATGTGCCGGTCAACCCGGTGCTGCGGCGCGCGCAGGTGACGCACATCCTCGCCGATAGCGGAGCGGCGCTGCTGCTGACGCAGGCGGCGCGTGCGGCGACGCTGGAGGCGGACGACGTGCCGAAAGGGTGCCGCGTCGTGACCGAGGCGGGAGCGGGTGAGCCCCTGCCGCGGTCGGACGCCGATCCCGATGCCCTGGTCGCGCTGCTCTATACGTCCGGGTCGACCGGGCGGCCGAAGGGCGTGATGCTCAGCCATGCGAACCTATGGCTGGGGGCGATCGGAGTTGCGCACTATCTGGAGATCGCGCCCGACGATCGCGTGCTGGCGGTGCTGCCGCTGGGGTTCGATTATGGGCAGAACCAGTTGCTGTCGACATGGGCGGCCGGGGCGTGCGTCGCGCCGCTCGATTATCTGACTGCGCGCGATGTGGTGAAGGCGGTGGCGCGGATCGGGGCGACGACGCTGGCGGGTGTGCCGCCGCTATGGACGCAGTTGCTGGAGAGCGCGTGGCCGGACGAGGTCGCGGGGCAGGTGCGGCGGCTGACCAATTCGGGCGGCGCGCTGACGCCGACGATGGTGCGGGCGCTCAGGGCGCGCTTCCCGGCGGCGCGGCTGTTCCCGATGTACGGGCTGACCGAGGCGTTCCGGTCGACCTATCTCGATCCCGATCTGGTCGATGCGCATCCCGACTCGATCGGGCGCGCGGTGCCGTTCGCGGAAGTGCTGGTGGTGCGGCGTGACGGGACGCTCGCGGCCACGGGCGAGCCGGGCGAGCTGGTCCATGCCGGGCCGCTGGTCGCGCAAGGCTATTGGCGCGATGCCGAGCGGAGCGCGCTCCGCTTCCGCCCGGCGCCGGAGGGGTCGCGCTACGGCGGGACGGCGGTATGGTCGGGCGATACGGTCGTGGCGGATGACGACGGGCTGTTGCGGTTCGTCGGTCGCGATGACGAGATGATCAAGAGCGCCGGCCATCGCATCAGTCCGCAGGAGGTCGAGGAGGCGGCGACCGCCGGGCCGGAAACGGCGGAGGCGGTGGCGGTCGGCGTTCCCGATGGGCGGCTGGGGCAGGCGATCGTGCTGGTCGCGCGTGGCGATGCAGCAGCGGAGGCGGGATTACGCGAGCGGCTGAAGCGCGATCTGCCCGCCTATATGCAACCGATGCGGATCGACTGGCGTACCGAACTGCCGCGCAACGCCAATGGCAAGCTGGACCGCGCGGCGATTGCGGCGTCGGTGAAGGAGCCGCGCCGATGAAGCCGATGGGGCCGTTTCCGCCCGCCTTTGCCGCGCAGACGGGCGCACTGACGATCGGCGGGCACGATGCCGCGGCGCTGGTCGCCGAGCATGGCTCGCCGCTGTTCGTGTACGACGCGGCACTGGTCGCCGCGCAGGTGGCGCGGTTTCGCGCGGCGATGCCGGCGGGGATCGACCTGCATTATGCGATCAAGGCCAATCCGTTGCCGGCGTTACTGGCACGGATCGCGCCGCTGGTCGACGGGCTGGACGTCGCCTCGGCAGGCGAGCTGACCCGCGCGCTGGCGGTCAAGCCCGCCGCGGCGATCAGCTTCGCGGGCCCGGGCAAGCGCGACGACGAACTGGCGGCGGCGATCGCGGCCGGGGCGACGATCAACCTCGAATCCGCCGGCGAGGCGCGGCGCGCGCTCGCGGCGGGCGAGCGGCTGGGCGTGGTGCCGCGCCTGGCGGTGCGGGTGAACCCCGATCTGGAACTACGCGGGTCGGGCATGAAGATGGGCGGCCGCGCCTCCCCGTTCGGGATCGACGCCGAACAGGCGTCGGCGGTGGTGCGCGAGGTCATCGCGGCGGGCGCGGACTGGCGCGGTTTCCATATCTTCGCCGGGTCGCAGGCGCTGGACGCCGCGGCGGTGAGCGAGACGCAGGCGGCAACGCTGGCGCTCGCCGCTCGACTGGCGGACGAAGCCGGGGCGGTGCCGCCGCTGGTCAATCTTGGCGGCGGCTTCGGGGTGCCCTATTTCGCGGGTGACGTGGCGCTGGATGTGGCCGCGGTCGGGGCGGCGCTGGGCGAGGCGCTGGCGGCACGCGCCGAGGTGCTGCGCGACAGCCGGTACGCGATCGAGCTGGGGCGTTGGCTGGTCGCGGAGGCAGGCGTCTATCTGACGCGCGTCGTCGACGTGAAGCAGAGCCGCGGCGAGACGTTCGTCGTGGTCGATGGCGGGCTCCATCACCAGCTGGCGGCGAGTGGCAATTTCGGAACGGTGGTGCGGCGCAACTACCCGCTCGCGGTGGCGGAGCGGATGGGCGCTGCGCCAGACGGAGAGATGTCGGTGGTCGGCTGCCTGTGTACCCCGCTCGACCGGCTGGGTGACCGCATCGCGCTGGCATCCGTCGACGTCGGGGGGACGGTCGCGATTTTTCTGGCCGGGGCTTACGGCGCGACCGCGAGCCCGGCGGCGTTTCTGGGACACCCGGCGCCGGGAGAGATTGTGGTGTGACAGGACGGCAGAACGCCATCCGAGCAAAGCGAAGCGATCCTATGCCAGCTAGGGGACGATCCTGATCGCTTCGCCACGCTGAACATATCGCCCGTTCAAGTGGATCAGGCAGCAAGGCCCGGCGCGAACGGAGCGGCGTCATATTCGAGACGGTCGCGGCCGGCGCGTTTGGCGCGATACAACGCGCGGTCCGCGCCGGTCAGCAGAGCGTCGAGCGTCGGGGTGACCGGATCGCTCTCGGCAAGCCCGATGCTCACCGTCATCCGCGCCGCGCCGGGCGTATGCCGCAATTCGCGGACGCGCGCGGCGATGCGGGAACCCAGCGCCGCCGCCTCATCTCGCGAGCCGCCGGGCAGCAGCACCGCGAATTCCTCGCCACCGATCCGCGCCGTGACCGCCCCGACGACGCCACCGGTCGCGTCGAGCAGCGCACCCGCGAACAACACCAGCGCGCGGTCGCCTGCCGAATGGCCCCACAGATCGTTGACCTGCTTGAAATGATCGATGTCGAGCATCAGCAAGGTCGCGCCACCCGGCAACGCGGCGGCGGGCGTCGCGCGCTCCATGAAGGCGCGGCGGTTGAGCAGCCCGGTCAGCGAATCGGTGGTCGCGGCCTCACGCTGCCGTTGCGCTTCGTTGCCGAGTTCAAGCGTGGTGAGCGACACGACGAGCGTAATGTAGATGGCGGTGTAGAGCAGCAGCCACAGCCCCGGCAGCACCGAGGCGCTGGCGAGCGGGCGGACCGGCGCGCTGTGGAGCGACGAATAGGCGGCGAGCGTCAGCGACACCGCGGAGACGAGCACGAGCAGCCCACCGGTCAGCCAGCGCGCCGGCGCGGTTCGCGCGCTTGCCTGGCGTAGCAATTCTCCCGTCATCGCAAGGCAGTAGACGGTGAAGGCGAGCGTCGCGACGACGTTTCGCAGCGCTTCCGCGGCGAAGAGCGGCGGGATCAGGCAGAACGCCGTCCACACGAGGCTGCCGCTCCATACCGCCCACGCAGGGTGTGACCGCGCATGGACCAGCCGCACGCCACCCCACAGGAACGCAAAGACCTGGATGAAGCAGACCTGCGCCGCCCAGACGGCGATCCACTCCGGCGCAATGCCGCGCAGCATGTAGCAGAAGCAACCGAGCACCCCCGCGGTGATCGAACAGGCGACCCAGAGGTGCACACGCTGTTCGCGGCGGCCGAGCCACAGCGTCCAGAAGTAGAGCGCCATCACGAATTCGATCGCCATGCTGGCGATGAACAGTGTCGCCACGTCCAGCGTCACGGAATTCCCCCCGAATCACGGCCCCCCGGCGCGATGGCATCGTATAACCCGACGTTGACGCAAGCGGCAAGCGTCCGGGATACCTAGGTTTGTTATAATATTTCGTCAGTGGAAAAGCAGCATCAGCGCGCCGATCAGGGTGGCGCCGCCGATCGGGGCGACGATCAACAGGACGACGTTGAAGCCGATGATCGCCGCAAGCGCCTTTTCCTGCTTCGGTGTCAGTCGCGGATGACGGCGCGGCGGCTGCCAGGGCGGTGGCGGGGGCTGATCGCGAAAGTCGACGAACATGCGCGTCCTCTTGCAACGGCGGAACGGAGAGCGTCGCCAGTGTAGCACGAAAGCGCGGAATAACGGACACATCGGGGTTGAAGTGCTATGCCAACCGCGCGCTTGCGTCGGATCAGGGCGACGGAGCATGCGAACGGCACCAAACGAACGGCTTTCATCGTCTCGTTGTTGGCAGCGACATCGGCTTCGATGACAAGGATGAACCGCGGTGCCGCGATCCGGATTTCAGATGCTTTGGTCCGTCGGCGCGGATCGACGATCTTCGCTTTACGTTGAAGAACGCGCCAGTCACCTCCCGAGCCGGGAAGCTGGATGATGATCCTCGGCGCAGATGTGGTCGTCGCGGCACGCCGCGCGCGCGGGGCGTCTAGGGCTACGCGGCCTGCGGAATCGGATCGCGGCGGCGATGGCGGATGTGGTCGTCGATCGCGGCGACGATTGGGTCGACCAGCTCGGGCGGCAGCGTATGTCCCATTCCGTCGATTTCCATGAAATGCGCGCCGTGGATCGCCTGCGCCGTCGCGCGCCCGCCCGCAACCGGCACCAGCGGATCGTCGCTGCCGTGGATCACCAGCGTCGGCGCGGTAATCCGGCGCAGGCGGTCGGTGCGATCGCCATCGGCGACGATCGCCGCCATCTGACGGAGGAAACCGGTCGGGCAGCGGTTGCGCAGCGTTTCGGCGCGGATCCGCTCGGCCATGATCGCATCCTCGATCGGGAAGCGACCGCCCACCGCGCGACCAGCCATCGAGCCATGCGCGACGATCGCCTCGATATCGTCGCTCTTGGGATGGCGGAGCAGCAGCGCGGTGGCGCGCATCGTCGGCCGCGAGCAATTCGGATGCCCGGTGGTCGACATGATCGAGGTGAGCGTCCGCACCCGTTCGGGCCAGCGCGCCGCCATCAACTGCGCGATCATCCCGCCCATCGACGCGCCGACGACATGCGCCCGGCCGATGCCCAGCGCGTCGAGCAGGCCGATGCCGTCCTGCGCCATATCGGTCAGCGTGTAGGGGACGGCGGGGACGCGCCCGAACTGCATCTGCATCGCGGTCCACACGATGTGTGGCACGCCCAGGTGATCGAACTTGGTCGACAGGCCCACGTCGCGATTGTCGTAACGGATGACGCGATAGCCACGCTCCACCAGGGCATCGACCATCGACTGCGGCCATCGTACCAGCTGGGCACCCAGGCCCATCACCATCAGGATCGGCTGGCCGTCGCGCGGCCCCTCGTCCTCATATTCGATCTGGATACCGTTCGCCGTGATTGCTGCCATCGTCTGCTCCGTTGCGCCTCCCGAATGTGACTCCGCGAAAGTGGAAGGGGTCCTTGTGCCTGTTGTCACATTAATGCAACGTTTCCGGTTCTGGTTCCGATCGTTTCTTTCCCGTATTCTGTTGGGTGTCCCATGGTAGAACGCCTCCATCTCGAGCAGTTCCTCCCGTATCTGCTGTCGGTTACCTCGAACCGGGTCAGCGGACGGATCGCGGATGCCTATGAGGCGGCGTTCGGGCTGACGGTGCCCGAATGGCGACTGGTGACGCTGATCGCCGAATATGCGCCGGTCACGCAGGCGCAGCTCGGCGAGCGCAGCCGGATGGACAAGGTCACGGTCAGCCGCGCCGCGATCGCGCTGACCGAGCGCGGGCTGCTGACGCGCACCCCCAACGCCACCGACCGGCGATCGCACCATCTCCGCTTGAGCCCGGAGGGCGAAGCGCTGTACGCGCAGGTCGCGCCGCAGGCCGTCGCGCTGGAGCGCCGGATCTTCGGGCGCTTCGACGTTGGCGAACTGGCGCGGTTCACGGACATGCTGCGGCGGATCGATGCCGCGGCCGAGGAGGAAGACTGAATGGCGCAGCTGCCGTTGATCGCGGGCGTGGAACTGGGCGGCACGAAGTGCATCGCGGTGCTCTCCAGCGGACCCGACGCGATCCTGGAGGAAGTGCGCGTTCCGACTACCCGCCCCGAAGAGACGCTGCCCGCGCTGGAGGCGGCGATGGACAAGTGGCGCGGTGTCGCGGCGATCGGCATCGCCAGCTTCGGCCCCGTTTCGATCGATCCGCAATCGGCCGACTACGGCAAGATCACCTCGACCCCCAAGCCGCATTGGGCGGGCACCGACATCGCGCGGCGGCTGGCGGCGCGCTATGACGTGCCGGTCGGCTTCCACAGCGACGTGGTCGGCGCGGCGATGGCCGAGGCGCGGTGGGGCGCCGGACAGGGTCTGGGCGACCTCGCCTATGTCACGGTCGGCACCGGCGTCGGCGCGGGGATGATCGCGCACGGGCGGCCGGTCGACGGGCTGACGCATAGCGAATTCGGGCACATCCGTCCGGTGCGGCTGCCCGGCGACGATTGGGCGGGATCGTGCCCGTATCACGGTGCGTGCGTCGAAGGGCTGGCCGCCGGCCCGGCGATCGCGGCACGGACCGGAATCAAGGGTGAGGATTTGCCGCACGATCACGCGGCGTGGGAAACGGTGGTCGGCGCGCTGTCGTCGCTGTTCGCGACGCTGACGCTGACCGGCGTGCCGCGACGGATCGTGCTGGGCGGCGGGGTGATGGTCGGCAATCCGTGGCTGCTGCCGCGCCTGAGGGCAGCGACCGCGGCGAGCCTGAACGGCTATGTCGCATTGTCGGCGGTGGCGGACATGGACACGTTCATCGTGCCCGCCGCGCTGGGCGGCAATGCCGGGCCGCTGGGGGCGGTGGTGCTCGGCGCGCAGGCGTTGGAGGACCGCACCGGACTCAAGGTGCTGGCGGCCTGACCATCGTCGCCCCGGACTTGATCCGGGCTCCGCTTCTTACCCACGGCAGAAGAAGAAGCGGGACCCGGCTCAAGGCCGGGGCGACTGGTGGGTTTAGTTCAGCGCATACGCCTCCGCCGCGGCGACCTGTGCGTCGGTCGGCCGCACGCCGGTGTAGAGGACGAACTGTTCCAACGCCTGCAATGTGGCGATCTGCGCGCCGGTGACGACCGTCTTGCCCGCGGCTTGCGCCGCGCGCAGCAGCGGGGTTTCGACCGGCTTGGCCACCGCATCGATCACGATCTGCGCCGCCGCGATCTGCTCGGGGGTGAAGGCGAGCGCGTCCTGATCCGCACCGGTCATCCCGAGCGGGGTGACGTTGACGAGCAGCGGCGTCTCCCCGGTCGCCTCCGCCTGCCAGCGGCAGCCGAGCCGCTCCGCAAGCGCGCGTCCGGCGGCCTCGTTGCGCGCGACGATCGTGCCGTCGGAGAAACCGGCGTCGACCAGCGCGGTGGCGACCGCCTTCCCCATCCCGCCGCTCCCGCGCAGCATGAACGGCACGCGCGGCAGGTCCGCGATCAGGTCGCGCACCGCGCTGTAGTCGGTGTTGTAGCCGAGCAGTTCGCCCTCGTCGTTGACGATCGTATTGACGCTGTCGATCGCCGCCGCGCTGTCACGCAGGCCGTCGAGCATCGGAATCACCCTTTCCTTGAACGGCATCGATACCGCGCAACCACGGATGCCGAGCGCGCGGATGCCGGTGATCGCGCCGGTCAGATCGTCGGTCGTGAACGCCTTGTAGACATAGTCCAGACCCAGTGCGTCGTAGAGGTGGTTATGGAAACGCGATCCGAAGGTGCCGGGGCGCGCGGCGAGCGACATGCACAGGCGGGTGGCGGGGCCGATCGGCGGCTTCATCGGCAATTCCTTGCATTTCAAAGGGGCAGCGCAGGCTGATCGATCTCCTCGTCGCGCAGGATGCCCGACAGCGTCAACCCGAGCAGTCGTATTCCGCCCGGCGTGGGGAGCAACGGCGCGAGCAGTCCGCGCCCGAGATCGAGCAACTGGTCTTGCGTCTCGATGACCCCGGTGACCGAGCGCGCGCGGGTCAGCGTGGTGAAATCGGCGCGGCGCAGCTTCAGCGTCGCGGTGCGCCCGCGAACGTCGGCACGCTCCACGCGCGTCCAGGCGGCGGCCGCGACCGTCTCCAGCGCGGCGTCGATCTCGGCCGTATCGGAGAGGTTGGTGTCGAAGGTGCGTTCCGCGCCCACCGATTTGGCCTGGCGCTCGGCACGCACCGGACGGTCGTCGACCCCGCGCGCCGCGCCGTGCAGGTAATCGGCGTGGCTGCCGAAATGCGCGCGCAGGAAAGCGATCGGACGGTCGCGCAGATCGGCGCCGGTGTGGATGCCCAGCCGCGCCATCTTCTCGGCGGTGACCGGGCCGATGCCGTGGAAGCGCTTGACCGGCAGCGCGGCGACGAACGCCGCGCCCTTGGCGGGCGGGATCACGCACAGGCCGTCGGGCTTGTTCTGGTCCGAGGCGAGCTTGGCGATGAACTTGTTGTAGCTGACCCCGGCGGAGGCGGTGAGCCCGGTATCGGCCTTGATCCGCGCGCGGATCTCGGCGGCGATCGCGCTGGCCGAACCGAGCCCGCGGCGATCCTCGCTGACGTCGAGATAGGCTTCGTCGAGCGACAGCGGCTCGATCGCATCGGCATAATCGGCGAAGATCGCGTGGATCTGCCGGCTGACCGCACGATAGACGTCGAAGCGCGGCGGCACGAAGACGAGGTCGGGACAGCGTCGCGCCGCAACGACCGAGGGCATCGCCGAGCGCACCCCGAACGCGCGCGCCTCATAGCTGGCCGCCGCGACCACCCCGCGCGCGCGATTGCCGCCGACCGCGACCGGCCGGCCGCGCAATTCGGGCGCGTCGCGCTGCTCGACCGACGCATAGAAGGCGTCCATGTCGATATGGATGATCTTGCGGGGAGCGGCCACGGTGATACCCGCACATTAACAGGCCAACCCGCGCGTCGCCAGCAAAAAGCGGAACAAAGCAAGTATCTTGCCGCGGTCAGTCGATCCGTTCGGCAAGGATCATGCGATCGTCGTACCATTCGAACGCCATCGTCCGGCCGAGCGGCAGCACCAGACCGTACCACTGGCCGGACGGATCGCTGGGCACCGACCAATGGCCGTCGTCGCAGCCGAGATGCCGCGCCGCCGCAGCGTCGGCCTTGACGCCCCAGGCGGCGAGCGCGCGGGTCAGCACCGCGCGCGAGGCATCCGGGTGCGGCTTCGCGGCGGGGCTGAGGAACGGCCCGGTGCAAACATCGGAAATGTCGAACTGCCCGGTGTCGGGGCCGTCCCAGCGGAGCACGCCCGGCCCGGCGCCGTTGCCCGTGACGGTCAGCGTCGCGCCGGTCATGCCCATGTCATCGACGGTCGGATCGGCCGCGGCGGGGTTGAAGGTCTTGATGATCCGCCAGTGCCCGACCACCGGGCACGGGCTTTCGGGGGCATCGGGCTCGCACGCGGCGGCGACGGTGGCGGCCGGCGTGGGCGTGCCAGTGGCCAAAGCGGGCGTGTTGCCCGTGGCACGATCCGGTTGCGCCGCGCCGGGCTCGCCACACGCCGTGAGCAGGAGCAAGGCGGCGAGGACGGGTCGCATGGAGCCTCCGAAAGCGATCAGCGGTTGGCGTTGACCAGCACGTAGCTGAAGCTGTGCTGCGCGCCGAGCCCCTTCAACAACGCTGCGAAGTCGGCCGGGTTCAGCGTCTGGCAGCCTGCGGAGCCGGTGGTGCCGTTCCCGCCCTGGTGGATCAGCATCGAGCGGCCCGCCCCGCTTCGGTCGACCGTGTCGGCGGCGGTGAAGCGCCCGTCATGGTTGCTATCGCGCAACGCCTGCTGCGTCTCGGTCGCGCGGAAGAAGCGGTTGCCGGCGAACGTGCCCGATTGCAGCTCGTAGCGGTAGCTGCCCTCGATCAGGCGGCCGAGTTCCTTGCGCCCGTCGCCGTTGACGTCGACGCCATAGCCGCGCGCGGCATATTTGCCCGCGGGCTCGGTGTTCCCGTCGAACATCTGCGCGCGGTAGCTGCCGTCCGCGGCGCGCGAAAGCAGCGCGAAGCGATCGTTATACTCGCCCTGCCCGTTGCGCGCCCCGGTCGTGCTGTCGGTGCGGATCGCGACCAGCACCTGCTTGCCCGCGGCGAGATCCGCACGCGCCCGCGCGTCGCCCGAGGTCTCGACGATCTTCGCGAAATCGGCGGCGGTGCGCACCTCGGCCGCTGTCGCGGGCGCGGTGGATGCAGCCGGGGTGGCGGCGAACAGCGCGGCGACATCGCGCCGCTCGTTCGGGTATCGCGTCGCGGCGATCGAGCCCAGCTGCGCAGCTTCCCGCGCGGTGTATTTGCCGCTGTCGGCAAGCCCGTTCAGATAATCCGCGCGACCGGCATAGATGTTGTCGACCAGCGTGCGGTCGTAATCGGCGGATGTGCGATCGAGCTGCGCGTCGGTCTTGCGGATCGCGGCATTGAGGACGCCCTGCGCACCACCATGCTGGACCGAGGTCGACCAGGTCGCCTCACGCACCGCGGCGTGGCGGCTGGACAGGTCGAGCCCGGTCGCGGCCTTCACACCGTCGACCGCCGGCTGGAAATGCGTGCGATCGATGAAGGCGTGCTGCGCGGCGCGGAAGCCCTGCGGGTCGCGCGCGGCGATCGCCTTCCAATTGGCGTTGAAGCGCTCGCCGCCGGGACCGGTGCCGAGTTCGGCGGCATAGCTCTTGCCCTCGTTGGCGAGAAATTTCTGCAGCGTGCCGCCGTTCGAGGACAGTTGGTAGACGCCGTAGGAGACGCCGCCGGGATCGCCCGAACCGGTCGACACCGTACCGGGACCACGGCCGCCGCTCTCGTAGCGTTCCGCGATCGCGCCGAGTCGCGGCGTCGCGGCAGCGGGGATGTCGGCCGGCGTGTTCGCCGGGGCAGCGCGTGCGGTTTGCGGCGCAGGCGCGGTCCCGCCCAGCCGCAATGTCTGGCCGACCGCGATCCGGTCGGGATCGGCGAGATGGTTGCTGCGGGCGAGCGTGGCGACGTCCATCCCGTTCGCCTGCGCGATGCCGGACAGCGTCTCGCCGCGCCGCACGACGTGGGTCGCGGGGGCGTCGCTTGCTGGGAGGCGGATCGGCTGGCCGATCGTCAGCCGGTCGGGATCGGAAAGGCCGTTGATCCGCGCCAGCGTCTGCCAGGTCGTGCCGTGCTTCGCGGCGATCCCGGTGAGCGTGTCACCCTCCGCCACGACATGCGCGGCTGGCGGCGCAAGCTGGTCGAGCCGCGAGGCACTGGCCATCAGCCGGTCGAGCGCGTTGCGGGCCACCGGCGGGTCGAACGACGGCGTCGGAATGGTGTTCGTGCCGACCCGCGCAGTGGCCTGATTGGCTGACAGCATCGATGCGCCCTTTTCTCTCCGATGACGTGACCGGAGCATAAGCGAGGCGGCCGGCCAGCTCGATAATCGGATCGATTAGGGTGGAAGAGCCGTCAAAGCGTCAAGCCGCAGGGCTTGGTGTTCCTATCGCAGCGCGCGGACCGCTGGCGTGTCGAGGCAGGCGATCATCGCGGCGGGGGTCGTTGTCGGCGGCGGGGGCAGGCTGGTCGCAGGCGGCACCTCGACCGTCCGCCCGATCGCGACCGCGTCGAAGCCGGTGCGATTCAGGCATGTCATCGCCGCGGCCAGCATCCGCGGCGGCGTGTCGCGCGCCTCGTAGGACAGCCGGAACGTGCCCCAGTGGATCGCCAGGGCATGCGCCGCGCGCAGTCGCTCGAACACCAACGCGGCATGCGCGGGGCCGATATGCGCGCCCGACACCATCTGGCCGGGGACGAAGCGAAACGCGCCGATCGGCAACAGCGCGAGCCGGATCGGGCCGAGCGCCGCGGCCTCGGCCGGCCATTGCCCATCGCCGAACCCGGTGTCCCCCGCGAAGAACACATTGCCGCCCGCGGGGAGTTGCACGACGAAACTCGACCACAGCGCGCGATTGCGGTCGGCGAACCAGCGGCTGCCCCAATGGTGGTTGCGGGTCACCGCGACGCGGATGCCGCGACGCACCTGCACCGCGCCGCGCCAGTCGAGCGCGGTGGCGCGCGCACCGGTCTGCGCGATCACACTGTCGTTGCCGAGGCTGGTGACGATCGTCGGGCGGTCGCGCTGCCAAAGCCCCCGGAGCGTCGCTTTCTCGAGATGGTCGTAATGATTGTGGCTGACCAGCACGAGATCGATGCGGGGCAGATCCTCGAAGCGGATGCCGGGCGCGGCGACACGGCGCGGGCCGAAGCCGAGCGGGCCGGCGCGCTCGCCCCAGACCGGATCGGTGAGGATGTTGAGCCCCTGCGTCTGGATCAGCACGGTGGCGTGGCCCACCCAGGTGACGAGCATCCGCGTGCCCTCGACGCGCGCCGGCGGGCGGGCGGGCACGACCGCGACGGTGTCCGGCCACGCGGGGCGGTCGTCGCTGCCGGTCAGTTGCCGCCAGAGGAACCCGCCACGGCTGCCGCCCGCGGGCGGGGCCGTCGTGTCGTCGCCATCGGGGTTGAAGAAGCGCGCGCCGTCATAGTGATCGGACGCCGGACCTTCGTAATAGAGCCGGTCGAGGAAGCGCGGCACGATCGTGATCGCCAGCCCGATCGCGATGACGAGCAACAGCAGCGCGGCGAGGACGGTCCTGACGATCTTGCTGACGACCGGCACGCGCCGTTCCTTCCGCGGGAGGTGAGGTGGCGGAATGATCGCGACCGGGTTTCGATCCGTGACGTGTCGGCGTCCGCGTCAGGCCGAGCCGATCCTACTCCGCCGCTTCCCTCACCGCCTCGAACTCCGCCGCCGCCAGGAACCGCTCGGCATCCAGCGCCGCCATGCACCCGGTCCCCGCCGCGGTCACCGCCTGGCGATAGACCTTGTCCATCACGTCGCCGCACGCGAACACGCCCGGCACGCTGGTGCGCGTCGACCCGGTTTCGACCGCGATATAGCCGTCCTCGTCGAGCGCGAGGTGGCCGCGGAACAGCTCGGTCGCCGGATGGTGGCCGATCGCCACGAACCCGCCCTCGACGTCGATCCGCGAGCGCGCGCCGGTGACGGTGTCCTCCAGCTCGAGCGCGACCAGCCCGGCGTTCCCGCCGCCGTCGACGAACGCGCGAACTTCCTTGTTCCACAACACCTTGACGCCCGGATGCGCGAACAGCCGCTCTTGCAAAATCCGCTCGGCGCGCAGCGTGTCGCGGCGGTGGATCAGCGTGACGTCGTCGCTGTGGTTGGTCAGGTACAGCGCCTCCTCGACCGCGGTATTGCCGCCGCCGATCACCGCCACCTTCTTGCCGCGATAGAAGAAGCCGTCGCATGTGGCGCAGGCGCTGACGCCCTTGCCCTTCATCGCATCCTCGCTGTCCAGCCCCAGCCACTTGGCCTGCGCGCCGGTCGCGATCACCAGCACCTCGCCCTCGTACACGTCGCCGCCGTCGCCGATCAGCCGGAACGGACGCGCGGTCAGGTCGACCTCGACGATCGTGTCCCACATCAGCCGCGTGCCGACATGCTCGGCTTGCGCCTGCATCTGCTCCATCAGCCACGGCCCCTGGATCACCTCCTTGAAGCCCGGATAATTCTCCACGTCGGTGGTGGTGGTCAGCTGGCCGCCGGGCTGGATGCCCTGCACCACGATCGGCGCCATTCCGGCGCGCGCGCCGTAAATCGCGGCGGACAGCCCGGCCGGGCCAGAGCCCAGGATCAACATGCGAGTCGAATGTGTCGTCATGCGCGCGATGTAGGATGGCGCGTGGCCCAAGGGAACCGCACGCGTTGCGCCCCGCCCCAAGTCCTGCTTTGGTCGCGCGATGACCGACTTTAGCGCCTTGCTCCAGCCCGATCGAGGCCAGCCCGCCCGCGACATTCACGTCGTCCACCCCGATCGTTTCGCCGACTGGCTGGCCGCGCAGCCGATGCGCGTCCGCACCGCAGTCGCCGCCAACAAGGTGACCGGCGGCGCCGGCAACCGCGCGATCTTGCCCGGCGAGGCGGCGGACGACTGGACGATGCTGCTGGTCTGCGACGAACCGCTCGACTCCCCATGGCGGATCGCCTCGCTCGGTGAGTCGCTCCCCGAGGGCATGTACCGCCTCGCGGACGGCGGCGCGACCGGCGCGGCGGGGCTCGGCTGGCTGCTCACGCAGCACCGCTTCACCCGCTACCGCAAGGTCGAGCCCGCCGCGCCGCGGGTACTGCTTACCCCCGATGTCGCGACGATCGAGGAAACCGTCCGCCTCGCCGCCGCCACCGCGCGCGTCCGCGATCTGGTCGACACCGGCGCCAGCGATCTCGGCCCCGCCGAGCTGGAGGCGGAGGCCGATACGCTCGCCGCACAGCATGGCGCGACCGTCACCGTCACGCGCGGCGACGCACTCGCCACCGGCTATCCAATGATCCACGCGGTCGGACAGGCGGCGGCCAAGGACCGCGCGCCGCGGCTCATCGAACTCGAATGGGGCAACCCCGCACACCCGCGCCTCGCACTGGTCGGCAAGGGCGTGTGCTTCGATTCGGGCGGGCTCGATATCAAGCCGTCCTCAGGGATGCGCCTGATGAAGAAGGACATGGGCGGCGCCGCGCACGCGCTGGCGCTCGCCGCACTGGTGATGCAGTCCCGGCTCAAGGTGCGGCTCCACCTGCTGATCCCGGCGGTGGAGAACGCCATCGCCGGCAACGCCTTCCGCCCCGGCGACGTGCTGACGACGCGCAAGGGCCTGACGGTCGAGAACACCAATACCGATGCCGAGGGGCGGCTGATCCTCGGCGACGCGCTGACCAAAGCGGTCGAGGGCGCGCCCGATCTGCTGATCGACTTTGCGACGCTCACCGGCGCTGCGCGCGTCGCGCTCGGCCCCGATCTGCCCGCGACGTTCGTGCAGGACGAGACGCTCGCCGCCGAGCTGTTCGCGGCGGGGACGGCCGTCCACGATCCGCTGTGGCGGCTGCCGTTGTGGGACGGCTACGACGACATGCTGAAGTCGGACGTGGCCGACATGGTCAACGCGCCGGACGGCGGCTTCGCGGGATCGATCACCGCCGCCCTGTTCCTCCGCCGCTTCGTGCCGGCGAGCGTGCCGTGGGCGCATCTCGACACCTTCGCGTGGCGCCCGTCCTCCCGGCCGGGACGCCCCAAGGGCGGCGAGGCCTACGGCCTGCGCGCGACATGGGCGCTGCTGAAGAAGCGCTTCGGCTGACTTCCATCCTTCCTCGAAACCCGTCGCCCCCGCGCAGGCAGGAGCGACGGCGTTTCACTTCCCAGCGGCGTTACGATCCGCCAGCCCCCTTACCCCGCCGCCTCGATGATCGGCACGAACTTCGCCGCGGTCAGGCTCGCCCCCCCGACCAGCGCGCCATCGACATCCGGCACCGCCATGATCGCCCGCGCATTGTCGCCGGTCACCGATCCGCCATACAGAATCCGCACCCCATCCGCCGCCGCGCCGATCAACTGCCGCATCTTCGCGCGCGCGATTGCGTGGATCGCGGCAATCTCCTCCAGCGTCGGCGTCCGCCCGCTCCCGATCGCCCAGCGCGGTTCGTAGGCGAGCGTCAGCCAGTCGCCGTTCGCCTTCTCCGGCAAGGACTTCTCGATCTGCGCCTGCACCACGCGCTCGGCGCGCCCGGCGTCGCGCTCCGCGCCCGTCTCGCCGCAGCACAGGATCACCGACAGCCCGTGGCGATGCGCCGTCGCCGCCTTCGCCCACGCGTCCTGGCTGGTCTCGTTCTGATATTCGCGCCGCTCCGAATGCCCGACGATCGTGAAGCGCGCCCCCGCCTCCCGCACCATCGCCGCCGAAACGCACCCGGTATAGGCGCCGCTGTCGGCCTCGTGGATGTCCTCGGCCCCGATCGCCAGCCCCGGCACGCGCTGCGCCGCAGGTGCGATCAGCGTCGCGGGCACCGCCACGGCCACGTCGATTCCCGGATGCGCCGCCGCCGCGGCGGCCACCGCATCCAGCTCCGGCAGCAACGCCAGATCGCCGTTCATCTTCCAGTTGCCCGCCACCAGCCTGCGCCGCACGTCCGTTCTCCCTGTTCGGTGTTAAACCTGTTAGACGCGTGCGCGGCTTGATGCCAGCCGGACGTGTGCCTAAAGCGGCGAGCTTCACTCCTGTCCCGGTCTGCCTCTTCCATGCTCAGCTTCCTCCGCGGCATCATCCATTCGAAGGTCGGCATGATCGTCACCTTCGGCATCCTGATCGTGATCGCGCTGGCGTTCGCGGCCGGCGACGTCACCGGGCTGGCGAGCGGCGGCGGGCTGCTCGGGCATCCCTTGGCCAGCGTCGACGGCGAGAAGGTGACCGCGGACGACATCCGCCGCCGCGCGCAGGACGAGATCCGCAACGCGCGCCAGCAGCAGCCCGATCTGGACATGGCCACGTTCGTCCGCGCCGGCGGCGTGGAGAGCCTCATCACCCGCTCGCTGACCGGCCTCGCGCTGGAGACGTTCGGTGAGGAACAAGGGATGCGCGTCAGCCGCGCGCTGGTCGGCAGCGAGCTGAAGGCGATCCCGGCCTTCGCGGGCGCGACCGGACAGTTCGACCAGCAGGCCTATCTCCGCCTGATCGCGCAGCGCGGCATGACCGACGCGCAGGTCCAGCGCGAGATCGCGCGCGAAACGATGGCGCAATTCCTGATCGTGCCGACGGTCGGCGCCAGCCAGGTGCCGCAGCGCCTTGCTCTCCAATACGCCTCGCTGCTGCTCGAGCGGCGCGCCGGGCAGGCGGCGCTGATCCCCGCCAGCGTATCCGGCCCCGCACCGACCGAGGCCGAGGTGCAGGACTGGTACAAGCGCAACGTCGCGCGCTACACCACGCCCGAGCGGCGCGTGATCCGCTACGCGCTCGTCACGCCGCAGCAGGTCGCGGCGCAGGCGGTGCCCGGCGACGCCGAAATCCAGAAGGCCTATGACGCCGACAAGGCGAAATACGCCCCCAAACCGCTCCGCGACGTGACGCTGGCGACCGTCCTCGACCAGAAGGCCGCACAGGCGCTCGCCGACAAGGTCAAGGCCGGCACTCCGCTCGCCGCCGCCGCGCGCGCTGCCGGTCTTGAGGCGCGCACGATCACCGCGGTCGAGCAATCCGCGCTCGCCACCCAGACGTCGCCCGCCGTCGCCGCCGCCTTGTTCGCCGCGCCACAGGGCAATGTCGTCGGCCCGGTGCGCGGGGCGATCGGCTTCGTCGTCGCGCGCGTCGAAAAGGTGACGCAGGACCCCGGCAAGACGCTGGCGCAGGCCCGCTCCGAGATCGTCGCCGCGCTGACCAAGCAGAAGGCCAATGACGCGATCGGCAAGATCCGCGACGCGGTCGAGGATGCGCTGGCCGACAACGCCAACATCGCCGAAGTCGCGCGCGATCAGAAGCTCACCGTCCAGACCACCCCGGCGGTGCTGCCGAGCGGCATCAACCCTGACCAGCCGCAGACGCAGCCCGACGCGACGCTCGCGCCCGTGATCGCCGCCGGCTTCGCGGCCGAGGACGGCGACACACCGACGACGGTCGGCATCGGGCAGGACGGCGGTTTCGCGATCGCCGCGCTCGACCGCATCGTCCCCGCCACCCCGGTCCCGCTGGCGCAGGCGCGCGCGCAGGTCGTCGCCGACCTGACCGCCGATCGCGCCCGCCGCGCCGCGCAGGCCGCCGCCAATGCGATCGTTGCGAAGGTCAACGCCGGCACCCCGCTTGCCACCGCCGTGGCGCAGGCCGGCGTGAAGGCCCCGGTCGAGCGCGTCGAGGCGACGCGCGCGCAGATCACCGCCAATCAGGGTCAGGTGAACCCGGTGCTCGCGATGATGTTCGGTCTGAAGCAGGGCAGCGCACGCGCCATCCAGGCGCCCGACGGTCGTGGCTGGCTGGTGCTGCGCGTCGATCAGATCGTGCCCGGCGACGCCAGCAAGCAGCCGGCGGCGATCCAGGCGACGCGTGTCGATCTCGGCCGCGCGATCGGCGGCGAATATGCACAGCAATTCGCCAATGCCGTCGCCGCCGCGCAGGGCGCCAAGCGCTATCCCGACGCCATCGCCCAGCTGAAGAAGGACCTTGTCGGTGGCGACGCCGGCCAGTGACGCGGCCGCGGCGCTCGCCGCCGGTCGTCCCGCGCTCGTCTGGCGGCGGCGGATCGCCGACACCGAGACGCCGGTCGCCGCCGCACTCAAGCTGATCGAGCCCGGCCGCGGCGACTTCCTGCTCGAATCCGTCGAGGGCGGCGCGGTGCGCGGTCGCCACTCGATGATCGGCCTCGCTCCCGACCTGGTGCTGCGCGCGCAGGGTGACCGTGCCGAAATCAACCCACGCTGGCTGGAGGATCGCGACGCCTTCGCCCCCTGCGCCGCGCCGACGCTGGCGGCGCTGCGCGACCTGGTCGCCTCGATCCGCATGGATTTGCCGCCCGAACTGCCGCGCGCGCTCGCGTGCCTCGTCGGCTATTTCGGCTATGAGACGATCGGGCTGGTGGAAAAACTGCCGCAGCCCGAACAGGATGCGCTCGGCCTCCCCGATCTGATGTTCGTGCGCCCGACCGTGATCCTGATGTTCGACCGGCTCGCCGACGAACTGTTCCTCGTCGCACCGGTCTGGCCCGACGCCGCGCACGCGCCGGGCGACCAGATCGCCGCCGCCGAGGATCGCCTCGATGCGGTCGAGGCCCGCCTCGCCGCCGCCGCGCTTCCGCCGCGCGCCCGCGCCGACCTGACCGACATCGCGCTCACCCCGACGCTCGCCCCCGGCCGCTATGCCGAGATGGTGGCGCGCGCGCAGGACTATATCGCCGCCGGCGACATCTTTCAGGTCGTGCTCGCGCAGCGCTTCACCGCGCCCTTCCCGCTCCCGGCGTTCGAGCTGTACCGCGCGCTGCGCCGCATCAACCCGTCGCCGTTCCTCTACCACCTCGACCTACCCGGCTTCGCGCTGACGGGATCGAGCCCCGAGATCCTCGTCCGCGCCCGCGACGGGGAGGTCACGATCCGCCCGATCGCCGGCACCCGCCCACGCGGCAAGACCGCATTGGAAGACGCCGCCAACCGCGACAGCCTGCTCGCCGATCCCAAGGAACGCGCCGAGCATCTGATGCTGCTCGATCTCGGCCGCAACGACGTTGGCCGTGTGGCGTCGCCGGGCACGGTACAGGTGACCGACAGCTACGGCATCGAATTCTACAGCCACGTCATGCATATCGTCTCGAACGTCGTCGGCCGGCTCGCGCCCGAACATGACGCGATCGACGCGCTGTTCGCGGGCTTCCCGGCCGGCACGGTCAGCGGCGCACCCAAGGTCCGCGCCTGCCAGATCATCGCCGAGCTGGAGCCCGAGAAGCGCGGCGCGTACGCGGGCGGCGTCGGCTATTTCTCGCCCGACGGTTCGATGGACTCATGCATCGTGCTGCGCACCGCGGTGGTCAAGGACGGCACGATCCACGTCCAGTCGGGCGCCGGCATCGTCGCCGACAGCGTCCCGGCCTATGAACAGCGCGAATGCGAGGCGAAGGCCGGCGCGATCCTCGCCGCCGCGCGCGAGGCGGTGCGGCAGGCGTCGACGCCGAATTTCGGGCAGTCACGCTGAATCCCGGGCTTGATCCGGGATCCCGCTTCTTCCTTCACCGCCGACCAGCCGCGAGGTCTTCGCCAAGCAACTGAACCAGCGCGGCGGCTGGCACCGCCCGCGCCAGTGGCACCCTCACCGGCCGCCGGGGATCATCGAATCGTTCTTCTCCGCCGCGCGCCGCTCCGCCGCCCACGCGCGGTTCATCATCAGCGCGCACCCGGTCTGCCCGCCCGACCCGACCGGCGAACACGTATCCGGCAACCCGCCCGCCACGCGGCTCACCTGATCGGCGGTCGCGACGCGGTTGGTCCACGCCTGGTTCTTCGCCGCCGGCTCGGCGCTGTCGCGCAAGGGCTTGGGAATGCGATATTGCTCGTCCGGGTTGAGGCGACTGCACACCACCACCTCGTCGCCCTGCGCGACCGGGCATTTCTCGTCGCCTTCCAGCGTCACGCTGCGCACGCGCTGCGGCGCGCGCCCGGTGTCCCCCGCCGATTGGACCTGCGCCACGGCCCCGGTCGGCAGCGCCAGCACGGTAGCACACAGCAGGGCGATCATCGGACGGCGCATCGTCTTTCTCCTTGGTCCCGCGAACGCGCGGGATCACGCTTTTCTCCGCATGGCGGTTTGCCCTGCCATGACGAATCTTTGCGCCACTGCAATATTCCTTTGACGCACGGGCGGCTCGGCGGTTGCGGTCGGCGACGCATCGGCTATGGCGGACGCATGATCCTGGTGATCGACAATTACGACAGCTTTACGTGGAACCTGGTCCATTACGTCATGGAACTGGGCGCAGAAGTGCGCGTGGTCCGCAACGACGCGCTCACCGCGGCCGAAGCATTGGCGAGCGGCGCACAGGCGATCCTGATCTCGCCTGGCCCTTGCACCCCCAACGAAGCGGGGGTCAGCCTCGACCTCGTCGCCGCCTGTGCGGAGGCACGGCGGCCCCTGTTCGGCGTCTGCCTCGGGCATCAGGCGATCGGCCAGCATTTCGGCGGCAAGGTCGTGCGTGGCGGCCTGATGCACGGCAAGACCTGCCCGGTCGAACATGACGGCACCGGCGTGTTCGCGGGGCTGCCCTCGCCGTTCACCGCCACGCGCTATCACTCGCTGATCGTCACCGACGTCCCCGACAGCCTGATCGTCAACGCCACCGCCGGCGATGCCTCGGTGATGGGGCTGCGCCACCGCGAGCTGCCGATCCACGGCGTGCAATTCCATCCCGAGAGCATCGCGACCGAGCACGGCCACGACCTGATCGCCAATTTCCTGCGACTCGCCGGCGTCAACCATGCGGGGCGGATCGCCGCGTGACCACGGTGGCATTGCTGCCCGATCCGTCGTCGCCGCTGTCGCGCGAATCGGCGGCGCAGGCGTTCGCCGACATTCTCGACGCGAAGACCAGCGAGGAAGCGGTCGCCGACTTCCTGATCCGCCTCGCCGAACGCGGCGAAACCAGCATCGAGATCGCCGAGGCGGCGCGCGCGCTGCGCCAGCGGCTGATTCCGATCGCCGCCCCGGCCGGTGCGATCGACGTCTGCGGCACCGGCGGCGACGGCCAGCACACGCTCAACGTCTCGACCGCGGTCAGCCTCGTCGTCGCCGCCTGCGGCGTGCCGGTCGCCAAGCACGGCAACCGCGCCGCCTCGTCCAAGGCCGGCGCCGCGGACACGCTGGAGATGCTCGGGCTCGACATGGAACGCGCCGGGGCACAGGCCGAGGCGACGCTACGCGACCTTGGCATCTGCTTCTTGTTCGCCGCCAACCACCACCCGGCGATGCGCCGCATCACCCCCATTCGCCGCCGGATCGGGCGGCGGACGATCTTCAACCTGATGGGCCCGCTCGCCAATCCCGCGCAT
>NZ_CAXIAM010000038.1:0-33434 GCF_964021865.1 uncultured Sphingomonas sp.
CGTCATCCCGACCCCTTCGTGACACTCGGGAGAGCCTGGCCCCGCCCTCCTGCCTTCGCTCAATTCCCAAAGAGCCAGCGCCCCCCCCCCCCGGATAACGTCAGACTGCATGGCGATGGGTGGCTCTGACGCGTCGTCGCCTTGTCTGACGGTCGATGCCGCCCCGTTGCCGTGATCCACTCTTTCTGGTCGGACGACGCACGCTGGCGCGGCTCAGATCACGCCTGCCTTCATCTGCTTGACCGCATGATCCGCCGCGCGCGCGGTCATTGCCATGAAGGTCAGCGACGGGTTGACACACGAAACCGACGCCATCTGCGCGCCGTCGGTGACGAACAGGTTCGCCGCGTCGTGCGCCTGGTTCCAGCCGTTGAGCACCGAGGTATTGGGATCGCGCCCCATCCGTGCGCCGCCCATCTCGTGGATCGCCTCGCCCGGAACATGCTTGCCGCGCCCGCCGGTGACGTTGGTCAGCCCGGCGCGGCGCAGCATCAGCTGCCCCTGCTCCAGCGCGTCGTCCATCATCTTGATCTCGTTGTCGCGGAACGTCACGTCGAAGCGCAGCAGCGGCGTGCCGAAGCGATCCGTCTTGTTGAAGTTCAGCATGACGCGATTGTCGTCATACGGCAGGCACTCGCCGAACGCGCCCATCGAGAAGCGCCACGGACCATATTCGCGCATTCCGTGCTTCATGTCCGCGCCAAACCCGTCGACCATCGCCGGTTGACGGAACGCCTGCCCCTGATAGCCGTAACCGCGCTTGAACGGCAGCTGCTCGGACACGAGATTGCGGAAGCGCGGCACGTAGACGCCGCCCGGCCGCCGGCCATATTCGATCAGGTCGGTCATGCCGGGGATCTCGCCCTGCACGCCGACGCGGAAGATATGGTCCATCACCTGGCTGCCGAGCGCGCCGTTCGAGTGGAACCAGCTCCGCTCGCTGTCCTTCGGGCGCGAGTTGAGCAGGACGTGCAACGAGCTCATCGCCGAGGCGCACAGGAACACCATCCGCGCCTGCACCACCTCGGCGCGCCCGGTCTTGGCGTTGACCATCCGCACGCCGGTAACGCGCTTTTTCGCGGGATCATATTCGAGATTGGTGACCCATGTGTCGGAGCGCAGCGTCAGCCGCCCGGTCGCGCGCGCCGCCGGCAGCGTCACCGCCTGCGTCGAGAAATACGCGCCGAAGCTGCACCCGTGGCTGCATTGCGACCGCTTCTGGCAGCGCGTGCGGTTCTGCTCGGGCTTGTCCTCGGTGATGTTGCTGAGGCGCGCGTTGATCAGTTTGCGGCCCGGGAACTCGCCTTCCAGCCGCCCCTTGAGCCACTTCTCGGCGACGTTCATCGGGAACGGCGGCATGAACTCGCTGTCGGGCAGATAATCGAGGTTCTCCTTGCCCCCCGACACGCCGATATACTTCTCAACATAGCTGTACCACGGCGCGACGTCGTCATAGCGGATCGGCCAGTCGACCCCGACGCCCTCACGCTTGTTCGCCTCGTAATCGGTCGGCGCCCAGCGAAAGCTCCACCGCCCCCAGGTCAGCGATTTGCCGCCGACCACCGACGGGCGCACCCAGTTGAACTTGTTGGGGGCGTCGTAGTCATACGGGTTGAGACGGTCGTTGATGAAGAACGGCTGCGTCGCGGGCGATACCCAGCCGTTGAGCGCGAAATAATCGCGCTTGGCGAGCGCGGCGGGCATGCGGTCGCGCGCGGGGGTTTCATAGACGGACTTGCCGTCGAACGGATAATCCTCGCCATGTTCAACCATCCGGCCGCGATCGACCATCAAGACGCGCAGGCCCTTCTCGGTCAGCTCCTTGGCGGCCCAACCGCCGCTGATGCCGGAACCGATGACGATTGCGTCGAAGCGATCTGTTGCTGCCATGATCTTGAAAGTCCGCCGGATGAGTGTTCGGGGAAAGCGGCGGCGCGGCCGTGCGCGCCGCACGAGGCTCAGGACGAGAAGATGCGCTTCACCTTCGCATAGGGGTAAGCGCCGTCGTAATCGCCCGGGACCGGCAGATATTCGCGCTCCTTCGTGATCCCGACCTCCGACGTATAATAGCCGGTGAGCACCAGCTGCTTGAACGCCGGGAAGAAGTCACTCGCGCCCGGCAGCTTGTCGTTCATCGCCAGCGTCAGCAGCGCGTCCTGCTGCGCTGCGGTCGCCTTCACCGCCTGCATGCGATAATCGGCCATGCTGCGCGCATCGATCGCCGCGAGGCCGCCAAGGATCGTCCCGCGCTCGTCGTCGATCGCCCAGTCGCCCAGCATGTGTTCGATATATTCCGGCACCCCGGCGGCGATCGCGCCCGGCGTGTCGGTGGTCGGGATCACCCGCTCGCTCAATGCCGCGACCAGGGCGCGCTGCGCCGCGGTGAAGACCGGCGCGGGCGGGCCGGTGTTGATCACCGGATCGGGTTGATAGGCGACGGCGCGGGCCAGCGGCGCGAACACGCCCGCTCCGAACGCGGCGACCATCCCGGCCAATGCAGCGCGACGATCGATCATCGCACCGCCTCGCGGCCGCGACCTGCGTGAGCCTGCCTCATACCTCTTCCCAACCCGCTTATTTCTCGGACAAGCCTATGCCTGTGTCGCCGGTCGCGTCAATGCGCCAATGGTCTAGGACCGATCGACATTCCGGCTCGTGAGAAAGCATGGGGAAAGAGGGGGCTGCACGCGGAGGCGCGAAGGGCGCAGAGATGGTGCGCTCTCCGCCTTGGCAGCTATTCTCTCACAATCCAAACTGACGGGTTGCGCGTTCGGACGCTCGCCGGGACGGCCATCAAAGCCAGTCTGGGCGTGTTCCGCGGCCGGTTCCCGCCATTAACCTTATCTCAGCAAGCATTTGTCATGAGGGAGCTACACCCGGCTCGCTTGGCGGCTTTACATGGCGGTATGCCGGTCGCTGCCGATCGGTCCCCCTACATTTGGGAAGGAGGTTCTTGATGACGACGCGCGGCCTTTCGGTCTGGTTCGGGCTTGGTTCCAGCCTTCTGGCCATCCTTGTCGCCGTCGAGCGGCCGCACTGGTTCGGTCTACCCGCCGCCGCCACGCCGGCGACGCAGACGGCGCGCACGGCGACACCGCCCGAGCGATCCGCTCCGTGGCTCATCAAGCGCCACACCGACCCGGCGCGCTAATCGGCGCTGATAACGCAGACATTTCGCCGCGCACCTTGCGAACTGTGCCCCGGCTCTCCTACGGTGGCGCTTCGGGGGTGACGATGAAGCGTTTGGCGATCCTGTTGGGCAGCGTTAGCGCGTTGCTCGTGCCGGCCATGAGCCATGCCGCGGCCGCGAAAGCGCCGGCAACCGCCGCATCGAAAAGCGATCCGCTGACCGGCACCGAGCGGCTGGACGGGCTATTGCCGGTCTATATCGATCGCAAGGCCGGCCGCATCCTGCTGGCGCTGCCGACGCCGGGGCGCGACGGGATCGCAGTACGCTTGCTCTACACCAACGCGCTGCGCACCGGGCTCGGCTCGGCCCAGATCGGGCTCGATCGCGCGCAGCCCGGCCCGGCGCAGGTGCTGGTGATCCGCCGGCTCGGCAAGAAGGTCGCGTTCGAGCTGGAGAACCCGCGCTTCCGCGCCGCCGGCGCCTCCGCCAGCGAGCAAGCGGCCGCGGCCGATGCGTTCGCGACCTCGACGCTGTGGCTCGGCGACCTGGTCGACGCGGAGGACGGGCGGATGCTCGTCGACATCGCGCCGTTCCTCGCGCGCGACACGAAGGGCGTGACCGCGCAGCTCAACTCGGCCGGAGAGAAGGGCTGGAAACTGGTCGACGCGCTGAGCGCCGCCGACACCAACGCCGTTCGCGCCTTTCCGCTCAACCTCGAGTTCGAGGCGCGCCAGACCTATGCCAGCGACACGCCCGGCGCGGAGGTGCGCAACATCGCCCCCGATCCGCGGCAGGTGACGCTGGTCGTCCGCCACAGCTTCGTCGCGCTGCCGCCGCCGGGCTATGTCACCCGTGCCTTCGATCCGCGCGGCGGCAGCTTCTCTACCCAGACGTTGAACTTTGCCGCGCCGCTCGGCGGGCAGATCGTCCAGAACCTCGCCAATCGCTTCCGGCTGGAGAAGATCGATCCCGCCGTCCCGCGTTCGCGCGTGAAGAAGCCGATCGTCTTCTACATCGACAATGCCGCGCCCGAGCCGATCCGTACCGCGCTGCTCGAAGGCGCATCGTGGTGGAAGACGGCCTTCGAGGCGGCGGGCTATATCGACGCCTACCGGGTCGAGATCCTGCCTGCGGACGCCGACCCGCTCGACATCCGCTACAATGTCGTCAACTGGGTCAATCGTGCGACGCGCGGCTGGTCGTATGGCTATGCGGTCAGCGATCCGCGGACGGGCGAGATCCTGAAGGGCTCGGTGCTGCTCGGCTCGCTGCGCGTCCGCCAGGACATGCTGATCTACGAGGCACTGGTCGGCGCGGCGAAGAACGGCACCGGTGGCCCCAACGACCCGGTGCAGGTCGCGCTCGCGCGCATTCGGCAACTGGCCGCGCATGAGGTCGGCCATGCGCTGGGCCTGCTCCACAATTTCGCGGGCAGCACGCAGGGCCGCGCCTCGGTCATGGACTATCCCGCCCCGCGCATCGGGCTGGTGGACGGCGTGCCCGATCTGTCCGACGCGTACGGGGTGGGCTTGGGCGCGTGGGACAATCACGCGATCGACTGGCTCTACGCCGACCCCGCCGGCACCAACCCCGACGTCGCCGCCCGCGCGAAGGCGGACGCGGCGGAGCGGGCCGGGCTGCGTTTCGTCTCGGACGAGAACGCGCGGAACGTGTCCTCCTCGCAACCGTGGGGCAGCCTGTGGGACGACGGCGCCGATCCGGTCGCCGAACTCGAACGCATGATGCAGGTCCGCAGCGCCGCGCTGTCGCGCTTCGGCCCGGCGGCGCTGACCCCCGACGAGCCGGTCGCGGCGCTGCGCCGCAAGTTCGTGCCGCTCTGGCTGCTCCACCGCTATCAGGTCGAGGCGGCGGCGAAGGTGCTGGGCGGCGTCGTGTCCACCTATGCGGTCGCGGGCGGTGCCGGCGGGGAGTCCGCCCCCGTCGATGCCGCCGCGCAACGCCGGGCGCTCGACGCCCTGCTCGCCACCCTCGCCCCCGCCGCGCTCGACGTGCCCGATCGGCTGATCGCGCAATTGTCGGCCGGCTGGTCGGGCGAGAGCGACCGGCAGACCGATATCGAGGTGATGCGCACCGCCGGCAGCGCGGCGTTCGACCCGCTGGTCGCCGCGCAGGTCGCGGCGCAGGTCACGCTCGGCGCGATCCTGGCGCCCGAGCGGCTCGCACGCCTCGCCGATCAGCACCGCCGTGCCGCCGACGTCCCGGGCGCAGACCTGATCGCGACCCGGTTGCTCGCGCTCGCCGACGCCGAGGTGTCCGACCCGCGGCTCGATGCGGTCCGCCGCGCGATCGGGACGCGCATCGTCCTCGCGCTGGCCCGGGCCGCTGCCGCGCCCGAAACAGGCGACGAAGCAGCCGGCGCGATCGATCAAGCGCTGCGCGACTGGGCGGAGAAGCAGCCGAAGCGGCGCTTCCGCGACCCGGCAGACCGCGCCTGGGCGCTGTCGACCGCACGGTTGCTTCTGGACGAGACGCGGCGCACCGCTGTGCTCGCCGGGCAGGCCGACGACGTCGTCGTGCCCCCCGGGATGCCGATCGGCGGCTGAGCGAAGGCGCTATTCGCCCCCGGCCGCGCGTTGCTGCGCGGCGCGCTCGGTCAGGGTCTTCAGCGTCTCGTCGAAGCGTCCCTCGCGCTCGGCCTGCCGGAGGAACTGCACCTCGTCGACCAGGATCTCGCGCGGCGTCGGCTGTTGCAGGAACTGCGCCGCGACCGCATCGGCGAACGCCTCCAGCGGCATGTAGCCCGGCCGATGCGCCTGCCCGGGCGTCAGGTCGGTCTGCACGCCCGGCGGCGCCAGCTCGATCACCTCGACCTTGCCCGCTAGTTGGGTGCGCAGCGACACGGTATAGGAATGGATCGCCGCCTTCGTCGCCGAATAGGTCGGCGCCATGACCAGCGGGACATAGGCGAGCCCCGACGTCACCGTGACGATCGCCGCGTCGGGCTGCGCCACCAGGTGATCGGTCAGCGCATTGGTCAGCCGGATCGGGCCGAGGATGTTGATCGCCACCGTCCCCTCGGCATCGGCCAGGTCGCGCCGCTGCGTCAGGTCCTCGTACGTCATGATCCCGGCATTGTTGAACAGCACGTTCAGCGCGGGAAAGTCCGCCACCACCTGCTCGGCGAACGCCTCCACCGCACCGGCATCCTCGACATCCAGCGTCATCACATGGATGCGCTCGCGCCCGGCCGCCGCTTTCTCCAGCGCGTCGCGCCGACGGCCGGCGATGATGACGGTGTCGCCGCGATCGTGGAAACGATGCGCCAGCGCCTCGCCGATCCCGCTGCCGCCGCCCGTCATCAGGATCGTATTGCCACTCGTCTTCATGCGCTTCGCTCCGCCTGCTTCCGCCGCTGCCAACGTTATGAACAAGCGACGGGTTTCGCGCCCGCACGCCGTTCGTCGCACATCCCGCGCCGGTCGCCGGACCCCGCCGCGCGGTGGCGACGTCCGCCGGACTTCCTTGATTGACGTCCGCACGCTAGGTCAGCCCCCACCTCCCCGCCAGCCGCCCGGAATCGATGACCGACCTTCCCTCGACCACCCCCGACGATCTTCCGCCCGGGCTCCGCTTCCTGGCCGGTGGCGGGGCGGCGACCGGGTTGATCCTGGCACGCGACTGGCGCGATCACCCGCTCGGGCTCCCGGAACACTGGCCCGCGCCGTTCAAGGCGGCGCTCAGCCTCGTGCTCAACTCGCCCGAATCGATGATCCTGTGCTGGGACGCCGAGGAGCTGTTCTTCTTTTTCAACGAGACCTACTTTCCGCTGCTCGGCCCGCGGCTCGACTGGGCGATGGGCACACCGATGCGCGAGGTATGGGCGGATGCCTGGGATCAGGCGCGCCCGATCGTCGACGATGCCTTCGCCGGACGCAGCCGGCGCTTCGTCGACTTGCCCTGGAAGCTGGCCACCGATCGCGGCGCGGCGGATACGTGGTGGAGCTTCTCCTATTCACGCATCCTCGACGAGCAGGGCGAGCACGCGGGGTTGTTCATCTTCACCAACGAGACGACGCAGCGCGTGCTCGCCGATCGCGCGCTGCTGGAAAGCCGGGCGGAACTGGTGCGCCTCAATGCCGACCTTGCCGAACAGGTCGCGCAACGCACCGCCGAGCGCGACCGGATGTGGAATGCCTCGCCCGACCTGATGGTGGTGGTGTCGACCGACGGCCGCTACCTGGCGGTCAATCCAGCGTGGACCGACATCCTCGGCTATCAGCCGGCCGAACTGCTCGGAATCGATGCGCTGTCGCTGGTGCATCCCGACGATCTGCCCGCGGCTGTCGAGGCGCTGGCCGCCGCGCAGGCCGGGACGATGCCGACCTTCGAGACGCGCTTCCGCCATCACGACGGCAGCTACCGCTGGTTGCAATGGGTCGCCGCCCCCGGTGAGGCGGAGGTCTTCGCGATCGGCCGCCATATCACCGAGGCGAAAGAGGCCGCCGAACAGTTGAAGCGCGCCACCGAACAGCTCAGCCAGGCGCAGAAGATGGAGGCGATCGGCCAGCTCACTGGAGGCGTCGCCCATGATTTCAACAACTTGCTGACGATCATTCGCGGCTCGGTCGAGCTGCTGCGCCGGCCCGATCTCGCGCCCGAAAAGCGTGATCGCTATGTCGAGGCGATCGGTGAGACCGCCACGCGCGCGGCAAAGCTGACCGGACAATTGCTCGCTTTCGCCCGGCGTCAGGCGCTGACTCCCGAGTTGCTCGACGTCGGCGTGACGGTGAACGAGATTGCCGAGATGGTGCAGACGCTGATCGGCGCGCGCGTGGCGCTGCATGTCGAGGCGCCGGAAACCCCGTGCCTTGCCGAGATCGATCGCAGCCAGTTCGAAACCGCGCTCGTCAACCTCGCGATCAACGCACGCGATGCGATGGACGGTCAGGGTACGTTGCGGGTCGCGATCACGCCGGTCGGCGAGATCCCGTCGCTGCGTGGCCACCACGGCGTCAGCGGCGAATTCGTGGCGGTCGCGGTGATCGACAATGGCGCGGGCATCCCGCCTGAGGCACTGCCGCACATCTTTGAGCCGTTCTTCACCACCAAGGGCGTCGGCAAGGGCACCGGGCTGGGGCTGAGCCAGGTGATCGGTTTCGCCAAGCAATCGGGCGGTGACATCAGCGTCACCAGCGAAGCGGATCAGGGCACCACCTTCACGCTCTACCTTCCGCGCGTGACCGAAGGCCGCGCCGCAGACGATCGAAACGAGGACGACGGACCCGCCGATGGCCAGGGCGCCTATGTCCTGCTGATCGAGGATAATGAGGAGGTCGGACAATTCGCCACCACCGCGCTCAACGAGCTTGGCTATCGCAGCCTGCTGGCGACCAACGCCTATGATGCGCTGGCGATACTGGAGGCGGATGCCGCGCGGTTTGACGTCGTGTTCTCCGACGTGGTGATGCCGGGCATGAACGGAGTCGAATGTGCGACGCGCATCCGCGAGCGCCATCCCGCGCTGCCGATCGTGCTGACCAGCGGCTACGCGCATGTCCTCGCCGAAAACTGGCAGCATGGGTTCGAGCTGCTGCACAAACCCTATTCGATGGAGCAACTCTCCCGCACGCTGCGCCGGGCGGTGGCGCGCGGCGCACGCGCCCGGGGCGAATAAAGATGATGTGCGTTCGATATCGTCGATCGTGATTGCGAGCGTAGCGAAGCAATCCAGCGCGGCCTGATCCGCCTCTGGATTGCCGCGCTACGCTCACAATGACGGGCGGGAATGACGTCAGCACGCTCCAGGTGCAGTGATCGGCCGACCGCCATCGCGAGCGAACGGAACCCTGCCCCTCCCCTCGCGTCTCGCTATCCAGCGAAGGGAATTGCGTGAGCGAAACAAAACCAAAAAGCTGGCGCGACAATATCGTGCTGTTCGGCGCGCTGGCGGCGAACCTGGGCATTGCGGTGGCCAAGTTCATCGCGGCGGCGATCACCGGATCGTCGTCGATGCTGACCGAAGGGGTCCATTCGGTGGTGGACAGCGGCAATCAGGTGCTGCTGCTCTACGGCCAGCGCCGCGCGCGCCGCCCCGCCGATGCCGCGCACCCGTTCGGCTATGGCCGCGAGCTGTATTTCTGGGCGTTCGTCGTGGCGATCCTGATCTTCGCGATCGGTGCGGGCGTATCGATCTACGAAGGCTATCTGCACGTCATCGAGCCGGAGCCGCTCGTCGATCCGCTCGTCAACTACATCGTGCTCGGCATCGCCACGCTGATGGAGGGTGCCTCCTGGACGATCGCGATGCGCGAGTTCAACCAGACCCGCGGCGAGTTGGGCTGGTGGCAGGCAATCCACGAATCGAAGGACCCGGCCGGGTTCATGGTGCTGTTCGAGGATAGCGCCGCGCTGATCGGCCTTGTCGTGGCGGCGATCGGCGTGTGGTGCAGCCATTATTTCAACGATCCGCGGCTGGATGGCGTCGCCTCGATCGTGATCGGCGCGCTGCTCGCGGCGGTCGCCGTGCTGCTGGCGCGCGAGGCCAAGGGACTGCTGATCGGCGAGCGGGCCGACCCGGCGGTGATCGCCCGCGCCCGCGCGATCGTCGCGGCGCATCCGGGCATCAGCGCGGTCAACCACGTCCGCACCGTCCACACCGCGCCCGACATCGTCTTCGCCGCGATCAGCGCCGATTTCGACGATCACCTGTCGATGGGTGCCGCCGAGGCGCTGATCGAAACGATCGAGACCGAGCTGCGCACCGCGCTGCCGCAGCTCAGGTCGATTTACATCCGGCCCGAGAAAAGCGCCGACGCGGTGAGGTTCTGACGAGCGCTCAAGCGCCTTTTCGCGCCGCCGCGAACAGCCGCGCGAACGCCCCCGTCTCGATCACCCCTACGGCGAGCAGCGAATTCGCGAGATAGCCCGGCGTCCCCGGCAAGCCGATCGATGCCGCTTCGGTCGCATGTCGACGAAGCTGCGAGTCGATCTGCGCGCGGTGGGTCGACAGGTCCGCCAGAACGCGTGGCCAATCGCCGCCGGACGCGACGACGGCGGCGCGCAGATGGGCAGGGTCGAGCGCGGCGGGTGCGGTCATCAGCCGGCGGTGCAGCTCGGGGTAGATGCCCTGCGCGACGCTCGCGAGCGCCACGCGCGCCGCCTGCTCCGAGACTGCACCGAAAATCGGCCAGTCCTTGAACAACAGCCGCACATCGCCGTCTTCCGCCACCGCCTCGGTCAACGCCGGGAAGCCGTGGCGGCATGCCGGGCAGCGATAGTCGCTGAACACCGCCAGCCGCAGCGAGGCAGTTGGCGGGCCAATCGCGGGCGCGTCCGGATCACCCAGGATCGCCGCCACCGCCCCCGACGCCCGTACGTCGCGCCCGACCGGTGCGGTTCGGGAAAGCACGCGGCCCAGCGCCCAGCCCGCGCCGCCCGCCACGCCGAGCGTCAGCAGCGCGCGGCGCTCGATCCCGACGATCGTGCGACGCGGCGATGGTTCGGTCAGGGCGATGCTGTCGCCCCCGTCGGCGGTTTGTAGAAGGCGAGCGCGTGGCCGCCGAAGATGCCGTCGCTTGCCCCCGGACAGTGACGTGCGACATAGGCGGCGATCACGTCATGCACCGCGCCGTAATCGGCCGCGAGCAGGCAGACCGGCCAGTCCGATCCCCACATCAGCCGCTCCGGCCCGAACGCGGCGAAGACGTGGTCGAGATAGCGTTCGAGATCGTCCGGCGTCCAGTGGGCGTGATCGGCCTCGGTGACCAGCCCCGACACCTTGCACATCAACCCGGGACAGGCCGCAGCGGCCTTCAGTCGCTCCGCCCAGGGCTGCCATCCCCCGCGGGCAATCGCGGGCTTGGCGGCGTGGTCGAGCACGAACCGCCCTGCCCCGACCCGGTCGAGGAACGCCGGCACCGTCGCGAACTGCCGATGGTCGACGAGCAGATCGTAGCTCAGCCCCTGCTTCGCCACCGCGCGCACGCCGCGGACGAATGCGTCGCCCAGCAGGAAGTCGGCGTCGGGCTCGTCCTGCACGACATGGCGGTAGCCGACCAGCAACGGCGCGGCGTCGGCCGCCACCCGCTCGGCGATGTCGTCGGCGCGCAGATCGATCCAGCCGACCACGCCGCAGATTGCCGCACCACGCGTCACCGCATCGAGCAGCATCCGTGTTTCTTCGGGCATCTGCCGCGCCTGCACCGCGATGGCGCCTGCTATTTTGCGCGTCGCGAGCGCACCGGCGAGCGCTTGGGCGTCGAAATCGCGCGCGATCGCGCTCCCCGGATCGATCCAGCCGAACGCCGCCGGATCGTAGCGCCAAAAGTGATGATGCGCGTCGATGCGCGGCGTCTGGGTCACAGCCTGTCCTTCAACCCGCCGGATGATGCCCCAGCGTCAATGAGATACGCGCCGCCGCCGCTTTTAGCAGCCCGGAAACCGCGTCCAGCTTCACGCGCTGCGACCCGTCGATCAGCTCCAGATACGGCACCGTCAACGCACCGACGATCTCGCCACTGAACGCGAAAACCGGATAACTGACGTCGGTAACTCCTTGAGTCACCGGGCTTTGCCGACGATCAAACCCTTGCCGCCGCACGAGCGCGAGCCGTTCCTCCAGCCAGTCCAGGTCGACCGGCTTGCCCTGCGCCGCCGCCGCCTGCGCAACGATCCGCTTTGCGCGCTGTGGCGAGGAAAAGGCGAGCAGCACCTGCCCTGAACAGCTGCGGATCATGTCGATCGCCGCGCCGAGCCGCAGCGAAAAGCCCCGCATTCCAGGGTTTTCCTCGCGCGCGATCACCAGCCCATAGGCGCCGTTCGGGACGACGAAATGGCAGGATTGCTCGGTTTCCGCGGCGAGTTGCTGCATCTCCGGCGTCGCGGCGCGCGTAAGGTTCTGCGCCGGCGTCGCCCGGTAGGCGAGGTCGAGGATCTTGTACGACACGGTATAGCGGTCGTTGACCGGCGAGCGTTGCAGATAACCGATCTGCTCCATGACCACGACGATCCGGAACAGCTCGCCCACCGAGCGACCGAGCGCCGCGGCCATGTCGGTGACCAGCGCGCCCTGCGGATAGGCGGACAGCAAGTCGAGGATCTCGAACGCCTTTTCCAGCGCGGGTGCGGCATAGGTGGTCTGTTTCGGCTTGCCCTCACCCTCCGCATCGGTCTGTTTGCGCGCCCGCGCCATCGGCGTCAGGCCCGCGCGCGCGTGCGGACCGCATAGGTCAGCACCACGAGGAAGCACGCCGCCGGCACCAGCATCGCCGCCGCGATCCCGACGCGATCCGAGACGAAGCCGATCACCCCGGTCAGCACCGCGCCGCCGATGATCGCCATGATGATGATCGACGAGCCGAGCCGCCGCAGCGGGCCGAGCGTCTCCACGCCGAGCGCGAAGATTGTCGGAAACTGGATCGACATGAAAAAGCTTGTCGCGACAAGCGCGTAGAGCCCGATCGTTCCGCCGACCAGCGCCGCGGTGGCCGCGAGCAGTGCGGACACGCCCGCGAAGATCGCGAGCAGTCGCGCCGGCGCGATCCACGTCATCAACGTCGTGCCGACGAACCGCCCGCCCGCGAACAGCAGCAGCGAGACGAACAGCATGTCCGCGCCCTGTCGCTCGTTCCAGCCGAGCGCGCCCTGCGCATAACGGATCGTGTAGCTCCACAACCCGACTTGCGCTCCGACGTAGAAGAATTGTGCGATCACCGCGCCGATCAGCCGCGGGTGGCGCAGCAGGTCGGCGAAACGCTGCGTCTTTGCTTCCTCCGGCACGTTGCGCACCAAGGCATTGCGCGGAAAGGCGGTCAGCGCGGCAGCGCAGGCGAACAGCAGCACGATCGCCGCGATCGCCAGATAGGGCGTCGCAACTGCCTGGACTTCGTTGCGGTAAAAGGCTGCGCGTGCAGCGGCGTTCATCCCCGCGAGCGTCGCCTCGTCATGCTCGATCCCCGACAGGATGAAGTTGCGCCCGATCAGGATGCCGGTGATCGCGCCGAACGGATTGGCAGCCTGTGCCCAGTTGAGCCGCCGTGTGGCGGTCGCGGGATCGCCGAGTTCGGTCATCAGCGGATTGGCGGACGTTTCGAGAAACGCCAACCCGGCGGCAATGACGAACAAAGCGAACAGGAACAGCTGATAGGCGCTGATCGCCGCCGCCGGATAGAAGAGCAGCGCGCCCACACCATAAAGCATCAGACCGGTGACGATCGCCGCCTTGTACCCAAACCGCCGCAGCACGATCGACGCCGGGATCGCGAACACGAAATAGCCGAGGTAGAACACCTGCTGCACGAAGCTGGTGCCGAAATCCGACAGTGTGAACGCCTTCTTGAACTGCGCGATCAGGATGTCGTTGAGGTTGTTCGCCATCCCCCAAAGGAAGAACAGCGCGGTGGTGATGACGAGCGCCGGTACCCAGCGCCCCGCCGCGCCGCGCGCGCGCGTGTCGTCCGCGCGGGAATGATCCTCAAGCGGAGGGGAGCCTTGCCACGCCATTTGCCGTCATCCTCTTTTTCGCTGAGCCGGGTCGTCGCGCCCGCGCTTTGTCAGAACGTCACGATCGCCTTCAGAACATGGTCCGCTTCTTCGATCAACCTCGGCATCCGCTCAGGCAAGTCGTCCGCCTCGACGCTATGCGTGTGGAGCGCATCGGTGGGAATGTCGCCGCTGCGGATTGCGGCGAGCACACGCGCGAAATCGCTGGCCAACGCGTTGCGGCTCGCGATCAGCGTGGTTTCGCGGCGGTGGAATTCGGGATCGGCGAAGATCAGATCGTCAGGGACGACGCTGACCAGCACATAGCTGCCGCCGCTCGCGACATAGTCGAGACCCTTGCGCATCGCATGGATGTTGCCAGTCGCGTCGAACACGCAATCGAAGAAGTCGCCATCGGTTCGGGCCGACAACGTATCGCGAATGCCGTCGTCGACCGTCACGACATCGTCGAACCCAAGCCGCGCGCGCGCGTAATCGAGACGAGAGGCACGCGTGTCGATGATCGTCACCCGCGCCCCATCCAGCCGCGCGAACAGCGATACCGCAATCCCGATCGGCCCCGCGCCCGCGACCAGCACGCGGTCACCGGGTGACAAGTTGGCGCGCGCCACCGCATGCGCGCCGATCGCGAGGAACTCGACCATCGCCGCCTGTTCGAGCGTCAGGTCGTCGGCGGGGATCACCGCGCGCTCGGGCACCGCGATCATCTCCTGCATGCCGCCGTCGGTATGGACGCCGAGCACCGCGATCCGCGTACAACAATTGGACTTGCCCTTGCGACACGCGACGCAGGTGCCGCACGACAGATAGGGATTGATCGTGACACGCTGCCCGACGCGCAGCGTTGAGCCGTCGGGCACCGCCGCGATCTCACCGGCCAGTTCATGGCCCATCACGCGCGGGTAGGACAGGAACGGCTGGTTTCCTGCGAAAATATGATAGTCGGTACCGCACAGGCCAACGCGGCGCATGCGCACCAGCACCTCGCCAGGTGCGGCGATCGGCGCATCACGCTCGACACGTTCGAGCGCGAACGGCTCGCGGCACAAGACGGCTCGCATCGCTGGACTCCCCTCCCCTTTGGAGATTTCATATATGAGACTTGGCTAGCAATCGAGCAAGCCTCTTGTCCGGCGGAGTCTAGCGCCTTTTCGGGTGACGGAGCGGATCGGATCGATCGTCACCGATCTCCCGTCTCACCCCGTCGTTGCCGACTTGATCGAAACCCTGCGAACGTTCGAGCATTTCTCGGTACGCGACGGCTTGAATGTCCCGGGACGATGGGCGCCGGGATACGTCCGGCATGACCGACCGGGTTTCCCAGCAACCTCGAATTATTTCGCTAGGCTACTTCCACCCGGTTGCTGGCCGCGAGCTACCGACCATTTCCCGACGGCCTGAATTCGCGGTTTACCCCATCCGCTCGCGCACCACTTGCTCCAGCACCGTCAGCGGCATCGCGCCCAGCGTCAGTACGCGGTGGAATTCCTTCGGGTCCCACTTCGCCCCCGCCTTCCGCTTGGCCTTGTCGCGCAGCCGCGTCCAGACGGTGTGGCCGATCTTGTAGCTGCACGCCTGCCCCGGCCAGACTGTATAGCGGTCGATCTCGCTTTGGCTGCGCCCGCGCGCGATCCCGGTGGTGGCGATCAGGTAATCGGTCGCCTGCTCGCGGCTCCAGCGCTTGGCGTGCATCCCTGAATCGACCACCAGCCGCGTCGCGCGGAACAGCAGGGATTGCAGATAGCCGACCTGCCCGAGCGGATCGCCGTCATACATCCCCATCTCGTCGGCAAGCTGTTCCGAATAGAGCGCCCACCCCTCCGAATAGCCCGAATAGAAGCCACGCCGCCGGATCAACGGAACGTCCTGACTCTCCAGGGCCGACATCACCTGCAGGTGATGCCCCGGCACCGCCTCGTGATAGCTGAGCGTCGCCAGCCCGAACTTCGGCCGGTCGAACGTGTCGCGCAGGTTGATGAAGTAGATCGCCGGCCGCGACCCGTCGAGCGAGGCCGACTGATAATAGCCGCCCGGCGCACCGGCCTGGATCGCCTCGGGTACGCGGCGCACCTCGACCGGCGCACGCGGCTGGATCGCAAATTGCTCGGGCAAGCGTTTCGTCATTACCGCGACCTGCCCGCGGAGTTGTTCGAGCAACGCCTCGCGGCCCGGATCGGTGTTCGGATAAAGCTGATCCGGCCGCTTGTTGAGCGCGACCAGCCGCTCGCCGACCGTCCCCTGCGTCATCCCCTGTTTGCGCAGGATGCCGTCGATCCGCGCGCCGATCTCCGCGACCTGCGCGAGCCCGAGCCGGTGGATCGCGTCGCCGGTCATGTCGGTGGTCGTCGCCGCGCTCGCCGCCGCGGCATAATAGGCTTCGCCGTCCGGAAGCCGCCACACGCCGGCATCGTGCACCGCGCGCCCGCGCAGTTCGCTCACCAAAGCGCGCTGGCGGTCGAGCGCCGGAAAGACCTGCTCGGTCATCAGCTTCACCACCGCCGCGGCGCGATCGGCGGGCAGGTTCGCTGCCTTCAGCTTGGCGGTGATGTCCGTGGCGGGGCCGGTCGCATCGGCAGCCTTGTCGCGCACCGCCGCGAGTTGCCGGAGCGTCGTGTCGAGGATGTAGTCGGGCGCGAACACGCCCTTGCCGGCATCGACGCGCTGGCGCTCGGTCTCGGCGTCGATCACCGGCCCCCAGGCGGCGACGCGCGCGACATAGGCGTCGGCGTCGGCGGCGTCGCGCACGCGGTGCTGGTTGGCGAGAAAGTCGGGCACGTCGCGATACGCGCCGGTCAGCTGCGTCAGCACATAGGGCGCGTACCGCCCCGCGCTCGCGCCATAGTCGTAGCGCGCACCTGCCAGCACCCGGTCGATGCTGTAGGCGACGATGTCATAGTCGAGCCGCGCGGCGTCGCCGAGCGCGTCGCGCGGAATCGCCCGCAACGCCGCACGCTCGGCACGCGCCCGCGCGAAGTCGCGCAACTCTCCGGCGCGGCTCGCATCCGACAGTCGCGACTTCAGCGGCGCGCGCGCGCCGGTGTCGAGCCCCAGCGACGTCGCCTGCTCCGGGCTCTCATCAAGCCGTGCATAGAAGAACCGATCGAGCAACGCGCGCAGCTCGGCATCGCGCGGTCCGCTTTTCACGGCGGCGGTCGCCGTACGGGGAATGGCGGCAAGCGCCGCCGCGGCACTGGCGGAGGCAAGGAACTGGCGACGACGCATGCGAACTCCCGGTCTGTTTATGACAGCCAGACTGACGTTAGCATCGGCCTTTGTCGAGCATGTGCAGCCGCTTGCGCAGCAATCCGCCTTTTTCGGGTGACGAAGGGCGACAAACCACGTCGCGCCTGCGTAAGGTCTGTGCATGGCGATCGGACTGCACAACGAAGGCTTCTCGGACGCGTTGGTGGTGCTGGGTGCCGCCGGTCTGGTGATCCCGGCGTTCGCGCGGTTCCGGATCAGCCCGGTGATCGGTTTCATTCTGGTGGGCGCGCTGGTCGGCCCCGCCGGGCTCGGCGCGCTCGTCCCGCGTGCGCCGTGGCTGTATTATTTCACGATTTCCAACCCGGACTCGATCGAGCCGTTCGCCGAGTTCGGGATCGTACTGCTGCTGTTCTCGATCGGGCTGGAACTGTCGTTCCGGCGATTATGGGCGATGCGGCAATTGGTGTTCGGCACCGGCCCCGCGGCATTGGTCGGCTGCGCGGTGCTGGTCGGGGTCGTCCTGCATCTGATGGGGCAGAGCTGGGGCGGATCGGCGGGGCTCGGGCTCGCGCTCGCCTTGTCGTCGACCGCGCTGGTGCTGCCGCTGGTCGGAACCACCAGCCCGGTCGGGCGCGGTGCGTTCGCGATCCTGCTGTTCCAGGATCTTGCGCTCGTCCCGATCATCTTCGCGCTGGGTGCAATGGCACCGACCGCCAGCGCCGACGGCTGGGTCGGCATCGCGGGGGTCGCGCTGCGCGGTGGGCTGACCGTGGTGGCGATGTATGTCGGCGGACGGCTGGTGCTGCCGCGGCTGTTCGCGCAGGCGGCGCGCACCAAGAGCCCCGAACTGTTCCTCGCCGCCTCGCTGCTGGTGGTGATCGTCGCCAGCGTCGCGACCACCGCGGCGGGGCTGTCGCCGATCGTCGGCGCGCTGCTCGCCGGGCTCCTGATCGCCGAAACCGAATATCACACCGAGGTCGAGGTGATGACCGCGCCCTTCAAGGGCCTCGCGCTCGGCGTGTTTCTTATCACCGTGGGCATGAGCCTCGATCTCGGCGCGATCGCGCGCAACTGGATGCCGCTGCTCACCGCGGTGCTCGGCGTCGTCGCAGCCAAGGCGGTGGTCACCTATCTGCTGCTGCGCGTCGCCAATGCGCGCCCGGGCATTGCGGCGGAAACCGGCATGCTGATGGGCAGCCCGTCGGAGACGACGCTGATCGTGCTCGCTACCGCCGCGCAGGCGCAGCTCATCACCGCCAGCACCGCCAGCTTCTGGCAGACCGTCACCGCGATCGGGCTGACGATCACGCCATTGCTCGCGCTACTCGGGCGCGTGATCGCGCGGCGCATCGAGAAGCGCGACGGCGCGCGCCCCGATCCGCTCGATCATGGCGAGGGGCAGCGCGCGGTGGTGTTCGGCTTCGGCCGGGTCGGGCGGATGGTCGCCGACATGCTGGCGCGCCATGACCAGCGTTTCGTCGCGGTGGAGGCGGATATCGATGCGGTGACGCACGCGCGCGCCGGCGGCTATCCGATCATCTTCGGCGATGTCGCGCGCGCTGAATTGCTGGATCGGCTCGACCTGAGCAGTGCGCGCGTCCTGATCCTGACGATGGACGACCCCGTACTGACGGTGCGGCTGACCAAGCGGCTGCGCGCCGCCTTTCCCGCGCTGCCGATCATCGCCCGCGCGCGCGATACCGTGCACGCCGCCGAACTCTATAAGGCCGGGGTGACCGATGCGGTGCCGGAAACGCTCGAAAGCTCGCTGCAATTGTCGGAGGCGGTGCTCGTCGATCTCGGCGTCGCGATGGGGCCGGTGATCGCGTCGATCCACGAGAAACGCGAGGAATTGCGTGAGACGATCCGCCGTACGGCAATGCTCGATCGCCAGCCGCGGATCCGCCGGATTCGGCGCAGCGATGAAATCCGACCCGCTTGAGTGCAAACGGTCGCGATTTTGCCGCACATGGTGGCTAGCGGGCGGACATGAACCCGTCCGAACTGCGTGTCGCCTTCGTCAGCGGCAACTACAATTACGTGCGCGACGGCGCGAACCAGGCGCAGAACCTGCTGGTCGGCTATCTTCTCGATCAGGGCGTGCAGGTGCGCGTCTATTCGCCGACCACGCCGACCCCGGCGTTCGAGGCGCGCGGCACCGTGGTCGACGTGCCCGCGATCGCGATGCCCGGCGGGCGCGGCGAATATAAGCTTGGCCGCGGGCTGCCCGCCAGACCGCGTCGCGACATGGCGGCGTTCGACCCGCATCTGGTGCATGTCTCGTCGCCGGAGTTTCTCGGTCACGCCGCCGTCACCTGGGCGCGGCGTCGCGGGCTGCCGGTCGTCGCGACGGTCCACACCCGCTTCGAAACCTATTTCCAATATTACGGCCTGTCGCTGATCCAGCCGGTCATCGTCGCGATCCTGCGCCGCTTCTACAATCGCGCCGACCGCGTGCTGGTGCCGACGCCGTCGATGGCGCAGGTGGTGCGCGACCTCGGGGTCACGTCGCCGATCTCGATCTGGGGTCGCGGCGTCAACCATCGCCGCTTCCACCCCGATGCGCGTGATCTCGCGTGGCGACGGTCGCTGGGGATCGCCGATGACGAGGTGACGATCGGCTTCCTCGGCCGGCTGGTGCTCGAAAAGGGGCTCGGCGTGTTCGCCGACGTGCTCGCGCGGCTCGACGCGCTTGGGGTGCGCCACCGCGTGCTGGTGGTCGGCAAGGGCCCGGCGCGCGACTGGTTCGCGGAGCGTGTGCCGCAGGCGGCGTTCGCGGGCTTCCAGAGCGGCGACGATCTCGGCCGCGCGGTCGCGTCGATGGACCTGCTGTTCAACCCTAGCGTCACCGAGACATGGGGCCAGGTGACGTCGGAGGCGATGGCCGCCGGCGTGCCCGTGGTGGCGGCGCGCGCAACCGGCGCGGTCGATCTGCTGGAGGACGGCCGCACCGGCTTCCTCGTGCCCCCGGACGATCTCGACGGCTATGCCGCAGCGATCGCGCGATTGGTCTCCGACCCCGCGTTGCGCGCAGCGATGGGCCGTGCCGCACACGACCGAGCGCAGGACTTCCGCTGGGACACCGCCAACGCCGCGGTGTTGCAGGCTTATCAGGAGGTGCTGGCGTCGCGCCTACAAACGACCTGATCAGCCTCCACCGTCTCGTTTAAAGTATGATCCGTTAAAGCTGAAACGTCACCCCGGCGAAAGCCGGGGCTCAGTTTGGGGGACGCTGATAAAGGGTGTCGCGCCTCATGTCTTCGGCCTTCCCAGCTGGGCCCCGGGCTTCGCCAGGGTAACTGTATGATCCGCTTCAAGCCGGGGTGGCTTAAACGCTAAACCGCCCGCCAGTCGAACGTCAGCGGCGCCTCGCGGAAGGCGAAGCGGTCGAGATGGCTCGCCACCACCTCTTCCATCCGCGCCACGTCGCCGTCTTCGGGCACCGCCAGCCGCACGTCGAGCGTCTCGCTGTCCGCGCGCAGCTCGACCGTCGCGCCGTTAGGAAACGCGATCGTCGCTTCCTGCTCGGAAAAGCTGACCTCCATCTTGTGGCTCCAATGCTTGGCGAGCTGCTGAAGATAGCGGCTCGCCGAATGCGTCGGCACGCGCGCCACCCGCACCGTCACTTCAGCCGCTCCACCTTCTGCGCCACCTCGTCGATCAACGCGGCGATCTCGTGGAGCAGTTCGGGCGACGCGTCGGCGCGCTTCACGCGATCCATCACTGCGTGACGAAGGTTGTGCATCGCGCGACGCACCGGCGCGCCTTCGCCCTCACCCTGCGCACGTTGCGCCGCCAGCGCTTCCAGCCGCGCCATCAAGGTCGCGACCGTCTCGGCCTGTTCATCGAGATGCGCTCGCCCGGCGTTGGTCACCGCGAACCGCTTGCGCGAGCCCTCGCTGGCCTGCTCCGCGATCAGTTCCATCTCGTCGAGCACCGTCAGCGTCGGATAGACCACGCCCGGGCTCGGCGCGTAGGCCCCGCCGGTCAGCGTCTCGATAGCCTTGATCAGTTCATAGCCGTGGCGCGGGGTGTCGGCGATCAGCTTGAGCAATACCAGTCGCAGCTCCGATCCGTCAAACATCCGCCGGCTGCGCCCGCCGCCCCCGCCACCGCCACCGCCCCCGCCACCGCCGCGGCGATGTTCGCCTTCGTTGAGCCGCTCGATCCAGTGGAAGAACCGCTCGGGATCAAACCCGCCGCCTGCACCGCGCGGTCCGAAATGATGATGGCGGCCGCGGCCACCGGGTGAAAAACCGAACATCCGGTCGACTCCGTTTCGTGTCATGATGCAGCAAGATATATCTTCGTTAGCTTTACACAAGAGTGCTCAAGATATATTTTCGCTTTCGAGCATGACGCGGCCGTGCCCGCACCTTACATGCCGGGCATGGCCGACCTGTTTGCCGGGTTCGATCCCGTCGATCCCCCCAGTTCCACCCCCTCGGATGCCCACGCCCCGCTTGCCGACCAGTTGCGCCCGCGCGCGCTCGCCGAGGTGATCGGCCAGCGCCACCTGCTCGGCCCCGACGCGCCGTTGGCGATGATGATCCGCTCGCGGCGGCTGTCGTCGTTCGTGCTGTGGGGGCCGCCGGGCGTCGGCAAGACGACGATCGCGCGGCTGATCGCCGCCGAGGCGGGCTACGCCTTCGTCCAGCTCTCCGCGGTGTCGACCGGGATCGCCGACCTGCGCCGCACGCTCGCCACCGCGCGCGACCTGCGCGCCGCCGGCAAGCCGACCGCTTTGTTCATCGACGAGCTACACCGCTTCTCGCGCCCGGTGCAGGATGCGCTGCTGCCCGCGGTCGAGGACGGGACGATCGTGCTGATCGGCGCGACCACCGAGAACCCGAGCTTCAGCCTCGTTGCCGCATTGCTGTCGCGCGCCAAGGTTTTCACGCTCGACCGGCTGTCCGCCGCCGAACTCGACACCGTCATCGCGCGCGCCGAAGCGCAGCACGACCGCGCGCTGCCCCTCGACCCCGATGCGCGCGCCGCGCTGATCGCGATGGCGGACGGTGATGCGCGCTATCTGCTCGGGCTGTGCGAGACGCTGTTCCTGATCGAGTCCGATGCGCCGATCGATACCGCGGCGTTGGCAGCGATCGTCCAGAAGCGCGCACCGCTCTACGATCGTGGTCAGGAAGAGCATTTCAACCTGCTCAGCTGCTTCCACAAGAGCCTGCGCGGCAGTGACGCCGATGCCGCGCTCTATTGGGCGGCGCGGATGGTGCGCGGCGGCGAGGATGCCGGGGTGATCTTCCGCCGGCTGTGCTGCGCCGCGTCCGAGGACGTCGGCATGGCCGATCCGCAAGCGCTGGTGCAGGTGATGACCGCCTGGCAGGCGTTCGAGCGGGTTGGGATGCCTGAGGGGCGGCTGTTCCTCGCGCAGGCGATCAATTACGTCGCCACCGCGCCCAAATCGAACGCCTCCTATGTCGCGTTCGATCGCGCCAGCGCGCTGGCGCGCGACACCGGCTCCTTGCCGCCGCCCAAGCACATTCTCAACGCCCCGACGAAGCTGATGAAGGAACTCGGCTATCACGAGGGCTATCGCTACGATCACGATTATCCCGACGCCTATGCCGCACAGGATTTCTTCCCGGCCGAGATCGGCGACGATCATCTGTTCTACGAGCCCAACGAACGCGGGTACGAACGGGAAATCCGCAAACGCCTCGCCTTCTGGGCCTCGGCGCGCGAGCGGCGCGAGGATTGAGCACGCGCCCGATTGCGTGGGCGTAACAAGGCGATAAGCGCAGCGGTGTGAGTCGCATCCCTCCAGTCCATTCCGGCCGCCCGCGGCCGGGCCGATCCGCGCCCCCATGCGTTGAGTGCCGGTGATGCGCGTAACGCCCCATATCGCCGCCATCGGCACCGCCGTTCCCACCCACGATATCCACGCCGCCTTCATCGACTGGGCTGAGCGGCAGCTACCCGAGCGCGAAGCGCGCGTGTTCGCGCGGATGGCGGCGCGTGCGGGGATCGACCATCGCTGGTCGGTTCTCCCCGCCGAGCACGGCTCGCCGGTCGGCGCCGCGGGGTTCTACGCCACCCAGCCGCATCCCGGCACCGCCGCGCGAATGGCGCTCTACGCGCAGGCCGCACCGACGCTGGCGCTGGCAGCGATCGCCGATCTGCGTGCGCAGGTCGCGCTCGACGGCATCACGCATCTCGTCGTTGCGAGTTGCACCGGCTTCGTCGCGCCCGGCGTCGATCAGATCATCGCGCGTGCGCTCGGCCTTCCGGGCGGCGTCGAACGCACATTGGTCGGTTTTATGGGCTGCTATGCCGCGGTCGCGGCGTTGCGCACCGCGCGGCATATCGTTCGGTCCGAGCCGGCGGCGCGCGTGCTGGTCGTCACGGTCGAACTCTCAACGCTCCATCTTCAGGCCGACCGCTCGCTCGAGCCTTTGCTGGCGATGCTGCAATTCGGCGACGGCGCGGCGGCCGCGCTGGTGACCGCGACACCAGGCGGCCTGGCGATCGGCCGGCCGTTCAGCGCCACCCTTGCCGAAGCCGCCGACCTGATCCGCTGGGACATCACCGATCGTGGCTTCGCCATGCATCTGTCGGGCGAAGTGCCGGGCCGGATCAGCACGGCTTTGCGCGATCCGGAGCTGGTCGCGACGCTGACCGATGGGCGGGCGGTCGATCGTTGGGCGGTCCATGCCGGTGGCCGCTCGATCCTCGACGCGGTCGAACACGCTTTGGCGCTGCCCGCGGACGCGCTCGATGACTCGCGCACCGTGCTCGCCGCGAACGGCAATATGTCCTCCGCGACGCTGATGTTCGTGCTCGCGCGCGTGCTGCGCGGCGCACCGGTCGAGCACGGCATCGCGCTCGCCTTCGGCCCCGGGCTCGCCGCCGAGGGGCTGGCCTTCGCGAGCGCAGGCTGATGCTCGACCAGCGCGCCACCGCCGAGGAGCTGATGGACGCCGACGATCTGCCGGCGGGCGTCTATGCGGATGTCGTCGCCGATCTGGCACGGGTCAATGCCGTGACGATGGCAGCGCGGCCGACGCTGGCCTTCCTTGCGCGCCTGACGAAGCCGGGACAGCGCTACCGCCTGCTCGATGTCGGCTATGGCGACGGCGACATGCTGCGGCGCATCGCGCAATGGGGTGCACGGCGCGACGTCACCTTTGATCTGGTCGGCATCGACCTCAACCCGCGCAGCGAAGCCGCGGCGCGCGCGCATACCCCGCCTGACCTCGCAATCGACTGGCGCACCGGCGATTATGCCGATCTCGCCGGGGAAGGCTGGGATTTCATCATCTCCAGCCTCGTCGCCCATCACATGACCCACCCGCAGTTGATCGCCTTCCTGCGCTTCATGGCGCGCGAGGCGCGGGTCGGCTGGTTGGTCAACGACCTGCACCGTCACGGCTTTGCCTATCATGGCTGGCCGCTGCTCGCCCGGCTGTTCGGCTGGCATCCGATCGTGCAGCATGATGGACGGCTGTCGATCGCCCGCAGCTATCGCCCTACCGAGTGGCTCCCTTTGCTTGAAGAAGCCGGGGTCAGCGATGCCCGCGTGTTCCGCGCCTTTCCGTTCCGGCTATGCGTCGCGAGCCGCTGATCCTCGGCGGCGGCCCGGCAGGCAGCGCCGCCGCGATCACCTTGGCGCGCGGTGGCGCGCGACCGTTGGTGATCGAGCGCACACGCGAAACCGGCGACGCGCTGTGCGGCGGGTTCCTCAGCTGGCGAACGCTGGAGACGCTCGCGCGGCTCGGTATCGAGGCCGACGCGCTCAACCGCGCGCGCGTAACACGGGTCCGCCTCTTCGCGCGCGGCCGCGTGGTCGAGACGGCACTGCCCGCCCCCGCGATCGGCGTATCGCGTGCGCGGCTCGACGCGCTGTTGCTCGCCCGCGCGATCTCGGACGGTGCCGCGGTGGAGCGTGGCGTCGTCGCGCGCGCGATCGAGGATGGCGCCATCCGCACCGGCGACGGCGCGCTGCTGGAAAGCGAGGCGCTGTTCCTCGCCAGCGGCAAGCATGACGTGCGTGGTGCGGCACGCCCGGCCGACGCGCGCGGCACCGATCCGACACTCGGTCTGCGCACCCGCCGCCGCGGTGCCGATGTCGCGCGCTGCGTCGGGGATGCGATCGAACTGCACCTGTTCGATCGCGGCTATGCCGGCGTGGTGTTGCAGGAAGACGGCAGTGCGAACGTGTGCCTTGCCATCCGCCGCTCGCGGCTTACCGACGCGGGCAGCCCCGACACCCTTCTCGCCGCGCTCGCGACGGAGTGCCCCGCGTTCGGTGATCGGCTCGCGGGCGACGCCACCCCGGTCGAGGCGATCGCCAACGTGCCATACGGCTGGCGTGCGCGCCACGGAACGGACGGCTGCTACCGGCTCGGCGACCAGGCAGCGGTCATCCCGTCGCTGGCTGGCGAAGGCATGGGCATCGCGCTGGCGAGCGGCCTGTCCGCGGCGAGGGCGTGGCTGGCCGGCGAGCCGTCGTCGGTCTGGCAGACGCGCTTCGCCCGCCAGACCGCCCGCCCCGTCGCGGTCGCGACCATGATCCGCGCGATCGCCGAACGCCCCCCGATGGTCGCGCCGCTCCTCCCGCTCGCGGCGCGCCTCGGTCTGATCGACGCGGTCGCCGCCGCGACTCGGATCGCTCGATCCTAGCGGTTTCGTAGCTTTTCCATCGCCACAAACGAAAAGAGGCGCGGCGGTCGCCCGCCACGCCTCCTCGTGAGCCCACAGGCCCGCGCCGATTACTCGGCCGCGGCGACCGGGCGCGTGTCGCGACGCTCGGCGATACGCGCCGACTTGCCGGTGCGGCCACGCAGGTAATACAGCTTGGCACGACGCACCGCGCCCTTGCGCACCACCTCGATCGAGTCGATGTTCGGCGAATACAGCGGGAAGACACGCTCCACGCCCTCACCGAAGCTCATCTTGCGGACGGTGAACGACGAGCCCATGCCCTTGTTCGAGCGCGCGATGCACACGCCCTCGTAGTTCTGGACGCGGGTACGCTCGCCCTCGACCACCTTCACGCCGACCTTCAGGGTGTCGCCGGGGCGGAATTCCGGGATCTTCTTGGTTTCGTTGAACTTGGCGATCTGCTCGGCTTCGAGCGTCTGGATCAGGTTCATGGTCAGTCCTCAGTCCGTTGCCGCGCGCCAGAGGGCGAGCCGACCCGAGCGCCCTCATGACGCTCCCAAAGGTCCGGCCGCCGTAGCCGTGTATCGATCTCCGCCTGGCGTTGCCGCCACGCCGCGATCTTCGCATGATCCCCCGATCGCAGCACTTCGGGGATCGTGCGCCCCTCCCATTCGACCGGTCGGGTATAATGCGGATATTCGAGGAGGCCGCTTTCGAAGCTTTCCTCGACTCCGCTCGAAGCCGCGCCCATTACGCCGGGAAGCAACCGAACGCAAGCGTCGAGCAGCACCAGCGTCGCCATCTCCCCCCCCGACAGGATGTAATCGCCGATCGATATCTGCTCGACCCCGCGCGCTTCCAGCAGCCGCTCGTCGAACCCCTCGAACCGCCCGCACAGGATCACCGCGCCCGGCCCGGCCGCCAGTTCGCGCACCCGCTGCTGGGTCAGCGGCGCGCCGCGCGGTGTCATCGCAATGAGCGGACGGCCATCGGCCTGCGCGTCGACCGCGCGCGCTAGGATATCGGCGCGTAGCACCATCCCCGCCCCGCCGCCCGCAGGCGTATCGTCGACGGTGCGATGCCGGTCGGTCGTGAAGTCGCGGATATTGACCGCATCGAGCGACCATTTTCCCTCGCCCAGCGCGCGCCCGGCCAGCGAGGTGCCGAGCGGCCCGGGAAACATCTCGGGATAGAGCGTCAGGATCGTGGCGCGGAAGGTCATCGACGTCCCCATGAATAGACTATGCCGGTCGCCGCCGCCGCACCGAGAAGAAACGCGCCGGCCGCATAGGCCAGCCCGAAGAACGCGAACGCCATCACCATTCCGCAGGCATCGACACCGCACCGTTCCGGGGACGACAGCATCGCGTTGACGAACAACCCCACGCACAACAGCGCGCCGAGCAGCGGCAGCGGCACGGACGCGGTCAGAATGACCCGCCGCCGGGACCAGCCCCGGCCACGGCGGACCAACAACACGCCCGCCAGCACCGCCGCCACGATCGCAGGGAAGCCGACCAGCCATAGCAGGTCACTCGCCGTCATCATGCCTGTGTCCAGTTCTCGATCCTGAGACCGGGGATGTCGGCGAAGTCGCGTTCGTTGTTGGTGACAAGAGTCAGTCCATCGACGATCGCCTGTGCCGCAATCAGCCGATCGAAGCTCCCGCGCCGCATGCCCACTGCGCGCACCATCCGCGCATAAGCGATCGCGGAGTCGTTACTGAACACCAGCACCGAAAGCGCCGCCAGAAAGGTGTCGATCCGCTTGGCATCCTTGTCGGGCTCGCGCGAGGTGCGGTTTCCGACGCGCAGTTCGCCCGCCGTGATCGCCGAGACATGCAATTGCCCGAACGCCTCGCCCATCCGGCGCGCCAGCGGATCGCTTCGCCCGAGCAGGAAGTCGATACAGGCATTGGTGTCGAGCATATAGCCGCTCATGCCGCCGCGGCACCGCGACGCGGGCGCCAGTCGCGCACCTCGGCGCATGTGTCGCCGCGCCCGTCCGCCATGAAGCCTTCCGAAACGCTGCCATAGAGACTCATCAACACCTGGGCGCCTTCGCTCTCGCGCCACAGACTGAACGAGCCGTCTTCATGCGGCGCGATGACCACGTCGTCCCCCTCGCTGAAGCCCAAACCCTTCGGCAGCCGCAGCGCCACCGAATTCCCGGACTTGAACACCTTGGCGCGATATTCGTTACCCATCGCCAGCCTCCTGTATGTACGGCATGTATATACCGGCGGCGTGGCCCGCAAGGCGAGGGGATCGGGGTGGACGATTGCATCATCATCGGCGCGGGGCCGGCCGGGCTGACCGCCGCCATCTATCTGGCGCGCTATCACCTTAACATCCGCCTGTTCGACAGCGGGTCAAGCCGTGCGGCGATGATCCCGTGCACGCACAACCACGCCGGCTATCCGAACGGGATCGCGGGCAAGGACCTGCTCGCGCTGATGCAGGCGCAGGCGGAGAAATACGGTGCGCGACGCGAGGCGGTGAAGGTCACCTCCCTCGCCCGCGACGGCGACGATTTCGTGGCCGGCACCGATCACGGCACGCACCGCGCGCGCACCGTGCTGCTCGCGACCGGGGTCGTGAACCATCGCCCCGCGCACCTGCTGCCGGAAGTGCATGATCCGGCGCTCATGCGCGGGCTGCTACGCTACTGCCCGGTGTGCGACGGCTATGAGGTGACTGACCGACGCGTCGCCGTCATCGGCACCGGCGACCACGGGATGCGCGAGGCGCTGTTCCTGCGCGGTTTCACCCGTGACGTGACGCTCGTCTCACCAGAAGCCGAACATGCGCTCGACCCGACATGCGCGCGGGCGCTCGATGACGCCGGGGTGGTGCGGATCGAGGGCCCGTGCGGCGGCTATGCGATCGAGGGCGAGCAGCTCGCCTTCGACACCGCACGCGGGCGGATGCGCTTCGACAGCGTCTATCCCGCGCTCGGCTCACGCATCCGCTCGCGCCTGGCGGTGGAGGCCGGCGCACGCGCCAGCGACGAAGGCTGCCTCGAAGTCGACGACCATCAGCGCACCAGCGTCCCCGGCCTGTTCGCAGCGGGCGACGTCGTCAAGGGACTCGATCAGATCAGCCATGCGATGGGTGAAGCCGGGGTCGCGGCTACGGCGATCCGCAACCTGCTGGCGGAGCGAAGACCGCTTAGGAGGTAAGCCTCTTCCCCGTTTGCCATTCACGGCTCGACGAAATCGGCCTCGATCACCAGCCGCTCTGCGTTCCATTCCGGCACCGCGTTCATCGGCACCATGAAGGTCTTGCCGTTCGCGCGACGAACCTCGACCACGTCGCCGGCACCGAAATTCTCAACCGCGGCAACCACACCCAGATCCTCGCCGGCCGTCGACACCGCCGCAAGCCCCAGCAGATCCGCGTGGTAATATTCGCCCTCGCCCAGCGGCGGCAGCGCGTCGCGCGGCACGGTCAACACCGTTCCGCGCAACGCCTCCGCCGCCGTCCGGTCACCCACCTCGGCGAAGCGCGCGATCGTCCCGTCACGCAATTTCACTAGGTTCAGCGCACCGTCGTTGAACGAGCGGTGCGCCGCCAGATCGTCGGCGAACACCTTCAGCCGCACTTCGCCCGCCACGCCATGCGCGCCGGTTACCGCGGCAAGCACGATCGCGCCGGGCGGCACCTCATTCGCGGTCGGGCGAGCCGTCGTCGCCGTCGGGGGCGTCGTCGCGTCCTTCGGCGGGGTCGTCGGCGGAGACGCCTTGGTTGGTCGCGTCTTCATGGTCCTCGGGTGCGGTGCGCGGATCGGGATCGGCGGTCATCGTGCGCTCTCCTCTCAAAATGAGGGGCAACAACGCACGACGACCGCGATCGGATGCTTATTCGGCGGTCGCGTCGGCCTCAGCCGCAGGAGCTTCCGCCTCGGCCGCAGGCGCCTTGGCTGCCTCGGCAGCGGCTTCCTCGGCCGCCTTCTGCTTCTCGGCGCGCTCTTCGGCGCGCTCCTTGGCCTTCTCGCCCGGCTCGGCCTTCTTCGGGTTGCTGCGCGCCGCGCGCTCCTTCACGCCGGCCGCGTCGAGGAAGCGGGCCACGCGGTCGGTCGGCTGCGCGCCCATCGCCAGCCAGTGCTTGGCGCGCTCACCGTCGAGCACGATGCGCTTCTCGTCGTCCTTGGCGAGCAGCGGGTTGTAGTTGCCCAGCTTCTCGATGAACTTGCCGTCACGCGGGCTGCGCGCGTCGGCGACGACGATGCGGTAGTACGGACGCTTCTTCGAGCCGCCACGCGACAGGCGAATGCTGAGTGCCATTGGTAACTTCCTTGCTTCTTCGTTTCGTCGCCCCTGCGGAGGCAGGGACCTGTTTCTGCTTCAACAATCGGCGCCCCTCGTCATGGAGAGACCTCAAGCCCCTGCCTCCGCAGGGGCGACGATCGCTATCTCTTGAACTTGAACCCGCCGGGGCCACCCGGAAGGTTGCCGGGCAATCCGGGCAGTCCCGGACCACCGCCCGGCCCGCCCAGCTTGCCCATCATGTCGCCCATGTCGGCGCCACCGATCGCATTGCCGAGCCCGCCGAGCCCGCCCTTGCCGAGCATCGCCATCATGCCCTTCAGCCCGCCCATCTTCTTGATCTTCTTCATGGCGGTCGACATCTCGAGGTGCATCTTCAACAGCTTGTTGACCTCCTGCACCGTCGTGCCCGAACCCTTGGCGATGCGGATCTTGCGCTTGGCATTGATCAGCTCGGGCTTGGCGCGCTCCTTGACGGTCATCGAGCCGATCATTGCGTCGAGATGCACCAGCATCTTGTCGCTGCCCGGCGTCGCATCCATCGCGGCCTGCGCCTTCTTCATCCCCGGCAGCATCCCGGCCAGCGCGCCGAGCCCGCCCATGCGCTTCATCTGCGCGAGTTGGCTGCGCAGGTCGTTCATGTCGAACTTCCCCTTCGCCAGCCGGTCGGCCATCCGCTCGGCGTCTTCCTGCTGGATCGACTCCGCCGCGCGCTCGACCAGCGAGACGACATCCCCCATCCCGAGGATGCGCCCCGCCACGCGCGACGGATGAAACGCCTCCAGCGCGTCGAGCTTCTCGCCGACGCCCGCGAACTTGATCGGCTTGCCGGTGACCGCGCGCATCGACAGCGCCGCGCCGCCGCGCGCATCGCCGTCCATCCGGGTCAGCACGACCCCGGTCAGCGGCACCTGTTCGGAGAAGTTATGCGCGACGTTGACCGCGTCCTGACCGGTCAGCGAGTCGACCACCAGCAGGATTTCCTGCGGCTTCGCGACGTCGGCGACCGCCTTCATCTCGTCCATCAGCGCCTGATCGACGTGCAGGCGGCCCGCGGTGTCGAGCATCAACACGTCGAAGCCCTGCAGCTTCGCGGCCTGTACCGCGCGGCGCGCGATCTCGACCGGCTGCTGTCCGGCGATGATCGGCAGCGTCGCGACCTCGACCTGCGTGCCAAGCGTCGCCAGCTGCTCCTGCGCGGCTGGGCGATTGACGTCGAGCGACGCCATCAGCACCTTTTTGGCCGAACGCCCGGTCATCGAACCGGTCGACAGCCGCTTGGCGATCTTGGCGGTGGTGGTGGTCTTGCCCGAGCCTTGCAGGCCGACCATCATTACGATTGCGGGCGGCGTGACCGCCAGGTTCAGCTCGGCGCCCTCGGGCGCGTCGCCGCCCAGCATCCGCACCAGCGCGTCGTTGACGATCTTGACGACCTGCTGCCCCGGCGTGACCGAGCGGAGCACGTTCTGCCCGATCGCTTCCTCGGTCACTTCGTCGACGAACTGCCGCGCGACCGGCAGCGCTACGTCGGCCTCGAGCAGCGCGACGCGCACCTCGCGCATCGCCTGACGCACGTCGGCTTCGGTGAGCGCACCACGCCCCCGCAGCCGGTCGAAGACGCCGCCAAGACGATCGCTGAGGCTATCGAACATCGAAACTCCTTTCACCCGCCGCGAAACGCAAAATACGCCGGCGGGCGAAACCTCGCCGGCCAGCGTGCGCCACGGGAGCGCTTGATCCTTCGCGTTCACAACGGAACTTGCGTGGGCCGATAGCCGAATGCGGTAGCGGAGGCAAGTTGGTTCACGCGACGCCGCGACGACGCGGCGGCTTTTCGGATTCACGCGGAGGCGCGGAGGCGCAGAGAAGAAAGAGATTGGGATTCGCGCAGAGCACGCTGAGGACGCAGAGAGGCGGTCGCCGCCGCGTCCCGAGCCGGCCTCGCCGGCTCAAATAAAGGCGCTCGTATGTGTCTACCGATCGCCGCGTCCGGAACACCTCTGCGTCCTCAGCGTGCTCTGCGCGAAACCAACCTTCTTCTCCGCGTCTCCGCGCCTCCGCGTGAACCAATCCGCTACCAGCCCCCGCCCGCCTCCAGATACGCCCGCTCCGCCTCGGTCGTCGCGCGCCCCAGCGCCGCGTTACGCGACGGAAAGCGCCCGAACCGCGCGAACACCTCGGCATGATCGCGCGCAAACTTAATGTTCTCCTCGATCCCCAGCGCCTCGAACATCGCAACGCTCTTCGCCTGCCCCTCCGCATCCTCGGCGTGCATCAGCGGCATGTAGAGGAACACCCGCTCCTCCTTCGTCATTTCCGCGTCCCACCCCCGCGCGATCGCCAGTTCGGTCAGCTCGCGCGCCAGCGGATCGGCCGCGAACGCCGCCGCCTGCCCCCGGAACAGATTGCGCGAAAACTGGTCGAGCACGATCACCGCCGCCAGCAACCTCCCCGGATCGTCGCGCCATTCCGCGGCACCGCTCGCCAGCACCCGCTCGTGCAACGCCCCGAACCGGTCGCGGATCGCCGCATCCAGCGCATCGTCCTTCGCGAACTGCTGCGCGGTCGTCAGCCCGAACCAGAACTCGTGCACTTCACGCGCGGCGGAGTCGACTTCATCCCTCGTCATAACTAGATCGCCCGCCATGTCCTTCTCCACCCAGCCAGAGGTCGTGACGCTCGGCTGTCGCCTCAACATCGCCGAAAGCGCGGCGATCCGCCAGATGGCGGGGCGCGGACAGGTGGTGGTGAACGGCTGCGGCGTCACGCATCAGGCGGTCAAGGACACCCGCGCCGCGATCCGCCGGCTGCGCCGCGCGCGCCCCGATGCCGAGCTGATCGTCACCGGCTGCGCGTCCGAGATGGACCGCAACGGCTTCGCGGCGATGCCCGAGGTCGACCGCGTGATCGGCAACGCCGCCAAGCTGCTCCCCGCCACCTGGGGCGCACGCCCGAACGCGCCGCGCGCCATCCCGCAGACCCGCGCCTTCATCGGCGTCCAGAACGGCTGCGACCATCATTGCACCTTCTGCGCGATCCCGCAGGGCCGCGGCCGCAACCGCGCCGAGCCGATCGCGGCGCTGATCCCGCAGGTCGCCGCGCTGGTCGAGGGCGGCCAGCGCGAAGTGGTGCTGAGCGGGGTCGATCTCGCCAGCTACGACGATCGCGGCGCACGGCTGGGGGCGCTGGTCGAGCGCCTGCTCGCCGACGTGCCGACGCTCGAACGCCTGCGGCTCTCGTCGCTCGATCCCGCCGCGATCGACGACCAGCTGCTCGCATTGCTCGCGCAGGAGCCGCGCGTGATGCCGCACGTTCACCTCTCCGTGCAGGCCGGCGACGACATGATCCTCAAGCGGATGCGCCGCCGCCACACGCGCGGCGACGTGCTGCGGCTGGTCGCGCGGCTCAGGGCGGCGCGCGACGTCGCGATCGGCGCCGACCTGATCGCCGGCTTCCCGACCGAAGACGACGCGATGTTCGCCAACACGCTGGCGCTGATCGACGAAGCCGACATCACCCACGCGCACGTCTTTCCCTATTCGCCGCGCCCCGGCACGCCGGCGGCGCGGATGCCGCAGGTCGCCCCCGCCGTCGCGCGCGACCGCGCCGCGCGGCTGCGCGCCGCCGCCGCGGCACGCCTCACCCGCCGACTCGCCACACAGTTCGGCACCGTCCAGCCGGTGCTGGTCGAAAAGCCCGGCGACCGTGGCCATACGCCCGATTTCAGCGCAATGGGACTGCCCGTCCCTT
>NZ_CAXIAM010000039.1:0-32110 GCF_964021865.1 uncultured Sphingomonas sp.
CTCCGATCCGCTCGCGGTGCCGATCCTGCTCGGGCTCGGCGTCACCGAATTGTCGGTCGCGCCCGCCGCGGTGCCGGAGATCAAGGCGCTGGTGCGCGAGCTCGATCTGTCGGCGGCGCGCGACCATGCGCGCGCGGCGCTCGCCTGCCCGGACGCCGCCGCCGTCCGCCGCCTCGCTCGGGAGTTTGCGCGATGAAGTCGATCCTCGGCACCCTGCAGCCGCTCGGCCGCGCCTTGATGCTGCCGATCGCGGTCTTGCCGATCGCCGGCCTGTTGCTGCGGCTCGGCCAGCCCGATCTGCTGAACATCGCGTTCGTCAGCGCGGCCGGCGACGCGATCTTCTCGCACCTCGGGCTGCTGTTCGCGATCGGCGTCGCGACCGGCTTCGCGCGCGACGGCAACGGCGCGGCGTGTCTTGCGGGCGTGGTCTGCTTCCTCGTCGCGACCGAGGCGGCCAAGGTGCTGCTGGTCGTCCCGCCCGACGTCACCGCCGGGCTGACCGGCCCGTCGGTCGATCTGGCGGTCGCGGCGTGGAAGGCGAAGGCGATTACACGGCTCGACGTCCCCGTGGGCATTCTCTCCGGGCTGGTCGGCGGTTTGTTCTACAACCGCTTCGCGACGATCGCGCTGCCCGAATATCTCGCCTTTTTCGGCGGCCGGCGTTTCGTGCCGATCGTCAGCGGGCTCGCCGGCCTCGTGCTCGCGGTCGTGATCGGTACCGGCTTTGCCGCGATCGCCAGCGGGATCGATCATCTGAGCTACGGCATCGCCGCCTCCGGCGGCGCGGGGCTGTTCCTCTTCGGGCTGCTCAACCGGCTGCTGCTGGTCACCGGGCTGCACCATCTGCTCAACAATATCGTCTGGTTCGTGATGGGCGACTATCACGGCAGCACCGGCGACCTGCGCCGCTTCTTCGCGGGCGATCCCTCCGCCGGCGCCTTCATGGCGGGGTTTTTCCCGGTCATGATGTTCGGCCTGCCCGCCGCCTGCCTCGCGATGTACCATGCCGCACTGCCCGAGCGGCGCAAGGCGATCGGCGGGATGCTGTTCAGCCTCGCGCTCACCTCGATGCTGACCGGCGTGACCGAGCCGATCGAGTTCAGCTTCATGTTCCTCGCGCCGATCCTCTACGCGGTCCATGCGGTGCTGACCGGCATATCGATGGCGCTGATGGACGCACTGGGCGTGAAGCTCGGGTTCGGCTTTTCGGCGGGGCTGCTCGATTATGTGCTGAACTTCCGGCTCGCGACGCGGCCGTTGCTGCTGCTCCCGGTCGGCGCGGTCTATTTCGCGCTCTACTACGGGCTGTTCCGCTTCTTCATCGCGCGCTTCGACCTCAAGACGCCGGGACGCGAGCCGGTCGAGGGCGACGGGCCGGTGGCGGTCGCCGCGGGTGAGCGCGGCGCGGCCTTCGCGCGCGCGCTGGGCGGGGCCGGAAACCTCACCGAAGTGGGCGCGTGCACGACACGGCTGCGGCTCAACGTCCGCGACCAGCAGGCGGTCGACGATGCCGCGCTCAAGGCGCTGGGCGCGCGCGGGCTGATCCGCCCGTCGCCGACCGCGTTGCAGGTCGTGCTCGGGCCGATCGCCGATGTCGTCGCGGTCGAGATCCGCGATGCCTTGGCGGCGGGCGGGGTCGCAATGGCGGCAACACCGGTGACCGAGGAGGAGGCAGACGCACCGGTCGTGTTGTCGGCGGCGGCGTTCGCGGCGCTGGGCGGCGAGGCGAACGTGCGGGCGGCGAGCGTTCATCCGGGCCGGGTGCGCGTGGCGGTGGCCGGCGGCGTCATCGATGGAGCGGCACTTCGCGCGCTGGGTGTCCGCGCCGTCGCACGGCCGGCGGACGGGACGCTGCACCTGCTGGTGGCGGATGCGGACGTGCTGACGCGATAATCGTCATCCCCGCGGAGGCGGGGATCCAGACGCGCAGGTCGTCGAAGGAACCGGAACGTCAGAGGTTCTGGATTCCCGCCTTCGCGGGAATGACGGTGGCGTGGACTACAGGTCCGACAATTCCGCAACAAAATCATAGGCGTCGCCGCGATAATAGGACCGCGTGAACTCCACCGCGCGCCCGTCGCGCCGGAACCCGCGGCGCTCGATCAGCAACCCGGCATGCCCGGCGTCGACTCCCAGCATCTTGGCGTGCTCCGGCCCGAACGGCACCGCGCGCAGCCGTTGCAACGCGCGCACCGGTCGGCTGCCGGCCTTGTCGAGCGCGCTGTACAGCGAATCCTCCACCGCCTCGACCGACGGCAGGCAATAACCCGCGATCGTCGACACCTCGAGCGCCATCGGCTCGTCATCGGCATGGCGGATCCGCTGGAAGCGGAACACCGGCGCGCCCGGCGAAAGGCCCAGCGCCATGCTCTCCTCCGGGTTCACGGTGCTGGCGACGCGGCTGATCCAGCTGCTCGACGCGGTCTTGCCGCGCGCCGCCATGTCCTCGGAGAAGGACGATAGCTTGGAGAAACTCTTCTCGACTCGACCGGCAACGAACGTACCCGCCCCGCGCCGCCGCGTCAGCAAGCCGTCCTCGACCAGCCCGCCGATCGCTTTGCGCACCGTGATCCGCGACACGTCGTACTCGACCGCCAGATCGCGCTCGGCCGGGATCGCATCGCCCTGGTTGAGGATGCCGCCGTCGATCGCCTCGCGGATCACCTGTTGCAGCTGGAGGTAGAGCGGCGCGGCATTGCCCTCCCGAAACCGTCCCACCTCGTCCGAAAAGGCCATCCGCGTTCCTTCCTGTCCCCGCTTGAGCGCGGAGCTTTCCCTTGGCGGCAACCGTACCCCAAGCCCGACGGCGTGCAACCCCAAGCCGGGCACCACGACGTCCGATCGCCCGGATCGCCATGTCGCCCAAAAACCACACTTTTGACCAAAGCGCTAAAAATCGCTTTTGCACGTGAAACTATTTCGTAACAACCTATGTCCGAGCTGACCCAAATTGGTTACAAGACCAGTCCAGGACCGGTGCAGTTCGTAGTTCTTACTACGCTGACGCACCGCCCGTTTTATCAATGTGCCCGGCCCACGGGCTTATGAGGGGGTTCAGGTATGCGCTTGCGTCACATGATGCTGGTTTCCACCGCGATCGTCGGCTTCGCCGCCACCGGCGCGCAGGCGCAGCAGGCGCCCGCCGCCACGCCGCCGGCAAGCGCCGCGCCCGACACGCAGGCCGACGGCACCGTCGGCGACGACATCGTCGTCACCGGCTATGCCGGCAGTCTTCGTCAGGCGATCGAGCTGAAGCGCAACGCCAACGCCGTCGTCGATGCCATCTCGGCCGAGGACATCGGCAAGTTCCCGGATCGCAACGTCGCCGAGTCGCTGGCGCACATCCCCGGCGTCTCGATCGACCGTCGCTTCGGCGAGGGTGAGAAGGTCGCGATCCTCGGCACCGATCCGGCACTGAACCGGATGCTTCTCGACGGGCACGCGCTCGCCTCGGCCGACTGGGGCGGCAACGACAACGATCCGTCGAGCCGGACCTTCAACTATTCGCTGCTCGCCCCCGAGCTGGTCGACCGCCTCGAAGTCTACAAGTCGCCCGAGGCCCGACTCGAGGACGGCAGCTTGGGCGGCACGGTGATCGTGCGCACGCGTCGCCCGCTGGAGCTGGATGCCAATTCGGTGTTCGCTTCGGGCGGCTACACGTACAACGACCGGTCGGAGAAGGGCAGCATCCGCGGCTCGGGGCTGTACAGCTGGAAGAACCAGGACGAGACCTTCGGCTTCCTGGTCGCCGCCACCTATGACAAGCAGCAGCTGGTCCGCGCCGGCGTCGAATTCTTCGGTTACGACAATGCCGACGGCTCGGGCAGCCCGTTCCTGACAACCAATGCCGCGGGCCAGCGCGTCCTGAAGAACCCGAACGCGACGATCAGCGGCGGCACCCTCGCCGATCTCGACAAGGCAGCGTCGCCGTTCGGCATCAACTACGCCTATTTCCAGCAGCAGCGCGAACGCACCAGCGTGTCGGGCACGGTGCAGTATCGCCCGGCCAGCAACCTGACGCTGACGCTGAACGGGCTGCACATCGACGGCAACTACAACAACTACAGCCAGTCGATGTACACCATCCCGGGCGCGTGGAGCGGCGCGGACCTGCAGTCGGCGACGATCTCGAACGGCGTCGTCACCAACGCCACGTTCGGTGCGGCCACCAGCCAGCGCAATGCACAGCTCGACACGTTGGTGCGCGCCACGAAGCTGAAGACCGACAACCTGAACTTCTTCGCCGATTGGGAAGGCGATGACGGCGCCAAGGTGACGTTCCTCGGCGGCTGGAGCAAGGCGACCGGCGGGCGGAACCCCGAATATCTGTTCAACGTGCAGACCAAGCTGCCGTTCAGCTATGCGATCTCGTCGAACTCGGCGGAGGTCAACTATACCGGCGACCTGACCAACCCGGCGAACTACTTCACCAATCCGAGCAACCAGCCGGTCACGATCGAGGGCGTCCCGTACAACGTCAACGGCGCGCAACTGAACGCCGCGCAGATCGGCGGTCTCGACTATAGCGTCACCACCGATCGCGACATCTTCGGCGGCTTCGATGCGGTCGTTCCGCTCGGCGACGGTTTCTTCAAGCAGATCCTGATCGGCGCGCGCATCACCGACCACGTCAACAAGATCGACTCGCGAGGCATCAACACGTATCTGACCTCGTCGAAGCTGGGCGACCAGCTCGGCGTCACGACGCTGAGCACGCCGGACGGGATTTTCGACGGCACCGGCGGTTCGGGCTCGGCAACCAAGTATCTGAACCTGCCGCGCGAAGCCGTCATCGACATTCTGGCGAACAGCATCAACACGCCGCTGTTCTACAAGGTCGGTGCCTCGACCCGCGTCGAGGAACGGACCGCCGCCAGCTACGTGCAGGTCAACTTCGACCAGGGCGGCCTGCGCGGCAACCTGGGTGGTCGCCTGGTCTATACCCGCGACGTCTCCTATTATGCGCTATCGCTGCCGACCGCCGCGAACCCGAACCCCGTGCCCGTCCCCACCAGCACCGCGACGGATTATCTCAAGTTCCTGCCGGCGCTGAACGTCGCTTACGAAGTCTCGCCGCAGTTCATCGTGCGCGGCGCGGTGGCGAAGGTGATCTCGCGTCCGCGCTATCAGGATCTGGCGGCGTCGATCTCGCAGAACGACACCACGCTGGACGCCGGCGGCGGCAACCCGAACCTGAAGCCGTACCAGTCGACGAACTACGAAATCACGGCGGAATTCTATCCGCGTGCGGGTGCGCTGCTCTCGCTCGAACTGTATCGCCGCGAGATCGACAATTATATCGTGTCGACGTCGATCGCGAACCAGAGCTTCTACAATTCGCTGCTGGGCCGTGTGGTCGACACCTATCGCCTGTCCAGCCCGATCAACGCCGGTAAGGCCAAGGTCAACGGCGTGCTGGTCAACGGCCAGGCGGAGATCTGGGGCGGGTTCGGCCTGCAAGCCAACTACGCCTATCAGGACAGCTCGACCGACGTGATCCCGGGCGTTACCGGCACGCTGAACTTGCCGTATCTGTCGAAGCATACCGTCAACGTGATCCCCTATTTCGAAAAGGGGCCGTTCCAGGCGCGGGTCAGCTACAATTATCGCTCGTCGTACTTCCGCGCGCTGAGCCGTCTGAACTCGCTCGACTCGGTCGCGCCGTACAGCCAGCTCGATGCCTCGGCGTCGCTGGCGTTGACCAAGAACATCTCGCTGACGGTCAACGCACAGAACCTGCTCGACGAAACCTATATCCAGTACAACGGCACGCGTGACCGGCCATCGGCCTTCTACAAGAACGGCCGCACCTTCATCGGCAGCGTCACGTTCCGTATGTAATGTCAGTTGTTTAGTTGAATTCCTGCCCTGGGCCTCCGCATCCGCGGGGGCCCATTTTTTTTGGCCGCGGCATGGACGCGCCGGACTCGCGGCGGCATGATGCCTGCCAATACCAAAACAGAACCAAGGAGCAGCGATGCCCCGGCCTTTCGCGATCGCGCTTGCGACACTCTCGATGACTTGCCTCGCGGCGCCCGGCTGGGCGCAATCCTTGCTCCCGCTGCCACAATCGGTCGTCAACGGATCGGGAAGCGTCACCATTGCGAACGGCGCGACGGTCAGCGCCGCCGCCCCCGCCGCCGCCGCCGCACGACTGTTGATCGCGCATGTCCGCACCGCGCGCGGGCTGACGCTGGAGAGCACCGATGGCGCGGCGCGCATCCGCTTCGAACAGGACGCCGGCATCACGGGCGCGGAGGCGTATCGCCTGATCGCCGCGCGCGACGGCATCCGCATTCTTGCCGGCACCCCGGCCGGGTTCGTCCACGGTGCGATGACGCTGGTGCAATTGCTCAGCCCCGACGCACGCGTCGGCCAGCCGGTGCGCGTCAAAGCGGTGACGATCGACGACGCACCGCGCTTCGGGTGGCGCGGGCTGATGATCGACCCCGCACGGCACTTCCTGGCCATCGCCGAGCTGGAGCGGATCGTCGACCAGATGGCGGCGGTGAAGCTCAACACGCTCCACCTGCATCTCACCGACGATCAGGGCTGGCGGTTCGAGGTGAAGCGCTATCCCAAGCTGACCGAGATCGGCGCGTGGCGCACCCCGCCGTCGACCGGCGGCCCCGCGTCGACGACGCGGGTCGGCGGCTTCTACACGCAGGACCAGTTGCGCGCGCTGGTCGCCTATGCCGGCGAGCGCGGCGTCACGATCGTGCCCGAGATCGACCTGCCCGGCCATGCCACCGCGCTGGTCGCCGCCTATCCCGAATTGGGCATCCTCGGCGACCAACCGCCCGTCGGCAACCGCTGGGGGATCGAGCCATATCTGTTCAATCCCGGCCCGCAGGGGATCGCGTTCGTCAAGCAAGTCCTCGACGAGCTAACCGACGTGTTCCCCGGCACCTACGTCCATCTCGGCGGCGACGAGGCGCTGAAGGAGCAGTGGCAGCGCAGCCCCGCGGTGCAGGCGCAGATCAAGGCGCTGGGGCTGAAGGACGAGGACGCGCTGCAAGGCTGGATGATCGAGCAGTTCGGCCAGTATCTGCAAGGCAAGGGCCGCCGCCTGATCGGCTGGGACGAGATCCTCGAGGGCGGGCTGCCCGCCAGCGCCTCCGTGATGTCGTGGCGCGGCGAAGCGGGGGCAGTCGCCGCCGCCAACCAGGGGCATGACGTGGTGCTGTCGCCGGGCACGCCGCTCTACCTCGATCGTGTGCAGAGCAACCTCGACAGCGAGGTGCCGGGGCAGAACGTCGTCAGTTCGCTGGCCGATGTCTATGCCTATGATCCGATGCCCGCCGGCATCCCCGCCGACCGCGCGCATCATGTGCTGGGCGCGCAGGGCAATGTGTGGAGCGAGTATCTCGTCACGCCCGCGGCGGTGCAGTTCCACATCTTCCCGCGCGCCGCGGCGCTGGCGGAGATCACCTGGTCCGCGAAGGACAAGCGCGACCTGGCGGGCTTTCTGCCGCGCGCGCAACAGCAGGCGGCGCGCTGGGCGCGCGGCGGCATGACGGTCGCGGACAGCGCGTTCGCGGTCGGGTTCACCGTGCCGGGCACACGCGGCGACGCCTTGCGCGCCAACCGCGTGCCGCTGACGCTCGCGACGCAGGCTGGCTACGGCACGATCCGCTACACGACCGATGGCAGCGCCCCCTCGCCCAGGTCGCGCGCGTATGAAGGCCCCTTGTCGCTGACACCCGGCGTGGTGGTACAGGCTGCCGCCTTCGATGCCGCCGGTCGGCCGACCGCGGCGGTGCGCCGCTTCGACACCGCGCGCGCCGCGCTGCTGACGCGCGGCAACGACAATCTGGCGCCGTGTGGGACCGGGCCGTTCGGGCTGCGCGTGCCGCTGACCCCGGATGCGACCGATGTCGCGCCGGCGTTCAATCTGAACCTGTTCAACACCTGCGCGGTCTACCCGGCCGCGCCGCTCGACATCGCAGGCGGCTATACGGTCGAGGTGGTGCGGCTGGCGCGCAACTGGGCGCTGGGCCACGACATCCCGAAGCTGCGCCGGCACTATCCGGTGTCGCCGCACGGCGAATTGCTGGTCCAGTTCGGCTGCGCGGCGGCGACCAAGGCGCAGGATGCCGGCGACACGACCGCCCGGCCGGTTGCGATCGGTGCGTTCCCGCTGCCCGATCCGGCGACCGCCCCGCAACGCCTCACCTTCACCGGCACCTTGCCGAAGATGACCGGGGATCAGGATATTTGCTTTCAGTTCACCTCGCCGCTCGACGAACCTTATTATGCGGTCGCCAGCGTGACGCTGACGGAGCGCCGCTGATGCGCTGGCTTGCCGTCCCGCTGCTGCTCGCCTCGACCGCCGCCGTCGCCGCGCCGAAGACGGTGACGCCGCTCGACCAGGGCTGGCAGGTGCGCATCGACCCGAACGACGCCGAGGCTGCGAAGGCGCATCCGCGCGCCGCCAGGTGGTTCGCCGCGACCGTGCCGGGCAGCGTGCAACAGGCGCTGATCGCGAGCGACCAGGTCCCCGATCCCTTCACGGGCACCAACGAGGCGGCGATCCAATGGGCCGGGCTGACCGGCTGGCAATATCGGCGCACGCTCCGGCTCACGCCCGAGCAGATCGCGCGCGACCATCTCGACCTCGTCTTCGATGCGCTCGATACGTTCGCCACCGTCGCGGTCAATGGGCAACAGGTGCTGACCACCGACAACGCGCACCGCCAATGGCGGGTCGATGCCAGGCGCTTTCTGAAGCCGGGCCACAACACGATCACCCTCACCTTCGCCTCACCGATCAGGATTATGCAGCCGAAGGTGCTGGCCGAGGCGCACCCGCTGCCCGGCGAATATGACTCCGCGTTCGGCGACGAGCCGAAGGGCAAGCAGACCTCGCCCTACATCCGCAAACCCAAATATGACTGGAGCTGGGACTGGGGGCCCCGGATCGTCAACATCGGGCCCACTCAGGCGATGCGTCTGGAGGGGTGGGACGACGCCCGGCTGGAGCGGATGCTGGTCCAGCAGGTCGCCCTGAACGATGCCGAAGCCCGTCTAGGCGCAAACTTCGCCATCTTCGCCGATCGCCCCGGTTCCGCCCTTGTCCGCGCTACCGTCACCGGACCGGACGGCAAGATCGTCACCGCCGAGCAGCAGGTGACGCTTGCCGCCGGCGACAATCGCGTCACCGTCCCGTTGACGATCGCGCAACCGCAACGCTGGCAACCGGTCGGCTATGGCGCGCAACCGCTCTACCGCGTGGCAGGCGCGCTGGTCGAAGGCGGTGCGGAGAGCGACCGGACGGAACGCCGCGTGGGGCTGCGCACCGTCGAGCTGATCCGTGGAGACGGCGCCTTCGGGTTCAAAATCAACGGCATCCCGATTTTCGCCAAGGGCGCGAACCTGATCCCGTTCGACAATTTCCCGGCGCGCGTCACGCCCGCGAAGATGCGCGGGCTGCTCGCCGATGCGAAGTCGGCCAATATGAACATGATCCGCGTCTGGGGCGGCGGCTATTACCTGCCCGACGCCTTTTTCGACGCCGCCGACGAACTCGGGCTGATGATCTGGTCGGACTTCATGTTCGGCGGCGCGGTGACGCCGCCGGACGCGGCCTTCCGGGAAAATGTCCGCATCGAGGCCGAGCAGCAGGTCGCGCGCGTCTCCGGACACCCCTCGATCGTCCTGTGGGCTGGCGGTAACGAGGTGCTGTCCGGCTGGGAGAATTGGTCGGATCGCAAGGCGTTCAAGAAAGCGGTCGGCGCGGATGAGCAGGAGCGGATCGGCACCGGCATGGCGGTGCTGTTCGACCGCGTGCTGCGGCAGGCGGTGCGCGATTTCGATCCCGCGGTGCCGTACTGGCCCGGTTCACCCTCGACCGATTACGACGGCCCGGTGGATACCGACGCCGCGGGCGACCGCCATTTCTGGGATGTCTGGTCCGGGTCGAAGCCGGTCGCCAATTACCTGAACTCCTGTCCGCGCTTCATGTCGGAATATGGTTTTCAGGCGATGCCCGATCTCGCGACGATCAAGGATTTTGCGGGCAATCTGAACGTCGCGCCGACCGATCCGGTGATGAAAGCGCACCAGAAATTCCTCGCTGGCGAAGGCAATGATCGGTTGCTGTTCTACATCCGCGAGCGGCTGGGCGAGCCGAAAGGGCTGGCCGATTACGTCTATCTGACCCAGGTCAATCAGGCGCAAGCGATCGAGTTGGCCGCGCGCCATCACCGCGCGTGCCGCCCGGTGACGATGGGGTCGCTCTACTGGCAGTTGAACGACACCTGGCCGGCGATCTCGTGGTCGAGCATCGATTATAACGGGCGGTGGAAGCTGCTCCACTACGCCGCGCGGCGCTTCTTCGCGGATCAGGTGATCGTCGCGGAGCACAAGGATGCCGCGACGCGGCTGACGCTCGTGTCGGACGCCACGACACCGCTGACCGCCGGGTGGCGCGTGCGCGCGATCGCGATGGACGGGCGCGTGCTGAACGAACGGGCCGGCACCGCGACGCTGCCGGCGCTGTCCGCGACCGCACTGCCGGCGCTGCCCGACGACATGCTGTTCGGCCCGGTCGCGCCGGCGGATGCCTATGCGGTCGCCGAACTGGATATCGCCGGGCGGGTCGTCGATCGCCGGATCGTCGATCGCGCGCTGCCCAAGGACATGCACTGGCCCGATCCCGGCCTTTCCGCGCGCTGGGACGGCCTAACGGTGACGATCACCGCCAAGGCGCTGGCGCGTGCGGTAATGCTCGATTTCGGTGCGACCGCCGCGCAGCCGTCCGACGACGGTTTCGACCTGTTACCTGGCGAAAGCCGCACCATCCGCGTGGAGTCGAGCGCGACGCCCGCACAACTGAAGCGCGCCTTGACGCTGCGCTCGCTGGGAGGACGCAAATGATCTGGCTGCTGCTGGCGAGCGCCGCCGCCGACCCGGTCGCGACGACGATCGCGACGATGACGATCGAGGAGAAGGCAGCGCAGCTGCAAAGCACCGCGCCCGCCGATGCCAAGGCCGGGCTGCCCGCCTATGACTGGTGGAACGAAGGGCTGCACGGGCTCGCGCGCAACGGCCATGCGACGGTGTTCCCGCAGGCGATCGGGATGGCGGCGACGTGGGACACCGATCTGGTCCACCGCATCGGCGACGTGGTCGCGACCGAGGCGCGCGCGAAGTTCAATGCGCAACCCGTCGGCGCGAACCGCCGCATCTACGAAGGGCTGACGATCTGGTCGCCCAACATCAACATCTTCCGCGATCCGCGCTGGGGGCGCGGGCAGGAGACGTACGGCGAGGACCCGTATCTCACCGGCAAGCTCGGGGTGGCCTTCGTCACCGGCCTGCAAGGCCCGGACCCGCTCCACCCCAAGGTGATCGCCACCCCCAAGCATCTCGCGGTGCACAGCGGGCCTGAGGCCGGGCGCGACGGCTTCGACGTCGATCCCAGCCCGCAGGATCTCGAGGCGACCTATCTCCCCGCGTTCCGCCTGGCGGTGACCGAGGGCAAGGCGCAGTCGTTGATGTGCGCGTACAATTCGATCCACGGCACCCCGGCGTGCGCGTCGGGCACGTTGCTCAACGATCGCGTGCGCCGCGACTGGGGCTTCACGGGCTTCACCGTCTCGGACTGTGATGCGGTCGCGAACATCCACCTGTTCCACCATTACCGGCTCGATGCCGCGGCAGCGGCCGCGGCGGCGGTCAAGGGCGGCAACGACCTGAACTGCGGCAACACCTATTCGGCGCTTCCGCAAGCGGTGCAGCGCGGGCTGGTCAGCTCGGCGGAGGTCGATGCCGCGCTCCACCGCTCGCTCGATGCGCGCCGCCGGCTGGGGATCGCGTTCGGCGCGACCAGCCCGTGGGCGACCATCAAGCCCGATGCGATCAACACGCCCGGCAACCGCGCACTCGCGCTGGAAGCGGCGCGCAAGGCGATCGTCCTGCTCCAGAACGACGGTCAGCGGCTCCCGCTTGCGCCGACCACGAAGCTGGCAGTGATCGGCGCGAATGCCGACGATCTCGGCGTGTTGCAGGGCAATTATCACGGCACCGCGGTCCAGCCGGTCACGCCGCTGGCGGGCCTGCGGCAGCGGTTCGCGAACGTCGCCTATGCGCAGGGCGCGGTGCTCGCCGACGGCGCGCCGGTGGTGCTCCCGGAAACCGCGCTCACGGACCTAACCGCCAGCTACAGCGTCGAGGGACGCGAGGTGCTGAAGCGTGCCGAGCGCCACATCGACCTCGACCTGACGCGCGTGCCGCCCGCCCCCGGGCTGCCGGTTCAGGGCTATGTCGCGCATTGGACCGGCACGCTGACCCCGCCAGGGCCGGGTGCGTACCGGCTGGTGCTCGATCAGGCGCAATGCTGGAAGGATTGCAAGACCCACGATACGGCGACGCTGTCGGTCGGCGGGCGCGTGCTTCATCAGGGTGCGATCGCCAAGGGCCGCGTCGAGATCGCATGGGACAGCGACGGCCGGCCGCAGCCGTTCGACCTGACGCTCAACCACAGCAGCCCGGACGAGACCTTCCGCCTGCTCTGGCTCCCGCCCGAGGAGCCGCTGGTAGCCGAGGCGGTCAAGGCGGCGCAGGCGTCGGACGTCGTCGTGATGGTCGGCGGCCTCTCCCCCGATCTGGAGGGTGAGGCGTTGCAGGTGCAGGTGCCCGGCTTCATTGGCGGCGACCGCAGCGACATCGCCTTGCCGTTCGCGCAGCAACGCCTGCTGGCCGCGCTCAAGGCGGCGGGCAAGCCGATCGTGCTGGTGCTGGCGAGCGGCAGCGCGGTGGCGGTCGACCCGAAGCTGGCCGATGCGGTGCTCGCGCTCTGGTATCCCGGCGAGGCTGGCGGCACCGCGCTCGCCGACGTGCTGACGGGTGCGGCCAACCCTTCGGGGCGGCTGCCGGTCACCTTCTACAAGGCGACCACCGACCTGCCCGCGTTCGTCGATTACGGGATGAAGGAGCGCACCTACCGCTATTTCACCGGCACGCCCTTGTGGGGGTTCGGCCACGGCCTGTCGTACACGTCCTATGCCTACGACCGGGTGACCGGTGCGGCCAGCATCGCCAGCGGTCAGCCGCTGACCGTCACCGCGCGCGTCACCAACAGCGGACGGCGCGACGGCGAAGAGGTCGTGCAGGCGTATCTGGTCCCGCCGGCGGTGGCGGGCGGCGGCTTCACCGCACCGGTGCTGCAACGGCAACTGGTCGGCTTCCAGCGGGTGCCGCTGCGCGCCGGCAAGAGCGCGACCGCGCGCTTCACGATTGACCCGCGGATGATGAGCGTGGTCGAGCGCGACGGGCGGCGGCACATTGTCCCGGGCGCGTACCGCCTGTGGGTCGGCGGTGGCCAGCCGGGGAGTGCCGCCGGCGCGTGGACCGACTTCGCGGTCACCGGACAGGACGTGGAGCTGCCGAAGTGATCTTCCCCTTCACCTCGCCCCTTCCCCGTCACCCCGGCGAAGGCCGGGGTCCAGTGGGGAAGGCCATTGTAATGAAGCGCCGCACGTCATCATCAGCGCTCCGTAGCTGGACCCCGGCCTTCGCCGGGGTGACGGGAGTGGGTGGAGACGGCGGCATGTCCAACCAGTCGGAAATCCCCGCATGACCCCCACCCGCCGCCACTTCCTCGCCGGCAGCGCCGCGCTCGCCGCGTCGCCCGCCTTTGGCGCGACGTCGGACTTCGCCAGCAAGCGCCCGGCGCTCGCCGACCGCCGCTTCACCTCGCCCGCGGTCGAGCGCGAGCTGGCGCGGGTCTCGAAACAGATCGCCGACCCGAAGCTGCGCTGGATGTTCGGCAATTGCTACCCGAACACGCTCGACACCACCGTGAAGATGGGCAGTGTCGACGGTCAGCCCGACGCATTCGTCATCACCGGCGACATCAACGCGCTATGGCTGCGCGACAGTTCGGCGCAGGTCACCCCCTACCTGCATCTGGTCAAGGACGATCCGAGGCTCGGCGAGCTGCTTCGCGGACTGATCGCGCGACAGGCGCGCTCGATCCTGATCGACCCCTATGCCAATGCCTTCATGCAGGACCCTGCGGCAAAGACCGATCTCTCCTGGTCACTCAAGGACCAGACTGAAATGAAACCGGGCGTCGCCGAGCGGAAGTGGGAGATCGACTCGCTCTGCTATCCGATGCGGCTCGCGCACGGTTACTGGCAGGCGACGCGCGACCCGCGTCCGTTCGATGCGACATGGGCCGCGGCGGCGCGCGCGAGCGTCCGCACCTTCCGCGAGCAGCAGCGCAAGGACGGACGCGGGCCCTACAGCTTCCTGCGCACCTCGAACCGCAATACCGAGACGATGCCGCTGGAGGGCTGGGGCAATCCGATGCGCCCGGTCGGGCTGATCGTCTCGGGCTTCCGCCCGTCCGACGACGCCTGCCAATATCCGTTCCTGATCCCGTCGAACCTGTTCGCGGTCACCGCGCTGCGCGAACTGGCGGTCGTCGCCGCCGAGGCCGCGCACGACACCGCGCTCGCCACCGACGCCACCGCGCTCGCCGCCGAGGTGGAGGCGGCGCTAAAGCAATATGGCACGATGCGGCTGCGCGACGGGCGCGAGGTCTGGGCCTATGAGGTCGACGGCTTCGGCAACGCGCTGTTCATGGACGACGCCAACGTGCCCTCGCTCTCGGGCCTCGGCTATCTCGGCTGCGTCGCGCCCGACGACGCGCTCTGGCGGCGCACCGAGGCGGCGGCGTGGAGCGACGCCAACCCCTATTTCTTCCGCGGTTCGGCGGGAGAGGGCATCGGCGGCCCGCACGTCGGGCTGGGGCAGATCTGGCCGATGTCGCTGATCGTCCGCGCGCTTTCCACCCGCGACCCGGCTACGATCCGCGCCTGCCTGAAGACGCTGCGCGACACCGATGCCGGCACCGGCTTCATGCACGAAACATTCGACATGAATGACCCGGCGAAATGGACGCGCCACTGGTTCGCCTGGGCCAACGGCCTGTTCGGCGAACTGATCGTGCGCGTCGCGCGCACGAACCCCGCGATCCTCAAGGAAGCCCTGTAATGCTCACCCGCCGCGCCTTGCTCGCGACCACCGCCACCGTCGCGGTCACGCCCCTGCCCGCCTTCGCCGCCGCCCCGGCTCGGCCGGCGCCGAACCTGTTCGTCGGCACCGGCGGCGACGGCCACACCTATCCCGGCGCGACGCTGCCGTTCGGGATGGTGCAGCTGTCGCCCGACACCGATGTCGCGCGCTGGGATACCTGTTCCGGCTACCACCACGGCGACGGCTCGATCATGGGGTTCAGCCATACGCACCTGTCGGGCACCGGGATCGGCGACATGCTCGACGTGCTGGTCGTGCCGACGCGCGGCCCGGTGCAGCTCCAGCCCGGCCCGATCGACGCGCCCGACCAGGGCTATCGCCAGCGTTATTCGGACGAACAGGCCGAACCCGGCTATTACCGCGTCGCGCTGGAAAGCGGCGTCCGCGCCGAACTGACCGTGACCGAGCGCACCGGCTGGCACCGCTACACCTTCCCCAAGGGCGCCGGTCACATCCTGATCGACATGGCGCATATGGTCCTCGACAAGTGGGACAATCCGCCGCTGATCGACGACGGCAGCCTCGCGCTCGACGCCGACGGCACGCTGACCGGCAGCCGCCGCGTCCACCGCTGGGCGAAGGGCCGCCGCATCCATTTCGCGATGCAGCTCTCGCGCAAACCCGACCGCGTTGCCTTCTACGGCGACGATGACGCCGAGCAGCCGAAGGGTGCGACCAATGTCGCGGGCAAGCGCGTCAAGGCGGTGCTGTTCTACGACGATGCCGGCGCGGCACCGATCGTGATCCGCTGCGGCATTTCCGCGGTCGATGTCGCGGGCGCGCGCGCGAACCTCGCTGCGGAAGCCGCACGCGTGGACTTCGACACCGTCCGCCGCGCCGCCGCGCGCCGCTGGGCCGAAGCGCTGGGCGCGATCACTGTCGAGGGCGGCACCGCCGACCAGCGCACGATCATGGCGAGCGCTTTCTATCACACGATGGTCGCGCCGACGCTCTTCTCCGACGTCGACGGCCGCTATGTCGGGCTCGACCGGCAGGTGCATACCGTGCCCGCCGGGCAGCGCGCCTATTCGACCTACTCGCTGTGGGACACGTACCGCGCGCTTCACCCGCTGCTGACGCTCGTCGCGCCCGATCGCGTTAAGTCGCTGGTCGACGATCTGATCCGCCAAACGCAGCAGAGCCCCTATGGCCCGCCGGTCTGGCCGTTGCAGGGCGTCGAAACCGGCACGATGATGGGCTGGCACGGCGTGTCGGTGCTCGCCGAAGCGCACGCCAAGGGCATCCCCGCCGACTATGCCGCCGCCTGGCCCGCGATCGCCAAACGCTCGTTCGACTTCAGCGCGCCCGATCTCGATAACAGCAAGGGCCGCGACCTGTACGACGCCAAAGGCTATGTTCCGGCCGACAAATGGTTCGAAAGCGTCAGCCGCACGCAGGAATATGCCTATGACGATTGGGCGTCGTCGAAGATCGCGCGCGTCGCGGGTGTGGAGGCCGAGGCAGCGCGGCTGCTTAAGCGCTCGGGCAACTGGCGCAACGTCATCGACGCCTCGATCGGCTTCGCGCGCCCGCGCTTCGCGGACGGTTCGTGGTGGAAGGATTATGACCCGATCCAACTCGGCCATATGCCCAAGCCGTGGTGGCGCGACTATACCGAGGCGAATGGCTGGCAGGCGACGTTCCTCAACCAGCACGACGTTTACGGCCTGATTGCGCACATGGGCGGCGACGCAAAGTTCGAGGCCAAGCTCGACGCATTGTTCACCGCGCCGTCGACGCTGCCCAAGAACGCGCCGCCCGACATCAGCGGGCTGGTCGGGCAATATGCGCACGGCAACGAGCCCGATCAGCATGTCGCCTATCTCTATGCCTTCGTCGGCGCGCCGTGGAAGACGCAGCGGATGGTGCGCCGCCTGCTTACCGAGATGTACAAGAACGATCCGAACGGCGTGATCGGCAACGACGATTGCGGGCAGATGAGCGCGTGGTTCGTGATGTCGTCGCTCGGCTTCTACCCGGTCGATCCGGTCGAGGCGGTTTATGTGTTCGGCTCGCCGCTGTTCGAGCGTGCGACGCTGGCGCTCCCCGGCGGCAAGCGGCTGGTGGTCGAGGCCCCCGGCAATACCGCCGCGACGCCTTACGTGACCGCGGTGACGTGGAACGGGCGTCCGTGGACGAAAAGCTGGATCGCGCACGCCGATCTGGTGAAGGGCGGTACATTGCGGTTCACGATGAGCGCGACGCCGAACCCGGCGTTCGGGCGCGACTTGGCAGATCGACCGCCGTCGTTCGGGCGGACGCCAGCATGATGCCGCATTCTCGCCGCCCGTTCGATCATAACCCACCGTTCGTGCTGAGCTTGTCGAAGGACGTGCGACAGACCCCGTGCTTCGACAAGCTCAGCACGAACGGAGCGGGTGATACGCGCCCTGCGAGAGCAGACCGGGTCGGCAAACCCGACCGCAACTCGCGCCCCGCTCGCCACTGGACTCCGGCCGCTGCCGGGGTGACGACTGCCGTTAGCGCCCCTGTCAGGAGCCCCGAATGACCGATCTCACCCGCCGCGCGCTGCTCGCCGCCGGTGCCGCCACCACCGCGCTCCCCGCGTTGGCGCAGGGCAGCGCCGCACCGAAACCGTGGGGCGCGACACCCTCTAAACGGCAGGCCGCGTGGCACATGCGCGAGCAATATGCCTTCATCCATTTCTCGATCAACACCTTCACCGATCGCGAATGGGGCTATGGCGACGAGAGCCCAAAGCTCTTCAACCCGACCGACTTCGACGCCGACCAGATCGTCGCGGCGGCCAAGGCAGGCGGGATGCGCGGGATCATTCTCACCGCCAAGCATCACGACGGCTTCTGCCTGTGGCCGACGCTGCTGACCGAACATTGCATCCGCAACAGCCCCTACAAGGGCGGCAAGGGCGATATCGTCGGCGAAATGGAGAAGGCGACGCGCCGCGCCGGGCTCGCCTTCGGCCTGTATCTGTCGCCTTGGGACCGCAACCACACCGAATACGGTCGCGCCGCGTATATCGATTATTATCGCAAGCAGGTGGTCGAACTCTGCACGCGCTATGGCGAACTGTTCGAATTTTGGTTCGACGGCGCGAACGGCGGTGACGGCTATTACGGCGGCGCGCGCGAGACGCGGAAGATCGACGCGCCGAAATACTATAACTGGCCGTCGATCATCGCGCTGGTGCACCAGCATCAGCCGATGGCCTGTACCTTCGACCCCTATGGCGCGGACATTCGCTGGGTCGGCAATGAGGATGGCGTCGCCGGCGATCCGTGCTGGCCGACGATGCCCGCGCATCCCTATGTTCAGGCGGAGGGTAACTCGGGTGTGCGCGGCGCACCCTTGTGGTGGCCTGCCGAAACCAACACCTCGATCCGCCCCGGCTGGTTCTACCACGCCGACGAGGATGCCAAGGTGAAGAGCCCGGCCCGTCTGCTGCGCTACTTCGACGAGTCGGTCGGGCGCGGCACCAACATGCACCTCAACATTCCCCCCGACCGCCGCGGCCGCATCGCCGATCACGACGTTGCGGTGCTCAAGAGCTTCGGCGCGGCGCAGGCGCAGACCTATGCGCGGGATCTGGCGCAGGGCGCGGTCGCGCACGCCAGCGCCGAGCGCGGACGCGCCTTCGCCGCGTCACGCGTGCTCGACGGACGCCGCGACACCTATTGGTCGACCCCCGATGGCGACACCACGCCGACGCTGACGCTCGATCTCCCGCCGAACCGGACGTTCGACGTGATCCGCCTGCGCGAATATCTCCCGCTCGGCGTGCGCGTGACGAAGTTCGCGATCGACCTCGAGGAAGCCGGGCAGTGGCGCACCGTCGCCGAGCATGAGTGTATCAGCGCGCAGCGCATCGTGCGCCTGCCGCAACCGTCGTCGGCACGCCGGCTACGGCTGCGCATCCTCGATGCGCCCGCCTGCCCCGCGATCAGCGAGATTTCGCTGTTCCGGCAAGTGCAGCCGGTGCCGGTCGCACCACCCAGGGTATCCGATCCGACGATCATTCCGCAGCGCGGCTGGTCGATCGTCACCGCCAGCGGGCCGGGTGCGGAAAAGCTGATCGACGGCGACGCGCAGACGCGCTGGACGGTGCCGGCACCGACCGCGGCCAATCCCGCCAGCGTCACGGTCGATCTCGGCCGCGTGCTGCCGCTCGCCGGCTTCAGCCTGACGCCGTCGCGCACCGTCGCGAAGGATACCGCGCCACCCCGCGGCTATGTCGCCGAGACGAGCGCGGATGGAAAGGATTGGTCACCAGCGGCTACGGGAGAGTTCGGCAACATCGCTTATGCCCTCGCCACGCAGCGCGTGCCCTTTTCGGTGCGGCAGGCGCGCTATCTCCGGCTGCGCTTCGATGCACCCGCGATCCCGGCGGGCAACATGACGGTGGCCGAGATCGGCGCGTTCACAGGCTAAATCTTAGCCCCGAAGCTGATCCGTCATTGCGCGCGTAGCGAAGCAATCCAGGGCGTCCTGATCCGGCTCCGGATTGCTTTCGCTACGCTCGCGATGACGAAAAGGGGGCGTTACGGCCCACGCTTCTCTCGGGCGGCTCAGAACGACGACCAGTCGTCCTCGCTCGTCGCCAGCGCGGTGTTGCCAACCGCGCGGGGGACGGCGCGCGGCGCGCGGGCCGGCGCGGTGATGTGGCGCGCGCGCGGCGCAGCACTCGCCGCCAAAGTCACCGGACGCGCGGCCGGCTCGTCGACCGTGAAGGTCGCGACCGCACCCGCAAGCTGCTCGGACTCGCGTGCCAGCAGGCTCGCGGCGGCGGTCGATTCCTCGACCATCGCGGCATTCTGCTGGGTCACGCCATCCATTTCGTTGATCGCGATATTCACCTGACCCAGGCTCTGCGCCTGATGGTCCGACGCGCGCGCGATCGTGTCCATGATGACGCTCACGCTGCCGACACGCTCGATGATTCGCTCCAGCGCCTGCCCGGTCTCGTCGACCAGTTCGACCCCCGACTTGACGTGGTGGATCGCGGAAAGGATGCGCGTCTTGACGTCCGACGCCGCGTCGGCCGAGCGCTGCGCCAGCGCGCGCACCTCGTTGGCGACCACCGCGAAGCCCTTGCCCGCCTCGCCCGCGCGCGCCGCCTCGACGCCGGCGTTCAGCGCCAGCAGGTTGGTCTGGAACGCGATGCCGTCGATCACGCTGATGATGTCGGCGATCTCGCGGCTGGCCTTCTCGATGCCGTTCATCGCCTCCACCGACTTGCGGACCACCTCGCCCCCCAATTGCGCGGCATTGCGCGCGTCGGCCATCGCCTTGTTCGCGTCGGCGGCGTTCGACGCGCCCTCGCGCACGGTGCCCGTGATCTCGTCCATCGCTGCGGCGGTTTCGCGCAAGGACGACGCCTGCTGTTCGCTGCGCGCCGACAGGTCGCGCGCCGACTGGCTGATCTCGTCGGCGTTCTGCTTGATCGTCTCGACGCTGCGCCGCACGTTGCAGGTCAGGTCGGACAGCTTGCCGACCGCGCCGTTGAAATCCTTCGACAGCACCGCATACGAACCCGGCAGCGCGTTCAGCCGCACCGTCAGGTCGGCCTCGGACAGCCGGTGCAGCCCGTCGCCGATCTCGCGCATTGCCAGCTCGCGCTCCTGATCGGCGGTCAGCTTGGCCTGTGCGGCATCACGGAACACCAGCACCGCGCGCGCCATGTCGCCCAACTCGTCGGCGCGGGCCGTGTCGGGCACGTCGATCGCGCTCTTGCCCGCCGCCAGATCGGCCATGCGCCGGGTCAGCGCGCTGATCGGTCGCGCGATGCTGCGGCTCAGCGCCGTCTGCAACAGGACCGCGATGCCGATCAGCGCGATGCCGCCCAGCACCAGCGCGATCGTCGCGGTGGTCAGCGCGTGCGCCTGGCTCGCGGCATTCTCCTCGATCGCGGCGGTTTCCTGATCGCGCAGATCGCGCAGCGGCAGCACGATCGCGCTGGTCAGCACCTTCTTGCCGGCGTCGCGCACCGCCTGTTCGGCGGCCTCGCGCTGCCCGGCCTTTACCATCGCGACCAGCCGATTGCTCCACGCCTCCCGCCACTTCGCGGCTTCCGCGCGCGAGGTGAGGACGAGCGCCCGGCGCGCCGGATCGATCAGCAGCTTCTCGAGCGCGAGGGTCGTCTGATCATATTCGTCGCGCGCTTCGTTGTACGACTTCAGATAGGTCGGATCGGCGGTGACCAGATAGCCGCGCAGCTGGCTGTTCTCGCGCAGGATCGACGTCTCCAGCGTCAGCGCCTTGGCATAGACGTCCTGGCTGTGGTTGCTGTTCACCGTCGCCGAGCGAATCATCCAGATGTTCGCGAAGAAGACGACCATCATGATCGCCGCCGAGGCATTGATGACGAGGAATGAGAAACCCAGCTTCCTCGGTATGCTCAGGGTCTTGAACATCTCTGGTCTTTCTGCCGCACGGGCCTGTTGGTCGTCCGACGCGTAGCGCCGATTAGTTAAACGTGGATAAAGGCCGGACTTTTACCCCAGCCACTCGATCCACGCGCCATAGGGGTGACAGAGGGCGAGCACGCGCGTGCCGCCGTCCGGCCAGCAGGTGCGCCGCAGTTCGACCGCGGTGCGCCCCGCGTTCCACTCGAACGCGATCCGCGCCAGCGGCCGCCGTTCGTCGGCGCGCGCCCCGGCCGCCGCGATGCTGCGCTCCAGCGCCTGCCGCTCGGCCGCCCCGACATATTGCGCCATCATCGAATGGAAGATCACGCGCCACCGCCCGGCGGGCTGCGCTGTGCCCAGCCGTTCCGCCAGCCACGCCGTCGCATCGGCGCGGGTGATGCGCGGCGGGTGTTGCCGCGCGACCGCCAGCGCCGCCGCCAGCCGCGCGGCCCGCGCGGGCTGATCGGCGAAGACATAGGCCATCAACCGCTCGCACGTCGCAGCGTCGTTCGGGTCGAGCGGGTGGAGATCGACTCCCTCTGCCGCGACGATGTCGACCGGTCGATCCGGCGCGGGCGCGCCCCGCCATTCGGGCGCGACAAGCACCGCCGAGTCGGCAGGCCCGGTCAGGACACCCCCCAGATCATAGCGATAGCGCGCGAGGTTCAGGTTGAGTCCCGCACTCGATCCCAGCTCGATCAGCTCGACCGGCAGGTCGGCACGCGAAACCACCTCCATCAGCGCCGCCAGGATCGCGCCGGCACGTCCGACCTCGTTGGTCTGCGGCGTATCGCGCATCCACTCCGCGATGAACGCATCGTGCGCGACGAAGGCGGCGCGCACCGCCCCGTCGACGTCGCCATGCTCACCGCGATAGAGCGCACCCAACACCGCCGGCGTATCGCGACGCGCCAGCGCGTGCAGCGCCGCGTTCAGCCGCATCGCCACCGCCGCTGCGGCCGGATCACCCGGCCAGTCGGCCAGCATCGCGCGGGTGCGCGGCGCATGAGGGAGCTGCCGGTCGGCGGCCGCCAGGATCTCGGCCACGAACGGAGAACCGATTGCGCGCATCACCGCCGACTGTCGCAGCAATTCCCCCGATTCACTCTCCGGCATGACCGTCCTTAACGCCTGCAACAATGCACTTCCCCGCCGGCACCGGCGCCGTTCGCGGTCATCCATGCAAGGCATTGGTTGTGATCGGATTAACCGCACCGGCCCCGAAAGATGCTTTGCCGTCGCTCAGCAGGTTTAACGTCATTTTAGGACAGATCGGGCACATCGGCTCCTGACCCGTCCCCCGTCGGCGGATGAAGCGCGGGGGTCGACCATCTTTGGGAAGGAGGGGACGATCATGATGTCACATCGCTTCGGCCCGCTCGTCCCCACCGTCATCTGACAGGAAAGACCGCGATGTCGATCGTCCTCAGCCCCCGATTGGATACCGCCGCGGCGGCGCCGCTGCGCCTGTCGTTGCAGAAGCTGGTCGACGCCGCAGAGCCGGTCGCGATCGACGCCGCCGGGGTGGACCAGATCGGTCAGGCGTGTCTGCAGGTGCTGGCCGCCGGGCGCGCCGCCGCGGTGGCACGCGGCCTGCCATGGCAGGTCTCCTTCCCCAGTGTCGCGATGGTCGAGGCCGGCGAACTCGCCGCGATCGACGTCCTCACCGCCGCCTGACCTCACTACCTTTTTTCGCGCAGGAGCCCGACCTTGGACCTCGATGCAATCCAGCAGATCTTCTTCCAGGAATGCGAAGAGGGCCTGGCCGGCATGGAAAGCGCCTTCGCCGCGCTTCGCGATCAGCAATATGACGGTGAGACGATCAACGGCATCTTCCGTGCGGTCCACTCGATCAAGGGCGGCGCGGGCGCGTTCGGGCACGAACGGCTGCAGGCCTATACCCATCAATATGAGCCGCTGCTCGATCTGCTGCGCAGCGAGACGCTGGCGCTGACTCCGGCGCTGGTCGACCTGATCGTCGCCGCATTCGACATGCTGGCCGATCATGTTGCCGCGGCGCGCGACGGCGGCGATGCGCCCGACGATGCCGCGATGCTCGCTCGCCTGATCGCGGCGTCGAGCGGGGAAGCGCCCGGCGCGGCCGATCCGGTCACCGAGGCACCGGCCGCGTTCGCCGAACAGGCGCCGGCCGGCATCAGCGACGATTTCGACGACCTGATGGCGATGCTCGACGATGTCGGCGGCGCGGCCGGTCCGGCAGACGACGACTATCTTCTGACCGCGGACGCGGTTACCCCGGGTTGGCTGCTCACCTTCCGTCCGCCGGCCAACGCGCTCGACAACGGCGGCGAGCCGCTGCTGCTGCTCCGCGAGTTGCAGCGGATGGGCGCGCAGGTCCTGTCGTGCGATGCCGACTCGCTGCCGCCGCTCGCGACGCTCGATCCCGAGCTGTCGTATCTGGCGTGGCGCATCTCGGTGCCGGCCGCGGTCGAGGAGGACGACATCCGTGCGGTGTTCGAATTCACCGATGGCTGCGCGCTGACGCTGGAGCGAGTCGCGGCGCTGCCGCCGGCGTCGCCGCCGACCATCGTCGTCGCCGCCGCGCCCGAGCCGGCACCCGCACCCGTCCCAGTCGCCGCGGTGCCGCAGCCCGTCGCCCCGGCACCGGCAGCCGTCACGCCTGCCCCGGCGCCGGCTCCCGCTCCCGTTCCGGCACCGGTTGCTGCGACCCTCGCCGCCCCGGCTGCCTCGCCGCGCCCGGTCGCCGCCGCCCCTGCCCCGCCGCCGACGCCGGTCGCGCAGACGATCCGCGTCGATCTCGACAAGCTCGATCGTCTCGTGAACCTCGTCGGCGAGTTGGTCATCACCCAGGCGATGCTCGCGCAGCGGCTGAGCGAGAACGACATGGCCGGCATCTCCGAGCTGACCGATCTCGATCACCTGACGCGCGAGTTGCAGGAATCGACGATGGCGATCCGCGCGCAGCCGATGAAGACCGTCTTCAGCCGCGTGCCGCGCATCATCCGCGAGCTGGAAGGCGAAACCGGCAAGCGCGTCCGCCTCGACATCGAAGGCGAGATGACCGAGGTCGACAAGACCGTCGTCGAGCGGATCGGCGAGCCGCTGACCCACCTGATCCGCAATGCGGTCGATCACGGGCTGGAAACCACCGAGGAGCGGATCAAGGCGGGCAAGCCCGAAACCGGCGTCGTCACGCTCTCGGCCGCGCATCATTCGGGTCGGATCGTCATCACCGTCGCCGACGACGGGCGCGGGATTGACCGTGCACGCGTCCGCGCCAAGGCGGTCGAACGCGGGATCATCCTGCCCGACGCGGTGCTCAGCGACGAGGAAGTCGACAATCTGATCTTCGCGCCGGGCTTTTCGACCGCGGCGACCGTCTCGAACATCTCGGGGCGCGGCGTCGGCATGGATGTGGTGCGCAAGAACGTCCAGGCGCTCGGCGGCCGCATCGGCATCCATTCGAAATTCGGGTCAGGCTCCAGCTTCTCGCTCAGCCTGCCGTTGACGCTCGCGGTGGTCGACGGAATGATCGTCACGGTCGGCGACCAGACGTTCGTGATCCCGCTCAGCCATATCGTCGAAAGCCTGCGGCCGTCGGATCGCTCGGTCACCGCGATCGGCATCAACGGCTCGGTCCTCGACGTCCGCGGCTCCTACGTGCCGATCTACCCGGTCGCCGAACAGCTCGGCATCGGCAGCGGCGAACGCGACCCGGAAAAGGCTGTGCTGATCGTCGTCGAAGGCGATCAGGGTCAGGCCGCGCTCTTGGTCGACTCGATCCAGGATCAGCGTCAGGTGGTCGTGAAGAGCCTCGAGGCCAATTATCAGGCGATCGACGGCCTGGCCGGTGCGACGATCCTCGGCGACGGGCGCGTCGCGCTCATCATCGACGTCGATGCGCTCACGTCGCAACGGTCGCGGCGCAGCCAGCTGGCGCACGCCGCGTGAGCGCGGCGCTCGCCATCCCGTCGGCCAAACGCGAGTTCGACTTCGCGCCCGCTGACCATCAGGCGATCGCCAAGATCGTCTACGACACGCTCGGCATCCTGTTGCCGGACGGCAAGTCGCAGCTGGTCTACGGCCGCGTCGCGCCGCGCGTGCGCGCGTGCGGGTTGACCAGCGTGTCGTCTTATCTGCGGGTGATCGAGCAGGACGAGGAAGAGCGCAACCGGATGCTGGATGCGCTCACCACCAACCACACCAGCTTCTTCCGCGAGGCGCATCATTTCGAGGATTTCGTCGAACGGATGTGGCCCACGCTGTCGCAGCGGCTGGTGAGCGGCGGACGCGTCCGGCTGTGGTCGGCGGCCTGCTCCAGCGGCGAGGAGCCGTATACATGGCTGATGGCGGCGCTCGGCCATGACCGGTCGGCGGCGCAACGGCTGCTCAAGGGCGATCTGCGGATGCTCGCCACCGACGTGTCGCCCAGCGTCCTCGATACCGCGCGTGCCGGCCGCTATTCGGCGGACACGCTGCGCACCGTGCCCGCCAAGCTGCGCGCGACCTGGGTCGACAATCGACTCACGGTCGATCCGGCGCTGCGCGAGGCGATCTCGTTCCGGCCGCTCAATCTGCTCGGTCCGTGGCCGATGAAAGGGCGTTTCGACGCGATCTGCTGTCGCAACGTCATGATCTATTTCGACGAACCCACAAAGGCCAAGCTGCAATCACGGCTGGCCGATCATCTGGAGACCGGGGGGATGCTGTACATCGGCCATTCGGAGCGATTGTCGCCCGATGTTGCGGCACGCTTCGACTGCGTGGGGCGCACCGCCTATCTGAAGGTGCGCGCATGAGCGTCCGTACCCTCGTCGTCGATGATTCGCTGACCATGCAGGCACTGATCCAGCGCACGCTCGCCAGCGATCCGCAGATCCAGGTCGTTGGCACCGCGTCCAGCGCGGAGGAAGCGCGCGCGCGGATCAAGGAACTCGATCCCGACGTCGTCACCCTCGACATCGAAATGCCGGGGATGAACGGCCTCGACTTCCTCGAACGGCTGATGCGGTTGCGCCCGACCCCCGTGGTCATGCTCTCGACGCTGACTTCGGAAGGCGCCGACGCCAGCATTGCCGCGCTGGAACTGGGCGCGTTCGAATGTTTCGACAAGCTGGCGCTGCGCCGCCCGGACGAGGCGATCCGCCTGCCCGCGCTGGTCCGCGCCGCCTCCGGTTCGCGCGGGCGCAGCGCCGCGGCGGCACCGCGCACGCCCGAACCGGCACCGCAGGCCGATTATACGCCCCGCGACCAGTCGATGATCGCGGTCGGCGCGTCGACCGGCGGCGTCGAGGCGCTCATCGAGCTGCTGTCCGGCTTCCCCGCCAATTGCCCGCCGACCGTCATCGTGCAGCACATGCCGCCCAGCTTCACCGCCAGCTTCGCCGCGCGACTCGACCGGCTGTGCAAGCCGAGCGTCGAGGAAGCGCGCGCCGGCGCGGTGCTGCGCCCCGGCAAGGTCTATCTGGCGCCCGGCGGCGATCAACACCTTGAAATCGCCGGCCCGGCGACGCGGCGCTACTGTCGCTTGCTGCCCGGCCCGAAGATGAGCGGGCATCAGCCTTCGGTCGACGTGCTGTTCCACTCGGTCGCGCGGATCGCCGGTGCCGATGCGGTCGGCGCGATCCTCACTGGCATGGGCGCCGACGGGGCCGAGGGGATGCTGGCGATGCGCCAGTCCGGCTCGGTGACGATCGGGCAGGACGAGTCGTCCAGCGTCGTCTACGGGATGCCCGCGGTCGCGCACCGCATCGGCGCGGTCGTGCAGCAGATGCCGCTGCGCCGGATCGCCGCCCGCCTGCTCCAGGAGTGTCGTGCATGACGGGGCTCGCGCTTCGCGACGGACTGCGCCGCATCACGGTCGCGCAGGGGGAAACGCGCGTCAGCGACGAAACCGACGTCGTGCTGACCACCGTGCTCGGCAGCTGCATCGCTGCATGTTTTTACGATCCGGTCGCCAAGGTAGGAGGTATTAACCACTATCTGTTAGCGGAGGGACATGCCTCCGATCCCGCCTCGATGCAGCGCTACGGCGTCTATGCGATGGAAGTCCTCATCAACGCGATGCTGGCGATGGGCGGGGTGCGGTCGCGGTTCAAGGCGCGGATCTTCGGGGGCGCGACGATGCGCACCGGTTTCCGCGACATCGGCGGCGACAACATCGCCTTCGCCCGTCGCTTCCTGCGCGACGAGCGCATCGCGCTGGTCGGCGAGGATGTCGGTGGCAGTGGCGCGCGGCGGGTCGAGTTTCGCCCGGCGCTGGGCCTCGCGCGCTGCAGGGTCGTGACCGAGCAGTCGGTCCCGGCGCCGGTGGTGCGGGTCCGCCCCGCCCCGCCGCCGCCCGCCACGCTCGGCGACGTCGAATTCTTCTGATCCCGCCCACTCCTTACGACCCGTATTCTGCCCAGGAGCCAGTACCCGTGACCAAGACGATCATGACCGTGGACGACTCGCCCAGCATGCGAATGCTGCTGCGCGCCGCGCTGACCGACCTCGGCTATCAGGTCGTCGAGGCCGAGGATGGCGTCCATGCGCTGGAGACGCTCGCCAGCTTCGACGAGGAGGACGAGCCGGACCTGCTCATCACCGACATCAACATGCCGCGCATGGACGGGTTCGGGCTGATCGAAAACGTCCGCGCCGATGGTCGTCGCACGCTGCCGATCCTGGTGCTGACCACCGAAAGCTCCGACGAGAAGAAGCAGCGCGCGCGTCAGGCCGGCGCGACCGGCTGGATCGTCAAGCCCTTCCACCCCGAAAAGCTCGCCGCCGCGATCCGGCGCGTGCTGCACTGATGTCACAAGGAACGAACCCTATGTCCCGTCAGCTCATCACCTTCCAGCTCGGCGATCAGTATCTGGGCGTCGACATCATGGCGATCCGCGAAATCCGCGCCTGGTCGCCCGCCACTCCGCTCCCGAACGTGCCCAGCCACGTTCGTGGCGTGGTAAATTTGCGCGGGGTGGTGCTCCCGGTGCTCGATCTGCGTCACCGGCTGGGCTGGGGCATGACCGATCCTACCGCGCGCCACGTCATCATCGTCGTGCGAATTGGCGAGCAATTGCAGGGCATTATCGTCGACGCGGTCAACGACATCGTCACGGTGCAGACCGAGGACATGCAGCCGCTCCCCGACATGGGCGACACCGCCGCCCAACAATTCCTCGACGGCCTGGCAACGATCGACCAGCGGCTGATCCTGGTACTGGCACTGGAACGGCTTGTGGAACGCGCCGCAATGGCCGACGCTGCCTGACAACACATAGTTAACGCGCGTAATTTAGGACTGGGTCATGGCTGGAACGAAAGTATTGGTGGTCGACGATTCGCTGACCATGCGCGCGCTGATCTCGGGGGCCCTTGAGCGGATCCCGGGTGTGGAAGTGGTCGGCATGGCCGATGGCGCCGCGGAGGCGCGCGGGCTGGTGGAAAGCAAGCGCCCGGACGTCATGACGCTCGACGTCGAGATGCCGGGGATGAGCGGTCTCGAATATCTCGCCGAGATCATGGACACCAAGCCGATGCCGGTCATCATGTTCTCGACCCGGACGCAGGACGGCGCGGCGGAATCGATCGAAGCGCTGCGGCTCGGCGCAATCGACTGCTTCCCCAAGCCGCGCGTCGCCGCGCCCGCCGAACTCGACGCGATCATCGCCAAGCTCGCCAAGCGACTAAAGGCGGCCAAAAAAGCCGACCTGAAGCCGAAGAGCGCGCCCAAGACCGCCAAGCACCCGCCGATCGACTGGAACGGTCGCCTGCTGCTGGTCGGCGGCGACGCGTCGAACACCAAGTCGATCTTCGACCTGTTCTCCGGCTTCCCCGCCAATTGCCCGCCGACCGTGGTCGTCCAGCATCTGGGGCCGGGCATGGTCGAGAGCATGGTCGAAAAGCTCGCCGAGCAATGCGCCGCCAAGGTGGTGGTCGCGGCCGACGGCATGAAGCCGGAACAGGGCACGATCTATCTCGCGCCGCACGGCGACGCGCACCTGGTCATCGACAGCTGGCCCAACGGCACGCTGCGCCTGCTCCCCAAGGACCCGGTCGCCGGTGAACGTCCGTCGATCTCGCTGCTGTTCGCCTCCGCGGCGAAGGCGGCGGCGGCGAACGCGGTCGGCGTGCTGCTGCTTGACGGCAACGAGGATGGCGCAGGCGGGTTGCGCGCGCTGAACGCGGCGGGCGGCTATGCCTTCGCCCCGGCCGAGAGCGGCGGCGGCTACACGCTGACGCGCGGGATGGTCTCGCAGCCGGTCGCGAGCGACGCGCTGGTCGCGGGCGTCATGAAGATGTGTTCGAAATGAGCGCCGCGGCGGGGCTGCCCCTGCCGACGGGGCGCGCGGCGACGGCCGGAGTGCCGCGGCCGCTGGCGCAGGCACTCGCCGCCGAGCTGGTGCTCGCGTCGAGCATGCTGGCCGATCTCGCATACGATCTCGGGAGCGACGGCGACACGCTGCGCCGCCACATGGCCAGCCTGCAACGGATCGACCATGTCACGCAGATGCAGCTCGCGATCGCCGACCTGCTGCGGACGTCCGATGGCGCGGACGGCGACATCGGTCAGGTGACGCTGCAGGACATGGCCGATCGGCTGCGCACGTTCCTGGCAGGCGAAGGGTCGGCCTAGGAGAGGTATAGAAGATCCACCCACCCGGTTGCTTTGGACGAGCGCCGGGGCGCGATTCCTGCCCGGCCGACGAGGGGCGGGAGCCCAACGTGCGGTGGCGATACCGCGTCGACGTCCACCGATGCCGGCTACACCGCCCCACTCGGTCCCCATCGGCGTGCGGCATTGCCCATGCGATCAGATCGGCTATGCTGGCAGCGTCACTATCAAGACGTTCGTTCCAAACGGAAATTCGTTGGGAGCTGGTCATGACGCTGCATTATGGTCGCACGATTCGCTGGATGCTCGCCGCCGGCGCGGCGCTGGTCACCGTTCCGGCATCCGCCACCGACGTACCGACCTATAGCGCGGAAGCTACCTTGATCGGCACGCCGCTGGGCGATGGCCGGTTCACGAGCACGACCGTCGGCAGCTATACGTCGAGCGGCAGCAGCACCCGCATCGCCTTCGACGGGGGCAATGTGAGCATGGTGAGCCATGCGGAAGGTATCCCGTTCGGCACCGATCCGGTGTCCGGCAAGCACCTCTATTCGGGTGCCGAGGCGGGCTCGTTCCTGTCCTTTTTCGCGGTCGTCGAAGGGCCGGCGAATGCCGCGCCGTTCTATCTGTTCTTCAACTATACCATGACCGGCTACGCCACCGCGGGCGGCTTCTACCGGGTGCATGCGTCGGCCACGAACCTCGATAATCCTTACGATCCGGCATATTCGGCGTCTCTCGACAACACCGCCTATTTCCCGCCGCGCACGCGACTGACCGGCTCAGTCGGTGGCAGCGTGGTGCATGTCGGCGATGTCGTCGCCTTCCTGCTCGTCACTTCCGCGCTGGCGTCGCCGGATGGTCCGTGCTGCTTCGGCTTTCCCGGCCCGATCACAAACCGCTTCGTTCAAACCGATGCGGCGATCACCGGATCCGTTGCGATCGATCCGGCCTATGCGGCGGTCGATCCCGATTATCTCAAGAACTTCCGGGTCAGACTGAGCCCCGGCATTGATCCTGCGGCGGTTCCCGAGCCCGCGACATGGATGACGTTGCTTGGCGGCTTCGCGATCATCGGCATGGCGCTGCGCCGTCGACGTCGCCACGGCGCCTTGTCATGATCGTGCGAAGGCAACCGGTACGAAAAGAGCGCCCCGTTGCCGGAGCGCTCCTTCGTACCGTCGGTCGGTTCGCCGCGGATCGCTTCCGCGATCCGGGCCGGTGCGAACCTTAGCGCTTCGAGAACTGGAAGCTACGACGTGCCTTGGCGCGGCCGTACTTCTTACGCTCGACGACACGCGGATCGCGCGTCAGGAAGCCTGCCGCCTTGACGGGCGCGCGCAGCGCCGGCTCGTAGCGGGTGATCGCCTGGCTGATGCCGTGCTTCACTGCACCGGCCTGACCCGACAGACCACCGCCCTTGACAGTGCAGATCACGTCGTACTGACCTTCGCGCTCGGTGATGCCGAACACCTGGTTGATGACGAGACGCAGCGTCGGACGCGCGAAATAGACTTCCTGATCGCGACCGTTGATCGTGATCTTGCCCGAGCCCGGCTTCAGCCAGACGCGCGCGACGGCATCCTTACGACGGCCGGTCGCATAGGCGCGGCCGTACTTGTCGATTTCCTGCGCACGCAGCGGCGCGCGCTGCACCGGCTCCTGCACGTCGCCGGCCAGATACGCATCGGCCGAGGTTTCGACCGGCGCGCCGTCGGTGGCCTGCTGCTGCTGCTGGAGCGCCGCACCCAGATCGGAAAGGGACTGGCGGTTGTCGGACATTATGCGCCCACCTTGTTCTTGCGGCTCATGGCCGCGATATCGAGGACTTCCGGGTTCTGCGCTTCGTGCGGGTGCTCGGCGCCCGCGAAGATCCGCAGGTTACGCATCTGCTGACGGCCCAGCGGGCCGCGCGGGATCATGCGCTCGACGGCCTTCTCCAGAACGCGCTCAGGGAACTTGCCCTCCAGCACCTTGGCGGGCGTGATGCCCTTGATGCCGCCGGCATAGCCGGTGTGCTTGTAATAGACCTTGTCGGTCAGCTTGTTGCCGGTGAAGCGCACCTTGTCCGCGTTGATGACGATGACATTGTCACCGCAAT
>NZ_CAXIAM010000040.1:0-31103 GCF_964021865.1 uncultured Sphingomonas sp.
AGGTGGCGTTGAAATATTACGACGTCATCTACGACCTGATCGACGAGATCCGCGCCGGCATGGCGGGCGAGCTCGGGCCGGAAGCGTTCGAGACCGTCGTCGGCCGTGCGGAAATCCGCGAGGTCTTCTCGGCGGGCAAGCACGGCAAGGCCGCCGGCCTGTTGGTCACCGAAGGCGTCATCCGCAAGGCGCTCAAGGCGCGCATCACGCGCAACGACGTCATCATCTACAATGGTGAGATCGCGTCGCTGCGCCGCTTCAAGGACGATGTGCCCGAAGTGCGCGCCGGTCTGGAGTGCGGCGTGACGTTCACGCAGAACTTTGTCGACATCAAGGCGGGGGATTACCTCGAAACCTTTGAGGTCGAACTGCGCGAGCGCACGCTGTAAGTCTCAACGTCATAGCCCTCTCCCCGGCGGGGAGAGGGTTGGGTGAGGGGTTGCCACGAGCGCTTTCCTCGGTGAGACACCGGCTCCTCTCCCCGGAGGGGAGAGGGAGTTTTTCGACATGACCGACAAGCCAGAAAAATCCGTCCGCACGTTGCGCGTCGGCGAGCAGGTCCGCCACATCCTGTCCGAAGTGCTCCAGCGCGGCGACGTGCACGACGAGACGCTGGCCAGCCATATGGTCAGTATCACCGAAGTACGCATGTCCCCCGATCTGCGCCACGCGACGGTGTTCGTGAAGCCGCTGCTCGGCAAGGACGAGGAAGCGGTGCTGAAGGCGCTGCGCACCAACACCGCCTATCTGCAACGCGAGGTCGCGACGCGCGTGAAGATGAAATATGCCGCGCGGCTCAAGTTCCTCGCCGACGAGAGTTTCGACGAGGGCAGCCACATCGACGCGCTGCTGCGCAAGCCCGAGGTGGCGCGCGATCTTGACGGCGAATGAGGTAAGACGGATTTTACCGGCGTGACTGCCTATACGAACCTTTCCGCCAAGGGACAGGTGGTCATGCCAAAGGCGGTGCGTGACCGGCTCGGATGGGTGGCGGGCAGCTTCGGACGCGGCCCGCACGAGCACGCAGGACCGCGCGCGCCGGTGCCTGTGGAGCAACCCGCCTGATGGCCAAGCTCTATTTCTACTATGCCAGCATGAACGCCGGCAAATCGACCAACCTGCTCCAGGCCGATTTCAATTATCGCGAGCGGGGCATGGCGACGATGCTGTTCACCGCCGCGGTCGACGATCGCTTCGCGGCCGGGACGATCGCGTCACGGATCGGGTTGTCCGCGCCGGCGACGATGTTCGATCCGGCCACCGATCTGGCCGCACGCGCGCTCGCGCGTCATGCCGAAACGCCGCTGGCATGCGTGCTGGTCGACGAGGCGCAGTTCCTGACCGCCGCGCAGGTCGATCAACTGGCAGTGCTGACGGATCGCGCCGGGATACCGGTGCTCGCCTACGGGCTGCGCACCGATTTCCGCGGGGCGCTGTTCGAGGGATCGGCGCGGCTGCTGGCGCTGGCGGACTCGCTGATCGAGATCAAGTCGGTGTGCGCATGCGGGCGCAAGGCGACGATGAACCTGCGCGTCGATGCCGAAGGCCGCCCGGTTGCGGAAGGGCGACAGACCGAGATCGGCGGCAACGATCGCTATGTTGCGCTGTGTCGGCGGCATTTTAGGCAGGCACTTACCGATTACGAATGATGCCCTTGGTTCGATTGCCCGTCCGGCGGCCGTCGTGCGAGAAGAACGCCATGGACACCTCCACGATAAGCCTGGCCGGCTACACCTTCGATGCGGATAGCGGGTGCTTCACCTGCATCCATGTCATGGAAGGCGCGCCCGTTCTCTTGTTTCTTCATGAGAGCAACGGCGACCTGCAATTCATGTGCGGTGCCGACGATCATGATTTTGGCGACGACTGCCGCTTCATCCATACTGCGCACGTTCTTGCGTGGCATACGGATTTGCTGTCGCTGCCGACCGTTGATCCCGGGCATATGGCCGAAAGGGGAAATATGGGATCGTCTTGGAAAGTCATTCCACTTCCGGACGATCAATAAGGTTACAGACACCCATATGCCTAGCCATCCCCCCGCCCCCGCCCTATCTGCGCGGGCATGAACCCCAACGGCATTATCTGGTCGGCGGCGATCTGGATCATTCCGCTCGTCATCGCGATCGTCTTCCACGAGGTCGCACATGGCCTCGCCGCGCGCGCGCTCGGCGATCCGACCGCCGAGGAACAGCGGCGGCTGTCGCTCAACCCGCTGCGCCACGTCGACCCGATCGGCACGGTCGCGCTGCCGCTGCTGCTCGCGATCGCCAAGGCGCCGGTGTTCGGCTGGGCCAAGCCGGTGCCGGTCGACTCGCAACGCCTGCCGCATCCGCGCCGTGACATGATGCTGGTCGCGCTCGCCGGGCCGGGATCGAACCTCGTGCTGGCGCTGGTCGGCGCGGTGCTGCTGGGCCTGTTCACGCGCGATATCTACGGCGTCGCGCCGGGCAGCCTCACCGCTTTCGTCGCCGCCAACCTGCTCAACTTCGTCCTCATCAACGTCTTCCTTGCGATCTTCAACCTGATCCCGCTGCCGCCGTTCGACGGCGGACACGTCGTCGCCGGGCTGCTGCCCGAGCGGCTGGCGCAGCGCTGGGACCGGCTTGCGCGATTTGGCTTTCCGCTGCTGATCATGTTGCTGCTGGTCCTGCCCGCGCTGGTTCCCGGCGCAAACATCGTGCAGCGGCTGGTCCAGCCGCCCGCGCAGGCGCTCGCCGAACGGTATCTCGCGCTCGCGAACGCGATCGGCGGGTGACGGTGCACGGATGGCTGATCCTCGACAAGCCGCTCGGGCTCGGCTCGACGCAGGGCGTCTCGGCGGCGAAGCGCGCGCTGCGCACCGGCGGCTATGCCAGGGCGAAGGTCGGGCATGGCGGCACGCTCGATCCGCTGGCGACCGGCGTGCTGCCGATCGCGATCGGGGAGGCGACCAAGCTGGCCGGGCGGATGCTCGACAGCGACAAGGTCTATGCTTTCACGATCCGCTTCGGCGAACAGACCGATACGCTCGATGCCGAGGGCACGGTGATCGCGACCAGCGACACCCGCCCCACCGCCCAGGATATCGCCGCGGTGCTGCCCCGCTTCACTGGCGCCATCGCACAGGTGCCGCCCGCCTATTCGGCGCTCAAGGTCGACGGGCAGCGCGCCTATGATCTCGCGCGCGCCGGCGAGCAGGTGGTGCTGGCCAGCCGCGACGTCACAATCCACAGCGTGACGCTGGCCGCCGCATCAGGCCACGACCCGCTCGAAGACGCCACGTTCTCAGCGCATGTCTCAAAGGGCACGTACATCCGCAGCCTGGCGCGCGATATCGCGCTGGCGCTCGGCACGGTAGGGCATGTCACCTATCTGCGTCGCACCAAAGCGGGACCGTTCACGCTTGATCAGGCGATTACGCTGGACAAACTGGACCAATTCGCTAAGGCGCGCAGCCTTGAACACTCTCTCCTGCCATTGAGCGCAGGGCTGGACGACATCCCGGCTCTCGCACTCACGCCCGACCAGGCAGGGGCGCTCCGTCAGGGGCGTGTGCTGGCCGGGATCGCCGCCGACGACGGTCAGGCCTTTGCCATGCTGGGAGAAATGCCCGTCGCACTGGTCGAGGTGGAGCAGGGCTCCGTTCGCGTCGTCCGTGGCTTCAACGTATAGAAGATGTCGTAGGAACACTTATGTCGATTACCGCAGAACGTCGTCAGGAAGTCATCAAGGACAACGCCCGCGCCGAAGGCGACACCGGTTCGCCCGAGGTGCAGGTCGCGATCCTGACGGAGCGGATCAAGAACCTGACCGAGCACTTCAAGGGCCACGCCAAGGACAACCACTCCCGCCGCGGCCTGCTGATGATGGTCAACAAGCGGCGTTCGCTGCTCGACTATCTCCGCAAGAAGGACGGTGATCGTTATCTGGCGCTCATCGCGAAGCTCGGGCTCCGCAAGTAACATCAAGGGGCGGCCCGCAAGGTCGCCCCTTTTGTCATTTCTCTTTGTCATCCCGGCGTAAGCTGGGTCCAGCATGTAGGGGCGCCAGACGGCACTCCCTCCCCGGCCCGCTGGAGCCGGGACGGAAGAGACGGCAATACGGCCATATCTTCCCGGGCCACCATCGGCCCGTACGCAGGCCCCCCGCGCATCGGGTGCGGGGAGTGAAGGAAATCATATGTTCGATACCAAGAAGGTGGAAATCCAGTGGGGCGGCAAGACGCTGACCCTGGAGACGGGCAAGGTCGCCCGCCAGGCTGACGGCGCGGTGATCGCGACGCTCGGCGAAACGGTGGTGCTGTGCGCCGTGACCGCCGCCAAGACCGTGAAGGAAGGGCAGGACTTCTTCCCGCTCACCGTTCACTATCAGGAGAAGTTCTCCGCCAGCGGCCGCATCCCCGGCGGCTTCTTCAAGCGCGAGCGTGGCGCGACCGAGCGTGAGACGCTGGTCAGCCGCCTGATCGATCGCCCGATCCGCCCGCTGTTCCCCGAAGGCTTCTACAACGAGATCAACTGCATCGCGCAGGTGATGTCGTATGACGGTGAGAACGAGCCCGACCTGTTGGCGATGATCGCGGCCTCGGCGGCGATGACGCTGTCGGGCGTGCCGTTCATGGGCCCGATCGGCGCGGCACGCGTCGGCTATCAGGACGGCGAGTACATCCTCAACCCGTCCGACGCGCAGGTCGTCGAGGGCGAGCTGGACCTGATGGTCGCCGCGACTCACGACGCGGTGATGATGGTCGAGTCGGAGGCCAAGGAGCTGTCCGAGGACGTGATGCTGGGCGCGGTGATGTTCGCGCACAAGGCGTCGCAGGACATCATCAACGCGATCATCGATCTGGCCGAGCAGGCGGCGAAGGAGCCGTGGGAGCTGAAGGTCCAGGCCGATAGCGCCGCCGTCAAGACCAAGCTGAAGAAGCTGATCGGCAAGGATCTGGAGGCGGCCTACAAGCTCACCGACAAGCAGGCGCGCCAGACCGCGATCAACGCCGCGCGCACCAAGGCGCGCGACGGCATGGCCGACCTGAAGGACAGCGATCCGCAGGCGTATCTCGCCAGCCTGAAGCTGGTGAAGAAGCTGGAGGCGGAGATCGTTCGCACCGCGATCCTGAAGACCGGCCGCCGCATCGACGGGCGCGACACCAAGACCGTTCGTCCGATCGAGGCGGAAGTCCACTTCCTGCCGCGCGCGCACGGCTCGGCGCTGTTCACGCGCGGCGAGACGCAGACGATCGCCACCACCACGCTGGGCACCCGCGATGCGGAGCAGATGATCGACGGTCTGAACGGCCTGTCGTACCAGCACTTCATGCTGCACTATAACTTCCCGCCCTATTCGGTCGGCGAAGTGGGCCGCTTCGGCGCGCCGGGCCGTCGCGAGATTGGCCATGGCAAGCTGGCATGGCGTGCGCTGCACCCCGTGCTGCCGTCGAAGGAGGAATTCCCCTACACCATCCGCGTGACCAGCGACATCACCGAGTCGAACGGCTCGTCGTCGATGGCCACCGTCTGCGGCGGCTCGCTGTCGCTGATGGATGCGGGCGTTCCGCTGAAGCGCCCCGTTTCGGGCATCGCCATGGGCCTGATCCTGGAGGGCAAGGATTATGCGATCCTGTCCGACATCCTGGGTGACGAGGATCATCTGGGCGACATGGACTTCAAGGTGGCGGGCACGTCCGAAGGCATCACCACGATGCAGATGGACATCAAGATCGCCGGCATCACCAAGGAGATCTTCGAGGCGGCGCTCAACCAGGCGAAGGCCGGTCGCGCGCACATCCTGGGCGAGATGAACAAGGCGCTGGGCGAAGTCCGCGCCGAGCTCTCCGCCCACGCACCGCGCATCGAGACCTTCACCATCGACAAGTCGAAGATCCGCGAAGTGATCGGCACCGGCGGCAAGGTGATCCGCGAGATCGTCGCCACGACCGGCGCCAAGGTCGACATCGACGACGAGGGCGTGATCAAGGTCAGCTCGTCGGATCCGGCGCAGATCGAAGCCGCGATCAAGTGGATCAAGGGCCTCGTCGAGGAAGCCGAAGTCGGCAAGATCTACAACGGCAAGGTCGTCAACCTCGTCGATTTCGGTGCGTTCGTGAACTTCATGGGCGGCAAGGACGGTCTCGTCCACGTCTCGGAGATCAAGAACGAGCGCGTCGAGAAGGTCTCGGACGTCCTGAGCGAAGGCCAGGAAGTCAAGGTCAAGGTCCTCGAGATCGATCCGCGCGGCAAGGTGCGCCTGTCGATGCGCGTCGTCGATCAGGAAACCGGCGCCGAGCTGGAAGACACGCGCCCGGCGCGCGAGCCGCGGGAGCGCAGCGATCGTGGCGGTGACCGTGGTCCGCGTCGCGACGGCGGCAGCCGTGACGGTGGCGGTCGCGGCGGCGATCGTGGTGGCGACCGGGGCGGTCCCCGTCGCGAAGGCCGCGGTCCACGCCGTGAACGCGGCGAGGGCGGCAAGGACGAGGGCGACGCCCCCGCCTTCGCCCCGGCCTTCCTGACCAACGATCGCGACTGATCTCGCTTCGCTTTGCGTGCAGCAAGCGAATGGCCCCGGCAGCAATGCCGGGGCCATTTTCGTTTCAGATCAGGCGCAGCACGTGACAATAATGCCGTTCGTCCTGAGGAGCCGTTGAGCTTGTCGAAACGGCGTCTCGAAGGGCAGGTGGTTAGAGACGTGGCTTCGGCAGGCTCAGCCCCTCCTCACCACGAACGGATCGTGTCAAAACAGAAGCATCGGCTGCCCCCTACTCCACCACCCGCTCGAACGGTGCGGCCGGCAAATCCGCGCCATCAAACAGGTTTGTGAACGGCGCGTCGCTCCACGCATAGCGCACCTTCGTCACCGCAGCGGCGTTCGCGCCCGGCAACACCACCGTGTCGCCCCGCGCCTCCGCCGGGACGTAGCGGCATGTATCGCCCGCGCACGCCTCGAACCCGATCGCCTGCCCCGCGCTATAGGTATGCAGCCCGCCGGTGACGTTGCGATAGCGCACCACCAGATCGCCGCCGCTGCGCGACACGCCCGCCACTTCCGGCCCGCTGCGCAGCCCCGGCTGGCCGTAGGCGATGACGCGCGCCAACCGCGCCAGCCGATCGCCGACCACGGTCTTCTGCGTGGGATGGATGTCGAAGCGATCGCCGACGTCCAGCGTCACCGCCAGCCCGGCGTGCGCATCCTGCGCGACCGCCTGCGCCTGCGCCTCGCGCAGTTCCGCCCAGCCCGACTGCAGCGGCGCGGTCGACGGCTTGCCGTAGGAGGTCAGCTGGACGACGAAGAACGGCAAGGCCGGTGCTGCAAACGTCCGCCGCCAATCCGCCATCAACAGCGTCATCAACTCGCGATAGGTCGATGCCTCGCCCGCGTTCGACTCGCCCTGATACCAGGCGGCCAGCTTCAGCCCGTAGCCAGCGAACGGCGCGATCATGCCGTTGTGGAGCGTCGCGAGACTATTGGGCACGTCCCACGGCGCCGGGGCGATCTTCTCGCCGGTCAGCGCGCGGCCCTGCAAATAGCGCCACGGTCCCGCGAACGGCACCACCGTCCCGTCAGCCAGTTCCAGCCCGCGCTGCGCGGCACCGGTCAGCCCGCCGCCGTTCGCGCCACCCAGCACCCGCATCGCGACGATGTTGCGTCCGACCTTCCAGGTCCCGGCTGGCGCATCGTAATGCCGCCACGCCCAGTTGACGCTGCCGCCGCCGACATAGCGGCCGTTGACCCACGTCTCCTCATACTGGTCGATCGGCCCGAGTTGCAGCGTCTTCGCAGCCGCGACCTGCTCGGCGGTCAGCTCGATCGTCCCGCGCAGCCACATCACGCCCTCGAATGCGGCCAGCGCGGGCACGCCCGCTTCCTTCCATGCCGCGGTCGGGATCGTCGCCCATTTTGCATCGTCGAAGCCGGGACGCCGGAACGCCGCCTGTCGCGCGCTGGTGGGATCATGCGCCTTCCACCACGCTTCGCGCCGCGCGCCGTCCTGCGCCAGCGCCTTGGCCGGATCGCGCCCGTAGAGGTCAACCGCCGCAATCCCATCCTTCAGCCGCGGGATCGTCGCCAGCGACGCCGGGCTGATCCAGCTTTCGATCCGCGTACCGCCCCATTCGGAATTGATGAAGCCGATCGGCACCTTCTCGCTCTGCCGCAGCGAGCGGGCCATGTAGTAGCAGACCGCCGAAGCGTCGCCGACCGTCTCCGGACCGACGCGCTGCCATTTGGCGGGTGCTTCCAGATCGGCAAGCGGCCGCGCGCGGCTGGTGTCGGGGATCGTGGCATAGCGTAGGTCGGGGTCGGCCGGTGTCTGCAATGCGCCCCACGCGTTGGTCGACTGCTTGACCATGAACTCCATGTTCGACTGCCCGCCGCATAGGAAGACGTCGCCGACCATGATGTCGCTCAGCGTCTGCCCGCCATCGACCGTTAGCGTGTACGGCCCACCCGCGGCTTGCGCCGGCAGCGTCGCGCGCCAGCGCCCTTGCGCATCGGCGGTCGCGGTAGCGCTCTGCTGGCCCAGCCGCACGGTGACCGGCGCGTTCGGCGCGCCCTGCCCCCACACCGCGATCGGCCGATCGCGCTGGAGCACGGCATGATCGGCGAAGATGTGCGCGAACCGCGGCGTCGCCTCCTGCGCCATCGCCGGCGCAGCGATCACCATTGTCGATCCCGCCATCAACATGCGCCACATCGCCATCATCCTCTCCATCGCATTGTTAGCGCTCGCGTATCGCACCGGGCAGGCGCACGCCAAGCGTCAATCGCGATAGGACGGGTCGATCCGGTCGAGCTTGCGCAACAATGCCGGCCACGCCAACCCGCGCGCGAGCATACCCACCCCTGCCGGCGGCGACTGGCGCGCTACCTTATCCTCGACTCCCTGCGGCGGCGTGTGCAGCCCGTCCGCCCCGGCGGCAAGCATCAGCACCTGCGCCTCGCACGCGCGTTCAAGGAAGTAGAGCCGCAGGAAACAGGACGCGACCGAATCACCGACCGTCAGCGTGCCGTGGTTGCGCAGGATCATCGCGTGCCGCGCACCGAGATCGGCGACCAGCCGCTCGCGCTCGTCCAGATCGGTCGCGATCCCTTCGTACTCGTGATACGCGACGTCGTGCGATGCGATCATCGCGGTCTGCGTGTGCGGTAACAGCCCGCACGCCATCGCGCTCACCGCCTGCCCGTGCGGCGTGTGCAGATGCATCACCGCCTGCGCATCGTCGCGCGCCATATGGATCGCGGAGTGGATCGTGAACCCGGCCGGGTTGACCGGATGCGTGCTGACGCCGACCGGCTGCCCGTCGACATCGATCTTGACCAGCGAGGAGGCGGTGATCTCCTCGAACATCATGTCATAAGGGTTGATAAGGAAGTGATGCTCAGGCCCGGGCACGCGTGCCGACAGATGCGTAAAGATCAGATCGTCCCAGCCATAGAGCGCAACCAGCCGATAGGCGGCGGCCAGATCGACCCGCGCTTTCCGCTCGCCCGGCGCCATCGTGGTGGGTTCCAGCGTCGCAACCGATGCCATGCTCTATCCTCTCCATGCTTTTGACACCGATGTTAATACAGGCTGTCCCCGCCCGCCAGCGGGTCGCGTATCGTTGTGTTGCGGCCGGATATAACCTGGATCGAACGCGTTTCATCGCCGGGAGCGGCTTTCCTGCCCGCTCTCCCAGCAGGATCGACATGACTGACACCAACGGATTTTGCCTCACGCGCCGCGGGGCGCTCGTCAGCGGGGCGGCAGCGGCCTCTACCGTGGCGCTGCCGATCGATGCGCAACCGCTACCCGCCGAGACACCCGCTGCCACCGTCCCGGTATCGTTCACCGTCAACGGCAAGAAGCGCGCGCTCGATCTCGATCCGCGCGTCACGCTGCTTGATGCGCTGCGCGAGCATCTGCACCTGACCGGCAGCAAGAAGGGCTGCGACCACGGCCAGTGCGGCGCGTGCACGGTGATGGTCGAGGGCAAGCGGATCAATTCCTGCCTGACGCTGGCGGTGATGCACGACGGCGACAGCATCACCACGATCGAAGGTCTCGGCCGGCCAAGCGACCTGCACCCGATGCAGGCCGCCTTCGTCAAGCACGACGGCTATCAATGCGGCTATTGCACCCCCGGTCAGATCATGGCCGCGGTGGCGATGTTGCAGGAGGTGAAGGACGGCGTGCCGAGCTACGTCTCGACCGACCTCAACGCCGCCGGTCGTCTCGACGCGCAGGAAGTCCGCGAGCGGATGAGCGGCAACATCTGCCGCTGCGCCGCTTATTCGAATATCGTCGCCGCGATCGCAGATGTCGCTGGCGCGGAGGACGTCGCATGAAGCCCTTCACCTATGAGCGCGCCGCTTCCCCCGCCGCAGCCGCCGCTGCGGTTGCTGCGAAGCCGGGCGCGAAGTTCGTCGCGGGCGGCACCAATCTGCTCGACCTGATGAAATTGCAGATCGAGGCGCCGACCCATCTGGTCGACGTCAACCGGCTCGGGCTCGACACGATCGAGGCGATGCCCAGCGGGGGCTTGCGCGTCGGCGCGCTGGTCCGCAACACCGCGCTTGCCGCCGATCCGCGTGTGCGCCGCGACTATGGTGTGCTCAGCCGCGCCTTGCTGTCCGGCGCATCGGGGCAGCTGCGCAACAAGGCGACGACCGCGGGAAATCTGCTCCAGCGCACCCGCTGTCCGTATTTCTACGACACCAACCAGGCGTGCAACAAGCGCAAGCCCGGCTCGGGCTGCGCAGCGCTCGGCGGGTACAGCCGCGCACTGGCGGTGATCGGCACCAGCAAGGATTGCATCGCCACCCACCCCAGCGACATGGCGGTGGCGATGCGCGCACTCGACGCGACCGTCGAGACGGTTGACGGTGGCGGGCGCACCCGCACGATCCCGATCGCCGACTTCCATCGCCTCCCCGGCAACACGCCATGGGTCGAGACCGCGTTGACGCCGGGCGAGATGATCACCGCGGTGACGCTGCCCCCGCCGGTGCGCGGCACGCACATATATCGCAAGGTCCGCGACCGTGCCTCCTACGCTTTCGCGACGATCTCGGTCGCCGCGATCCTGCCCGAAAGCGGCACGCCGCGCTTCGCCTTCGGCGGCCTCGCGCATAAGCCGTGGCGGGTCACCGCCGCCGAGGCGCGACTGGACGGCGGAGCGAAAGCGATCGCCGCTGCCGCACTCGCCGGGGCCACACCGACATCGCAGAACGCTTACAAAATCCCGCTGGTCGAGCGCACGCTGGCCGCGGTGCTCGCCGAAGGACGCGCAGCATGAAGTTCGACACCCCCGCCGGCCGCAACCCGATCGATCAGCAGAAGGTCATCGGCAAGGCCACTGACCGCATCGACGGCCCGCTCAAGGTAACCGGCACCGCTCCCTATGCCTTCGAGCGCAACGACGTCGCACCGAACCATGCCTATGGCGTGATTGTTGGCGCAGCCGTCGCCAAGGGTCGAATCACACGGATCGACATCGCCGATGCGCAGCGCGCGCCCGGCGTGCTGTCGGTCGTCACTTATGAGAACGCCGGCAAGCTCGCCAAAGCCAAGGCGCATACCGCGACGATGCTTGCCGGTCCGGAGGTCGAGCATTACGACCAGGCGGTCGCGATCGTCGTCGCCGAGACATTCGAGCAGGCGCGCGACGCCGCCAAGCGTGTCCGCGTCGACTACGCCCGCGGCAAAGGCAAATATGAGCTGAAGGCGGTCAAGGACGGCGCGCCGATCGCCAAGGGCGACAAGATGAAGACCGCGCGCGGCGACTTCGCGGGTGCCTTCGCGAGCGCGCCGGTCAAACTCGATGCGATGTACACCACGCCCGACCAGAGCCACATGATGATGGAGCCGCACGCCACCATCGCGGCGTGGAATGGCGACGAACTGACGCTGTGGACCAGCAATCAGATGATCGCCTGGGCGGTCCGCGATATGAGCGAGACGCTGCTGATCCCCAAGGAAAAGATCCGCATCGTCTCGCCGTACGTCGGCGGCGGCTTTGGCGGCAAATTGTGGGTGCGCTCCGACGCGGTGATGGCAGCGCTCGCGGCAAAGGCGGCCGGGCGTCCGGTCAAGGTCGCGCTCGCGCGCCCGCAGTTGATGAACAACACCACGCATCGCCCGGCGACGATCCAGCGGATCCGCATCGGCGCGGACAAGACCGGCAAGATCACCGCGATCGCGCACCAGACATGGTCGGGCGACCTGCCGGGCGGCGGACCCGAAACGGCGGCCAACCAGACGCAATTGCTCTACGCCGGCGACAACCGGCTCACCGAGACGCATCTGGCGGTGCTCGACCTGCCCGAAGCGAATGCGATGCGCGCGCCGGGAGAAGCGCCCGGGATGATGGCGCTGGAAGTCGCGATGGATGAAATGGCGGAAAAGCTGGGCATGGACCCGGTGCGCTTCCGTGTCCTTAACGACACGATGGTCGATCCCGAGAAGCCCGAGCGGAAGTTCTCCGACCGCAATCTCGTCCGCTGCCTTGAGGAAGGCGCGGCGAAGTTCGGCTGGAGCCGCCGCAACCCCAAGCCGGCGCAGGTCCGCGACGGCGACTGGCTGGTCGGCATGGGCATGGCCGCGGCATTCCGCAACAATATGAACATGAAATCGGGCGCGCGCGTCGGTGTCGATCGCAAGGGCGTGGTGACGGTCGCGACCGACATGACCGACATCGGCACCGGCAGCTACACGATCATCGCGCAGACCGCCGCAGAGATGCTCGGCGTCCCGCTCGACAAGGTCGTTGTGCTGCTCGGCGACAGCCGCTTTCCCGTGTCGTCGGGCTCGGGCGGGCAATGGGGCGGCAACAGCTCGACCGCGGGCGTCTATGCCGCCTGCGTCGACCTGCGCCGCCGCATCGCGCAGAAGCTCGGCTTCAACTCCGACGACGTGACCTTTGCGGATGGGAAGGTGACCAGCGGCAACCGCTCCGTCGATCTCGCCAAGGCGGCGGGCGACGAGGGGATCAGCGGCGAGGACGCGATGGAGTACGGCACGCTCGAGAAGGATTATGCGCAGGCGACCTTCGGCGCCCATTTCGTCGAGGCGGCGGTTAACGTCTATACCGGCGAGATCCGCGTGCGGCGAATGTCGGGCGTCTATGATGCCGGGCGCATCCTCAATCCGAAGTCGGCGCGCAGCCAGGTAATTGGCGGGATGACGATGGGGATCGGCGCGGCGTTGATGGAGGATGCGGTGGTCGATCCGCGCTTCGGCTATTTCGTGAACCACGATCTCGCCGAGTACCATGTCCCGGTGCACCTCGATGTGCCGCATCAGGAGGTCGTGTTCCTCGACACGCTCGACGACAAGACCTCGCCGATGAAGGCAAAGGGCGTCGGCGAGCTGGGGCTGTGCGGCGCGGCCGCGGCGGTTGCCAACGCGGTCTATAACGCCTGCGGCGTCCGCATCCGCGACTATCCGCTGACGCTCGACAAGGTGTTGGAGGGCTTGCCGGTGGCGTGATGCGAGTGGGCGCCCCCGCGCCCACCGTCACTCCCGCGAAAGCGGAAATCCAGAACCTCTGACGTTTCGCCGCTATCGCAGGACCTGCGCGTCTGGATTCCCGCCTCCGCGGGAATGACGAAGTTGTGGACATCCACTCCCCCGTTCGTGCTGAGCCTGTCGAAGCACAGGCCGCAGGCACCGCGCCACGAACACGCGCTTCGACAAGCTCAGCGCGAACGGTTGTAAGAGTCCCTCAGCCCTTCAACTGCGCCGCCAGCCCGCCGACATCCGCCCCCTCGGGCACGATCCACCACTGCCCCGGCGTCCGGCTGTCGACGATCGTGACCGCGCCCTTCGGACAGATTCCGAGGCACTTCACCTCGACCACCCCGACATCGGCCTTGCGCCCTTTCCCGAACCCCGCCTCGCCGCGCAGCGCCTTGGCGAGCGGCGTCTTCCCCTTCGCGCCGAACCCGCCGCCCAGCTTCTTCGAGCATTTGCCGCACACCAGCACCGCGCCCGTCCAGCCGGCTCGGACCTGATCCTTCATGGCTCGGCGCGCGGCTTCCACGTCCGCGCCTCCTCTGCAACGCGGAGCACGTCATAGGCGGCCTGGATCGCCTGAAACCGCGTTGCGGCGTCCTTGTCGCCGGGCCGGACGTCGGGATGATTCGACTTCGCCATCCGCCGCCACGCCAGCCGCACGTCGTCGAACGTCGCGTCGACCTCCAGCTCCAGCACCTCCAGCGCGCGCATCTCGTCGCGCGACCGCGTGCCGTCGCCCGATCTTGCCCACGCCTGATGCTTCGACTGCGAGAAGCCACCCGCGTCGCGCCGCTCATTCGCCTCGCGCTGCGCGGCTTCCTCGGCGGAGAGACCCTCGAAATAATTCCAGCCCCGATTGTATTCGGCCGCATGCGCCTGACAAAAGTACCAGCGCTCCGGGCTGTTCGGCGACTTGGGGGCCGGGCACGTTCCCGGCTCGGTGCAGCCATGACGGTCGCACAGCCGCACGGTCGTGGCCTCGCGATTGGCGCCATAGCCGCGCCAGCGGGGAAAGCCCCAGTCGTTCGATCGGGTGGGAATGCGTGCCATTGCTGCGGCACATAAGGACGCGCCGCCCCCGCGCCAACCGACTGGCGGCGGCGAATTTGCCAGAGGGCCTGTAAGCCGGGTTCTGTCCACCCCGTGGGCGGGGATAGGCGACCATTCCTCTCGGCGCGCCGTTGCCGACGCGCTCCAGCAACCAACCCGGGCAGCGGGTGGGAACACACCCCGACGACGCGAACGCCGCCATGCCGCCCCTATTCGGTCTTGCTCCCGGTGGGGTTTACCGTGCCACGACCGTTACCGGCCGCGCGGTGCGCTCTTACCGCACCCTTTCACCATGACCGGGCCGAGGCCCAGGCCGTCTGCTCTCTGTTGCACTGTCCCTGACTACGGACCGAAGCCCGAGCCGGCGGGCGTTACCCGCCACCGTTGTTCCGTGGAGCCCGGACTTTCCTCGGCGCGCTTGCGCGCGACGCGGCCGCCCGGCCCTCTGGCGGGCTCGCCGTAGCGCGGCTTTGGGCGTTAGGGAAGGACTCGTCCGTCATGCGAGCGTAGCGAAGCAATGACGGACAAGGATCAATCATCCCCCTGCGGCCGCGGCAGCAGCAAGGCGAGCAGGATCATCCGGCATTCCGCATCCATCTCGCCGTCGATCAACTCGGGACGAAAGCGCCGCTGGAACGCCATGATCGCGGCCATCCGGTCGCTCACGTCGTAACCGAACCGCTCCAGCGCGAGGCAGAACGCCGCCTCGCCCCACACCGGATCGACCAGGTTTTTGGTCGGTCGTGGCAGCGCCAGCCGCAGCCGCGCAAGCCGATGCCACGGGAACAGCTCGCCCGGATCGCGCTTGCGCAGCGGCGCGACATCCGAATGGCCGACGATGTTGCCGCGCGTGATCTCATACCTATCCTTCAGATGCGCGACGAGCCGGATCACCGCCTCGACCTGCACGTCCGGGAACACGCGATAACCGTGGTCGTGGCCGGGGTTGACGATCTCGATCCCGATCGATGCCGAGTTGACGTCGGTCACATCGCGCCAATGCGCCGCCCCGGCATGCCACGCGCGCTTGTCGTCGGCGACCAACCGCGTGATCGTGCCGTCCTCGTCGACGAAATAATGGCATGATACCTCCGCGGCGGGATCGCAGAGCCGGTCGAGCGCCTCCTGCGCGGTCTTCATGCCCGTATAATGCAGCACGATCATCGAGATCGGCAGCAACCGCTCGTTGAAGTTCGGCGACGGCACCTCCCGGCACCTCATGCGCCCGATCCGTCCGTCCGACGCTCCTCGCCTGTCACCATCGACCTCGCCACCGTTACCCGATGCGACCGTCGTTCGCGAAATCAGCGCCCGGTGTAAACCCGGTTGCTGTCGGCCGGGTCGGGAACGCGTTCGTAAAGGCCCCGCGCCCGCGCGCTGGGACGCAGTCGTTCCGATTGCCCGATCACCGTCTCACCGGCGCCGAGCAGCAGCAAGCCATCGGGCTTGAGCGACCCCGCCAGCCGCGCCAACACCTGTTCACGCTGATGCGGTGCGAAGTAGAACAACAGATTGCGGCACAGGATGAGGTCGAATTCGCCGATCGGCGGCACATCGGCGATCAGATTGTGGCGACGATAGTGGATCGCGTTCAGCAAGGTGGTCGACGCGCGCCAGTTATTGTCCGCGGCCGGCTCAAACCAGCTCACCATCCGCCGCACCGGCAATCCGCGCTGGATCTCGAATTGCGAGTACGTCCCTTCCCGCGCCCGTGCGATCGCCGCCGAGGACACGTCGGTGGCGACGATCTCCGGCATCGTGCCGCCCGCCTCGGCGAACAGCATCGCCAGCGACAGCGGCTCCTGCCCGGTCGCGCACGCCGCACACCACACGCGCAGCGGCGAGCGCCCGGCGACCGCTTCCGCCGCCCCCTCGATGACGCCAGCATCGCGGAAGAACGACGTCTCCTGATTGAGCAGCGCGTCGACGATCCGGTCGGCCAGTTGCTTGTCCTTCCCCTCGATAAGTCGTGCGGCAAGCTGGTCGACGCGGTCGAGCGCATGCGTCTGGAGCAACGGGCCGAGCGCCGCTTCGAACCGCCAGCTGCGGCCAACCGCGATCCGTTGCCCGGTCCGCGCCTCCAGCAGTGCGGCGAACACCCGTGCCGAGCCCGAATCGATTTCGGCCATCATGCGCGCGCGGCCGTCCGTCGGGCCGCGATCATCGCGCCGATCTCGCGCGGCGCGAGCACCGCATCCGCAAGCCCCGCTTCCGCAACCGCGCCCGGCATCCCCCACACGACCGACGAGTCGCGATCCTGCACCACGATCGTCCCCCCGGCCGCGCGCACCGCGCGCGCGCCCTCCAGTCCGTCGCGTCCCATCCCGGTCAGCACGATCGCCAGCAGACGCGGTCCATACGCTTGCGCCAGGCTGGCGAACATCGGGTCCACCGATGGCAGATTGCCGGTCGGGCTGGGCGCCTGCGACAACCGGATCGCGACCTGCCCGTCGGGTTGCATTCCACCGAGCAGATGCGCATCGCCCGGCGCGACCAGCACCTCACCAGCGGCCACACGCCGCCGCTCCTGCCCGATCGCGCACGGGCGCCTGGCGACGACGCCGACCTGCGCCGCAAAGAACGGCGAGAACGACGGCGGAAGGTGTTGGGTGACGAAGATCGGCTGCGTCACCTCCTCCGGCACCTGCTCCAGCAGCGACGCGAGCGCGTGGATGCCGCCGGTCGAGGCGCCGATCGCGATCGCGTCGAACGGCGGCGGGGTGAAGACCGTCGCGCGGCGCGGCATCGCGCGGCCCCCGCCATGCGTGGCGAGCAGATCGAGCCGCGCCAGCAAGGTCTCGCCGAACCGGCTCGCAAAGGCGCCGATGCTTGGCTTCACGAGGGTATCGGCCGCGCCCAGCGCCAGCGCGCGCATCGTCACCGCCGCGCCGTCTGCCGCCGAGCTGGACACCACCAGCACCCGCGCGCCCGCCCCCGCCTTCAGCAGTTCGGGGAGCGCGTCGATCCCGCTCTGGTGCGGCATGACGAGGTCGAGCAGGATGAAATCGACCGGCTCCCTGCGCAGAAACGCCAGCGCGCGCTGCGCATCGGGCAACGCACCGGCCAGCTCGAAGCGGCCGCTGGCGATGATGAAACGCGACAGTGCCGCGCGCGCGACCGCCGAATCGTCGACGATCAGGACACGCGGTATCCGGCGGTCACCCGCGCTCGGATCGCTGCGCTGGCTCATGGCGGGTTCCGGCACGTCCCCGGCCAGGATCAGGCGACGCCGACGATCTGGAGCTTGCTGTGCAGCGTCTCCCGGTCGAACGGCTTCATCACATATTCGTCCGCGCCCGCCTCGATCGCGGCGCGGATATGCGCCATGCCGTTCTCGGTGGTGCAGAACACCACCTTAGGCCGGCGCGGCATCGGCTCCTCACCCAGCGCGCGCAGGAATTCCATCCCGCTCATCACCGGCATGTTCCAGTCGAGCAGGATGACGTCCGGCACCGTCTGCCGACAATGCATCAGCGCCTCGCGCCCATCGCCCGCCTCCGACACAGAGAAGTCGAGCGCCTCCAGGATGTGGCGCGCCACCTTGCGGATCACCTTGGAATCATCGACGATCAGGCAGGTCTTCATGCTAACTTCCGATTTTCCCTGATGATGCCGCATCTTGGCCGCGGCGCAGTAAGGATCGAGTTAATGGCGGGGCTCAGCCCAGCGCACTTGCGCGCGCGACCAGCCGGTCGATGTCGACCGCCATCAACGTCTCGCCATCGCCCTCGGCGACGCCGGTGACGAAGTCCCAGTCGCCGGCCGTCCCCTGAGCGATCGGCGCGGGCGCGAGGGTGAAGGTGGAGACGTCCTCCAGCGCATCCACCGCGATCGCGTACAGATGCCCGTCGACGAGCGTCGCGATCGCGCGACCGCCCTTGCCATCGCGCACCATCGGCACGCCGCCGAACAATTCACGCACGTCGATCACGGTCGCCACGCGGCTGCGCATCGCCGCCAGCCCGACCACGGCCGGGGCGGCGCCCGGCGCGGGGACGGTGCTGTGCACCTCCACGACCGAGTCGACGCGTTCGGCGTCGAACAGCAATCCCCGATCGCCGACCCGCGCAACCAGATGCAAGGTGCCCATCATGCGGCATATCCCTTCAGCGCGGCGATCAGCGCGGCGCGATCGAAGCGGTACAGCGGCTTGCCGCGCTCGCGGCTCAGCCGCAGTGCCGGCACCGGCGGCGCGTCGGCATCATCCTCCATCGCCAGCGCAAGCGCGACCGGCGTGTCCGGTGACGCGCGCCGCACCACGCGGTAGCCGGCCTGCTCGATCGCGGGCTTCAGGAACGCCTCCATCCAGCCGCTCTCCGCGCCGTGCAGCAGGCAGACCGGGCGCTCGGCCGCGGCCGGCGCATCGGCGAACAGCGCCAGCGGATCGACCAGCTCGATCGGCTCGCCGTCGATCACCGCCAGCCCGGCGATCACGCCATGCGGATCGACGGCGCGCGCAATGTCCTGCGGCAAGGGCACGATCTCGATCGCATCGGCGATCGGATAGGCGAGTTCCTGATCGTCGAGCTGGAGGCGCAGGACCGTGCACACCTCGCTCGCCACCGCGCCGGTCCCGGACCAGACCGGGATCGAACGATCGCCGATCGTCAGCCACAGGCCGCCCGCCAGCGCGCGCACCCCGCCCGCCGCGACCCCCTCGATCCGGTCGACGGCGTCGGACACGATCATGCGGCGCACGCCGTCGATATCGTCGAACAGCAACGCGCGCACCGGCTCGACCGCCTCGGCCTCGGCCACCGCCTCGTCGGGACGGTCGAATGCCAGCGCCGCGCGCGCCGCGATCGCCGAGCAATCGAGCAACAGGATCGGCGCGCCATCGTCGGGCAACATCTGCCCGGCATAGATCCCCGCGCACATCACCGCCGGCGCGGCGGGCTTCACCACCAGTTCCTGCGTGTCGTTCACCCCGTCGAGCGCGAGCGCGAACCGCCCCTCGCGCAGCGACACGATCGCCAGGAAGCCCGGCACCGCCGTCGCCTCCCGTCGCCCCAGCAGCGTCGGCAGCGACACCATCGGCAACCGCTGCCCGCGTAGCAGCACCACCGCGCCCGCCGCGACCCGGTCGACGCGCACCGCGCCACCGTCCACCGCCACGATCTCATCGACCGACTGGCGCGGGATGGCGAAGCGCGTGCCCGCCGCCTCGACCAGCACGGCGTTGAGGATCGCCAGCGTCAGCGGCACCTCCAGCGCGATCGTCAGCCCCTGCCCCGGCCGGCTGAACACCGATATTCGCCCACCGGCCTGTTCGACATTGGCCTTCACCACGTCCATGCCCACGCCGCGGCCGGACAAGGCGGTCACCTCGTCGCGCGACGACAATCCGGGCTCGAAGATCAGCTTCAGCCGCCCGTCCTCGTCGAGTGCGGCCAACTCGGCGGCACGCTCGGGATGGTCGCGCAGCGCCTTGGCGAGCAGCCGTTCGCTGTCGATCCCGCGTCCGTCGTCGGCGATCTCGATGATGATCAGATTGCCCGCCTGGCGCGCGACGATCCGCAACTGCCCGGCGGCCGGCTTGCCGGCGCGCATCCGTCCGGCGCGATCCTCGATCCCGTGATCGACGGCGTTGCGGACCAGATGGACCAGCGGGTCGCGCAACAGCTCGATCATCTCGCGGTCCAGCTCGACGTCGCCGCCCTCGATGGTCAGCGTCACCGACTTGTCGAGTGCCGCCGCCGAATCGCGCGCCAGCCGCGGCAGCGCCGAGAAGAGCGATTCGACGCGCTGCATCCGCGTCCGCGTCACCGTGTCACGCAATTCGTCGACCGAAATGCTCAGCCGCTCCAGCATCGATTCCAGCCGCGGGTCGTCGATCATCCGCAGGTGTCGCGCCAGCTGGTTGCGTGCCAACACCATGTCCGACACGCCGCTCATCATCCGGTCGAGCAGGTCGACCGACAACCGCACCGATCGCTTCGGGGCCACGCGCGCGGCCTGCGCCACCGATGCCATGTCCGCCGGCTCCGACGTGGCCGCCGTCTCGCCTGCGATCGCGCCGTCAAGCGCGGCGATCAGCATCGCCTCGCCCGATTCGGACAGCGCCTCGCCCGCGTCGATCGCCTCGACGATCTCGCCGATCCGGTCGATGATCGCCAGGATCACCGTGACCAGCGCCTGATCCGGCGCGCGCTCGCCCGCGCGCACCGCCGCCAGTGCGTCCTCGGCGGCGTGGCTCAGCCGCGCGAGCCGCGGCAGATCGAGGAAGCCGCAGCTCCCCTTGATGGTGTGGACGAAGCGAAAGATCGCATCCAGCCGCGAACGATCGCTGGGGTCGGCTTCCCACCCCACGATCTCGCCCGAGATCGCTTCCAGCGTCTCGCGCGTTTCGGCAATGAATTCCTGCAGTAGGTCGTCCATGCGGTCCCGTTGCCCTGGCTAGGAGGGCGGCATCGCACGACAGGCGTTAAAAGGGTCTTTACCGCGCCCCGGCGGGCGTCACCGGTGCGGCAGCGCCGCCCCGAACAACAAGGCGCCGTCGACCGGCTCGCTGACCACCACCGATCCGCCCGCCTCGCCGACCAGTTCGTGGACAAGGAACGCCGCGGCGGCACGCGGGGCGACCGCGCTCTCGTCCGCCGGCCCCTCGGTCAGCGTGGTGCGCAGATCGGGATCGAGCACGATCCGCGGTCCCTCGGCACGCAGCACGATCTCGGTCGCCTCGGCGCTCTCCTCGGTGCCGATCGTCACCGTGCCGCCGCGCACCAGCGTGTCGCCCGCGATCAATGCCAGGTTGAGCAGCACCTTGACCGCCGCCTTGGGCAGCTCGGTCGCCTCGACCATCCATTGCAGGTTCAGCCGCTTGTTGTCGCCGAGCAGCGCCTCGACGGCCTGCCGCGCTTCGCGCACGTCGACCCGCTCGCCGAACCCGCCCGCCGCGCCGAACGCCAGCCGGAAGAACTTCAGCTTGTTCGCGGAGGTGCGGGCGCTCTCGTTGAGCAGCTCCAGACACCGCGCGCGCATCTCGGGATCGGTTTCGTCGTTGAGCAGCTCCAGCCCGTTGTTCAGCGCGCCGACCGGCGACAGCAGATCGTGGCACAGCCGCGAACAGAGGAGCGAAGCGAAATCGACCGGGCTGATGGTCATCGGAAAAGGCTACCTCGGCGGGATGGCGTTACGGCCTTGTGGCGAGTCGCCGGAGTCTGCGCAACCGGTTACGTCCAGCGTCAGCGGATCGAACCGTCCGTGCACCGCCCCGTCCGCCACCGCACGCCATGCGGTCACCGCCTCGCCCGCGACGATCAGCCAGATGCTGCCGTCCGGCGCGGCATCGGCGGCATCGCGCGGCGACGGCATCGCCACGCCCGAGGGATGCGAGTGATAATGCCCGATCACCCGCTCGCCGCCGTTCCGTGCGGCACGATGCGCCGCGATCAACGCTCCCGGATCGATCTCGAAGCGCACCGAAGGATCCACCGCGACGTTACGGCACGGCACCAATCGCGTGATGTCATCGCCCGCACCGAGCAAAAGCCCGCAAATTTCGTCCCGATCTGCCGCTGCCCATGCGCCTAGTTCGTTTCGCTGGGCGATTGTAATCCTGACCATCGTCGCCATTTAGCAAAGCAATGGACCGGGGGGTCATCATTCTCGACGCGACGATCGCACCGGCAGCGGACGGCTGGCGGGTGGATCGCGCGCTCGCCGATGCGGTGCCGACGCTGTCGCGCGAACGGCTAAAGGTGCTCATCAACGCCGGGCAGGTCACGCAGGCGGGAACGGCGATGCGCGACCCGTCGCGCAAGGCGCGCGGTGGCGAACAGTTCGCGGTCGCCATTCCCGCCCCCACGCCGGCGCATAACGAGGCGCAGGACATTCCGCTCGTCATTGCCTTCGAGGACGAGCATCTGATCGTGATCGACAAGCCTGCCGGGCTGGTCGTCCACCCCGCCGCCGGCAATCTCGACGGGACGCTGGTCAACGCGCTGCTTCACCATTGCCACGGCTCGCTGTCGGGCATCGGCGGAGTCGCGCGGCCCGGGATCGTCCATCGCATCGACAAGGACACCTCCGGGCTGATGGTCGCCGCCAAGACCGATCGCACCCACGAAGGTCTGGCTAAGCAATTCGCGGCGCACAGCATCGATCGCCGCTACCGCGCGATCGTCGGCGGCCGGCCGATGCCGGCGGCGGGATCGGTCGACGCCCCGCTCGCGCGCTCACCGGTAAATCGCAAGAAGGTCGCGATCGTGCAGGGCGGCAAGCGCGCGGTCACGCATTATCGTACGCTGGAGTTGCTCCGCGATGCGACATTGGTCGAATGCCGCCTGGAAACCGGGCGCACGCATCAGGTGCGCGTGCACATGGCATCCATCGGCCATGCCTTGCTGGGCGACCCGGTGTATGGTAGAACAAAGCCTGCACACAAGCAGGTGCTGGACACGCTGAATTTCCGACGCCAGGCCCTTCACGCCGCGCATCTGGGGTTTGTCCATCCGATCACCGGTGAAACGCTGGGTTTCGACAGTGCGATGCCTTCGGACATGCAGGAACTGTTCAGTCAGCTTATCGTATAGAAACGGAACGCGGCTCGACGCCGTTTGCAGGTACGTCGCGCGTATTCCGCAAGGAAGGGAGACTTAGGATCATGGCAACCCGCAGCAACGTCCCCGCGACGATTCCTGCGCTCGGCGGGGAGCAGAGCCTCAATCGCTATCTGTCGGAGATCAAGAAGTTTCCGATCCTCGCGCCCGAGCAGGAATATATGCTCGCCAAGCGTTTCCAGGAGCATGGCGACACCGACGCCGCGGCGCAGCTCGTCACCAGCCACCTGCGGCTCGTCGCCAAGATCGCGATGGGCTATCGCGGCTATGGCCTGCCGGTCAGCGAACTGATCTCGGAGGGCAATATTGGCCTAATGCAGGGCGTGAAGAAGTTCGAGCCGGATCGCGGCTTCCGCCTCGCCACTTATGCGATGTGGTGGATTCGTGCCTCGATCCAGGAGTTCATCCTGCGTTCGTGGAGCCTTGTGAAGATGGGCACCACCGCGGCGCAGAAGAAGCTGTTCTTCAACCTGCGCCGCATGAAGGCGCGGCTCGACGCGTTCGAGGACGGCGACCTGACGCCCGAGAACGTCCAGAAGATCGCCACCGATCTCGGCGTCACCGAGGCGGACGTGGTCAGCATGAACCGCCGCATGGCGATGGGCGGCGACACGTCGCTGAACGTCTCGATGCGTGAGGATGGCGAAGGCCAGTGGCAGGACTGGCTGCAGGACGATGCGCCGCTTCAAGACAGCGTCGTGGCCGACCAGCAGGAAGCGGACGTCCGTCACGACATGCTGATGAACGCGATGGACGATCTCAACGATCGCGAGAAGCACATCCTGACCGAGCGCCGCCTGACCGACGATCCCAAGACGCTGGAAGAACTCAGTCAGGTCTATGGTGTCTCGCGCGAGCGCGTCCGCCAGATCGAGGTGCGCGCGTTCGAAAAGCTCCAGCGCGCGATGATGCGGCTGGCGGGCGACAAGCGACTGCTCACCGCCTGATCGACGCTGCGGCATCGGGAAGGGGTTGAGCGATCCCGCCCGGTGCCGGTACGACGCAGCGCATGTTCACCGCCTTGCGCCTGCTCTTCAAGATCGCCCTCGGCTTCGTCGTGCTGTCGCTCGTCTGGGTCGGCGTGTACGCGATCGTTCCGGTTCCCTTCACGATGACGATGATGGGCGATGTGGTGGGCGGCCACTCGGTGACCAAGGACTGGACGCCGCTGTCGCGGATCGACCCCGACATGCCGCGCGCCGCGATCGCCGGCGAAGACGCGCGCTTCTGCAGCCATCACGGTTTCGATTGGCGCGCGATCGCCGGCGCGGCGGCGCATAATGCCGAGGGCCAGCGGATTCGCGGCGGATCGACGATCAGCCAGCAGACCGCCAAGAACGCCTTTCTCTTCCAGGGCGGCGGCTATCTCCGCAAGGCGCTGGAGGCATGGTTCACGCTGCTGATCGAGACGATCTGGGGCAAGAAGCGGATCATGGAGGTTTACCTCAACATCGCCGAAACCGGGATCGGCACTTACGGCGCGGAGGCGGCGGCGCAGCGTTATTTCCACCACAGCGCTGCGACGCTCACTCCGGTCGAAGCAGCGCGCATCGCAGCGGTGCTGCCGCTCCCGAAGAAGCGCGAGGCGGTCGCCCCGACCGGCTTCGTCCGCCGCCGCGGTAACCAGATCGCCCGCTACGTCGGCGCGGTCCGCCGCAACGGGCTGGACAGCTGCCTGCGCTGACCCCGCCTGCCGTCGTCATCCGATCGTAATCACCCGATCCCCCAACCGCTCGGCCTCGCGCGCATCATGCGTCACCATCAGGATCGGCACCGCCCGCGCATCGCGCACCCGCTCGATCGCGCGCATCGCCTCCTCGCGCCGCGCCGGATCGAGCGACGACAGCGGTTCATCCAGCAACAGGAACGCCGGCTCGCTGAGCAACGCCCGCCCGATCGCCACCCGCCGCGCCTCGCCCCCTGACAACGTCCGCGGCCAGCGCCGCAACAATGGCGCGATGTCGAGGGTCGCCGCCACCTCCGCCAGCCGCGAGGCATCGCGGGCGCCGTACAGCAAGTTCGCCTGCACACGCCGATGCGGGAACAGCCGCGCGTCCTGGAACACATAGCCGGCGCGCCGCTGCTCCGGCGGTACGTCGACGCTCGTGTCGGCATCGAACAACGTCCGTCCGCCAACCCGCACATGCCCGCGCATCGGCCGCAGCAAGCCGGCGATCATGTCGAGCAGGCTGGTCTTGCCCGCCCCCGACGCGCCGACCAGCACCGTCAGCCCGTCGCCGGCCACAAACCGCGCGCCGACCACCGCATCCCCCCGCCGCGCTTCCACATCGACGTCAAAGGACATGCACGCCCCGCCCCGCGCGCCGCACCAATGCCTCCGATACGATCAGCGCCACCAACGACAGCGCCACCGACACGCCCGCCAGGCGCCACACCTCGCTCTCGCCCCCCGGCCGCTGGAGCGCGGCATAGATCGCGAGCGGCAAGGTCTGCGTCTCGCCCGGGACGTTCGACACGAAGGTGATCGTCGCGCCGAACTCGCCGATCGCGCGTGCCAGCCCCAGCACCAGCGCCGCCGCGATCCCCGGCGCGGCGAGTGGCAGCGTCACCGTCGCATAAGCGCGCCAGCGCGTCGCTCCCAGCGTCCGCGCCGCCTGCTCCAGCCGCCGGTCGACCGCCTCGATCGACAGCCGCATCGCGCGCACCATCAGCGGCAACGCCATCACCCCCGCGGCGATCGCCGCGCCCGTCCAGCGGAACAGCACGCTGACGCCGAACCCGGCCTCCAGCACGCGCCCGATCGGCCCGGCCGGCGCAAAGGCGAGCAGCAGCACCCAGCCGGTCACCACCGGCGGCACTACCAGCGGCAGATGCACCAGCCCGTCCAGCAACACCTTGCCCGGAAATCGCCACCGCGCCAGCACCCACGCCAGCGCGAAGGCGACCGGCAGCGCCCCCAGCGTCGCGGTGCCGCCGACCAGCAGGGTCAGGCGGACGATCGAAAGCAGCTCGCTCAACGCGTCGTGAAACCGCGCCGCGCCAGGATCGCCTGCCCGGCGCGCGACAGGAGGAAGCGGCGGAAGCCCTCCGCCTCGGCGCTATCCCCGGCGTTCAGCCGCGCGATCGGGTAGACGATCGGAGCATGGCTGCGCCGCGGGAACACCCCGGCGATCTGAACGCCGGTCGCCGCCTGCGCATCGGTCGCATAGACGACGCCATACGGCGCCGCGCCGCGCGCGACGAGCGCCAGCGCCGCACGGACATTCTCCGCCCGCACCACGCGCGGCGCGACCGCCTCCCACGCACCCAGCCGGGTCAGCGCCTCGCGCCCATATTTGCCCGCGGGCACACTGTCGGGATCAGCCATCGCCAACGCCCCGCCGCCCAGCAGCTTGCCCAGCGCCGCGCCCTTGGTCGCCACGACCCGCGGCAGCCCCGGCCGCGACACCACCACCAACTGGTTGTGCACCAGCACCGCGCGCGTCCCGGCGACGACCAGCCCGCGCTTCGCGATATCGTCCATCCAATCGCTGTCGGCGGAGATGAACAGGTCGGCGCGCCCGCCCGCCGCGATCTGCCGCGCGAGCGCCGAGGACGCCGCGAACGACAGCCGCGGCCGCTCATGCCCCGCCTTCGTCCACGCGTCGGCCGCGTCGGTCAGCGCCTCCTGCATGCTCGCCGCCGCCAGCACCAGCGGCGCGCGCTCCTGCGCCGCCACCGGCACGGCGATGGTGACGAGGGCGAGGAGCGAGAGCAGGAAACGCATGACCACGCTCATGGCATCCGACCCCGGCGAAGACAATCGCGCCCCCTCAATCCTCCGCTGAACCGTCAACGTCGAACAAATGCTTGTACTGCCGCGGCTGCGAGCGAAGGTACTGGTCGGGTGCCTTCACCCGCGCGCCCAGTTCGGCGGCGGCGTGCCACGGCCAGCGCGGATCGTAGAGAATGGTCCGCGCCAGCGCGATCATATCGGCATCGCCGGTCGCGACGATCGCCTCGGCCTGCTGCGGCTCGGTGATCAGCCCGACTGCGACGACCGGAACCGACACCGCCTGCTTCACCGCACGCGCCAGCGGCACCTGATAGCTTGGGCCCACCGGAATCTTTTGCCGGGGATCGAGCCCGCCGCTCGACACATGGATCGCCGCGCACCCGCGCGCCTCCAGCGCCTTCGCGAAGGCGATGGTCTGCTCGGCATCCCAGCCACCCTCGACCCAGTCGCTTCCCGACACACGCACCGTCACCGGCCGGTCCGCCGGGAACGCCGCGCGCACCGCATCATATACCTCCAGTGGGAAGCGCATCCGGTTCTCCAGCGACCCACCATAATCGTCGTCGCGCCGGTTGGAGAGCGGCGACAGGAACTGGTGGAGCAGATAGCCGTGCGCGGCATGGATCTGGATCAGGTCGAGCCCCAGCCGCGCCGCCCGCGTCGCCGATTCGGCAAAGGCATCGCGGATGCGCGCCAACCCGTCGCGATCGAGCGCCACCGGCGCCGGGTTCTTCGGATCATAGGGCAAGGCCGACGGCGCCACCGTCTCCCAGCCGTGCGGATCGCTGGCCGGGATCTGGCGCTCGCCCTCCCACGGCAGGTCGGTCGAGGCCTTGCGCCCGGCGTGCGCCAACTGGATCGCGACCGGCATGTCGGAGTGACGCCGCACCGACTCGAGCACGCGCGCCATCGCCGCCTCGGTCGCATCGTCCCACAACCCGACGTCGGCATAGCTGATCCGTCCGATCGGCTCGACCGCGGTCGCCTCGATCGTCAAGATCCCCGCGCCCGACAGCGCCAGATGCCCGAGATGGATCGTGTGCCAGTCGGTCATGCTGCCGCCGACCGCCGAATATTGGCACATCGGCGCGATGACGATGCGATTGGCGAGCGTCAGGCCGCCGATATCAAGTGACTGGAATAACCGGGGTCCGCTCATCGGAAACGCGCTCCTGAAGGTGAGCCGTCCCTACGCATCAGCGAGAATTTGGTGCCGCGCCGCCGCGGCAAATGAAATGGTCGGGGAAAGAGGATTCGAACCTCCGGCCCCTGCCTCCCGAAGGCAGTGCTCTACCAGGCTGAGCTATTCCCCGACCAGGGTGCCGGTCGGATGTACCGTCGACAGGGCGCGGCTTATATCAGCGGAAATTCGGAGCGCAAGCGGGGAATCACGGCTGTTTTTACATCGTGGCGCAGCTAGGTTTCACGACGATGTCGCTCGCCGAATGGATCGCCACCGCTCTCGGGATCGCCTGTGTCGCGCTGGCTGCACGGCGCAGCATCTGGACCTTTCCGACCGCGATCGTCTCGGTCACGCTGCTTGGGCTGGTGGTGTTCCGCGCCCGCCTTTATTCGGACGCGCTGCTCCAGCTCTTCTTCGCCGCCGCCAATCTTTACGGCTGGATCAACTGGCGGCGCGCGCAGGCCCAGACCGGCGACGTGCCCGTCCGCACGCTCGATACCCGCGCCCGTGCCGCATGGCTGGTCGGGATCGTTGTCTGCTGGCTGGCATGGGGCAGCGCGATGCACCGGCTGACCGACGCCGCGCTACCGTGGTGGGATGCCGGGATCGCGGCCGCCAGCGTCGCGGCGCAATTGCTGATGGCGCGGCGCGCGATCGAGAATTGGTGGCTGTGGATCGCGGTCGATCTCGCCTCGGTGCCGCTCTATCTCACCAAGGGGCTCTACCCCTTCGCTGGGCTCTACCTCGTCTATCTCGCGCTCGCGATCTGGGGGCTGATCGACTGGCGACGCGCGCTCGGCACTCGCCGGCGGATGGTGCCGGCATGACGTTGCGCACCGTCTGCCTCCACGGGCCGGAGAGCACCGGCAAATCGACGATGGCGCCGCGACTGGCGCACCAATTCGACTCGGTCTGTGTCGCCGAATTCGGGCGCACCTATTGCGAGACCTATGGCACCGACCTGACGATGGCCGACCTCGTCGTCATCGCGCAGACGCAGGACGCCAAGGCGCGCAAGGCGGTGGACAGCGGTGCGCGCCCCGTGATCCTCGACACCGATCCGTTGATGAGCGCGGTGTGGGCGGACATGATGTTCGGGCGGCGCGACGCATGGTTCGATCGCTGGCAGGGCACCGCCGACCTCTACCTGCTGTTCGACATCGACCTGCCGTGGATCGAGGACGGGACGCGTATGTTCGGATCGCACCGTGATCGCACGCGCTTCTTCGACCTGTCACGCCGCGAGCTGGAGCGGCGCGGCGTGCCCTGGGCGCTGATCCAGGGCGAAGGCTCGCGCCGCTATCTCAACGCGCTCACCGCGATCCGCGCGGCGATGTAGATCATGATGACGTGAGGTCGAACGGGCCGTTCGTCATTGCGAGCGGAGCGAAGCAATCCAAGGCGTCTTGATCCGGCCCTGGATTGCTTCGCTCCGCTCGCAATGACGGATCAAATTAACGTCATCACGATCAGTGCAGCCTCCGCGCCGGTGACGCGGCGGCCGTTCCCGATCAGTGGATTTCGGGGGCGTTCGCCGAAACCTGCGACGGCGCCAACTTGGTATTCAGCACCCAGCCGACATTGTCGTTCTCGTCGGCGACTTCCCACCACAGGCCGTTCTTGTTGCCGGTCGGATAGACGATCGCGCCGACCGGCAGCGTGCGCAGCGTCGCCGCACTCGCCGCCGCCGACGCGCGCAGCGCCACCGGCGCCTGCGCGGTGAAGGTCTTGGCCGGCGCCGCCTGTGCCGTACCCGCATCGCCCGGCGTCACCAGCCCCAGTCCGGTCACCAGCTTGCTGTATGCCTGGATGAAGCTGAGCGTCACGATTCGCCCGATCTCGGTATTGTCATAGCCGCCGCCCGCCGCACCGGCGACCGCGAAGAAGCCGCCGCCGCCGAACGACAGGTTGTTCTTGGCGGCATAGCCTTCCTCGGTCGCCAGCGTCTCGGTGGTGCGGACGTTGGTCAGCGACAGGACGGTATTCGCCTCCAGCTTCTTGCTCTTGATCCCGCCCAGCAGCCCGCCGACGCGGCCACCCAGCAAGCCGCCGATCCCCCCGGCCACGCCGCTGCCGCTGACGTTGCCGTTCGCGCCCTGGATTTCGGCGACCAGGACGTAATCCGCCGCCTTGATCTGCCCCTGCCCGACGTTCGCGCCGCGTTGCAGCCCCAGATTGCCGCCGATCGCGCGCTCCTTCTCGGCGGCGTTCAGCCCGCTGCCGCGATCGACCAGATTGAAGCACCCCGACCGCTGCACCAGCACCTTCAGCAGCTTCGATGGCGCCGCCAGGTTCCACGCGGTCCAATAGGAGGAATTGTCGCCGTCGACGATCGACAGGGTGCCCAGCTTGCGCGGGCAATGCGGGACGTCGGCGGCGGTTTTCTCCTGCAGCTTCTGCCCCGACGAGGCACCCGCCAGTTTCTGCGCTTCCGCAGGTCCGGTGACGAACAGGCTGGCTCCGGCCAGCAGCGCGACGATTGCACGACGTTCCACGTATTTCCCCCTCGATTACCGCGTCGCCCCCGCGACGCCCCTCGCGCCCATTGCGGCCGACGAATGTACGTTGCGGATGTGTCACGAAAAAGTCGAGAGGCGGCCCATTTTGGTGGGTCGGCGGCGCGCGTCGAAATCGTCCGCCCCCTATCGCTCGGGCGAAGGCTGCGCTAGGCGCGCGAGGATCATGACGACCCCGCTCAACACGATCCGCAATTTCTCGATCATCGCCCATATCGACCACGGCAAGTCGACGCTCGCCGATCGCCTGATCCAGGCGACCGGCGGGCTCACCGACCGCGAGATGAGCGAGCAGGTGCTCGACAATATGGAGATCGAGAAAGAGCGCGGGATCACCATCAAGGCGCAGACCGTGCGCCTGTCCTACAAGGCGCATGATGGTGAGACCTATACGCTCAACCTGATGGACACGCCCGGCCACGTCGACTTCGCCTATGAAGTGTCGCGGTCGCTGGCGGCGTGCGAGGGCGCGCTGCTGGTCGTCGACGCCGCGCAAGGGGTCGAGGCGCAGACGCTCGCCAACGTCTATCAGTCGATCGAGCACGATCACGAGATCGTGCCGGTCATCAACAAGATCGACCTGCCC
>NZ_CAXIAM010000041.1:0-30950 GCF_964021865.1 uncultured Sphingomonas sp.
GTTTGCCGGATTATCCACTGACGCCCAGTACGTCAGGTGGGGATCATGTGCGTCGGGCCAGAGCCCGGGCAGGGACAACCCCCTTGGATGATGAATAGCCTCAGGGATTTCTCTAGGCTCGTACCGGGCAGAACCCGCCGTCACCAACCTAGGCGCTCGGCAACGTTTGCTCAAGGGCCGCGGCGATCGATTCGAGTCGTTCGGACAATCGATCGAGTGCCACGCCTTCAGGCGTCTCGGGCGGCGGCGCGTTGCGCGCGTCGATCAGCGCGTCAGCGACCATTAGCGCGGCGAGCAGCATCTGGCGGTTGGTGCCGCCTGCCCCCGCGGCGCGACGCGCCATGTCCCAGCGCTCGTCGATCAACGCCGCGGCTTCCTTCAGCCGAGCCTCGCCGCCATCGCGGCAGGCCAGATCGTAATTGGTTTCGCCGATGCGGAGCGTGACGATCGCCATCAGCCCTTCACCTCCGGCTCGGCGCTATTGGCGATGATCGTGTCGAGCGCCGCGACGGCCTGTGCCATCGTCGCCTTCAGCGTGGCATGCCGCCGCTCCAGCAGCGCGTCGGCGGCGCGCCGCGCGGCGATCGCGTTTTCGACGCGGGTGATGGCGGCGTCCAGCCGGGCGATCGCGGGATTGTCCATAGTGGCGAAGCGATAGGATCGCGCGCGCGGCGCGACAAGTAGCTTGCGCGGCGGACGGTCGCTGCAGCGGGGCGGTTGACGGGTGCGCATCCACCTGCGCAAAAGCCGCCGCATCTGGACGGAATTGGCGGAGGACTGACGATGACGAAGGTTGCGATCAACGGCTTCGGGCGCATCGGCCGGCTGGTGGCGCGCGCGTTGCTGGAGCGCGGTAGCGAGCTGGAGCTGGTGGCGATCAACGATCTGGCCGACACCAAGTCCAATGCGTGGTTGTTCAGCCGCGACAGCGTCCACGGCAAATATGCCGGCACCGTCGAGGCGGACGGGCAGGACATGGTGATCGACGGCAAGCGCATCCGCGTCACCGCCGAGCGTGATCCGGCCAACCTGCCGCACAAGGAGCTGGGCGTCGACATCGTGCTGGAATGCACCGGCTTCTTCACCGATCGGGCCAGCGCGCAGAAGCATATCGACGCGGGTGCGAAGAAGGTGCTGATCTCGGCCCCGGCCAAGGGCGTCGACATCACCGTCGTCTATGGCGTCAACGACGACAAGCTGGAGGCCGGGCATACGATCGTGTCGAACGCGTCGTGCACCACCAACTGCCTCGCGCCGGTCGCCAAGGTGCTGAACGATGCGCTGGGGATCGAGCGCGGTTTGATGACCACGATTCACGCCTATACCAACGACCAGAAGATCCTCGACCAGATCCACCCGGACCTGCGTCGTGCGCGCGCCGCGGCGATGAGCATGATCCCGACCACCACCGGCGCGGCGCGCGCGGTGGGCGAGGTGCTGCCGGAGCTGAAGGGCAAGCTGGACGGTTCGGCGGTGCGCGTGCCGGTGCCGGACGGCAGCCTGATCGACCTGACCTTCATGCCGGGACGCGAGACGACCAAGGAAGAGGTCAACGATCTGCTCAAGGCTGCGGCCGAGGGTCCGATGAAGGGTGTGCTGCACTTCTCCGACGAACCCTTGGTGTCGATCGACATCGTCCACACGCCCTATTCGTCGACCGTCGACAGCCTCGAGACTGCGGTACTCGACGGCAAGCTGGTGCGCGTCGTCAGCTGGTACGACAATGAATGGGGCTTCTCCAACCGCATGGTCGACACCGCTTCGGCGATGGCGAAGCTGGGCTGAAGACGGGAGGCGCGCGCATGACCGGCGTCCTGCTCGGGATCGCGCGCCACCCGCGGTCGCGCGCGCCGATGGAGACGGTCGACCACGTCGAGATCACCGTGGATGGCGGCATCCACGGTGACTTTCGCGGCGCGATGCGCGGCAAGCCGTACAAGCGGCAAGTGACGTTGATCGAGCGCGGCGATTGGGCGGCGGCGATGGCGGAGGTCGGTCATACGATCGGCTGGGAGGAGCGCCGCGCGAACCTGTTGGTCGATGCGATCGATCTGCCGCAGGTTGCCGGCGTTCGCCTGCGGATCGGCGCCGATGTGGTGCTGGAAATCACGCGCGAATGTGATCCGTGCGAACGGATGGAGGCGCTGGCCGAAGGGCTGCGTGCCGCACTGTCGCCCGACTGGCGCGGCGGTGCCTGTGCGATGGTGATCGCTGGCGGCCGGATCGCCGTCGGCGACGAGATCAGGATGGAGGAAGCATGACCAAGTCGTTCCGGACGCTCGACGATATCGGCGACGTCACCGGCAAGCGCGTGCTGGTGCGCGAGGATCTGAACGTGCCACTCCACGATGGGCAGGTCAGCGACGACACCCGGCTGCGCGCCACGGTGGCGACCGTCGCAGAGCTGGCCGACAAGGGCGCGATCGTGCTGGTGCTGGCGCATTTCGGCCGACCGAAGGGCGTGCCCTCGCCGGAGCTGTCGCTGGCGCAGATCGTCAAGCCCTATGAGGCGGTGCTCGGGCGCCCGGTCCGCTACATCGACTGGGAAGGCGCCGCCGACGCGATCGCCACGCTCCAGCCGGGCGACATCGGCGTGCTGGAGAACACGCGCTTCTTCGGCGGTGAAGAGAAGAACGATCCGGCGGTGATCGAGCGGTTCGCGGCGTTGGGCGACCTGTACGTCAACGACGCTTTCTCGGCCGCGCACCGCGCACACGCCTCGACCGAGGGGCTGGCGCACAGGCTGCCCGCCTTCGCCGGTCGCGCGATGGAGGCGGAGCTGGACGCGCTGGAAAAGGCGCTCGACAAGCCGGAGCATCCGGTCGCCGCGGTGGTCGGCGGCGCGAAGGTGTCGACCAAACTGGCGGTGCTCAAGCATCTGGTCACGCGGGTCGATCACCTGATCATCGGCGGCGGCATGGCCAACACCTTCCTCGCCGCGCGCGGCGTCGATGTTGGCAAGAGCCTGTGCGAGCACGAACTGACCGGCACCGCCGACGAAATCTTCGACGCTGCCGAGCAGGCCGGCTGCACGATCCATCTGCCTTATGACGTTGTCGTCGCCAAGGAATTCAAGCCGAACCCGGCGACGCGCACCGTCAATGTTCACGAAGTTGCCGCAGACGAGATGATCCTCGACGTCGGCCCGGCCGCGACCGAGTCGCTGGGCGACGTGCTCAAGAATTGCCGGACGCTCGTCTGGAACGGCCCGCTCGGTGCGTTCGAGACGCCGCCGTTCGACACGGCGACGGTGGCGCTGGCGCGGACCGCGGCGGCGCTGACCAAGGAAGGCGGGCTGGTGTCGGTCGCGGGTGGCGGGGACACGGTTGCCGCGCTCAATCAGGCAGGTGCAGGCGATTCCTTTACCTTCGTCTCAACTGCCGGGGGCGCGTTCCTGGAGTGGATGGAAGGCCGCGAATTGCCGGGGGTCGCCGCGCTGACGCGTTGACGTTCTACCGTCGCCCCGGATTTGATCCGGGGCGACGACGTAATATGGCTGTTCTGCCAGGTCGTCAGGCGTGCAGGGCACGCTGGCCACCGGGGCCGCGTGACAGGATCGCGCGCGCATCGCCCGGCGAGCGCACCTCGCCATGCGGACCGCCGGCGGCGGTGATGACGCGGTCGAGCAGTTCCAGCCCCTCCGGCCATTGCCCGAGCCCGCTGGCGGCGTTGATGTGCCCGTGCGCGCCATAGTCGATGAAATGACTGCCCCAGTCGACCGCGAGGCTGTGGGCGCGTTCGATCGTTACCCAGGGGTCGTCGCTCGACGCGACGAGGATCGAGGGGAAGGGCAAGGCGATCTTCGGCGCCGGTGCGAACGGCGCGAGTTCGCTCGCCACCCCGTGACGGTCGACATCGGCCGGCGCGACCAGCAGCGCACCGGCGACCGGCCAGCCGTACGGCTGCGGGCTCATCGAGGCCCACCAGGCGATCGCGATACAGCCCAGACTGTGGCCGACGAGGATCACCGGCGCGCGGGCCGATGAAACCGCCTGATCGATCTTCGTCACCCAGCTGTTACGATGCGGACGGTCCCACATTCCCAATTCGATGCGGGCGGTGTCGGGGCGGCTGCGCTCCCATAACGTCTGCCAATGTGCAGGGCCCGATCCGCCAAGCCCGGGAACGGTCAGCACGGTCGGCTGAACCGACAGATCGTAGTTGGCATGTCCCATGACGTACCTCCTGTTGCGTGCAATCGGGCGAGGCCGCGGCCCAGTCTAGGGGTCGGGCGTGCCGCGGCCTCGACCAAACAGATAATCCCTATTAAGCCGATAGGCAATCGTGCAGCGCAGCAATCGGCATGGGGCGAGCGGCTGACGCGACAGAGCGTTGCCGATGCTTGCGGGCCGCCGCGGCACGCGCGATAGCGTCGGGCATGTCAGCGCCAACCAAACAGCGGGTCGATCAGTTGCTGGTCGATCGCGGGCTTGTCGAGTCGCGTACCCGCGCGCAGGCACTGGTGATGGCCGGGCTGGTGTTCGCGGGCGACCGCAAGATCGAGAAACCGGGGCAGCCGATCGCCATCGATACCCTTCTGGATGTTCGCGGGCGCGACCATCCGTGGGTGTCGCGTGGCGGAATCAAGTTGGCGCACGGGCTCGACCATTTCGGCTGGGACGTCGCCGATGCGGTGGCGATCGACGTCGGCTCGTCGACGGGCGGCTTCACCGACGTGCTGCTCACGCGCGGCGCGGCGCGCGTCTATGCGGTCGACAGCGGCACCAATCAGCTCGCGTGGAAGCTGCGACAGGACGCGCGCGTGATCGTCCACGAACAGACCAGCGCGCGCATCCTCACCGCCGCGCACATCCCCGAGCCGATCGACCTGGTGGTGTGCGACGCCAGCTTCATCGGGCTCGCCAAGGTCCTGGAGGTGCCGCTGGGCTTCGTCCGCGACGGCGGGCGGGCGCTGGTGCTGGTCAAGCCGCAGTTCGAGGCCGGGCGCACCGAGGTCGGGAAGGGCGGGGTGGTCCGCGATCCCGCGATCCATGCGCGGGTGTGCGGCGAGGTGTCGGACTGGTTCGTCGCGGGCGGCTGGCGGGTCGAAGGCGTGGCCGAAAGCCCGATCACCGGGCCCGAAGGCAACGTCGAATTCCTGCTCGCGGCGCATCGCGGATGAACCCGTCGCGCGGTGATGCGCTTTGCGGCATGTTGATGTGGAACCGCATGACGAAGGAGTGAGCATGGGCGAGCTGGCATCGAGAGGACAGTTGCGGGCGTCGTTCCTTCGTTATGCGGTGGTGACGGTTCCGGCGGTTCTGCTGCTCGGCTTCCTTTCGGGGCGCACCGTGCCCTCGGGCGATCAGAACGGCTGGTATGCGGTGCTTGCCAAGCCCGAGCTGACGCCGCCGGGCTGGGCGTTCCCGGTCGTCTGGTCGCTCCTCTACATGATGCTGGGGCTGGCGCTCGCACTGGTGCTCAGCGCGCGCGGGGCGCGGCTGCGCGGGCTCGGCATCGCCTTGTTCATCGCGCAACTGGCGGGCAATCTCGCCTGGACGCCGTTGTTCTTCGGCGCGCACCGTGTCGCGGCGGCGTTCCTGCTGATCGTCGCGATCCTCGGCCTGTCGATCCTCACCACGATCGTTTTCGCGCAGATCCGCCGCGTCGCGGCCTGGCTGATGGTGCCGTACATGGCGTGGCTGTGTGTCGCCGGCGCGCTCAACTGGCAGATCGGCCAGCTCAATCCGGATGCGGAACGGGTTGTGCAAGCGCCCGCGGCATCCCAAGTGATCCGCTGACCCTTTTGCTCTCGCAGGACGATTCGCCATGCAATCCGAAAACCCGCTGTTCGGCGATGTCGCCAAGTTGTTCAACGGCGCCGCCGGGACGATCGCCGGCATGGGCCGCGAGGCCGAGGCCAATGCCCGCGCCCGCGCCCGCGAATGGATCGGGGGGCTGGACTTCGTCGCGCGCGAGGAGTTCGAGGCGGTGAAGGCGATGGCCGTCGCCGCGCGGGACGAGAACGACGCGCTGCGCGCCCGGGTCGAGAAGCTCGAAGCGGCGCTCGCCGCGCGCCCGAGCGTCTGACGCGACGCCTGCCGAAACTGCTGCCGGGGATGACGCGCGACCACGGTCGTGCGATAAGATCATGATGCTTGACGAAGCCGACCAATATTCCGAGCCCGAAGCGCCGCTCGACATGCTCGAATCCTATTTCCTCGCACACGGTTGGCCGTGCGAGCGGAACGAGGACGAAATCACCGCGACGGTGAAGGGAAGCTGGACCGAATATGAACTCCGCGCGCTGTGGCGCGAGGAGGATGGCGTCGTGCAATTGCTCGCGTTCCCGGACGTAAAGGTCGCCGAGGGGCGGCGCGGCAAGATCTACGAGACGCTGGGGCTCATCAACGAGCAATTGTGGCTTGGCCATTTCGAGATGTGGTCGTCGAGCGGCATCCTGCTTTACCGCTGCGCCACCGCGATCGAAACGCGCGAGGGGGAGGCGACGATGTCGCTGACGACCGCCGAGCTGCTGATCGATTCGGCGATCGACGAATGCGAGCGCTTCTACCCCGTGTTCCAGTTCGTGCTGTGGGGTGGCAAGTCCCCGGCCGAGGCGATCGCCGCGGCGATGGTCGAGACGCAGGGCGAGGCCTGACGCGTTTATGCGGCTATGGATGATCGGGTGCGGCAACATGGCCTCGGCGATGTTGCGGCGCTGGCTGGAAAGCGGCGTGGTCGCCGCCGCGGACGTCGATGTCGTCAATCGGCACGATCGCGCGCTCCCCGGCGACGTCCGACAGGCAAGGACCTTGCCCGATGGCCCGCCGCCCGACGTGGTCGTGCTGGGGATCAAGCCGCAGCAACTCGAAGAGGCCGCAGCGGTGTATCGCGAGCGGGTGCGGGACGCGCCGCTGCTCGTGTCGATGCTCGCCGGCCCCGATCCCGCGCGATTGTCGGCGGCGTTTCCGGGGCCGGTCGCGATCCAGACGATGCCCAATCTGCCGGTCGAGCTGGGGCGCGGCGTGGTCGCGATCCATGCGCCCGACGCACCGCCCGCGGCACGCGCGACGGTCGACCGACTGGTGGCGCCGCTCGGGCTGGTCGAGTGGTTCGACGATGCCGCGCGCTTCGCTGCCGCGGGGGCGTTATCGGGCTGCGGGCCGGCGTTCCTGTTCCGCTTCGTCGATGCGATGACCGCCGGCGGCGTCGCGATCGGCCTCGATCCGGCGCAGGCGGCAGCGGTGGCGCTCGCAACCGTCGAGGGTGCGGCGGCGATGGTGGCGGCGAGCGGGCGCAGCCCCGGCGCGCTCGCCGATGCGGTGGCGAGCCCCGGCGGCATGACGCGCGCGGGGTTGAACGTGCTCGATGAAGCGGAGGGTCTCGTCCCGCTGCTCGAGCGCACGCTCACCGCGTCGGCGAAGCGCGGCGCGGAGATGGCGAAGGGTTAGGCTGTTCCCGTCAGCCCCGACGTGATCCGCGATTCCGCGTCTTGTTCGGCCGCCCGGCAAAGACCCGTTCGTCCTGAGCTTGTCGAAGGGCGTGTTCCGGGCACGTGCTTCGACAGGCCTAGCACGAAGGGTGCGGGTCGAGGCGCTTGGCGCTCTGTCCGCTACCCGCGCAGCCCCTCGACGCGCGCGATCTCGTCATCGGGGATCAGCCCCTCCAGCACCGCCCAGAACCCCGTCACTGCACCTTGGCCGGCGCGCGAATAGGCCGCCGACAGTTTCTCGCGCAGCGCTTCGTACAGGCTCCCTTCCAACTCCACCCCCGCCGGGGTGAGCCGCAACAGCCGCTGCCGTCGGTCGCGGTCGCCCGCGCGCGTCTCGACCAGCCCGCGCTCCATTAGTTCGTTGAGCACGCGCCCCAGCGACTGCTTGGTGATCGCGAGCAGCGCCAGCAGGTCGCTGACCGGCATGTCGGGCTTGCGCGCGATGAAATAGAGCGCGCGGTGGTGCGCGCGGCCCAATCCCTGCCGCGCAAGGCCGCGATCGATCGAACGCGTGATATGCGCGTTGCCGAAGTACAGCAGCTCCAGGCCGCGACGAATCTCGGTTTCGCGCAGGAAAAGCGGCGAGGCGGAATGCGTTGAGGCAGCCATGTTGACCCGCTTTGCCATCGGCCCTAGGCCGCTGCAACCCCGGTGCGTCGACCAACGGTTGCGCGCCTGCGATCTCTGGAGGTCCTGTGAACTTCGCGTTCGAACCGCATCCGTCGCCCGTTTCCGCCAATGAGCGCGCCGCGCGACTGGTCGATCCCGGATTCGGGCGTGTGTTCACCGATCACATGGCGGTGCTGCACTATTCGGAAGGGCGCGGCTGGCACGACGGGCGCATTTCGCAGCGCATGCCGCTGACGATGGACCCCGCCTCGTCGGTGCTCCATTATGCGCAGGAGATTTTCGAGGGGCTGAAGGCCTATCGGCTCGAGGATGGCGGGCTGGCGTTGTTCCGTCCGGAGGCGAATGCCCGCCGCTTCAACGCCTCCGCACGGCGGATGGCGATGCCCGACCTGCCCGAAGAACTGTTCCTCGAATCGGTCGAGCGGCTGGTGCTCACCGAGCGCGAGTGGATGCCGACCGTCGAGGGCGGCTCGCTGTACCTGCGCCCGTTCATGATCGCGTCCGAGGCGTTCCTGGGGGTGAAGCCGTCCGCCGAATATCTCTACATGGTGCTCGCCTCGTCGGTGGGTGCCTATTGGAAGGGCGGCGCGCGCGCGGTGTCGCTGTGGGTCAGCCACGACTATACGCGTGCGGCACCCGGCGGCACCGGCGCGGCCAAATGCGGCGGCAATTACGCCACCAGCCTGATCGCGCAGCAGGAGGCGATCCGGCGCGGTTACGATCAGGTGGTGTTCCTCGACGCCGCCGAACGGCGCTGGATCGAGGAGCTGGGCGGCATGAACATCTTCTTCGTGTTCGAGGACGGCTCGCTGCGCACCCCGCCGCTGACCGGCACGATCTTGCCCGGCATCACGCGCGATTCGATCCTGCAGATCGCGCGCGATCAGGGGCTCGTCGTCGAGGAAGAGCCCTATGCGATCGAGGACTGGCGCGCCGATGCCGCGAGCGGCCGGCTGGTCGAGAGCTTCGCGTGCGGCACTGCCGCGGTAGTGACCCCGATCGGCCGCGTCGCCGGGCCGGATTATGAGTTCACGATCGGCAGCGGCGGCACCGGCCAGCTGACCGCGCATTTCCTCGAACGGCTCAGCGCGATCCAGCGCGGCCGCGCGGAAGATTCGCACGGCTGGCTGCATCGTATCGGTTGAGCTTTCCCGCGCGCCCGGCTAAGGCGCGCGGCTCGTTGGGGCGTCGCCAAGCGGTAAGGCACCGGTTTTTGGTACCGGCATTCGCAGGTTCGAATCCTGCCGCCCCAGCCAGTCCGATTTTCCAGGATGTCCCACGGCATCCACGACATTACCGGTTAACCGTCGACCGCCCCTACAAGCGCTCGGATAGCCGGAGGCTGTTCGTCCATGTCCAGCCGAACGGCGCCCGACTGTGGCGATACGATTACCGTCCGAGCGCAACCGCGCTCGTGTAGGCCGCGCCACGAAGCGAGAGCCGGTTCAACTCGAATTCTGTCATTCCGCGGTTGAGCGCGCTCAGAGAACGCCCGATCACTCGGAGGTCGAAACCGTGGAAGATCGCAGTCGAGAGCACGAGGGCCGTCGATAGGACCAGCTCGACCCACAATGACGGTGCCACGAGCAGCTTGCTAGAATCGCCGCGCCTCGTGACCGATGGTGTCGCACGTGCCGCGGAAGCTGTAAGAGGCAGCCCCGTCGACGGTAATCCGTCCCGTGCGGCGATCGATCACCAGCTTGGGCTTATTGAGCCCGTTCAGGCGGTAGCTCGCACGAATGATGTCTGGCCCTTCGACCACGTCGTGAAGATCCCACCAGCCGTTGTCCCCGCCGGAGTGTAGCGGCGGTATGAGCGATTTGGGCAGGCGGATGCGGCCACCGCCTTCCCACGTCTGAACCATCAACGAGGCGTCGAACACCTCCGTGGTGGTCTGGTTGTAGCGGCCGTAATCGTAGCGATTCTTGTCACGGTTCCAGGTCCAGGTCGTGCCGCTGGCGATGCCCGCCTTGCTCCCGTCGCCAAAACAGACGAGGCCGAGGTCGACGTTGCGGCCATCGACCATCGGCGCATCGTTCCCGACGTAGCTCGGGGCCGCCTGCTGGCGTTCAGGAGGGCGCGTGTAGCCGCGATCGGGCTCGTAGCCGGCAGGCGGGCGACTGACGGGTTGCCCGGTGTAACTGGCGTTCGGACGAACATTCGCGGACTTCCCGCAGTCGGGCGGCAAGGTCGGCTGGATCGAGCTGTACCGCCCGTCCAAGGTGGCGATCGTGACGCACTGCCGGCGTTCGGCATTCCACCAGTTGGTATAGGCGCGATCATCGCCTTGCTCCGCGCGCATATTGACGTACCCTCGACGCTGGATCTCCGATTCGCCCTGTCCGGCGCGCGCGCCGACCATATCTTCGAGGCCGGTCGTCTGCGCCGTGGCAGCGCTCGGCAGCGTGGGTAGCAGCAACGCGGCGGCGAGGAGAGGTGAGACGTTGGTCATCGTCATGACATTTCCCCTATTTGCCGGCTGGAGCCCGGCCGAAACCTGGCGCATCATGGCTGCGGCACCACCGCGTCCATGACGGTCAGCGGCTCTCCGCCGCTTGAGCCTACTCGCGACTGTGTGATCAGGATTGTCGTGCCCGGCCTTAGCGCGGCGCGTACCTGCTCGTAGAAGGTTCGCGGCAAGCGAAGCCGGTTGATCACTCCTTCGTCGAGCGGGCGTCCTGCCTCTTCCTCATGTCCGGGGAGACCGATGAATGCCCAGCGCGGCGATCCGTCGGGCGCGCTCGTCAGCGTGATGACATGGCTGCCGGGATCGTCGTCATTCACCGCCGCGATGCTGCGCCCGATCTCGACGCCACCACGCATCACGACGACCTGGCGATCCGATTTGGAGACGATGATGGTCATCGGACCGCTCATGGCTCGTTCGGGTCGCCAGCTAAACTGCTGCTGGTCGAGAAGCGCGCGCTCCACCCGGCGGCCTTTCGCATCGATGGGAGCGAGCAGGCTCGTCTCGGTGCTGCGGACGTGGCTCGCCGCGTCACCGTCGATCACGACTGTAGCCCCCAGCGAGGTGATGTCGAATAGCTCGCGCGAGAAGCCGTAGGGCAGGTGCACGCAGCCGTGGCTCTCCGGATAACCCGGCAGCCCGCCGGCATGGAGGGCGACACCGTCCCAGGTGAGCCGCTGCTGGAACGGCATGGGTGCGTTGTTGTATTTGCTCGAGCGATGTTGCGCGTCCTTCTGAAGGATCGTGAAAACGCCCGTCGGCGTTTCGTGCCCCGGCTTTCCGGACGAAACCGAGCTGACCCCGATCCGGACGCCGTTGCGATAGACGGTCGCCAATTGGTGCGAGAGATCGACGTAGACGACGACCTGTCCGTTGGGCGCGACTCCCGGCGCCCACACCCACTCGCCGGGCTTAAGCCGCTCGGCCATGTGGACGAACTCGGTCGGCGAGCTGGCGCGCGCACCCTGTCCGAGTGCCGGGAGCGCGAACGCGATAGTGGCGCCAGCAAGCATCGCCTTGAGAGCAGGGCGCGGCATATCGCTATTCCCCTTAAGCGCCATCAATCTGATAGCGTTCGGCGTTGATTCGCAAGCATATATTGCACCGCGACGGCCCATCGCTCATCGTGCGGCATGGATTTCATGAAGTGGCTCAACTCGCTTGACGAGCTCCTCTACGAGGTGATGAGTTGGCTGCTCTTTTTTCCACTTACGCTGTGGCGCGCCGTTTTCCGTCCGATCGGCATGATGCGCGAGATCGAGCGCGAGGCTGCGCTCCCCGACGATGAACGCTATGGCGCCGTGCTTAGCCCGCCGCTCTTCCTCGCGCTGGCATTGCTGCTCGGGCATGCCGTCGCCACGGCGCTGGGCCAGACCGACAAGATCATCGCCAGCCATCATGGCCTTGCCGACTTAATCAACGACAATGCCAGCGCGCTCGTGCTCCGCGTAATCGTCTTTGCCGCTTTCCCGCTCTTCTTGGCAGCGCGTTTGGTGCGACGCCGAGGCGTGAAACTTGATCGTACCTCGCTCCAGCAGCCCTTCTACGAGCAATGCTATCCCGCAGCTGTATTCGCGCTAGGCGTCAGCATCGGCACCAGTCTCGGCATCGACCCGCATCCAACCGCGCGTCTGATCGGCCATTGGCTAGTGGCGTTCGCCGTCGTGAACTACTGGCTGGTAGGTGTCCGCTGGTTCGCGGGCGCGCTTGATGTCGGGGTGGTGCGAGCCGCCGGTAACGTGCTGATCGGCTTCCTCGAAGGCACAGTTTTCCTGATCGGCGTAGGCTTTCTGTTTACGCGGTAAATGCTGCGGCGACGGCTAGGTCGGAACGGCCGCCGTGCAGCGCGCTCGAAGCGCTCAAGTGCCGATATGAACGAGCGGCGGGAGGTAATAGGCGGGTAGAGCCCTGCGAATGACTGCTTCCGGATCCATCAGCCAAGGTGCCGGCGTGAATGCGGACATGGCATCCCGTAGCCTTCATCAACGTACCAAGTTTCGCCTTCGGCTCGCGCGGGTACAGGAGAATGTCTCGCTTTGGCGACTTATCCCTTTTTGTTCGTTGGGGCGGGTGAGGAGTAATCTGCTTATGGCCCGTCGCATTCTTATCACCGGCGCGAGCGTCGCCGGCAACACCGTTGCCTGGTGGTTGGGGCGGGCCGGCCTCGACGTGACCGACGTCGAACGTGCGCCCGGGTTTCGCGACGGCGGTCAGAACATCGACGTGCGCGGCGTCGGACGCGAGGTATTGCGCCGAATGGGGCTTGAGCAGGCGGCATTGGATCGGGGCACGGGGGAAGAGGGCACCGCGTGGGTGGACAAGGACGGCAAGGTCGCGGCGGAGTTCCTCACCGCGGACACGGGCGCTGACGGCCCTACCGCCGAGATGGAGATTTTGCGCGGCGACCTCGCCCGGCTGCTCTACGAACCGGCAAGCGAGCATGCGACATACCGGTTCGGTGACAGCATCGCCGACATTAAGCAGGATGACGAGGGCGTGACCGTCACCTTCGCGGGCAGCACCATCGAACGATTTGATTTGGTCATCGTTGCCGAAGGGGTGGGGTCGAGGACGCGGGAACTGGTCTTTCCGGGCGAAAACGTGCCGCGCTGGATGGATTTGACCATCGCCTATTTCACCATCCCGAGGCAGGCTGACGACGATCGCCTTTGGCGCTGGTACAATGCGCCCGGCGGGCGGAGCGTATCGCTCCGGCCCGATCGGCACGGCACTGCGCGGGCCATGCTGTCGGTTCAGCAGCGGCCAGCGGGCGAGCAGGACTGGAATAGCGATCGTCAAAAGGCTTGGCTGCGCGAGCGCTTCGCGGGCGCGGGCTGGCAGAGCGACCGCGTGCTCGCCGGTATGGAGGCGACCGACGATTTCTATTTCGACGTCCTTCGCCAGGTGCGGATGCCGTGCTGGTCGAAGGGCCGGGTCGTGCTGACCGGGGATGCGGCGTGGTGCGCGACGCCGATCGCCGGCTATGGCACCACGCTGGCGGTGACGGGTGCCTACGTACTGGCGCAGGAACTGATCCGCTCGACCGATGTGCGCGGGGCGCTGACGGCGTATGAGCAGGCGATGCGGCCGATGGTCGAGGATGCGCAGGGCGTGCCGAAGATCGCGCCGCGCCTCGCGAACCCGCACAGCCGGCTCGGCGTTCGGCTGCTGCACACCGTGCTGAACGCAGCGAGCCGTCCTGCCGTGCGCGGCGTCGCCGGCAAGCTGTTTGGTGGCGGTTCCAAGGATGTCGACCTGTCGCGCTACGGCACGCCGACGTCGGCAGGTTTGCCGAACGCGCCCGGGGCCTCGTCACAGCAAGGCCTGTCGCCGCTGCTGGCGGTCGGTGCGGTCGGCGTGGTCCTCGGTGCGAGCGCGCTCGTTGGGCGGCGCAACGCACCCGATCCGTCGCATCCCGGCATCCGTCGCTGGTATCGTCGATTGGACAAGCCCGGCTACACGCCCCCCGACGCGGTGTTCGGCGCGGTCTGGCCGATACTGGAGACCGGTCTGGCGGTCGGCGGGTATCGCCTTCTTCGACGACCGTCGGATACGACGCGCAACGCCGCGGTCGGCCTATGGCTCGCGAACACGGCGATGGTGGGCGGCTGGACGGAGCTATTCTTTCGCAGAAAGCGACTGGGGGCCAGCGCGCTTGCCTCAGGAGCGATGGTGGCGACAGGCGCGGCTTATGTCGCGACCGCCGCCAAAGCGGACCGGCCGGCTGCCGCCCTGGCGGTGCCCTTCGTCGCCTGGCTCGGCTTCGCGACGCTGCTCGCCGCTCGCATCCGGCGCGACAATCCGGAAGGGGGTCGATGAGCCGGGCCACGGCGTGGCACGACGGCGACTGCCCGCTCTGGCAGGCGTGAAATCGCGCTGGCGCGCCGGCTGGACACCCGCGGCGCCATCACGTTCGTCGACGCGGCTGCCCTGCGGCGTGCTCACTCGACTACGGCGCGATGTTGGCTCGATTCCATGCCCGTGAGGCGGCTGGGCTAATGTTGTCGCGGGCGGCTGCATTCGCGGCGGTGTGGTGGGCCATCCCGCTGTTGCGGCCACTCGGGAAGCGGCGCGCAGTCCGTTGATCCTGTTGCCGCCGGAACGCCTCTACCGTCAGCGTCCGGTCCGGAAAGCGTGTGGCGCTATCCGCGATCCGCCATCGCCGCGCCCAGCGATCGGCACATCCGCATCGAACATCACGGCGTCCTGGTCGCACACGGTCATGCGGCCGGTGGCTGTTCTAGGGAAAGTGAAGACGGGCGCTCAAACGCCCGCAACTCGGTCATTCCCGGTAGGTACGATAACCGTTTGCACAAACATTATTACCGCCTAGACGACGTCATCCCCGGGGGGCCGCTGACGCGCGGCTGAGAGGTGGGCAGCAGCCCATGACCCGCTGAACCTGATCCGGGTGATACCGGCGTAGGGAGGGTCGCGGCTCCGTCGTCCCTCCGTGTGGAGTGGACCCGACAAGATGCCGGCTGTGAATACAAGTGCTCCAATGATGATCCGGTGCAGCACCGCGGCGCTGGCTGCGGGCTTTATGGCAATGTCCGTTGCCGCCTCGGCGCAACACGCCACCGGGCCCGCGAATGATATCCGCGTCGTCGGCCACCGCGATCCCGAAGGTCTGCTGCCCGACCAAACCGCGCCGAAGGCGGTGAGTGCGATCTCCTCCGAGTTCATCGTCAAGCAGGCCCCGACGCTCAACGCGTTCCAGCTCGTCAATCTCCTGCCCGGTGCGAACGTCGCCTCCAGCGACCCTTATGGCCTGTCGACGAGTTCGAGCCTGACGCTCCGCGGATTGGGCCAGGACGAGATCGGCGTGCTGCTGGAAGGCGCGCCGCAGAACGACATCGGTTATTATTATGCCTATCCGTCGCAGTTTGCCGATCCGGGGAACGTGCGGCTGATCGCGCTGGCGCAAGGATCAGTCGACATCGACTCGCCGACGGTGGGCGGGGCGGGCGGGTTGCTGTCGCTGACGCTCGACGACCCGAAGGCGACGCGGCGGGCGCTGGTCGATCTCTCGCTGGGGTCCTATGCGTTGCGTCGCGTGTTCGCGCGCGTCGATACGGGGACGATCGGCACGACGGGGCTCACCGCGTTCGTGTCCTATTCGAACACCCGCGCCGACAATTGGCGCGGCGCGGGCTACGATACGCGCCAGCATGTCGATGCCAAATTGCTGCACGAATGGGGCGACGGAAACCGCGCCAGCCTGGCGCTGTCGTACAACGATGCCAATTCGGCGAGCTATCCCAGCCCGACGCTTGCCCAGTGGCGGGCGCAGGGTCGTGATTTCAACTATGATGCGCAGTTCACCGCCGGGAACACCAATTTCTGGCAGCTATACCGGGCGCCGTTCCGCAACCTCTACGCCTCGGCCCCGGTGCATGTCACGCTGACCGATCGGCTGACGCTCGACACCACCACCTATCTCCAGTTCGGCTATGGCAACTCGCCCTACGGCACCCAACTCGCCACCACCGGCAATTTCCTGGGCAACGAGGAACTGACGCAACCGATCGCCGTGCCCGGTGCGGTCGATGGCGTGGCGACGGTCCTGGGCAATTACACCGGGGACCAGATGCGCACGGGCAACGTCAGCAAGCTGACGCTGCAGGCGGGCGTCCACCGGATCACCGCCGGATTGTGGTTCGATTACGGAACGGACCGCGTCACGCAGACCTACACCGCGGTCGATGGCGCGGGACGGCCGGCGGACCGATGGGGATATCGCAGCAAGGCGATCCGCACCGCCGACGGCCGCCTGCTCGCCTACGAAAACCAGCGCACCGTGACCGTGACGAAGGCCTTCTTCGTCGCCGACAGCATCGCTGTCGGTCCCCGCCTGACGATCGATGCCGGTATCAAGGGCGTCGGCTTGCTGCGCAACGGCCGCAATTACCTGCCCGGGCCGCAGACCCGCGTTCGCCGCGACAGTTTCATCCCCTTGCCGCGCGCAGCGGTGCATTACGCCTTGGATGACCGCCAGCAGTTGTTCGCCAACATCACGACCAATTTCCGGACGCCCAACGAATTCACGCTGTACGACAGCTATGACGGGGGGATCGTGTCGACCCGCGGCACCAACGCGCTGAAGAACGAATATTCGGTGTCGCAGGAACTGGGCTATCGCTACATCGGCCCCAACCTGTCGGGATCGATCACCGGCTTCCACTATAATTTCCGCAACCGTCAGCTGGCGACGGTGGTCGTTGCCGGTGGCGCGCAGGTCAATTCGACGCTGAACGCCGGCGGGCAGACGTCCTACGGCGTCGATGCCGAGATCGACTATCGGCCCGCCCGGGGTGTCAGCGTCTACCTTTCGGGCGAGGTTCTGCGTGCGCAGATCGACGACGATCTGCCGGTCGGTGCCGACGATCTGCCGACGCGGGGCAAGCGCGCGGTGTCGAGCCCGGTGCTGCAGGTCGGTGGCGGCGGCACGTATGACGACGGCCGCCTGTTCGGCAGCATCGCTGCGAAATATGTCGGGCGCCAATATGCGACGTTCATGAACGACGAGAGCATCAAGGGATATGCGACGCTGGACGTCGCCGTCGGCATGCATATGGCCGACTGGTTCGGCGGCAAGCCGACCGACCTCCGCGTCAACGCAATCAACGTGACCGATCCGCATGTCTTGGCGGGGGTTCAGGCGGTCAGCACCAACGCCGGCGATGTGATCGGACGGCGCGGCACGGTCATCGCCGGCAATGCGCCCGCTTATTACGTCGGCAGCGGCGCGGCCGTCGTTGCGACCCTGTCGCGTGGCTTCTGAGCATGAGCGTCGCCGAAGACCAAGGGACCGTCCACCGCGTGCACGGCATGGGCCTCGTAATGGAGGCGCCGACCTGGCCTGCGATTACGGACGACGAGGCGGCGGGCGTGCTGGCCCGCTTTCCGCTCGCAGCACCGATCGAGCGGCTGCGCTGGCATTCTCCGCGTCCCTTCTCGGCGGCGACGCTGGTCGATACGACGGCGGGCGCGCTGCTGCTCAAGCGCCACGATCGCCGGGTGCGTTCGGTCGCCGGATTGGCCGAGGAGCATGGTTTCATCACGCATCTCGCGCAGGCGGGGCTGCCCGTCCCGGACGTGCTGCGCACCGCGGACGGAGCCGGCGCGGTTGCGATCGGCGAATGGACCTATGAACTCCATCGCCGTGGGGCGGGGGACGATGCATATCGCGACCAGCCGTCGTGGACGCCCTTCCGATCACCCGCCCATGCCCATGAGGCTGGCGTCGCACTGGCGCGACTGCATCAGGCGTCGCACGGCTTCGACGCGCCCGCGCGCGTCGCGCAGCCGCTGGTCGCCAGCGTCAGCATCCTGTCCGCCAAGGCGCCGCTGGCGCGTGCCACGGCTTATATCGCCGCGCGGCCGGCATTGGCCGCGTTTCTGGAGGGGCGGCCGTGGCGGCGTCAGTTGTCGTCGCTCTTCGCGGCGTCGGGCGACGAGCTTGCGCAGCGGATGGCGGATCAAGCACCGCTGTGGACGCACAACGACTGGCATCCCTCCAATCTTCTCTGGTCGGCGGACGGCAAAGTCGAAACCGTCTTCGACTTCGGCCTGGCCGATCGGACCTGCGCCGCACACGACCTGGCGATCGCGATCGAGCGGACCGCTTTCGCGTGGCTGGAACTCGGGGAGCGCCGGGATGACAGCATCGCCGACCCCGTCGCCGCGCGTTCGCTGCTCGCCGGCTATTCGACGATCCGCCCGCTGGATCGCGACGCGATCGACACAATCGTCCGGCTACTGCCGCTGGTGCATATCGAATTCGCACTGTCCGAAGTCGCCTATTTCGCCGGCGTCGTCGAAGATCGCGACGCGGCATTGCTTGCCTGGGAGCGATACCTCCTCGGCCATGCGGACTGGTTCCGCTCCGCCGCCGGGCAGGCTTTCCTCACGCGGCTTCGCGGCGAGCGCAGCATCTGATGTCGCCCCTTGAGATCGCCGCGGTGGCGACCAGCTTTCTGGCGATCTGGCTGACCTCCCGGCGCAACATGCTGTGCTGGCCGCTGAACCTTGTCGCGTGCGCCTTGTATTTCAAGTTGTTCCTCGACGTGCGGCTTTATGCGGACATGGTGCTGCAGGCGGTGTTCGGGGTCGGCATCCTCTATGGCTGGATCGTCTGGCGTCGTGGCCGGCACGACGCCGGCGCGGTCGTCGTGATGCCGCTGCGGCGCCGGCCGGCGATGGCCGGCTTGGCCGCCGGCCTGCTTGGCGGGCTCGCGATCGGGTGGTTTACCAGCCGCCATACCGACGCGGCGCTGCCCTGGATGGACGCGACCCTCAGCAGCTTCAGCCTTGTCGCGCAATATTGGACTGCCCGCCGCCACAGCGAGAGCTGGCTGCTCTGGATCGCGGTGGACGTCGTGTATGTCGGCATGTTCGCCTTCAAGGGACTGATCCTGACCGCGAGCCTCTATGCGGTGATGATTGGCCTCGCGGTGGTGGGCTACCGGCGGTGGCGGCAGGCGCGAAATTAGCTGTCTAACCACTGCCTTGGCGAACCGGGCGATTGCCTCGCCCAGGATCAAGGCCGATCCACCGACCAGCCTCCAGAACTCAGCGCCCACATTCCTGAATCGCACGCTCCATTGTGGCTGAGGTACCGTGATCGGAAGTCAGGCGGTCCGCGCGAACCTCTAAACATTCGACGCATCGATCCCAATCTTGGGTCAGCGCCCGCCAGCTCTCACGATCGCAGGACCGCCATGCTCGCTTTGCTTATCCACGTCGCCCTCTTGGCCCAGTGCACCCCCGGGGACTATCTCTGCAATTTGGGTCGCGCGCCCACTTACAGCGAGCAGGAGGCGGGCCGCATGGCAGTCCAGCGCCAGGAAGCGGAGCGGGAGCTAATCGACCGGCAAGCTGCCGCCACGATGTCCGCGACCAACAGCCAGGCAGAGGCTGCGCGCGTGCTCCCGAACAGGGTTGACGGCCTGATCGCTGACGGGCGCTGTGACGCTGCCGCTGATGCGGCGCTTGTTGGCGGCGATGCAGGCATGGCTCAACAGATCCGCACGCGCTGCAGACGGTAACGGCTTCGTTGCGACGCCCGGCCGCACCAAGCCGCCAGTGAAACGCCTCGGCGCGTTGCCCCCACGCCTCGGACATTTCGATAAGCGAACGGCGGTAATTGCGAGGCGGTCAGGGTGCCTGGAATGACCGCAGGTGGGTCAATTTGGAGGTTTGGCGTCTTCCACGACGCACCGGATCGTCCTTTGGCTAGGATCTGTTGGGTCCAGCAGGAACATGCCCGAGTCCCGATTGGCGGTAAGCCAGGCGACGTGCTCCGCGCCGATCCGCTGCCCAGGGACGAGGCGGGGTACTCCCGGCGGGGCAGGAGCGACGATCTCCGCGGCGATCCGGCCCGCGGCGTCTTCCAACGCTACTTGCGCGACCGGTCCGAAAAAGGCGTCGGAGGGTGCTGCCGCCATTTCGGTCGTCAGCGTTCCGTGGCTCGGCGCATCGAGGGCCTTTGCCAGCGTCAGATCACCTGTTCGCAGCCGTGCAACGCAGTCTGCGAGCGCCTTTGCCAATGCCCGCACGTCGCCAGCAGTCGTGCCCACGGAGATCACCGCGAGCAGGTGGCGCGCGTCGGACAGACCCACGCACAGCCGATGATGCTCGTTGAGCCAGTCATCCATCGCATAGCCTGAGACGCCGAGCGCGGAGACGTCGATCAACACCTTCGTGGGATCCAGCTGCGAGCCCAAGGGAATGTCCCGCGCCTCCAAGATACGAATTCCTTCGATGCCGGCCAGACGCCGACGCAAATCGTCAGCTCTCGCCACCGTCCGGCGCCATGTCGCCTCGCCGTCCACCGCATGGTCGCGTCGTGCGGCGTCCAGGCTCGCAAGGATCGGCACGGACGGGCTAGTCGTCTCGTAAAGTTCGTACGCCATCCACAGCCGCTGCTGATCGATCAACGCGCCGCGCGCGAGCAGCGCCGACCCTTGCGTCAGCGCCCCCATTGTCTTGTGCAGGCTGTATACGGCAACGTCCGCGCCTTTGGTGAGGGCGTCGTGAGGCAGCGCCTCGCAGAAGGCGAAAGCGCCGCCCCATGCCGCGTCGCAGATCAGGACCACGCCGCGCGCGTGGCAAAGGTCGGCCAAGGTAGCGATGTCGCTGGTCACGCCATAGTAGGTCGGCGACACCACGACGAACGCCTTCGCTCCGGGGTTCGCGTCGAGCGCTTCGGCAAGCGCGGTCGGGTCGACTCCATGCTCGATGTCCCAGCCGTCGTCGACGATCACGGGCACGATGCGGGCATCTAACCCTGCGGCCAGCGCATGGGCGCGCTCCGCTTTGTGCACGTTGGCCGCAAACAACACCGTGTCGCCGGAACGGGCTACCGCCGCCAACGCCATGTGCAGGCTCAGCGTCGATCCACCAGTCACGAACCGGCAGAAGTCTGCATTCCACGCCTCGGCCGCAATCTCGTGCGCGCGTTGGAGGACATGACCGCCTTCGGTGCGGTCGTCGAGCCCCTTAGGAGTAATGATATCCGCCGCGAAAACACGGGCGCCGAGCAGCTTACGCAGATCGCGTGCGGCGCCTCGACCGAGATTGTGGCCAGGCGCCCCGAAACCGCGGACTGGCCGCCGCTCCATCTTCGCCAATGCCTCGAGGATAGGAGTTTGCTTCTGATCCATGCGGCGGTGAACGCGCGACAGGTCAGGATGACCCGCGCGCGCAGATAACCTTTTTGCGAGCTGCGCCTGCAGATTGCCTGCGCTTGCGCATCGAGCGGAACCAAAACGACGCAACGACATTTGACAGCATGATGTCATGTAGAAAACAGGCTGTCATATGCTGTCTGAGGACAACACCGTGCGCGCGCTGGCGCTGGCGGTCTTCGCTGCCAACGGCCGGCTGGTTAGCGCCGGCAATGAACTCGTCGCGCATCTCGGGCTGACCAGCGCCTGGTGGCAGGTCCTGGCGGCGTTGCGCTACTCGCCGATGCCGCTACCGACCGCATCGATCGCCCGCAACATGGGCCTGACCCGGCAGGCGGTTCAGCGTATCGTCGATGTGCTCGCCGAACGTGGGCTGGTCGAGTTTCAGAGCAATCCGCACCACCAACGCGCGAAGCTGGTCGTCTTGACGGCCGCCGGGCTCAGCGCGGTCACCGGCGCGGAAAACGTGGTCGCGCCCTTGGATCAAGCCATCGCCGACCGAATTGGAAGCGAGCGCCTGCACGCCGCGATCGCCACCCTTGGCGAGATGATCGCCGTCATTTCCGAGCGGCTCGACGGTGCCGAAACCGTGTCGCTCCCCGTCCACCACAGCTATGAGGAAGCCCTGTCATGATCCTGGTTCTGGGCGCGACTGGCGGCATCGGCGGCGAGGTCTGCCGACAGCTGAAGAAGGCGGGCACGTCGTTCCGGGCGATGGCGCGCAAGCAGGAGCAGGTCGACTCCTTCCGCAAGGACGGCGTCGATGCCGTGCTCGGTGACCTCGACCAACCAGAAACGCTGTCGGCGGCGATGAGCGGCATCGACACGCTGTTCCTGGTCACCGCGCCCAAGCCCCCGCAGGTCGCGCAGGAGACGGCGGCGATCGATGCCGCCACGCGCGCCGGCGTAAGCCGCATCGTCAAGATCTCCGCGTCCGACTGCAACGTGCGGTCGAAGATTCCCTGGGCGAAGGCGCATGCGCTGATCGATCATCACCTGCGCGCGTCGGGGGTCGACTGGACGATCCTGATGCCAACCGCGTTCATGCAGAACTTCCTGTGGTTCACCAAGCCGGTGGCCAAGGGCTATCTGCCGCTTGGTGCCGGCAAGGGATCGGTGTCCTGGATCGACACCCGCGACATCGCGCGGGTCTCCGCAACCGTGCTGACGCAAGACGGGCACAGCCGCGCGACCTATTTCCTGACCGGGCCCGAGACCTTCGACATGGCGGAAGCTGCCGTCCAGCTGTCGCAGATGACGGGGCGCAAGGTGCGCTACCTCGATCTGCCTGTGCCGGTATTCCATACGGTGCTGCGCCTGGCCGGCAACTCGCGCTGGATGGCCAAGGGGCTCATCGCGCAGTTCAGCGACATGGTGGCGGGCCACCACGATATCGATCCGACCGGCGAGGTCGAGCGCCTGACTGGCCAGCCCCCGCGCGACTTCGCCAGCTTCCTGCGCGACCATCGCGACGCCTTCGTCAAGGCTGCCTGACCCGCCGGCCTTCCGTATGTCAGTTTCCAGCGATCACGGTTGCCACCGCGTCCGGCCCGGGAACGGTTGGCTGCGTCAAGCTGCTTGTGGCATCGCCCCGTTGAAAGCGGGGCCTGTCGTCCGTGGTTCGTTCTGCCGCCGCGTCGACGTATCGTGAGGCAAGGTACGATCGGCGACCAGCTCGAACGTGTCTCCATCGACCATGACTTGCGGGCTTAGAGGCCGAGAATTGTAGCTTGAGGCCATCGCTGCTCCGTACGCGCCGGTTGCATGGAAGACAGCCAACTCTCCACGATCAACGTGATCGATCGCGCGATCGATACCGAACATGTCACCAGTCTCGCAGACAGGTCCCGCGATATTGGCGACCATTGTCCGTCCATCCGGACGAACGGCCGCGAAGCGGTGATATGCGTCGTAGAGCGCGGGACGCGCCAGATCGTTCATCGCCGCATCGACGATCACGAACGGGTGGGTTACGCCCGGTTTCACCCAGATCACCCGCGTCAGCAGCACGCCAGCCAAGCCGGTGATGATGCGACCGGGTTCGAACGTGAGGCAGACGTTCCAGTCGCGCGTCACCCGCGCGACCATCGCGGCGTAGTCGGTGAGAGACGGCATGACATCTTCGGGTCGGTAAGGGATGCCAAGCCCACCGCCCAGATCCACGCGGGTGATCGTGTGCCCGCGTGCGCGAAGTTCGAGAACCAGCTCACCGATCCTGCGGTACGCGGCCTCCAGCGGTTCGAGATTGCTGATCTGACTGCCGATATGGAGCGCGAGTCCTTGCAGATCGAGGCCATCCAATTGGGCGAGCCGATCATACATGTCCGGCGCACCAGCGATATCGACGCCGAATTTGCTTGTCCGTCTGCCGGTCGTGATCTTGGCATGCGTTCCGCCGTCGATATCGGGGTTCACGCGTAACACCGCCGGTGCGCGGCTCCCGCGTCGTCGCGCGAACTGCGCCAGAACGCGGCCTTCTTCCTCCAGCTCGAGATTGAACTGGCCGATGCCGGCCTCCAGCGCGTCGATCAGCTCTCGGTCGGTCTTCCCGACGCCGGAGAAGACCACATTCGCAGGCGCGATCCCAGCATCCAAGGCCCGGCGCAGCTCGCCGCCCGAGACGATGTCGGCGCCGTAGCCGCGCTGTGCGAGCAACCGTAGGACTGCGCCGTTGGGGTTGGCCTTGACCGCGAAGGCGAACCGCGCGGAAGGCAGATCCCGCAGGGCTGACGTGAATGCGTCGGCGGCCTGCCGGAGCGCGCCGGCCGAATAGACGTGCACGGGCGTACCGACGGCGTCGGCGATAGTGGGCAGAGGTACGCTCTCGGCGCACAGCACACCGTCACGATAGTCGAAGAAGCTCATGGTGGAGAACCTTGCGTGTCAGTGTCCGAAACCGTCGTCTGCCTGCCCGCGACGACGGACGCGGGCGGCATGGACGACGTCGACAGTGCGGCTGTGTCCGCGCCGCTCGGCCCGGAGCAATTGACCGACCCGCTTGCCGTGGATCATCAACGGCAAGCCGAGCAGGGCAAGCGGAAAGAAGACGATCATCGCCGGGGAGCCGTCAAGCGCCAGGCACATCGCACAGGAGGAAGCCAGCAGCGCAAAGCCGCCCGCTTTCCATTGCAGATCGCGCCGGGTCATGCCGCCCGTGCCCGATCACGCGAGAAATCGCGATCGTCGATGACCAGGTCGCCGGCCTTCGCGAGGCCCTCCCGCAAGTCTGGTCGATCATGACTTGCGCCGCTACCGCGCCACAGGACGATGTCTGCCGGGACGTCGGCTTCGCCGGCCAGCGCTTCGATCATGTCTGTTACCTCGAAGGTGAGGCCGATCGCGGGATCATGCAGCCGCGCAGCCGCTGCACGCGCACGCCCGATCATCGCGGGCGAGCCGTCGATGCCGTGGCCTTCGATCGCCGTGAAGCCGAGCGCCCTGGCATGACGCACCGCTTCAATCAGCAAGGTGCCGCAGGCACAGTCGGCGTCGACGATCCGCACGGCATGGCGTCGCCGCGCGCGCAGGGCCGCGAGCGCCGTGCAGATGTGAGCCCAGCGGATGTCATTGTGAGCGGTACGACTGCCGGGAAGCGTGGAGGGGCGGGCCGACGGCGGGAACGGCGCGCGCCCCGCCGGAACCATCGGCTTCAGTTTCGATGTCATGGTAAAGTCCTCAGGCGGCGCGGCGTAGCGCGTGCTCGGCCGGGCTCACCGGCTCGAAGGAGATGAGCGGAACCAGCGGTGCCGAGACGATTTCCAGGCTCGCGTGGTACATTTGCCGTTCCGCCTCGGCGTAGCTGAGTGCTGCGCCTCGCGAGACGAACCGGCCTTCCATCTTTCGGCTGCTATCCTGCACGAGCCAGTGGCCCGCCTTGTCCTGACCGACGTAGATAATTGTCCCGGGTTCGTCGGGCTCCGGAGTGGGTTCAGACGACATATCGCCTTCGAAACCTTCTATGATCGAGCGTCCAGCGCCCGCTCATCGGAGGTACGAGCCCCCGCATAGCGATTCGAGATCGATTCCGGGAAAGTGCATAGTGCGCGCGTAAGCCTGACAACGGCTCGTCGCATTCGGGCTGCTCTGCGTGTGATCTACAACCAACGCGCCTTGCGGAAGCGCCAGTACAACGCCGAACAGATCGTCAGGATCACGCCGATCGTCACAGGGTAACCGTATGGGCTCCGCAGCTCGGGCATATGCTCGAAGTTCATGCCGTAGATGCCGGCGATGGCAGTCGGCACGGCCAGGATCGCTGCCCAGGCCGCAAGCTGGCGCGTGATCGCGCCGGTGCGCTGCTGCTCGATGAGATTGCTGAACTCGAACACCGATGACAGCAGATCGCGCAAGCCGCTCGCCATTGTCTCCACCCTGCGAACGTGATCCAGCACGTCGCGAAAATACAGCCGCGCCTCGGCATCGACGCACGGCAGCTCGTTCTTGGACAGCTTGCGGGCGACCTCCTCCATCGGCACCAGAATGCGATCGAAGCGCATCAGGTCACGTCGCAGCGCAAAGATTCGGGCGATCTCGGCGCGATCGAGGAAGGTGTCGAGCATCCGCTGCTCCATGCTCGCGACTTCCTCCTCGAGCGCGGTCATCAGCGGCAGATAGCCGTCGACGATGAAGTCGAGGATGGCGTGGAGGACATAGTCGCCGCCCTTGCCCAGCAGGTCGGGTGCGGCCTCCAGATGCTCGCGCAGCGGCTTGTAGGACCTTGTCGAGCCCTGTCGAACGGTGATGATATGGCTGTGACCGAGAAAGGCGGCCGTCTGGCCATAGACGATGTGCCCGTCGCACAAATGAGCAGTCCGGCCGATGACGAACAGCTGATCGCCGTACACGTCGACCTTCGGCAGCTGCCCGTCCTTGAGCGCGTCCTCGATCGCAAGCGGGTGAAGGTTGTAGAGGCGCTGCAGCGTTTCGATCTCGTCGTCACACGGATCGGTCAGCCCGATCCAGACGAACTCCGATCGGTCGGACGGGCAATCCACCCGTTCGTCGATCGCGATCTCGCGAACACGGCGGCCATGGCGATACAGATAGGCGGCGATGACAGGCATAATAGTCCTGATCAGCGGCGAGGCGCTGATGTCCAGTCGATTAACGCCCGTTCGGACTTTCCGACATTGGATTCGGCGATCAACCGAGTGCGCCGCGACAGACCCATCCGGTGCCGCGCCTGCATCATCGAAGCGCCATGGCGCGTATCGAACGCCCGTCCCTGTGGCGTGATCGGTGCCTCCAGGCGCGATTGGAACGCGATTCGCGCACGCAGCGCCTCGCGACGCAGGCGCTCAGGCGCCGGCTTGAACAGCTTGGCGCCATGAATCAGAAGGAGGATGCCGGTGCTGGCGAGAATGAACGTCAGCAGGCCGAGGCCAAATTCGGCGGCCCGCGCAGGACCATGCCGCACCACTTCGAATACGCTTCGATGGATCAGCGTCGATCCGCCGGAACACACAAGCAGCAAAACACCAAGCAACCGTGACGGAACCTTACCCACGGGCCATGCTGCCTTTCGACGTCCGATCACTGACCAGGCTCAGCCGTCCCTCGATCCGGTGCGGGACCCCTGCTGACGTCGCGACCGAAACCGATGTTCGACCACGCCGCTCCGCTTCCGCGAACCTTTGTGCCGCTTGTGCGGATGAGAAGCGACCGAGGAGCATTCCTGCGCTCTCACGAACGGTCCAGTCCCCATCGATGTCGCGGCCTACCACCAGCATGGCCGGTTCCGGGATGTTCATCTGGATGCTACCTTCTGACGGAGGGGAGACGTTCAGGTCGGGGCGCCCCCGCCAGCGAGCGCTCACCTCGACCTCATCGAAAAGATGACGACCCAGAAGCGCAAGCGCGCTGCCGGCACTCGCGGCCATGAAGCCGACCGCCGCGATCCCATAGGCAAGGACACCAGCCTTTTGCGGTGGTACGTGCATGGTAACGAGCCGCGAAATCGCGGTGTAACTCACCCAGCAAAGAAGAAGTCCCGTCGCGCGCAGAACGATGTCGGCGCGCCGTGACCGGTGAAACGCTGCCATGCCACAACCCTTGGTGTGGCAACTCAATTATCGCCCTCGACATAGCATTTCGAGATCGATTCCAGCTAATTGCATAGCACGCGCATAGTGCTGAGAAATGGTGTGTGCCGCCCATGCCTGCGCGCTAGCGGACTCGAGTGCTTAGCCAGGCCGCGACGCGCCTGTTTGTGAAGAGCTATGGCCCCGCCAGATACTTGTCGCAGTGATTTCCATCACAGCGGATCGCCGCCGTCGCCGAGCCGCTGGCGAAAGCCATGAAGGCTTGAATCGAGGAAGCGGCGGCAGTCCTTCGCGAAATGCGAGTGATCGACATAGCCGGCTTCCCACAGCACCCGCCCGGCACCACGCATATCGGGAATCAAGCGCCGGAGCACGCCCAGGAGGCGCTGCAGCATCAGCAGGCGCTTCGGCGGCAGGCCGAACACGTGCAGGCAGATGGCCGACAATTGTCGCGGCGTGATGCCGAGCGTCGCGCAGACCTCGCCGACGCTGGCGCGCGGATTGGCGTCGATCAGTGCGATGATCTGCTGCGCCACGCCAGCGCGGGCGCGACCGGCGGCACGTTGCGCGGCGAGCCACGGGGCGAACGCCGTCGCGGCGTCGGCGTCGGCACCGGCGTCGCAGGGGTTCGGCGTGGCCGCCGGGTCGATGCTGGCAAGCGGCACGATGCGGTCGGTGAAGCGAGAAAGGTCGCGATCGGACAGCGTCGGCCAGGCGGTTGCGCGCAGCCGCAGGCCGAGCAGCGTCGCGCCGCCTTGATCAAGCTGCGCGATCTTGGTCGTCGGCCCGATGAATCCGATCGGCGGTAGCGGCGCGCTCGTACGACGGCGGATCGTAAGCCGCGCCGCCGCCTCGCCACCGACCAGCATGTATATCCGCGGCCCGCCCGGCAATATGATCGTGCCGCCTGCCCCCGGGATTGGTGTACGCACCACATAATCGGCGACGAGGTCGTTGTTGGGTGACGGGGATACGGCGCCCCTCCCGGACATTGGCGATGACCTCTCCACTCACGTCTCCGCGATGCTTTGCGCGAAGATACGTCGCCAGACGGCCGGCGGATGCGCCCTAGCGAACAGGTCAGCGTCGCGACGGATGGTCGTGGGGCGAGGCGCGGATCAGGTTGCTGAAGATCAGACGGACCAGGTCGACCTGCCGGTTGCTGCCGGTCTTGACGAACACCTGCTTCAGATAGCCGCGCGCGGTGCCGAGCTTGACGTGCAGCGCCTGGGCGGCCGCCGCCAGCGTCTGGCCCGACGCCAACAGGCAGGTCAGCTCGGTTTCGACCCGCGACAGCCGGAACAGCTTGCACACCGGCTCGGCGAGCTGGTGAATGTCCAGCCCGGGATCGACGAAGAACAGCAGCGCCCCTTCGCCATCGCCGTCCGCGTGCGCCGACCGTGGCATCGCCGCGAACGAGGTGACCAGCGGCGGCCCGCTGTCACGCCGCAACATCAACAACGGCATGCGGTCGACGGCGCCGTCCACGCCACTCTGTGCCAGCACATAGCCGATCGCGGTCGAAAGCGCCGCGGCATCGCTACGATCGGTGGCCTGTACCTGTCCTCGATGCTCGCGAATCCCGTCGTGTCGTTCCATCAGGTGTCGCGCCGTTTCGTTGGCGAAGGCGATATGCCCGTCGTCCGACAGCAGCACGACCCCGATTGCCACCAGGTTCAGCCCGGTCTCGATCCCGACAGTCCGCCGCTGCGCCAGCCGCGCCGCTTGCCACAACCGGAAGTAGGCCGAGACGCTGGGCCATTCACGGCGGCACTGCGCCTCGATCGCGCGACGCGCCGCATCGTCGGCCGAGCTGAAGATGAGATTGACGAACGTGCCTGGCTGCCCCGGCGTTCGCTGGACGGGGATCACCAGCGCCGAGGCGGGATAGGCGGTCGACACGCGGTCGCACCAGACCGGTTCGGGCGCACGATGGCCGCAATCGGATTCGATCCGGTCGGCGATCTGCGCCAGCGCCGCGCCGGTGAGATCGTCCAGCCCCTGCGCGGCGAGGCAGCGCGACGCGCCCTGCTCATGCGTACTGGTAAGTGCCCACGCCTCCGCGCCCAGCGTGCTGGCGAAATGGCCGGTGACCATCGCTACGTCGTCGGCGACCGTGATCGCGTCGTCGTATATGTCGTGGAAGGTGACCCGCGCGTCGCGCAGCGGTGTCCGCCCGTCAATCAAATGCCGCACGCTCCCGCTATCGTGCCCCGCCACCACACTGGCGCGCGCAACGGCCCCGCGGAAGAGCATGGGCAGATCTTTGTCTGCCAGCAATGCACTACCTCTCCACCTTTGGTGCCCGATTCCCTGTGTCGAGCTGCCCTCTTCTACGCCAACCGGCCGCCACGTCGTTTGATCCGATGTATCCCATTTTGAAACAAGGGGAAGATCAGTGATTTGTACCCCCTCATTTGGGGGTGGCTGGCGTGGTGAAACGGGAGGAGCGGTCGCCCGCAAAGGGGGGGGATGGTTAACGAATGATTAACGGTATTGGCGGGACGGCTCGGTCCGCAGGATTGCCGGGCTGGAAAACACCGCCGGCTGAACCGGCCAACAAGGGATGCCTTGCCATGAAATCGCGTCTTCTGATCGCCGCATCGATACCGGTCCTGGCGTGGACCGTGCCCGTTTGCGCCCAGACCACCGAACCCGGAAACACCTACACGACCACGAATACGAACACCGGCAACGCCGCCGGCAATGACGTGGCCAGCAGCGCCTATAATACGGACAACACCAACAGCTCTACCAACACCAACAGTTCGACCAACGACAGCAACAACACTGCGACCAATACGCAGACCGACTCGTCGGATCGTTCGTGGACCGACAACTCGAACCGCTCGTCGACGGACAATTCGAACAACTCGCGTACCAACAACTCCACGAACGATAGCAACAACACCGCTACCTCGACCTCGACGTGGACCGATCAATCGAACCGCTCGACCACGGACAATTCGAACAATTCACGCACGAACACCAACACGAACACCGACAGCAGCGGTGCATCGGGTGCGCAGGTGGCGGCCAACAACGGCGGCAGTGCGACCGACAGCCGCAATCAGTCCACCACCAACACCGACAATTCCGATCGGTCGATGACCGACAATTCGAACCGTTCGATGGCGACCACCACCAACACGACCAACTCCTCCGCCAACGGCGCGCAAGTGGCGGCCAACAACGGCAGCACCGCTAGCGACAATCGCAATCAATCGGTGACCAACACCGACAATGCCGATCGGTCGTACACCTATAACGACAATGCCGATCGCTCGACCGTGAACAACGACAACTCAGACCGCTCGACGACCAACACCTCGACCACCACCTCGGCGTCGGGCGCACAGGTCGCGAACAATGGCGGTGGTTCGGCGACCGATAGTCGCGACCAGTCGAACAATTCGCGGATGACGACCACGGACACCGACAATTCGGCGAGCGGGGCGCAGGTCGCGGCCAGTGGTGGCGGCAACGCCAGCGACAGTCGCAACCAGTCGACCAGTACGAACACCACGACCACATCCGCATCGGGTGCGCAGGTCGCCTCGAACGGCAGCGGCTCGGCGACTGACAGCCGCAATCAGTCCATGACCGACAATTCGCAGACCAGTTCGGCAAATGGTGCGCAGGTCGCGAGCAACGGCGGTGGCTCCGCGACCGATAGCCGCAATCAG
>NZ_CAXIAM010000042.1:0-30336 GCF_964021865.1 uncultured Sphingomonas sp.
AGGGGGTCCCTTTTGCACGCCGATAGGGGGTTCCTTTTGGACGCCGATTGACAGCACGTCGTCCTCAGCTACATGTACAAGCTCGCCAAGCGCTGGGGCATGCCCGGTGCCGAGGTGAACCCGCTACTCGGTGTGCCGCTCCCCAATCCGAACAATGAACGTGAGCGGTTCCTGACCCCCGAGGAAGCTCGCCGGTTGAAGGCCGGTGCCGAGGCTGACGACAATCCGATGATCAAACACATCGTCGCTCTGCTTCTGCTCACCGGATGCCGGAAGCGCGAGCTACTCGACGCCCGTTGGGAGGACTTCGACCTCGCCGCACGTCAATGGAAAGTCCCAATGGCGAAAAGTGGCAAGCGGCGATTCGTGCCGCTCTCGTCAGAAGCGCTCGAAGTGATTGGACAATTGCCAAAATGGGATGATTGCCCCTGGCTGGTTCCCAACCCGGAGACGAAGCTACCCTATACTTCGATATATTATGCTTGGCACCGTTCTACCAAGCGTGCAAACCTAAAAGGCCTTAGAATACATGACCTTAGACACAGCTGCGCTAGTGCGATGGTAAATGCTGGTCAGTCGCTTTACGTCGTCGGCCAAGTGCTCGGGCACGCTCAACCCCGCACGACGCAACGGTACGCGCACCTCAGTCAGGACACCCTTCTCGCCGCGGTCGATGCGGCTGCTGGGTTCATGGGCACGACCTGGACGGACACTGACCCAACGACCTGACGCCCCGCGCCCCAAGCTCGGATCGAGAGTGCGCTCCTCTCGATCTGGGCGGGCGATGGGTCAAATGGGCCGGCAACCAACCGGCGAATGCGATGCTCGATTGAGGCCAGCGGGCAATCATGCCGGGCAGTCAGATTGGGTCCGCGATGGGTCGAAGGAAAACGGGCCGCCGAAACGGAAAAGTTTCCATTATTTTTCTTCAACTATCTGAAAACGCGGGGGAAATCTGTTCATGCTGGTATCGGCGCTGATGGGGCTCGACCGGATGCAGGCGGCCTATGCGCATGCAATCGAAAGCGGCGATCGCTTCTATTCCTACGGCGACGCGAGTTTGCTGTTGCCGTAACAGGCGGCCGCCCGGGTGATGCCACCCGGACGGCGCGTGCGTTACGACGAAAGCCCGACGCGCAGCGCGGCGTTGGGGTTGTTCGTCCCGTTGGGGAAGAACCCGCCGCCGGTGCGATTCGCGCCGGTCGCGTTCAGGTAGACGATGTTGTGCACCTGCTCGCTGCTGCGGCTGTAGGCGATGCCGTTGACGTTGGCGGGCACCAGGTTGGCGCCGTTGCTGCTGTCCACCAGCCCCTGGTCGTCGTCGGAACCGATGCCGCGCACCGCATCGTCGGTCGGCCGGCCGTCGAGCAGGTCGCGCGCGTCGGAGATGCGCGTCGTCGCGGTGATGAGCGCCGCGGTCGACATGCCCTTGGCGTAAAGGACGGTGCGCACGATCCCCGCGTGATACGCCTCGGCCGCGAGGATGCCGGCCGCCGCCTCCAGATAGGTCTTGTTCGTCAGCAGCGGTGCCGCGCCCTTGTAGGCCGTGACCCCGACGTCCTCGAACAGGAACGCGCCCAGCAGGAAGTTCTCCGGCGAGGCATAGGGGTTGAACGTGTCGGTCATCGCGATGACCCCCGCCGCGCGCGCCGCCGCGGTGAAGGCGCCGTTCGCGCCGCCATCGATGTTGATGTTGGGCATCGCCACCGCCGCCGAGCCGAGCGCGGCGCGCAGGAAGGCGACATGCGCCGCCTCGTCCGCCGCGATCTCGCGGGCATAGGCGCCCACCACGGGATCGTTGGCGAAATTGACCTTCGCCCCGCCGGTGACGGTGCCGCCGGCGGTGCCGGTGCCGCTGGCGGTCTGCGCGGCGGACAGGCCCGTGCCGTTGACCGCATAAAGATAGAATTGCGCCTCGAGATATTCGAGGTTGAGCGCGAGGTTCAGCACGTCGCTGTCGGTGATCGCGGTCGGGGTGGGCGTGGGTGTCGGCGAGGGCGAGGGCGTCGGCGTCGGGTCCACCGAGTCGCCGTAATCGCCGTAACAGCCCGACAACAGCGAGGCGCCGCCCAGCAGCACCGCGCCGCCACCGGCAGCCTTGAGGAAGCCGCGACGGGCCGCGCGCCGCGCGTCGGCGGCGGACAGAATTTCGAGAGCCTTGAACGGATCGATCATGGGGAAGATTCCTTGAAAGCGTCAGGGGAACATCATCGGAAGCGCCGCTGCGCTCAGGTCGTCGACTTGATGTTTCCGTTGACGCCGTTGGGGAAGAAGCCGCCCATCGTCGCGGTGCCGGCGTTCAGATAGACGATGTTGAGCACCTGTCCCGGCGTGCGGCTGAAGGCGAGGCCGTTGCTGTTGAGCGGCGACAGGTTGGCGGTCAGCGTGTCGCCGGAACCGGACGGCGCGATGCCCTGATCGTCGAGCGGTCCGATGCCGCGCACCTTGTCCTCGGTCGGCGCACCGTCCAGCGAGTCCCGCGCGGCGGCGATCTTCTCGGTGGCGTCGATGAGGCCCTGCACACCCTTCGAATAGAGCGTCGTCCGCACGATCGCGGCATGATACGCCTCGACCGCGAGAATGCCGGCGGCCGCCTCGAGGAAGGTCTTGTTGCTGAGCAGCGGGGCCGCACCCTTGTAGGCCGTCACACCGACGTCCTCGAAGATGAACGCGCCGAGCAGGAAATTGGTCGGCGATTCGTAAGGGTTGAAGACGCCGCTGGTCGGGTCGACCACGCCTGCGGCGCGGGCGGCGGCGGTGAACGGACCGTTTGCGGCACCGCTGATGTTGATGTTCGGCATCGCGACCGCTGCGGTGCCGAGCGCGGTGCGCAGGAACTTGACGTGCGCCAGCTCGTCAGCGGCGATCTCGCGCGCATAGGCGCCGACCAGCGGATCGCCCGTGAAGGTGACCGCCGCGCCGCCGGTGACGGTGCCGCCGGCCGCGCCGCTGCCACTGGCGGTCAGGTCGCTGGTCAGCCCGCTGCCGTTCACGGCATAAAGGTAGAATTGCGCCTCCAGATATTCGAGGTTCAGCGCGAAGTTCAGCACGTCGCTGTCGGTCACGCTCGTCTGCGCCAGCGCCGGATCGGCATAGGCGAAGGCGCCGCCGACGGCAGCCACCCCCAGCGCGGCGGTGAAGAAGGCGCGGCGGTTTTCTCGCCGCTTGGCGCGGCCGTCGAAGGTTTCGATCAGCAGATCCTGCTCGGTTCGGGCGTCTTGCATCGTCACTTTGCACCTCCCAACCCACGGGGGCGACACGGAAGCATCTTCCTCGACGTGGGCTAAACAGATACGGGGTGAACTTGAATTCGGATGCAGGGTTAATCGCGCGAGACGATAAATAGTTGATCCTGCCGGCGGAGTGATGCGGTGACGGGCAATGGGACACAGGCGGACGGGCCGCGCGCCGCGCTCGTCGCCGCGCTGACGCTGAGCGCGACCGGCGATCGAGAGGCGTTCCGGCGCGTCTACGAGCTGACCGCCGCGAAGCTTTTCGGCATCTGCCTGCGTATCTGTGGCGAGCGACAAGCCGCGGAGGACGTGTTGCAGGAGGTGTATCTGATCGTCTGGCGCCGCGCCGCCACCTATCGGCCGGATCGCAGCCATCCCGTGACGTGGCTGGCAACGATTGCGCGCAACCGTTCGCTCGATTGGCGACGCTCGCCGCGCGCGCGCACCGCAATGGCCGATGCTGCCGATGTCGACGAGACGGTCGACGACGCGCCGCTCGCCGATCAGCGGATCGTCGCGGGAGAGGACGGACGGCGGCTGGACGATTGCATGGACCGGCTCGACGATCGCCCGCGCGATGCGATCCGTTCCGCCTTCCTCGACGGGCTCACTTATGGCGATGTCGCGCGGCGCGTCGGGGTGCCGCTGCCGACGATGAAGAGCATCATCCGCCGCGCGCTGATCCGTTTGCGGGAGTGTCTGAACGATGACGCCTGACGACCGCATCCTCGCAGCCGAACTGGTCGTCGGCCTGTTGACCGCCGAAGAGGCCGCACGCGCCGAACAGCGCCGCACGGACGAGCCCGCGTTCGCCGCGGAGGTCGAATGGTGGGAGGCGCGGCTCGCGCCGCTGCTCGATCGCTATCGCGAGGTCGCGCCGCCGCCCTATATCGCGGCGCGGATCGAGGCGTTGCTGGAGGTGCCGCACATCGCGCCACGCCCCGCGCGTCTCCAGTGGCGCTCGCTCTCGCTCGGGGCTGCGGTGGGCGCGCTGGCGGCCTCGATCGCCGCCTGGCTCCTGACGCCGACGGTCGTGCCGGTGCCGGTGCCGCCCGTCAGCGCACCGACCGCACCGGTGCGGCTGCTGATCGCGCAGCTGGCGTGGACCGACAAGGCGACAGCCCCCGGGCCGGTGGCGGTCGTCGATCCGGCCAGCGGCGCGCTTCGCCTCAGCCGCGGGGTCGACGCGCCGGCGGATCGCGTTGGCGAGCTGTGGCGGATACCGGTCGGCGGAAAGCCGGTGTCGCTCGGGCTGCTGCCCGGCGCCGCGGCGCCGGCGATCCGCGTGGCGCAGGCGAACCTGCCCGCGACCGGCAGCAAGCTGGCGGACTCGATCGCGCCGCGCGGCGGCTCGCCGACCGGGCAGCCGACCGGGCCGGTCGTGGCCGCGGGCGTGGTCGAGCGGCTGTAACCGCGGCGGTCGCCGCTGCTGCCTGTCGATCATGACGACGTGACATCGACCGTCGTTGCGAGCGGAGCGAAGTGATCCAGCGCGTCCTGGTCCGACCCTCGATTGCTTCGCTCCGCTCGCAATGACGATCATCGTGGCGTCCCCGCGCTTTAAAGCTCGCTTTCAACGGGTTCCGAGCTGAATTTGTTTACGAAACCACATTAGCAAATGGGGCGTGCCGAAACGGAACCAATGCGCGCCCACGTGGCTGAAGACCTTCCTCCACCATCGTGGCGGCGGAGTCAGCGTGCTTGCGGCGCTGTCCGCGGTCGGCGTGATCGGCATGGCGAGCTTCGCGGTCGACCTCAACCGCGGCTATGAGACGATGGTCGCCAACCAGCGCGTTGCCGATATGGCCGCGCTCGCCGCGGGCGTCGCCTATAGCGCAGCGAAAAACGAAACGATCCTTCAGCCGACCGCGCAGGACCTCGCCAGGGTCAACGGCATCACCACCGGCACCGTCGTGGCGCAACTGGTCACCGACGTGCCGACGCCGGGTGCGAAGGCGGTGCAGGTCACGATCACCGTGCCGATGACCGTCACGCTCGGCCGTGTGCTCGGGATCGGCGCGGGTTATCCGGTCAAAACGGTCGCGACCGCCAGCCTCGCAACGCAATCCACCGCGGGGTGCATCGTCGGACTGGCCAATTCGGGCAAGGCGATCGAGACGCAGGGTGGCGCGTCGATCAACGCACCGGCGTGCGCGGTGGCTGGCGTCGGCACGGTCGCCAACAACGGCAATGCGATCAGCGCGAAGAACATCATCTCGGGCGCGGGCGACATCGTCAACAATTACGGCACGCTCGCCGCCGATCTGCTCCGCTATGCCGGTTCTTTCACGAACCCGAGCTGGAACAACAACGTGCCCGGCGCGGACAAGCGCGTTCAGCAAAGCTCCACCGTCGCCGATCCGCTGGCCGACAATCTCGATCTCAGCAGCGCGCGCTCGCTGATCGGCAACTGGCGCGCGCCGGCCGCGCTTTCCAATCCGACGACGCCGAGCGGCGGGGCGGTGTGGTCGTTCAGCGGCTCGCCGTCGCTGGCGGTTGCCGGGTTTCGCAGGGGCAACAGCAGCAATTTCACCGTGCCGGCGGGCAATTACACGATCGACTCGATGGACGCTTCCGGCGGCGTCAGCGTCACGTTCAGCGCGGGTTCGACGGTAACGGTGGCGCGCGGCGTGGCCATCAGCGGCGGGGCGACGGTCGTCTTCGGCAACGGCACCTACCGGATCAACGGTGGCTTTACGGGAAGGGACGTGACGTTTGGCGACGGTGAACTGTCGATCGGGCAGGGCACCGTCAGCCTCGGCGGAACCAACCGGATCGGCACCGGGCCGGTGACGATCAATGCGCCACTGTCGCTCGGCGGCGGGACCACGCTGGCGATCGGCGCGGGGGCGCATGCGTTCGGCGGCATCTCGGTCGGCGGCGGCAGCTGGCTGACGATGGGTGACGGGTCGCTCGACGTGGCCGGCGGAGTGTCGGTTGGCGGCGGGTCGACGATCATCGCGGGCGCCGGCAACGTGACGATCTCCAATCCCGGCGACCGCGCGATCTTCGTGGACGGCGGCGCCTACTTTTTCATGGGCGACGGCTTGTTCAGCGCCAATGGATCGATCGTGACGGGCGGGGGCAGCCGGCTGGTGTTCGGCAAGACGGCCAATCACCTCATCAACGGCGACCTGTCGGCATCGGGCGCGGTGTTGTTCGGTGCCGGCCGCTATACGATCAAGGGCGGTTTCGCGAACGGCACTGGCGGCGCAAACAATGGCACGCCGTCCTGGCCCTATACCTCGCCGATCACCAATCAGACCTGGGGGACCAGTCTCGAAGGCGTCAGCGTCGGCGACGCGGACATGGCCGGGGTCAACGTCAGTCTCATCCTGTCGGGGACGGTCAATCTGGGCGGCGGCGCGAAGACGATGCTGATCGCGCCCGGCACGACGACCAATGGGGGTGCGATCGCCGACATCCTGATCGACAGCCTGACTTCTGCCGACACCAGCTGGAGCGCAGGGGCGACCAACGTGTTCAGCGGCGCGGTGCATCTGCCCAATTCGGCGCTGACCAGCAGCGGCGGCAACAGCACGAATTCGAGCACCCGGTGCTTCATGCTCGTCGCCTATCGCGTGACGCTGACGGGCGGCGCCACGGCGGGGTCGACCTGCACGGGGCTCGGCACCGGCGCCGGGGGCAGCGGAACGGTGGATCTGATCTCATGAGCCTGCGCATCATGCCTCTCCGTCGACTTGCCGGCGATCGTCGCGGCATCGCTGCGGCGGAATTCGCATTGTGGATGGTGCTGTTCTTCATCACCATGCTCGCCGCGCTCGACATCGGTTCGTTCTCGATCGAGCGCGCGCGGCTGGCGCAGGCGATGAGCGGCGCGTCGATCGCGGCGTTCAAATCGCGCGATACGGTGAACTTCACCGCCTTGCCCGCCTATCTGCGCAGCGCCTCCGGGGTCACGACGCCGGGCGCGCTGACGGTGACGGTCGGCTGCAACGGCGGGCAGGACAATTGCGTCAACACGTCGCGCACCTGCTCGTGCCTCACCTCGACGGCGACGTTGGTGCCCGCGGGCAGTTGCGGCGCGCCGTGCGGCAGCGGCGCGTCGGCGAACAGCCAGTCGGGCTATTATATGAAGATGACGGCTTCCTATCCCTTCCGCCCGGCGCTGCTGCCGCGCGGGATGCTGGGGAACGGCGTGGTGTCGCAGAGCACGACGGTGCGGCTGCAATGATCCGCGACGAACGCGGCGCGACCGTGATCGAATTCGCGCTGATCCTGCCGCTGTTGCTGATGGCGCTGTTCGGGCTGATCGAGGGCGCGCGGCTCGTCTGGATGGATCAGGCGCTCGATCAGGCCGCCTATAGCACCGCGCGTTGCCGCACGATCGCCAGCGTCGCGTGCGACAGCGCCGCCAAGCAGGTGAGCTATGCGGTGCAGCGCGCGAAGGCGAACGGCATCACGGTCGATCCCGCCAATGTCGTCATCGATCCCGCGGCGACCTGCAACGGCGTGACCGGCGCGTTGCTGGTCACCTTGACGGTCAACTTCGGCTCGCCGGTTGGGAAGCTGTTGCCGCTGCCGCGCACGGTGCGCGGCCGGTCGTGCCTGCCGGTGCTGCCCAGGGTGTAGGCGTCACGGTGACGCGACCGTGAAGAATTGTAAGAAACCGACATTCCGCCGGGGTGGACAAGCGTCTATGGCGCTGCCGTCTGCGGGCCGGGGCTCGAGGGGCAGCCGGGATGCAACGGCCCGGTGGGAGAGATGTGTTGGCGAACCTGCTGCAGTCCGTGATGCGGGCGGTCTTTACCGCGCTGCCCGCCAAGCAATCCTTGCAGGCGCAGTATCTCAAGGCGCTCGGCGAGTGGCCCGACCTCGACCAGCCGAAGACCTTCAACGAGCGGGTGCAGGCGCTGAAGCTCGCGCCGCACAACCCGTTGCTCCCGCTGCTGGCCGACAAGGTGCGCGTGAAGGACTGGGTGGCGGAACGCGTCGGCCGCGACGTGGTGATCCCGACCCTGTGGTCGGGCAAGGTGCTGCCCGCGCAGGTGCCGTGCGCGGCGCCGTTCGTGGTGAAGGCCAACCATTCGTCGGGCTGGAACGCGTTCATCCGCACCTATGACGACGCGACTTGGCAGCAGCTTCGCGTCACCAGCAAGACGTGGCTGGAGAACGACTGGTACCCCTTCCTGCACGAATGGTGGTATAACGAGATCGACCGGCTGCTGCTGATCGAGCCGATGATCGGCGAAAACCTCAACGACTATAAGTTCTTCTGCTTCAACGGGCAGGTCCGCGCCGTCCAGGTCGACGCCGGGCGCTTCACCGATCACCGCCGCAGCTTCTACGATCGCGACTGGCAGCAGATGCCGTTCAGCCTGGCGCACGACCAGATCGAGGGCGAGGTGCCCGCGCCGCGCCATCTGGCGCGCATGATCGAACTGGCCGAGACGCTGTCGTCGGGGTTCGCCTTCGCGCGGATCGACTTCTACGATCTCGACGCCGGGCCGATGTTCGGCGAGATCACCTTCGCGCCGGGGGCGGGGCTGGAACGCTTCTCGCCACGCTCGGCGGATCGCATGATGGGCGATTGGTGGGCGGAAAGCGAGCAGCGGCTGGCGCCGTCGCGATCGGGCGAACTGCCGATCGCGGTTTGATCGCCGCGATCAGCGGCGCACGAACTTCGCCTTGATCGTGCGCACCTGATCGAGCCGCAGCAGCAGGATCGCCGCGGCATAGACCAGTCCACCCGCGGCGAGCGCGACCAGGGTCATCGGCACCCCGGTGACATGCGCGAACGGCAGCAGCGCCGCCGCCATCGCCGCGCCGGCGACCAGCACCTTGGCATTGTCGCGCCCCAGCAGCCGGATGCCGAAGGTCCGCCGCGCCAGCACCGCGCTGACCGCATAGCCGCTCGCCTGCGCCAGCAACGAGACGCCCGCGATCCCGATCAGGCCGTAGCGGTGCAGCGACAGCGGTCCCAGCACCACGAAGGTCGCGATCGCCAGCGCGGGCGCGATCATCAGCAGCCGCATGTGCCGCGTCAGCTGGAACGCGACCTGCAGGTGATAGATGGTCAGCAACCGCAACAGCGCCGCTGCGGTGACGAGCGGCAGCAGCGGCGCGCTCTGCGGCGCCAGCCGCGCGCCGAGCAACAGATGGCTGACCGGCCCGGCCAGCACCGTCGCGGCGACCAGCACCGGCAGGCACATCGCGACGTACATCACCGCATTGCCCTCCAGCAGCACGCGCGCCTTGTCGGGGCCCTCGTCCTCATAGGCGCGGACCATCGCGGGATACATGGTGATGTTGACCGCCAGCATCGCGAATCCCAGCGTCTTCTGCAGCAGGTCGGACGGCGCGGCGTAATAAGCGACGCTGGACGTGCCCAGGATATGTTCGACCTGATAGCGGTCGAGCACCCCGACGCCGTACGACAGCCCCGAACTCAGCATCAGCGGCGCACCGAGCTTCAGCATCCCGCCCATCACCTCGCGATCCTCGGCGCGCCCGCCCGCGAGGCGCAGCCGCCGCCAGACCGCATCGGTGGCGATCCCGCCGATCACCGCGACCGCCTGGCCGATCACCAGCCCGAGCAGCACCCCCGACAGCCCGAGCCCGTAGCCCAGCACCAGCGCCAGCCCGATCACCAGCGACAGCGCCGAGCGCGTGACGATCACCCAGAAGGTGTGCCACGCCGCATGGCGCGCGCGGCTGATGACGTTGAGTTGCGTCAGCGCGACCTCGCTGACGAGGAAGACGAACAGCACCCACATCCACTGCGGCCCCAGCCCGAAGATCGTGTGCCCCGAGATCGACAGCACCGCGGTCAGGATCCCGAGCAACAAGATCAGGCCGAAGACGATCGTGAACAGCGCATCGGCCCGGGCCGGATCGATGCGGGTCGCGGCGGTCGGCGAATAGAGCGTCCGCGCGCTGACGATCCGCGCCCATTCGAACAGGATTGCGTTGATGAGCAGCGCGGTGGTGGTGATGAGCGTGAACTGCCCGAACGCGACCGGCGGCAGCAGCCGCACCCACAGCAGCAGGGAAACGAAGTTCAGCCCGCTGGAGATCGCCAGACTGAGTGTGTTGAGAACCGCTGGACGCGCCACGATCTTCCTCTTCGACGAACCGCCGCGAGCCATGCCGGATTTGTGGCGCGGCCACCATGCGCTTGTCGCGAAAGATGTTGCGGCGCAATACGAAAGAGCCCCCTTCCGTCGGGAAGAGGGCTCAGGAGACGAAGGGACCGCAGCGGCGGTCGACCTCCGGCAGGACGGGAAAAGCGGTCAGCGCTGGCAGTAGCGCGGATTGTCCGACCGCTCGACCGCGCTGCCGGCCAGCGCGCCCGCGCCGGCGCCGATCACGGTGCCCAGCGTGCGGTCGCCGCCGCGATCGATCGTGCGGCCGAGCAGCCCGCCGGCGATCGCGCCCAGCACCGTGCCGGTCGTCCCGCTCTGGCACCGGGCGCGATAGCGATAGCGGCGGTCGTCGCGATCGTAGCTGCGATAGCGGTCGTCGCCGCGATCATATCCGCCACGGTCATATTCGGCATAGCGCGGGCCACGGTTCCAGCCGTCGCGATACGCGCTGCGATAGGCGCGGTCGTGGTCGCGATAGCCGTCGTCGTCATAGCCGCGATCGTCGCGCTCGTAATACTCGCGCTGTTCCCACCGCTGCGCCTGCGCCGCGACCGGCGTCAGCGCCACGATCGCCAGCGCCGCAGACCCGAGACCGACCGACATCTTCCTGAACATGATCCAGCTCCCCTCACGCACCACCGCCGCAGGCCGGAGCGGCTGCGACACTGACGGGGATAGACTCGCGCGATTGAGCGGAGACTGAATGCGTCCGTTATCCCGCGTTAAGCTCGCCGGCCGCGTGCACCGACCGGCCCCGAGGGCGGACGCCATCGCGCCGATTCAATCGCGCCCGCCCCCGTCAGGGCAGGGGGGGGGGGGGGGACGTGGCCGGAGCTGGTCTCGGTGAGACTCGGCCCCACCCCCTTGCCCCTCCCCTGAAGGGGAGGGGAGTTGGTTTCATGTCATCGCACCCTAAACCACCGAACCCTCGGTCAGCCCCGATCCGCTGAGGATCAGCGCAACACCGATCTCGTTGCGCAGCGCGGGCGGCAGCGTCACCTCCAGCGCGTCGCCGGTGCGGACGAAGCGCAGCGGCGCGTCGCTGCCCGGTACGGTGACGCGCTGCACCGTTCCACGCCCGACGCGATTGTCCTTGGCCAGCAGCGTCAGCCGCGCGACCCCGTCCTCGGGCCAGCCGAGCACCAGCGCATGCAGCCGCTCGCCCTTCGTCACATAGCGGATGTCTTTGGGGCCATAGAGCGACTTCGGCCCGCCCTCGGAGAACAACCCACCGCCGCCGTTGCGCGGACCCTCGCCGTGCACACGCCACGGGCGGGTGGCGTAGATCGCGTCGCCATAGCGCTGCATCCACGCAGCGATCCCTTCGACGATCCGCTCTTCCTTGTCGTCGATCGTGCCGTCGCCGCGCAGCGGCACGTTGACCATCAGATTGCCATTCTTCGACACCACGTCGCACAACGTGTGGATCACGGTCGCGGCGGATTTGTAGCGGTCCTGATCGTAGACCGCCTGATCGTAATGCCATTCGCCGATGCAGGTGTCGGTCTGCCACGGGAAGCGCTCGATATAGGTCTTGCCGCCGCGCTCGACGTCGTCGACCACGCCCATCCGGCGCTGCGGCGGAATATTCTTGCCCGTCACCACCGCCTGCACCTGCCCGCGGTTCCACGCCATGCTGCGGTTGTAGAAATAGGCGGTGATGTCCAGCCCGGCCTGTTCGAGCGGCAGATCGAAATTGTCGAAATAGACCAGATCGGGGCGATAGCGGTCGATCAGTTCCTGGCAGCGCAGATACCAGTTGCGCACGAACGCCGGATTGGCGGGCGTGCCCTCGTTCCACATCCGGTCGTGCGCCTCGTGCCACGCATCGGCCTCCAGCAGCGTTTCGATCCCGTCGGGCATGATGTCGTCGCGCCCGGTATAGAGTTGTTGCGGGTCGAGCCCCTCCCACCATTTGCCCTTGCCGTCGGCGGCGGTCAGCCGGAACGCGTCATAGCGCTGCCCGCGCCGCGGCCCCTCGGGGTCATAGCCATAGGCGGCCTGATTCCAGTGCCACGCATGCGCCGAATGGTTCGACACCCCGAAGCGCAGGCCCCGTTCGCGCGCCAGCTTCTCCCACGTGCCCACGATATCGCGCTTCGGCCCGACGCGGGTGCTGTTCCACGCGTGATGCGTCGAGGCATAGCAATCGAGATTGTCGTGGTGGTTGGCCAGCGCCATGAAATAGCGCGCGCCCGCCTTCTGATAGAGGTCGATCAGCCGTACCGGGTCCCAGTTCTCGGCCTTCCAGCGGTTCTGAATCTCCATGAAGCCGGTATCGGCGGGGTGGCCGTAGTTCTTCAGGTGGTGCGCATATTGCGACGACCCCTGAAGGTACATGTTGCGCGCATACCAGTCGCCCGCCGCGGGCACGCATTGCGCGGTCCAGTGCGCCCAGATCCCGAATTTGGCATCGCGAAACCAGTCCGGCACGCTATAGCCATCGGTCAGCGAGCGCCAGTCGCCGGTGAAGGCGCGCGGCGCGGGGACGCGCACTGCGCGCGCGCCGCCGGGCCGGGTGCTATAGGCGCACGTCCCCGCGCTCGCCGCGCCCGCGGGCACCGCCGCCAGCGCCCCCGCGGTCGCGCCCGCGCCCAGCGCCTGCCTGCGTGTCACCTTCATGGCCGTTCCTCCCGCTGCGCTCTTCGATTTGAGAACTGGTTTTCATCATCATGCCCGGTGACCTGTCGCATGGCCACCCCCTTTCGATCGGCTTGCGGCGGCGGCCGTCCTGCCGCACAGATCGCGACAACAATCCTGCCGGAGTTTTCCATGCGCCGTTCCGTGCTGTCGCTGCCGCTCATCGCCCTTGCCACCATCGCGGCGCAGGCACCCCAAACCCAGCCGCCCGCCGGCGGCGACATCCCCGCGACCTTCCGCCTGCCGACCGTCGCGCGCGACTATATCAAGCAGGAAGTGATGATCCCGATGCGCGACGGGGTGAAGCTCCACACTGTCATCGTCATTCCGAAGAACGCGACCAACGCGCCGATCGTGCTGACCCGCACGCCGTACAACGCCTCGGCGCGCGCGAACCGCAGCGACAGCCCGTCGATGCTGAACGCGCTGCCGCTCGCCGACGAGATCTTCGTCAAGGGCGGGTACATCCGCGTCTATCAGGACGTGCGCGGCAAATATGGCTCGGAGGGCGATTATGTCGTGACGCGCCCCGTCATCGGCCCGCTTAATCCGACCAAGGTGGATCACGTCACCGACGCGTATGACACGATCGACTGGCTGGTGAACAAGGCGAACCTGCCGCAGTCGAACGGCCGCGTCGGGATGATCGGCTCGTCTTATGAAGGCTTCACCGTCGTCATGGCGCTGCTCAACCCGCATCCCGCGCTCAAGGTCGCCGCGCCCGAAAGCCCGATGATCGACGGCTGGATGGGCGACGACTGGTTCCATTACGGCGCGTTCCGGCTCGCCAATATCGCCTGGCTCGGCGGGCAGACCGGCTACAAGAGCGGCGGGCCGCTGCCGCCGACCGGCGGCTATGACGATTACGACAATTTCCGCGACAAGTCGGCGGGCGACTGGGCGAAGCAGTCGGGCTACGACCAGCTCCCGTATTGGACGCGCATGTCACAGCATCCCGCCTATGACGCGTTCTGGCAGGGGCAGGCGCTCGACAAATTGCTCGCCGCCAACCCCTCGAACGTGCCGACGCTCTGGGAACAGGGGTTGTGGGATCAGGAGGATATGTACGGCGCGATCACCGCATGGGAGGCGCTGAAAGCCAAGGGCAAGCTCGGCAACAATTTCCTCGTCATGGGGCCGTGGCGGCACAGCCAGGTCAACCGCGAGGGGCGCAGCCTCGGCCCGTTCCAGTGGAACGGCGACACCGCCGCGCAATTCCGCGAACAGATGGTGCGCCCGCTGTTCGACCAGTATCTCAAGGACGGCGCGCCCGCGAACCTGCCGACCGCCGCGATCTACAACACCGGGGAGAACCATTGGGACCGCTTCGCCACCTGGCCGCTGGCGTGCGAACAGGGCTGCGCCGCGCCGCTGACGCCGATGTACCTTCAGGCCGACGGCGGGCTGTCGCTCGTGAAGGGCACCGCGGGCGGGGATGCCTATGTGTCCGATCCCGCCAAGCCGGTTCCGCACCTCCCCCGCCCGGTCAATTTCGACGACGGGCGCTGGGGCGACTGGCTGGTCAGCGACCAGCGCCCGGCCGACGGTCGCACCGACGTGATGACCTATATGACGCCAGTGCTGACGCAGCCGATGCGCGTGTCCGGCGCGCCGATCGCGGACCTTTATGCCAGCACGACCGGCACCGACGGCGATTTCGTCGTCAAGATCATCGACGTGCTGCCGCCCAACGTCGCCGACGCCAAGATGGGCGGTTATCAGCTGCCGATCAGCCTCGACATCTTCCGCGGCCGCTACCGCGAGAGCTTTTCGAAGCCCAGCGCGATCCCGGCGGGGAAGGTCCAGCGCTATCGCTTCCGCCTGCCGACCGTGAACCATGTCTTCCAGCCCGGTCACCGCGTGATGGTGCAGGTCCAGTCGAGCCTGTTCCCGCTCTACGACCGCAATCCGCAGACCTATGTGAAGAACATCTTCTTCGCGCAGCCCGGGGATTACCGGAAGGCGACGGTGACGATCGAACGCGGCGGCGCACAGGCCAGCGCGGTGCTGCTCCCGATCGTGCCGGTGGTGCCATAGGCGTCAGGCGTCCCCCAGCGCCAGACACGCCCGCAACCCGCGCCCTTCCTCCCCCGGCGCGAGGGTCAATCCCCCGCCATGCGCCGCGGCGATCCGCGCGACGATCGACAGCCCCAGCCCCGAGCCGCCGCTACGCGCCTCGCCCTTCCAGAAGCGCTCGCGCATCTTCACCAGCCTCTCGGGCGGGATCGGCGCGCCGTCGTCGCACACGCACAGCCGCCCGCCCGGCCCAGCAACAACCGTGATTCGCGACCCCTCCGGGGTATGGCGAACCGCATTGTCGATCAGGTTCTCCAGCGCCAGCACAATCGCTGCCGGCTGGCCGGGGATGACCACGGCACCGTCGACCCGCAACGCGATCGTCCGCCCCGAGGCGAGCACCGCCGGCGCACGCTCCGCCACCACCTCTTCGGCAAGCGCGCCGAGATCGACCGCCGCGCCGTCGTCCTGCACCGGCCGCTCCAGATCGGCGAGGCTCAGCAATTGCGCGATCACCCGCGCCGCACGGTCGACCTGCTGCAACAATGCCGCGCGCGCCGCCGGATCCGTCACCGCATCGGCGCGCAGCCGGATCGTCGCCAGTGGCGTGCGCAGCTCGTGCGCGACATCCGCCGCGAACGCCGCCTGCGCCGCGAACGCCTGCTCCAGCCGGTCGAGCGCAGCATTGGTCGCCACCGCCAGCGGCTCGATCTCGGCGGGCAGCGTGCCCCGCGGCAGCCGCCGGTCGAGCGTCGCCGGCCCGATCGCGGCGGCGGTCTGCGCCGCGGCGCGCATCCGCCGCCGGATCCCGCGCGTAAGCCACGCCGCCATCAACGGCCCCAGCATCACGAACGGCAGCAGCAACAGCACGAACCGCTTGAGGAAGGTCGTGACGATATCGTCGGTCACCACCTCGGGCGCGGTGCTGTCCTGCGCCACGACGATCCACCGCGCCCCCGCCGGCCGGCTGAGCACCGCGATCCGTCCGCGCCGCACCAGCACCGGCTGACGCGCCAGCGGCACCGCCGGCATGACCGTCGCCCCGCGCGCGGCGATCACCTGCCGCCCGGCATCGACGATCGCCAGCGACAGCCCGCCCGCCAGCAGGTCGACGCCTGCCATCGCGCGCGCCGCATCGCCGCGATCGGCGCGCAGCCGGTCGGCGACGCGCTGCGCCTGCTGGTGGAGCACCTCATGTTGGTAGTGCCGCGCGACGCGGTGGAGCAACGCCCCCACCGCCAACGGCAAGGTCACCGCGGCGGCCAAGGCGATCGCGATGTGGAGCAGCGCGAGCTGCCCGAACAGCGACCGCGGCCACCACCGCCTCATGCCGCGCTGCGCAGCAGGTAACCGACCCCGCGCACCGTATCGATCCGCGCGCCGGTCCCCGCCTCGTCGAGCCGCTTGCGCAGCCGGTGGACATAGACCTCGACCGCGTTCTTCGACCCCTGATCGCCGCCCGCCCCGAACAAATGGTCCTCTACGACACGCTTGGGCACAACATTGCCCGCGCGCCGCAGCAGCAGTTCCAGCAATTCGGTCTCGCGCGTCGATAAGGTCAGCACCGTCTCGCCGACCCGCACCGTCCGCGTCTCGACGTCGAAGGTCAGCCGCGCGCACGTCAGCGAGACGCCCAGATACCCGCCCTGCCGCCGCAGCACCGCCAGCAACCGCGCGTGCAGCTCGTCGGCGTCGAACGGCTTGACGATATAATCGTCCGCCCCGTCATGCAGCCCGCGGACGCGCGCCTCGACGCTGCCGCGCGCGGTCAGTGCCAGCACCGGCCGCGTCTCGCCGCCCGCGCGCCGCCGCCGCAGCCACGCCAGCCCGTCGCCGTCGGGCAGCCCGAGGTCGAGCAGGATCGCGGCATGGTCGACCGCCGCCATATACGCCTCGGCTTCGTCGAGCGACGCGGCATGATCCACGGTCAGCCCACGTTGCAGCAGCGCCGCGGTCAGCGCCTCCGCCAGCGCCCGATCATCCTCGATCAATAATATGCGCAAGAATCCCCCGCAGCGCAGCAATCGTCAGGTACATGTAAGCCGGCCTCGCTACGCGCCTTACGGTTCACCGTACGCAGAGTCGATCATGCACGCAGCCGACGAATCCGTTCCGCTTCCCCCCGCGAACCGCCTGTCGCGCCCGGCGCAGTGGCGCTGGCTGGCGATCGCTGCCGCCGCGCTGGTCGGCGCGGTGCTGCTCGTCACGCTGATCGGCCAATGGACGCACAAGGAAGAGGCGCCGCCTGCTCCGCCGCCGCCCGGCACCTTCCGCCCGACGCCGGCGCAGCTCGCCGGGCTTCAGACGATGCGCGTCGGCGAGGGGTCCTCGGCGGAGCAATTGCTGGCGAGCGGCGCGATCACCGTCGACGGCGACCGCAGCACGCCCGTCCTGATGCCCTATGCGGGTCAGGTCGTGAAGGTGCTGGTCGAGGCTGGCGAACGCGTCGTGCAGGGCCAGCCGCTGATGCTGGTGCGCACCGGCGATTTCGTCGACGCGCGCAGCGGGCTGTTCGCCGCCCGCGCCGCCTATCAGAACGCGCAGGCGCAGCTCGTCGCGGCGCAGCGCGCGGCGGATCGGCAGAAGCAGATCTACGAAACCGCCGGCGGCGCGCTGAAGGATTACCAACAGGCACAGGTCGATCTCGCCGCCGCCCAGGCCAGCGCGCGCACCGCCGCCGCCGCGCTGGGCGCGGCGCGCGACAAGCTGGCGGTGCTCGGCAAGTCGCCCGCCGAAATCCACCGACTGGAGAATGTCAGCGAAGTGGCGGGCATCCACGACGTCACGACGCTCCACGCGCCGATCAGCGGGCTGATCGCGTCGCGCGATGTGGCGGCCGGGCAATATGTCGGGCAGGGCGGCGACAAGCCGGTGATGACGATCACCGATCCGTCGCGCGTCTGGCTGGTCGCGCAGGTCGCGGAGGGCGATGCGGAATCGATCCACGTCGGCGATGCCGCCACTGTCACCACGCCGGCGCTGCCCGGCCGCACGTTCAGTGCGCGGATCGATCTGGTCGGCGCGGCGCTGGATCCCGTCACCCACCGCCTGCCGGTGCGCGCCGCGATCGCCAATCCCGGCGGCGCGCTCAAGCCGCAGATGTTCGCCAGTTTCGCGATCCGCCGCGCCAGCGCGGGCGCGGAGATGCGCGTCCCCGCCGCCGCGGTGATCCACGAAGGCGAGCAGGCGCGTGTCTGGGTGGTCCAGCCGCACGGCGTGCTCGCCGCGCGCGACGTCGTCACCGGCGACAGCCAGAACGGGCAGGTCGCGATCGTGAAGGGGCTCGCCCCCGGCGAGCGGATCGTCACCGCCGGCGCGCTGTTCGTCAACGAAGCGGGGCTGGGCGAGTGAACCGCATCGTAGGATTCGCGCTGCGTCAGCGGCTGCTGATCGTCGGCGTCTTCGTCACCATGCTGGTGGCGGGCGTCATCGGCTTCCTGAACCTCAATATCGAGGCCTATCCCGATCCGGTCCCGCCGATGGTGGAGGTCATCACCCAGACGCAGGGCCTGTCCGCCGAGGAGATGGAGCGCAACGTCACCATCCCGATCGAGGTGCAGATGGCGGGCATCCCGCATCTGACCGCGATCCGCGCGATCAGCCTGTTCGGCCTGTCGGACATCAAAATCCAGTTCAGCTACGATTACACGAACGAACAGGCGCGGCAGCAGGTCATCAACCGCCTGTCGCAGCTGCCGCCGCTCACCGGGGGCGCGCAGCCGACGCTGTCGCCGACCAGCCCGGTCGGCGAAATCTATCGCTACCGGATCGCCGCGCCCAAGGGCTATTCGGTGATGGACCTCAAGACGTTGCAGGATTGGGTGTTGCAACGCCGTTTCAAGCGCATTCCCGGCGTGATCGACGTCACCGGCTGGGGTGGCAAGCTGCGCGCCTATGACGTGGTGATCGATAACGATCGGCTCGCCGCGCACAATGTCACGGTCAATCAGGTGCTGCAGGCGATCGCGAAGAGCGACGGCAACGTCGGCGGGCAGACGATCAATTTCGGCGCACAGGCCGCGATCGTCCGCGGTGTCGGGCTGATTCAGTCGCCCTCGGGGATCGAGAACGTGCTGGTCGGCACCGCCGGCGGACAGCCGGTGCTGGTGAAGGACGTGGCGAAGGTCACGATCGGCAACACGCCGCGGCTCGGCATCGCCGGCTACAACGATCAGGACGATATCGTGCAGGGCATCGTGCTGATGCAGCGCGGGGCGCAGTCGATGCCGACGATCGAACGCGTCCAGAAGGAAGTCGCCGAGATCAACGATTCGGGCGTCCTGCCCCCCGGCGTTCGGCTGGAGCGCATCTACGACCGCTCGGATCTCATCAAGCTGACGATCCACACCGTGCTCGAAAACATGGTGGTCGGCATCTTGCTGATCTTCGCGCTGCAATGGCTGTTCCTGGGCAATTTGCGCAGCGCGATCATCGTCGCGGCGACGATCCCGTTCGCGCTCGCCTTCGCGATCCTGATCCTCGTGTTGCAGGGCGAAAGCGCCAACCTGCTGTCGGTCGGCGCGCTCGACTTCGGGCTGGTGGTCGACGCCTGCGTCATCATGGTCGAGAATATCTTCCGCCACATGGTCGAACGATCGGCCAACGTCGAGAACGGCAAGGGCCATTACTCGCTCGCCAGCCGTTTCTCGGCGGTGCTGGGCGCGTCGAGCGAGGTCAGCCGCGGCATCTTCTTCGCCGCCGCGATCATCATCGCCAGCTTCCTGCCGCTGTTCACGCTGACCGGGGTCGAGGGGCACATCTTCGGCCCGATGGCGAAGACCTATGCCTATGCGATCACCGGCGGGCTGATCGCGACCTTCACGGTCGCGCCGGTGCTCGCGACCCTGCTGCTGCCCGACAAATTGTCGGAGGTGGAGACGTTCATCGTCGGCCGCCTGCGCCGCGTCTACGAACCCGCCGCTGCCTTCGCGCTCGGCAATCGCGTGCTCGCGCTGGGCGGCGGCGTGCTGTTGCTTCTGGTCGCGATGGTCGGGGTGCGCTCGCTCGGCATCGAATTCCTCCCGCATCTGGAGGAGGGCAATATGTACATCCGCGCCACCTTGCCGGCGTCGATCAGCCTTGAGGCGGGCGAGCCGACCGTCAACGGCATCCGCCGGATCATCGCGCAATATCCCGAGGCGACCGCGGTGCTCTCCGCGCACGGCCGCCCCGACGACGGCACCGACGCGACCGGCTTCTTCAACGCCGAATTCTTCGTCCCGCTCAAGCCTGCCGACGAATGGCCGTCGGGCGTGACCAAGGAGAAGCTGATCGACGAATTGTCGAAGCGGCTCAGCGCCAGATATCCAGGCGTCGACTTCTCCTTCTCGCAGATCATCGAGGACAACGTCGAGGAAGCCGCCTCGGGGGTGAAGGGCGCCAATTCGATCAAGCTGTTCGGCCCCGATCTGCCGACGCTTGAAAAATATGCCAACCAGATCAAGGATCAGATGGGCAAGGTGCGCGGGATCGAGGATCTCGGCGTGTTCCAGTCGCTCGGCCAGCCGACCGTGCGGATCGACGTCGACCGTGCGCGCGCCGCGCGCTACGGGCTCACCCCCGACGATGTGAACGGCGTCGTCGCGGCGGCGATCGGCGGCAGCAGCTCGGCCGATCTCTACGAGGCCGGCACCGACCGCCACTTCCCGATCGTCGTCCGGCTCAAGCCCGAACAGCGCGATTCGCTGGAGGCGCTGCGCCGGATCACGATCGGCGCGCCGGCGCTCGACGGCAGCGCGCAGACGATCCAGGTGCCGCTGTCCGAGGTGGCGAACGTCCGCCTGACCTCGGGCGCGTCGTTCATCTATCGCGAGCATCAGGAACGCTACATCCCGATCAAATTCTCGGTGCGCGGGCGCGATCTGGGCGGCGCGGTCGACGAGGCGCGCGCGCGGATCCAGCGCGAGGTGCATCTGCCCGCCGGCTATCATCTCGAATGGGCGGGCGAGCTGGACAATCTCAACAATGCGATCGCGCGGCTGGAAATCGTCGTGCCGATCAGCCTGCTGCTGATGCTGCTCTTGCTCTACGCCAATTTCGGGTCGATCCGCGACAGCCTGCTCGCCTTCGCCGCGATCCCGCTCGCGGTGGTCGGCGGGGTGCTGGCGCTGGCGCTGACCGGCACTGCGTTCAGCATCTCGGCGGCGATCGGCTTCGTGGCCTTGTTCGGCATCGCGGTGATGGACGGCATCCTCGTCGTCACCACCTTCAACAATGCGATCGACGAGGGGCTCGTCCGCGCGAGCGCGGTGGCGACGACGGTGCGCCACTCGCTGCGCCCGGTGGTGATGACCTGTCTGGTCGCCGCGATCGGTCTGCTCCCGGCGGCGATGTCGCACGGCATCGGCAGCCAGGTGCAGAAGCCGCTGGCGCTGGTCGTGGTCGGCGGGATGACGCTGGCGCCGGTGCTGATCCTCTTGATCCTGCCGGTGCTGATCGACCGCTTCTCGAAACGCGTCGCCCCCGCCGATCGCGGCGCGCATGGCCGCGACGTCGGACATCATGAAGGCGGATCGGAGGTGATCGCATGACCCGCACGCTCGCCCTGCTGCTCGGCTGCACCACGATCGCGGCGTGCACCGTCGGCCCGCGCGACCTGGACGCGCATATTGCGCTCCCGGCTGCGACCACGCCCGCCCCGATTGCGCCCGACAGCGGACCGGGGCAGGTATTTTCGGGGTCGTCCGCGTCCCCGGCGGCATGGTGGACCGCATTTGGCAGTCCGCAACTCGATGTTCTGGTCACCGAAGCGCTTCGCCACAACAACGACATCGCCACCGCCGACGCCTCCTTGCGGCAGGCCGCGGAACTGGCGCGGGCGGCGGGCGGTGCGCTGCTGCCCCAGGCCGATGCCAGCTATCAGGCGGAAAGAACGCGGGTTTCTGACGCGATCTCGCCGGTGATCGCGAACCAGAACCAGCAACTCTACACGCTCCACACCGCGCAGGTGAACGTCAGCTACACCCTCGACGCCTTCGGCGGCACCCACGCCCGCCTCCGCTCCGCCCGCGCCCAGGCCGCCGTCCAGCGCAGCCGGTTGAACGCGGCAAGGACCAGTGTTGTCAGTAACTTGGTACAGGCGGTGATCCAGCGCGCGGCGCTCGCCGACCAGCTCGACGCCGCGCGCACCGCGGTGACCGTCAACCGCGACATCCTCAACCGCCTGCAACTCCGCCAGAAATTGGGCGCGGTCGGTGCGGCCGACGTCGTCACCCAACAGACCGCGCTTGCCGCCGCCGAAGGCGCGCTTCCCGCTCTCGTGCGACAGGAGGCGCATCAACGCGTTGTAATCGCGGCATTGCTCGGCCGCGTGGCGGGTGACGCTTTGCCCGACCTCCCGACGCTCGCGCAGCTGACGTTACCGACGCAACTGCCGTCGGTGCTCCCCTCCGACCTCGTCGCGCAGCGCCCCGACGTCCAGGCCGCGCGCGCGCAACTGGAAGGGGCAGGGGCCGACGTCCAGACCGCGATCGCCGCCCGCCTCCCGTCGATCACGCTCAGCGCCAATGCCGGCGGCTCGGCACAGCGATTTGGTGACATGTTCAAGGGCGGCAACCCGTTTTGGACGCTGATCGGCGGTATTGCGCAGCCGCTGTTCCACGCCGGACAGCTCCGCCATCAACAGCGTGCCGCGGAGGCGGCGCTCGACGGCGCCAAGGCGGGGTATCGTACCGCGGTGCTGACCGCGTTCGGCGACGTCTCCGACGCGCTCACCGGCCTGTCGACCGATGCGGTCGCGCTCGATGCGGCGACCCGCGCCGCCGACGCGTCGAACCAGGCGTTGATCTTCGCGCGGCGGCGGCTGGCGCTGGGCGACATCGACACGCTGACGCTCCTCAACGCCAGCGCCGCAGACGCCGACGCGCGTGCGCAGCTGGTGCAGGCCCGCGCCGCGCGCCTCACCGACACCGTTGCGCTGTTCGCTGCGGTCGGAGGGCGGATCAGTCCGCCCCAATAACATGTGCGGCATCATGCAAATGGAAAAGCAATCCATTGGTTTACAAGCTGACGGATTGCCTTTTATTGTCTATAGCGACAATATAAAAAGAAGAAGAAAAGTGAAAAACGCATGAAATTACGTTGGTTTTGCATGTCATTGTTGCGTCACGATCTTGCAGTGAAAGTGAATTAGACGCCCCCTGTCAGGCCGATTGGCCGAAAGGGGATAATCAACATGTCGAATGCTTTGCGGATGCGCCTGCGTCTGCTCACCGGAATTGCCGCACTGACGCTGCCTTTGGCCGCGCACGCCGAAACGCCGGCTGCCACCCCCGCGGCCGCCGCCGATCCTACGACCAACGCGACCGGCAATTCGGAGGCGCAGGGGCTGACCGATATCGTCGTCACCGCGACCCGCCGCGAAACCAATCTGCAGAAGACGCCGATCGCCATTTCGGTGATCGACCCGACCGTCATCAAGGATCGTCACATCCAGAGCCTGCTCGATCTGGGTGATGGCGCGATTCCGTCGCTGCGCGTCGCCACCTTCGAGGCGCGTCAGTCGGCGCTGACGATCGGCATCCGCGGCATCGTGCCGTTCGACCAGAACCAAACCGCGCGTGACACGGGCGTCGGCGTCTATGTCGACGGCGTCTACCTGGGCCGTTCGCAGGGCCTGAATGCCGCGCTGTTCGACGTCGCGCGGATCGAGGTGCTGCGTGGGCCGCAAGGGACGCTGTTCGGCCGCAACACCGAAGGCGGCGCGCTGTCGATCGTCACCGCCGCCCCGACCGGCCAATATGGCGGCACGCTGACGGCGGGTTACGGCAATTACGGCGCCTATACCGGCCAGTTTCACGTGAACATGCCCGAGTTCGCGAACATCTCGCTGAAATTCGACGGCGTCACCCAGCATCAGGACGCGACGGTCAGCAACCCGCTGCCGGGTAGCTACGGCTGGAACTACTACAACCGCATCGGTGGCCGCGCGACCGCGCTGTGGAAGCCTGCGCCGGGCGTCTCGGTGACGGTCGCCTATGACCAGTCGAAGGACGAGAATACGCCGTTCTACAGCCAGCTGGTCAATTACAATCCGACCGGCTTGCGGGTTGCGACCGCGGCGCAGATCACCGCCAACGGCGGCAAGCTGCCGTCCGGCACGATCGCCCCGCTCCCGTCGTTGGTGGTCGTGGCGGGCGACCGCCGCATGACCCGCGCCGACATCGGCGTGCCGCAGCAGCTGAGCACCGACCGCACGCACGGCGTGTCGTCGACGATCAAATGGGAGGTGGCCCCGTCGCTGGAACTGCGCTCGATCACCGCGTGGCGCGGCGTCAGTACCGACCAGTGGGACAATTCGGGTGGCGCGCACCGCACCGTCTTCACCCCCAACGGCAAGTTCAGCCGCTACAGCTTGTCGTGGATGGACCAGCATCAATTCAGCCAGGAATTTCAGGCGGTCGGCAGCATCCCGCAGCTCGATTACACCGCGGGCCTCTATTACTTCCAGGAACATGCCGAGGAATCGGCAGCGACGCCGAGCACCAATCAGTGGAATGCTGACGGCACCGCCTACACGATCCTCAGCCCGATCGTGACCGGCACGATCACCAGCGGGAATCAGGGCTGGGCAGTCGGCTCACGCTTCCTGCAGCGCGGCAGCGAGGCGACCGCGCACAGCTACGCCGCCTTTGCCCAGGCGACGTTCACGCCGGATGCATTCGACATCTTCCACCTGACGGTCGGTGGTCGCTACACCAAGGACAAGCGCGACGGCACGCTGTTCATCGTCCAGAACAAGGCCACCAACTTCAAATTCCTGTTCGACCGCAGCCGCTTCGATCCGATGGTCACCGCCGCGATCGACGCCACGGATACGGTGCACCTCTACGCCAAATACGCCACCGGCTATCGCGCGGGCGGCGCCAACGACCGTTCGCAGACCTTCGCGGCCTTCGGTCCGGAAGTGGTGAAGTCGTATGAGATCGGCTCGAAGATGGACTTCGCCGATCACCGCGTCCGCCTGAACCTGGCCGGCTATATCATGGATCGCACCGGCACGCAGATCGACTTCGACAACGTCGATACCGTCACGACCAGCCCGACGTTCAACCTCCACACCGAGGAGACGCGCAATGCCCCGGGCAAGTCGAAGATCCGCGGCGTGGAAGCCGATCTGACGATCAACCCGGTCGACGGGCTGACGCTGGGTGGCAGCTACGCCTATACGTATACCGACGTGCCTGCGACCGCGAACCCGTTCCTGAATAACGCGTTGACCAAGGTGTTCGTGGTGTTCACGCCGCGCAACGCCGCTTCGGCATCGCTCGACTATGAACTGCCGGTCGCGATCGGCGAGGCGAAGGCGCGCTTCCACATCGACGGGAACTACTCGGACCCGGTGTACAGCTTCCAGAACGAGGCCACGAAGACCGACAAGAGCTTCATCGTCAACGGTCGCCTCGCGCTCGCCGACCTGCCGCTCAACGATGCCGGGACGAAGGTGACGCTGTCGCTCTGGACGCGCAACCTGTTCAACGAAACGCATATCTACCGTCGTTCGGCCGCCAATGCGGCGACGCTGAGCGATTATGCGAACTTCAACCCGCCGCGCACGATCGGCCTCGAAGGCTCGCTACGCCTGTAATCCGATGTGATGCCGCCCCGGCCCATGCGGGGCGGCATCACACCTTCAGGATGATCCCCCTGCGGTCGAGCGCGCGGCCGAACCAGCAACACACCAACGTATAGGCCAGCGCGCACAGCAATGATCCGACCGGACCGGGCGCGAGCGTCTGGAACCATGTCTCGCCGATCCAGCGATACAGGCCGACGCCGGGCCGGACATGGATCAGCTCGATCGTGACGACAAGCAACTCCGAGAACAGATAGATCGCCAGCGGATTGCGCCCGAGCATCTGCAGGAAGGCCCGCCCGACGCGCACGCCCTTCACCTCGACGGCGCCGATCACGCCACCGAGCAGGATCATATCGAGCCCGACGGTCAGCAGGACGAATGACCCGGTCCACAATTTCTTGGCGATCGGCAGCACGGGCGCGAGCAGCAACGCAGCGATGACCAGACCCGCGCCGATCGCCGCTATCCGCGCAACCGTCGCGGCATGTTTCCCCCAGCGCTGAATCGCGAGGCCCGCCAGGTACCCCGCGATGACGTTGGCAGTGGCGGGGAGGGTGCCGAGCAGCCCCTCAGGATCGAAGCCGTGATCCTTGCGGTACAGATGCTCCGGCCCAATCAGCCACAGATCGAGCAAGGTGCCGACGTTGCGATAGCGCCCGAACGCCTCGCCCGGCGGGCTGAAGCCGACGAGGATCGCCCAATGCGCGCCGACCAGCCCGATCGCGGCGACCAGCAACCCGCGCGGCGACAGGTACCGTGCGAGCAATCCGGCGAGCAAATAGCAAAGCGCGATCCGTTGCAGCACGCCGGTGACGCGCGTCTCTTCGAACGGCTTGATCGCCCATGTGCCGTCCGCCGCATGCGTGACGAACGGATACCAGTACATCAGGAAGCCGAGCAGGAAGATCAGCGCCGCACGCTTGAAGATTCGCCGCAGAAACACGCCATCCGGCATCGGCCGGGTCAGCGCAAAGCTCATCGCATTGCCGACCGCGAACAGGAACGACGGGTAGACGAGATCGGCGAGCGTGAAGCCGATCCACGGCGCATGGACGAGCTGCGTGAACGGCTGGCCCGCGCCCGCGGTATTGACGACAATCATCAGGAAGATCGTCGCGCCGCGAAACATGTCGAGCGAGGCGAACCGCTCGGGACGCGGCGGAGCGCTCATGGCTGCGCCACCTGCGCCACCTGCGCCATCACCGCGCGCGCCGCCCCGATCGTGTCGGCGGGGGCGGCAGTGCGGTAGCGGCGACCATCGGCGACCCAGCGATCCTCCCACGAGCGCAAGCGCTTCAGGAACGCCGCATCGTCGACCGGCCGCTTGGCGAGCGCCGCGGCGCGCGCTTCGCCGAGATACATCGTCCAGCGCGGCAGGTAATAATCGGCATATAACCCCGCCCATGCCTTGGAGGCATAATCACCGAGGTGTCCGGCGCCGCCCCAGATCGTGACCTGCGCTTTGGCATCTTCCTCGAAGCGGCGCTGTTCGGCGGGCGTATCACCATAGGCGCGCGCATCGTCGATCCACGTGGCGAGCGTTTCCTGCTGCCCACCGATCAGCGCGTCGATCGCTTTTGCCAGACCGGTGCCCTGAGCCGTCTCGCGGTCGCCGGCTGCAAGGTCGCCGCGTTCATATGCCGCAACCGCTGTCTTCAGGTGCTCGTCGAGCGCGAGGGTCGCCTCGTGCCGCACGAGATCGACCAGATCGTAGCGGAACAGCGCGCTGTCGCGGTGCTGCGCCGCCAATCGCAATAGCCCCGCGATCCCCGCGCGCGCCTTGGCGCGGTCGCCGGGACTGGCGGGGTAGCCGGGCGCATCGGCGGCGGGGCGCTTGAAGAACAGGTACGCGCCCGCACGCTGGTTCCACCAGCGCGGCGTCCAGTAGCGCACGTCATAGACGCCGGCGACGACGTCCTGCCACGCCGCGACCAGGCTCGGATCGCTGCTGCCGTATCGCGCGCGCGTGTACCGCGCCAACCACGGGCGCATCGCCATGTCGTCCCCCGGCCATGCCGCGTCGAACGCATAGTCATAGGCAAGGCTGTTGTTGTGCAATCCTTCCGGGAACATCCCGAACCCGCGCACCTGCCCGCGCTGCGGATCGGCGAGTAGCGCGGCGATATCGCGCCGGTAGAAGTCGGGCGCGCCGTACACCGGATTGCTGCCCCCGTAGTTGTGAACGTAGCCGTAGACCCAGTCCTTGCCGTCAAATCCGTCAGTCTGCTTCCAGATCCCCGGATAGCGATCGTTGCCGATGTCGAGGATCAGCATTCGCCGGTCGGGCACGTCGCGCAAGAAGGCGGCGATCGCGTCGCGCGTCCAGAACGCCTTGTCCGCCCCGAACAGCCAGCCCTGCATCACCCAGGTCGCGCCCGGTTGCGCCTCGGCAATCGACGCGTAGAGGCGCTTGCCGTAGGCGGCGAGTCGCGCGTCGCGCACCGTGCGCGGCAGGGCGGCGGCGGGGGTGGCGGCGGTATTCGCGGTGCTGTCACCATAGCTGGCATGCGCGGTGTCGCTGCCGTCGTCGGCGATCGGCGGCACCATCTCGTTGAACGCGTCGGCCAGGTAATAGCGGCCTGCGCCATATTCGGCGGTGTAGAGTTTCAGGAAGCGTGCCGCGAGTTTGGCGAAGAGGGGATCGGACGGATCGAGCCAATAGGTGCCGGGGAACCCTTCCCATTCGCGCATCCGGTAGATGCGCGCTTCGGGGTGCGCTTTGGCGAATGCCTCGGGGACATAGCCGGCGAAGGCGGGCAGGATCGGCGTCATGCCCAGCGCGCGCATCCGGGCGAGGATGCGCTTTTGCAACACGCGCTTCTTCTCAATCCAGTTGGTCGACAGCGGCGCACGATAGCCGGCCATATTGCCCATCCGCTCCCACGGCAGGAACGGCGCGCCGGCAAAAAGCCTGTCCACCTGCGCACCGCTTAGCCCCTGTTCGCGCCACAAGGCGCGCCAGATGTACTCCTGGCCTTCCATTGCCAGGGGCATATCGACACCGTGCATCGCCATCAGGTCGATTTCGCGTTCCCAGCGCGTCCAATTCCACCACGGTGTCGTGTACCCATAGGTACAGGTATTCAGATACGCCCGAAAACCGAACGGCGAGGCAACCCAGCCGCTGTCCTGGGGTGACAATCCGGTGAGCGCACCGACGCGGCTCCCTTCCCATGACGCATGAAAGCGGCCCTGCGCAGCGAGCGCTGCGGTGACCCCGCGTATCGCCGCGACCGGCGAAGACGCGGTGACGGTGACGCGATCGCGCGCGATCTGTATCCGGTACCGTGCGTCGGTTGCGGAGGCGAGCGAGACCGTCACCCGGGTCGCGGGTATGCCGAGCCGCGTCAGCGCCGCGCGCACATCGGCGGCGGTCTGAGACGCCGCCGGCGTCGCGAGCGACAGCGCGGCCAGCACGGCGGGTGCGTGCCGGATCGTCGTCATCGAAACGCTGCGGTTTCGAGGCGGATAGGCCATCTCGTTCCCTCCCTGTCTGATGCTCGGCCCGAATGTTCGACACCTCTGTTCGGCAGAGGGCGCATGAATTGGTCTTACTAGGAGCCATTCTTGTAATGCTCTGGTACTATTGCTCGCATGCGCTTTCGCAGCCTGTCAATCGTAACCGATCACAAAGGTACGCGCTGTGAAAGGAGCGAATGCCGACTCGTCGCTACCGGCAAATCAAGATGGTCGAGGCGCGGCTGAGCGGTGCGTCGCCAACCAGTTGAGAGGCGGGTGTCGTCGCGCGCTGTAAAAACAGCGGCGTCGAACCCAATTTCATCGGCGAACCGCTGAACGGCAGCGCGGCCCAAGCATGATCATCGACGTGTTCGATAGCGACCACCGGATCGCGACTGGAGGCGTCGATGGCAATTTCCGGCGATCGATAGTGGAGCGGGTGAAGGGAATCGAACCCTCGTCGTAAGCTTGGGAAGTTGGCTGCTGTGCGCAATTTCAATGACTTGCACCAATATTGCGTTCCGACAAGCCGACAGCCGAGGGGGCATAGTTGGAACGGCTTCTACAGCAGCCGCAGCCAGGCGAGCGCACCGCCGGAGCTGTCGAGCGCATATTTCTGGTAACCGCCTAGCGCGAGGCTGATTGTGCTACCAAGGCCGGTGCCGGCGATGTTCAGGGTGCCGAGCAGGCTGGTCAGGCCGGCCTTGATCTCCTTGACCTCGCCCGGCCGGCCGTTCGCGGTCGACAGGGTCACGTTCCGCGTTACGCCGAGCGGCAAGGTGCCGGTCAGGACGACGCTGGTCGGGCTCTTGAGCGGCAACAGCGTCATGTCGCCAGTCAACTGTATGGCGCGACCGTACTCGGCCAGCACCGGCACCCATTGATGATAATCGAGATCGGCAAAATAGTCGCAGCGCAGCACCCGATCAACATAGCCACCATAGTCGCTAACCCGCGCATACATCCCACGACGCGCCTGGTTGGCCGGGTAGGTCACCAGCAGCGTGTCGACGGTCAGGATGTCGGGTGCGATGAAGCGCGGCGTCTGCGCAATCGCCTCCTGCATCTGCGCGAATTCGGCCCGTGAGATGGACGGAGGGGGCACTACTCCCGGCATGTCGCTGTCTCCCTATGCTTCCAGTCGGTAGCCTTGACGGCGCTCGTTGATGATCTTCACGTCGGCACCGAACGCCCGCAGCTTGCGCCGGAGCTGAGAAATTCGCGTGTGAGCGAGGTTCGCGTCGTTTCCCTCTGTCAATCGGCGTCCAAAAGGAACCCCCTATCGGCGTGCAAAAGGGACCCCCTT
>NZ_CAXIAM010000043.1:0-29569 GCF_964021865.1 uncultured Sphingomonas sp.
GCTGTCGTGAAGCAACAACGGTTCAGATAAGGGGCGAGCCATCCATAAAGGGGGAGCGACGCCGGCGTCGCTCCCCCTTTCCATTGCCTCAGAACAGCTTAGTTGCTGTCCGAATCGTCACCATCGTCAGCGATGATGATGATGCCGGCGATCACCGCCGCCGCCGCAACGGCCGCCACGATCAGACCGCCGCCGACCAGCTCGTTCTTCTTCGCGGCCGGTGCCGACGCGCGAACCGACTTGGCGACCGACAGGCTGGCAGCCGAATTGACCGGAGCCGCAACCGCCGGAACGGTGGCCAGCGACGCGATCGCAGCCGCCATCAGAAACTTCTTCATGATATCATCTCCCTCGAGGCCAACGGCTACTGTCATGCCGCAACGCGTCATGCAACGGCAGTAATATTACAATGCGACGAAAAGTCGCCGTTGTGGGTTTGACGGCACATCAAGCAGCAAATTGGTTCATGGTGTTGTGGGCGCCGCCCGCCTTCAAAGCCGCCTCGCCGGCGAAATACTCCTTGTGGTCGTCCCCGATATCGCTGCCGGACATGTTCTGATGGCGGACGCAGGCTATCCCCTCGCGGATCTCGCAGCGCTGCACGTTCTTGACATACCCGAGCATGCCCGCCGCCCCGAAATAGTCGCGTGCGAGCAGGTCTGTGCCGAGCGCAGCGGTATGGTAGGTCGGTAAGGTAATAAGATGATGGAAGATCCCGGCGCGCTGTGATGCATCGCGCTGGAAGGTGCGGATGCGCTCGTCAGCCTCTTGCGCCAACGGGCTGTCGTCGTAGCCAGGGTCCATCAGCCGGGTTCGGTCATAGCCGGCAACGTCGCGGCCGTCCGCGCGCCAGCGGTCTAACACCTGCTGGCGGAAGTTGAGGGTCCAGTTGAAGCTGGGCGAATTGTTGTAGATCAGCTTCGCATCGGGCACTTCGGCGCGGATGCGGTCGACCATGCCGGCGATTTGCGCGATGTCGGGACGCTCGGTTTCGATCCAGAGCAGGTCGGCACCGTGCCGCAACGCGGTGATGCAGTCGAGCACGCAACGATCCTCCCCGGTGCCGGCGCGGAACTGGAACAGGTTCGACGCGAGCCGTTTCGGGCGTAGCAACTGCCCGTCGCGCTCGATCAATACGTCGCCACGATCCGGCACATCGACCGCCTCGGCGTCGAGAAACGCATTATATCGGTCGCCGAGATCGCCGGCGGTGCGCGAGACAGCGATCTGCTTGGTGAGTCCGGCACCCAGTGAGTCGGTGCGCGCGACGATGATGCCGTCATCGACGCCCAGCTCCATGAAGGCGTAGCGGCAAGCGCGGATCTTCGCGAGGAAGTCCTCGTGAGGTACGGTGACCTTGCCGTCCTGGTGCCCGCATTGCTTTTCGTCGGAAACCTGGTTTTCGATCTGCAACGCGCAGGCACCGGCCTCGATCATTTTGCGCGCGAGCAGATAGGTGGCCTCGGCATTGCCAAAGCCGGCGTCGATATCGGCGATGATCGGAACGACATGGCTTTCATACTGGTCGACCGCATGGATCAGCCGCTGCGCCTCGACCGCATTGCCGGCGTCGCGGGCCGCATCGATGTCGCGGAACATCAGCCCCAGCTCGCGCGCATCGGCCTGTTTGAGGAAGGTGTAGATCTCCTCGATCAGCGCGGGCACCGCGGTCTTTTCGTGCATCGACTGATCGGGCAGCGGACCGAAGGCGCTGCGCAGCGCGGCGACCATCCAGCCCGAAAGGTAGAGGTAGCGGCCCTTGGTGGTGCCGAAATGCTTGCGGATGCTGATGATCTTCTGCTGCGCGATGAACCCGTGCCAGCAGCCGAGCGACTGGGTATAAGCGCCGGGGTCCGCATCATAGGCCGCCATGTCGCGCCGCATCACCGCGGCGGTATGTCGCGCGATGTCGAGCCCGGTTCGGAAGCGGTTCTGCAAGCGCATGCGCGCCACCGCCTCGGGCTGGATGCCGTGCCAGCCGGGGCCGGCCTGCGCGATCGTCCGGTCGGCGGCGGCGACGCTGTCCTGATAAGTCATGGCGATCCTTTCAGCCGAGCCGCCCGAGGCGGTGATACAGGTTCGAGAATTTGGACGAGCGCGGATCGTCGGCGATCTGCCGGACGTAATGCGCAACCGCTTCCTTCATCAGACCGAAGTCTTCGGTGGAGAAGACCGCGCGGCTGCGCTGCGGTTCGGTGTGCGGCATGATGATCGCTCCTTCATTGACAGGTGATGGGAAGATCCTGCCGGAAGCGATGGGCTTTCCGTCAGCAATTCACATGAAATTCGTGTCGCTTCGTCCGTGCTCTCCCACTAAGCTTAGTCATGTTGTAAAGGAATTTACAGGAGCGCGTGATGAGCCGGGACAAGCTGCTGGCAGGGCATGCGGTACGCCGATTGCGGCGACGCCACGGGCTGACGCAGGCCGCGATGGCGGAGATGCTCGCGATTTCGCCCAGTTATCTCAATCTCATCGAGCGCAACCAGCGTGCGGTGCCGGCGGGATTGCTGGTGACACTGGCCGATCGTTTCGACTTCGACCCGCGTGTGTTGGTGGCGGGCGAACCGGGTGGCGGCGCGGAGGCGATCCGGCGGCGGCTGGCCGACCCGCTGTTCGCCGATCTGGAGGTCGATCGTAGCGAGGTGGAGGAATGGCTCGCCGCCGCGCCGGGTGGGGCGGAGGCGTTCGCGCGCGCCTTCGACCGGGGGCAGGGCGGTGCGGCCGCGCCATTGCTCGACGATCCGGCGATCACCGCGCGACGCGAGATCGAGCGGTGGCGCAACCACTTCCCCGATCTCGACGCCGCGGCCGAGACGCTTGCCGACGAATTGCGGCTGGTCGGCGCAGATCTATACGGCGCATTGGTCGAGCGGCTGCGCGTGCGGCATGGGCTCGCGATCCGTATCCTGCCGATCGAGGCGTTGCCTGATCATCTTGTGCGCGTCGACCTCCATGCGCGGCAGGTGCAACTCGCCGAACGACTGGCGCCGTGGTCGCGGACCTTCGCGCTGGCGGTGCAATGCGGGCTGATCGAGGCGCGCGCGGAGATCGACGCGCTGGTGCGCGGCGCAGCGCTCGACCGGGTGGCGGAGCGGCTGTTCCGGCGGCACCTGTCGAGCTATTTCGCGGCGGCGGTGATGATGCCTTATGCGCGGTTTTTGCGCGCATGCGAGGCGAGCGGCTATGATCTGGAGCTGTTGCAACGGCGCTTCGGTGCGGGGCTGGAACAGGTGGCGCATCGGCTGACGACATTGCAGCGCGTCGGTGCGCGCGGGCTGCCGTTCTTCCTGCTGCGCGTCGATCGCGCCGGGCAGGTGTCGAAGCGCTTTGCCGGGGCGAGCAATACGCCGTTGTTGGCCGGTGAGACGCGGTGTCCGTTATGGCGCGTCCATCATGCGTTCGAGCGGGCGGGCAGTGTGGTGCCGCAATTGCTGGAGCTGGAGGATGGCGCGCGCTGGTTCACGCTTGCGACGGCGGTAAGCGGTACGGCGGTCGGCGCGGGAGCGAACCGTGTGGAAAGTGGGTTTACGATCGCGCTTGGCGTGCCGGCCGAGGTGGCCGGGTCACTCGCGGCAGCGCGCGGGCTCGACCTCACCGGCGCGGCGACACCGGTGGGGCTGGGGTGTCGGGCGTGTCACCGGATGGCGTGTCCGCAGCGTTCGGCAGCGCCGGCAGCGCGGGCGTTGTTGCTTAACGAGCGTGAGCGGGCGATCTCGGGGTGGACGTTCGTGGGAGATTGATCCAACGCTGATATGCACCTCGTCATTGCGAGCATAACGAAGCAATCGGGTGTTCCGCGAACCGCCCCGGGATTGCTTCGCGATGCTCGCATTGACTGTACAAGCTAAATCACTCTTTGGCCGTACCCGGCTCGGCCATGTTGCGGTGCTGATGCGCGGTCACTTCGGGCGGGAGGATGTGCGCGGCGGCGACCTGCAGCTTGTTTTTCCAGCCCGAGACGATCGAATGCTTTCCCGCCATCAACGCGTCCCAGCCGTCCTGCGCGACCTTGGCGGGATCGGACTTGCTGTCTGAGGTGCCGACGTCGGTGTCCATCATGTCGGCGCGGTCGAAGAATTCGGTATCGACCGGGCCGGGCATCAGCGTCGTAAGCGTGACGCCCTCGTGATCCTTCAACTCGTCGCGCAGCGCATCGGTGAAGGAATCCACGAACGCCTTGGTGCCATTATAGACCGCCTGGAAGCTGCCCGGGATGAAGCCGGCAACCGAGCCGGTGACCAGTACCTTGCCCTCATGCCGCTCGGTCATTTGCCGCAGCACCTTCTGGAGTAGGTAGAGCGTGCCGGTAATGTTGGTATCGACCACGCGCCGCCACTCGGTCACGTCCTGATCAAGGAATCCGCGGCCCAGCCCCTTGCCGGCATTGGCGCAGAGCAGGTCGATCAGACGCCCTTCTGTAGCGGCGAGCAGCCGGTCGACGCCGTCGATCGTCGACAGATCCGCCTCGACCGAGATGACCTGCGTGCCGAATTGCTTGAAGTCGGCGGCGGCGGCGTCGATCAGCGGCTCGTCGGCGACGACGAGGATGTCATAGCCATCCTTCGCGGCGAGCGTGGCAAGTTCGAAGCCGATCCCCGTCGAGGCGCCGGTAATGATCGCGAATTTATTGGGCATCATGTCTCTCCAATTATGCTCCGTCATTCCCGCGCAGGCGGAAATCCAGAACCTCTGACGTTTCGGCTCTTACGAGGACCTGCGCGTCTGGATTGCCGCCTGCGCGGGAATGACGGTGCGGGCGGTCGTGCGGGTCACATCATCCCCGGTTTCAACACGATCTTCGTCACATCATTCTGCTGATCGTGGAACATCTTGTATCCCTCCGGCCCCTTTTCGAGCGGCATCCGGTGCGAGATCAGGAAGGTGGTGTCGATCTTCTCCTCGAGGATCGCGGTCAGCAGCGCGGGGAGGTAGCGCTGGACATGGGTCTGCCCGGTCTTGAGCGTCAGCCCCTTCTCCATGAACGCGCCCAACGGCCATTTGTCGACAAAGCCGCCATACACCGCGGGCATCGATACGCGCCCGCCCTTGCGACACGCGATGATCGCCTGGCGGTTGGCGTGCGCGCGGTCGGTGCCGGTCAAGGTCGAGACCTTGATCTGGTCGAGCACGTTATCGACGAAGAAACCGTGCGCCTCCAGCCCGACGCTGTCGATCACCGCATCGGGACCGATCCCGCCGGTCATTACCATCAGCGCCTCGTAGACCGCGCTTTCCTCGAAGTTGATCGTCTCGGCGCCGAACCGCGCGGCCAGCTTGAGCCGGTTCGGAAAGTGATCGATCGCGATCACGCGCTCGGCACCCATCAGGAAGGCCGACTGGATCGCGAACAGTCCGACCGGGCCGCATCCCCACACCGCGACGGTGTCGCCGGGCTCGATGTCGGCATTCTCCGCCGCCATCCAGCCGGTCGGCAGGATGTCGGAGAGGAACAGCACCTTGTCGTCCTCTACCCCGTCGGGAATGACGATCGGGCCGACGTCGCTGAACGGCACGCGGACATATTCGGCCTGACCGCCGGCATAGCCGCCGGTCATATGGCTATAGCCGAACAGCCCAGCCATCGGCTGGCCATACAGTTCCTGCGCGATGTCCTGATTGTCGGCGGGTAGCCCGTTGTCGCAGGCGGAGAATTGCTGCTTCGTGCAATGATAGCAGCTGCCGCATGAGATCGTGAACGGCACGACGACGCGCTGGCCCTTTTTCAACGTCGATTTTGCGCCGACCTCGACCACCTCGCCCATGAATTCGTGGCCGAGGATGTCGCCCGACTGCATGGTCGGGATGTAGCCGTCATAAAGGTGGAGGTCCGACCCGCAGATCGCAGTCGACGTTACCTTGATGATGCAGTCGCGGGGATTGACGATGCCGGGATCGTCAACGGTGTCGACGCGGACATCGTGTTTGCCGTGCCAGGCGATCGCTTTCACAGCCCCATCTCCTCGAATTGCTTGGCATTCATCGCCGGGGTGGCGATCTCGCCGGTTTCCAGCAGTTGCTTGAAACGGCGCAGGTCGCGGCGTGCCTGAATGGCGGGTTCGCGCTGGAACATCTTGGCGATTACCTTGCCGATCACGCCGGCGGGCGGGTCGTAGTCGATCGTCGCGACAACCACCGTGCCGCGCGCGCCGGCGTCGCGGAACTCGACGTGGCCACGATTGGGGATTTCGGCGCCAGGCTCGCTCTCCCACGCGAGCAGCTTGCCCGGTACTTCCTCGGTGATCCGTGCGTCCCATTCGACGTGGCTGCCGCCGGGCGCCTTCACCACCCAATGCGACCGGCGTTCATCGTGCACGTCGATGCGGACGACATTCTCCATGAACGCGGGCCAGGCGGCGAAGTCGCGGAAGCGCGAATAGACCTCATCGACGGGCTGGTTGATCGTGACGGCGCGCGCGGCAAGCCCGGTCGGCTTGTCGTGTTTGGCGGCGGCAAGCGGGGCGTCATCGGTCATGGCGGCTCCTTTCCTATCGCGCCGTCAATGGCCGGTCGGGGAGCCGCGTTCCGTGGAAAAACCGTGCGTTGATCTGGGTCAGTGAGGTTGCCGTTTCACCGTCATCCCCGCGCAAGGCGGGGATCCAGAACCTCCGAGGTCTGCGCTTCTAGCGATGAACCTGCGCGTCTGGATTCCCGCCTTCGCGGGAATGACGGCTTTGGGCTTACGGATTCCCCTTGCCGCCATGCGCGCCGACCGCGGTGCCGGTCGAGAAGCTGGTCCCGTCCTCCGCCAGCGCGACGTAGAGCGGGGCCAGCTCGGCGGGCTGGCCGGCGCGGCCCATCGGCGTATCCTGACCGAATTCGCCCAGCTTGCCCGGCAACTGCCCGCCCGCGACCTGCAACGGCGTCCAGATCGGACCGGGGGCGACCATGTTGACGCGGATGCCCTTCTTGGCGAGCTGCTTGGCCAGCCCCTTGGTGAAGATCAGGATCGCGCCCTTTGTGCTGGCGTAATCGAGCAATTCCTCGCCGGGGTCATAGCTGTTGACCGAGCCGGTGTTGATGATGACCGACCCCGGCGGCATCGACGGGATCGCCGCCTTGCAGATGCGGAACATCGCAAAGATGTTGGTCTCGAACGTGCGGACCATCTGTTCGTCGGTGATCTCCGAGATGTCGGCCTTGCTCTGCTGATAGGCGGCATTGTTGACGAGCAGGTCGAGCCCGCCGAGCTGGCGCACCGCATCGCCAACCAGCTTGGTGCAGGCTTTCTCGGTGCGGATATCGGCGGGGAGCAGCACCGCCTTGCCCCCGGCCTGTTCGATCAACGCCTTTACCTCGCGTGCGTCGGGTTCTTCGGTCGGGTAGTAGTTGATGGCCACGTCGGCCCCCTCGCGTGCGAAGGCGATCGCGGCGGCGCGGCCGATCCCGCTGTCACCGCCCGTCACGAGCGCCTTGCGCCCGCTCAGCCGACCCGAACCGCGGTAGCTGGTCTCGCCGCTGTCGGGGCGCGGGGTCATCTTGCCTTGCAGCGCCGGCCACGGCTGACGCTGCTCGGGGAAGGGCTGGCTGGTGTATTTGCTGCGCGGATCGCGAAGCGGCACGGCGGGGGCGGCACCCGCCTGCGCCGCCGCGCTGCTAGCGCCACCGAAGGTCAGGCCCGCGGCGGCTGCGCCGCCCAAAACCGTGCGGCGTGTGGTGCCCTGATCGTCCATATCGCAAATCTCCCGGTACCCGGGCGCGAACGGGCGGGGCGATCAGAGGTTCACGGCGATCGGGTTGATCGCGATCAGAAACGATAGGCGATCGTCCCCTGCACGACGCGGCGGTTGCCGTACCAGCACCACGCGTAATTGGCGAAGCATGAGGTGATATAGGTCTTGTCGAACAGGTTGGAGGCGTTGACCGAGGCGCTCAGCCCCTTGAGCGACGGGCTGAGCCGTTCGAGATCGAACCGCACCCAGGCATCATAGATGGTAAAGGACGGGCTGTTGAGCGGTGCGGCGGCGGCGGGGTTCTCGGGCGGGGTGTAGACGCCGGCATAGACTTCGTCGACATGCCGCACCGCGCCGCCCAGCGTCAGGCCGTGGAAGGTGCCGCGATCGGGCGCCCAGTCGAGGATCAGCGACGCGCCGCCACGCCCGACCGTCTCCAGCCCGCGCCCGACACGAGTCGGATCCTGCGGATCGCTGGTTACGCGGACACGCTGGCGGCTGTACGCGGCGCGCGCGGTGAAGCCGAGCCCGAGCGGCGCGCTGCCCTCGAACTCGACACCGGTCGAGCGCACCTCGCCGGTCTGGCGCGAGATCGAAAAATCGGGGGTCGAGGTGACGACATTGGTCTGGTCGATCCGGAACCATGCGCCCGACAGCAGGATCGGCGTCCCGGGAACGCTGAACTTCGCGCCGGCCTCGATCTGCTTGCCGAACGACGGGTCGGCGATCCCGAACGAGCCGTCGTCGCGCCGCACCGTCGCCGACTGCGGCTCGAACGAGGTCGAATAGCTGACATAGGGCGCGAGACCGAAGGGCAGGGTGTAGAGCGCCGCGGCGCGCCATGTGAACTTGTCGTCCTTCTTCGGGGTGCCGCCGTTCTGCTGCCCCCACGTCCAGTCCTGCCGACCGCCGACCGTCACCCGCAATGCGCCCAGCTCCATCTGATCCTGCGCATAGATGCCCTGCTGGCGAAGCCGTGCGTCGAGCGCGAACAGGCCGAAGCCGCCGGGCACCTGCGCCGGGGTGCGCGGCACCGTCATCGTGCCATAGGCGGGATTGTAGACGTCGAGCGGCGTCGCACCGCCGAATTGGCCGTCCTCGGTCGAATGCGCGACCTGACGATCGACGCCGAGCAACAGCCGGTGCGTCACCGGCCCGGTGCGCACGGTGCCCGCGAGCTGGTTGTCATAGGTCCAGTTGTTCAGCTCCTCGTCGGTCGCATAGCTGGCGCGGTTGTAAACGCGCGTGCTGCCCGCCACGGGAGTGCCGCTGACATAGACCAGCCCGAGCTGCGACGTGACGTTCTGGTAGCGGCCCGACGAGCGGAAGCGCCAGCCGCCGCCGAAATCATGCGTGAAGATGTACGTCCCCGCCGCCTGCTCGCGCTGATAGCGATTGCCCGCCTCCCCACCGTCGAAGCGCGTCGAGAGCTTACCGTTGGGATTGTCGATCAGCGTGCCGAGCGCCGGGAAGACGCCATAGGCGCCATTGTGCGGATCGTGCGAATAGGTGCCGAGCAACGTGAAGGTGGTGCGCGAGCCGTTGCCGATCGTCACCGCGCCGGAGACGGTCTGGCGCTCGCGCTTGGCGAAACGCTGCTGCGTGTCGCTGCCGTTGGCGCTGCCATAGATGCGCCACAGCACGTCGCTGGTGCTTCCGCCGACATCGGCATCGACGCGGTAGAGGTTGTATTCGCCGTAGGTGCCCGCGACCGAGCCATAAAGCGGCAGGTCGACCGGCAGCTTGCTCGATTGCGCGACGAGTCCGCCGGGGCTCGACTGGCCATAGAGCGTCGAGGCCGGACCCTTGAGCACCTCGAAGCGCGCCAGCCGCGACACGTCGACCTGCGGGATCGCATAGCCGGTGGTGCTGCCGAACTGCTTCAGCCCGTCGAGGAACACCGGCGCGTCGAAGCCGCGCAGCTTGAACTGGTCGTAGACCTCGGCGCTCGACCCGCGCGTCTCCGGGGTCACGCCCGCGACGAATCGCAATGCCTGGTTGAGATTCTGGAGTCCAAGCGCCTCGATCTGGTCGCCGGTGACGACGGTAATCGACTGCGCGGTTTCGGCGAGCGGCAGCGCGGACTTGGTCCCGGCGCTGGCGAGGTTCGGGGCTTGCCGGCCGGTCACGATGACATCGTCAGGCGTGGGAGTATCGCTGTGCTGCTGCGCCAGCGCCGGAGTGGCGGCGAGCAGGGCGGCGAGGGTGATGAAGCTGCTGGAATGACGGACGGACATGAGAACCCCTTTGATTGCGGGGCCTCTATCGTGAGTGCGAGTGAGTATCAATAACCTTTGTGGCCGCTCGCGCGTTCGTTGAACCTTCGCTCCTGCGAAGGCAGGAGCCTATGTCTTCGTCGTGCAGCGTCGACCCTGCGTTTGCGAGCGACTTGTCTGCGTCAGCTGTTTCGCCACACTATCGAGACATGGGCCCCTGCCTGCGCAGGAGCGACGGTGCGTGGGGAAAGCGACGGCGATCCAGCCTGCGCCAGATATGAGAAGAGGTTGCCGAACGCCCGTGAACGGACACCCGACAACCCCTTGACATGGTCAGCGGCCGGAGAGCTCCAGCCCGGGAGACCATGTTGGCCTCCAAGAACCACCGGTCCCGCTACGTTGAAGAGCGGATCAATCCTCCCGCAGCGGGTCGGCGATGCTTAGAAGCGCATCTCCCGAACGAACTGAACCGACCCCATTGCTGAACCATGAGACATCGGATCACCTCCTTTCGCTGGTTGATAACAGTTGCGACCGCGTCAGCCGCACCCACAATGTGAGGCGGAAGGCGATACGATACAAGGCTTGTAATGCGTCGGGTTCTGGACAACCATCCGAGGCTTCGCGCCCGGTTATCGCATCAGTTGCGGCAATCCTCGATCACCCGGCCCACCTCCGCCCAAGGCGGCAGCACCAGCGGCGTCGCGCCGGGCTGTTCGACGGTGAAGCGACCGCGCGTAAACGCCATCGCATCGAGCAGCCGGTCGTCGAGCGCGAAGCGCGCCACCGCCTGCGGCACCGTGCCCGCCCCGGGCTGAGTCGCGACGCTGCGCGTCATTGCGCTGGTGCGGATCGTGAACGGTGACGCGTTGCTGCCCGGACGCAAGAGCAGCACCGCGCGAGCGGCACGATCGCAGCGCAACTCGGCCACGGGCGGCTGCCCGCTCACGCCATAACTGGCGCGCGAGCCGGCGGCATCGCGGATGTAGCGCCACGCACCCGGCGTCCACGGCCAATCCTGCCAGTCAGCGGACCGGGTGGGTGCGGGAGCAGGGGCGGGCGTTACGGGAGCCGGCGGGGGCGCAACCGGCGCGGGCGGCGCGGCGCGCGGGACGCAGGCGGCGCACGCCAGCACCAGCAGCGCGAGCGGAAGCGAAGAGAGAGAGCGGGTCACCCGCGACGCTATGGCGGATCGCCGCCGCACGCTCAACCGCTCCGCCCGGAACCGCCGCGCCGGGATGACGGTTCACCGCGGGAGATCGCTTAACATAGGAGTATTCCGCATGGCCGAAGACGCGCCGACCCAAATCCTGGTGCAGTCCACCCTCAGCGACACGATGAAGGTCGATACGCGTGACGGCGATCATCTCGGCACCGTGCAGGCGTTCATGGTCCACAAGTCGACCGGGCGCGCGACGCACGCCGTGCTCAGCCTCGGCGGCTTTCTGGGGATGGGGAAGAGCTATTATCCGCTGCCCTTCTCGCTGTTGCAGTTCGATCCGGTGCGCGACCGCTATGTCGTGACGATCGACCGCCGTTTGCTGGAGGGCGGCCCGAGCTGGGCGAACAATGCGCCGGTGTTCGATCAGGCCTATGCCGACCGCGTCGCCAGTTACTATCAGGTGCAGGGTGAAAATCTCAACATCGCGTGAGGAGCGGAGCCATGAGCGAGCGGAAAGAAAATGACGTGCAGGAAGCGGTCGAGGAACTGCTGACCGATCCGGATGCGCCGGAACAAGGCAACAGCACCCCGCCGCCGCAGACCACCGATGCGGAGCCGTCCGACGATCGGTAGCGGGTTCATCGTTGCAGGTTTGATCCCGCAGCCTCCGCCGCTCGTCATGGCTTCGCTCTGATCGCAATGACGGTCGATCGGAGCGACAGAAGAACAAGCGTGATCCCGGATCAGGTCCGGGATGACGATAGGGCTAGCGACCGGCCGCCGGCTCGGGCACGATGATCCACTCGTGGTTCTCGACGATCCACGCCGGGACCGGCCGCCCCTCCGCATCGCGGGACGGGTCGTAGCGGAAGCGGCGCTGGATCAGCCGGCAGGTGGTCGCGTCCAGCGTGGCATTGCCGCTGCTCTTCGTGACCTGACAGTCGCGAACCCGGCCATCGCTCCACACGAGGAACTTGACCGCCACCGTTCCCTGAAAGCCGGCATCGCCGATGTCGCGCGGATAGTCGGCGTCGGTCAGCCGGCCGCGTCTCCAGACCGGCGGGGTTTCGTCACCCGGCCCGCCGTCACCGTCGCCCCATCCGCCGCTGCCGGTCCCGTCCCCGACGCCCCCCGCGCCGGTGCCCGGCCCGACCTTCTCGGTCGCGCCCTGCGTCGCCTCGTTGCCGGCGAATCGCTTGAGCGCGACCGTGATCGGCGGCGGCGGAGGCGGTACCATGACGATCGGCGTCGTTGCGGCGACCTGCGTCGCCTGCGAGCGAATGTTCGGCGGTGCGGCGCGGCCGGAAGGGCGGGAGGTTTGCGTGCGTCTGGAGACGACCTTGGCCGGTGGCGGGGGCGGGGGCGTAACGCGGAACACCGCCAGCCCGCTCTCGACGCGCTGCGCGAGCGGCGCACCGGCGAGCCCGACGATCAACGCCCAGCCGAGCGCTGCGCTCACCGCCCCTGCGGCAAAGGCCGGGCCGATCCGATCGCGGGAAGGCTGCGCGTACATAAATGCGGATATAGGAGCGGGTGGCTGAACCGGGAGTGAGTAGACACATGCTCCTTTCCGCGGTCACCCCTTCGTCAATCGTCCCCCCAACTGGGCCTCGGCCTTCGCCGGGGAACGCGAATGAAAAGCCCTACCGCTTCCCGAACTTTCGCTGCGTCTTACCGAAACGCGTCTTGCGCGTCCCCGGCTTGCCCTCGTTGCTGCGTCCCATCAACGGCAGCTTCTGCTGCTCGACCGGCAGCCCCAATTCCTCCTGCTCCAGCGCGCGGATCTCGTCGCGCAGGCGACCGGCCTCCTCGAACTCGAGATCGGACGCGGCCTTGCGCATCTTCTTCTCCAGCTCCTCGATATAGGCGCGGAGGTTGTGGCCGACCATGTGCGGCCGATCCTCGTCGATCTCGACCGTCACCTGATCCTTTGACGCGACATGCGCGATGATGTCGCCGATGCCGCGGCGGATCGTCGTCGGGGTGATGCCGTGTTCGCGGTTGTACGCCTCCTGCTTCTCGCGGCGGCGCGCGGTTTCGTTCATCGCCCGCTCCATGCTGCCGGTGATGCGGTCGGCATAGAGGATCACGCGCCCGTCGACGTTGCGCGCCGCACGCCCGATCGTCTGGATCAGCGATGTCTCCGAGCGCAGGAAGCCTTCTTTGTCGGCGTCGAGGATCGCGACCAGCCCGCATTCAGGGATGTCGAGCCCTTCGCGCAGCAGGTTGATGCCGATCAGGACGTCGTACACGCCGAGCCGAAGATCGCGGATCAGCTCGATACGTTCCAGCGTCTCGACGTCGGAATGCATATAACGGACCTTGATCCCCGCCTCGTGCATGTACTCGGTCAGATCCTCGGCCATCCGCTTCGTGAGCGTGGTGACGAGCGTGCGATAGCCGAGCGCGGTGGTCTTGCCGCATTCGACGATCAGGTCCTGCACCTGTTCCTCGACGGGCTTGATCTCGACCGGCGGGTCGATCAGCCCTGTAGGGCGGATCACCTGTTCGGCGAACACGCCGCCAGCCTGCTCCATCTCCCACGCGCCCGGCGTGGCCGAGACGCAGACCGTTTGCGGGCGCATCGCGTCCCATTCGTTGAAGCGCAGCGGGCGGTTGTCGATCGCCGAGGGCAGGCGGAAGCCATATTCGGCGAGCGTGATCTTGCGACGGTGATCGCCGCGCGACATGCCGTTGATCTGGCCGATGGTCTGGTGGCTCTCGTCGACGAACAGCAGCGCGTTCTCGGGCAGATATTCGAAGAGCGTCGGCGGCGGCTCGCCGGGCAGGCGCCCGGTGAGGAAGCGGCTGTAGTTCTCGATGCCGTTGCAGCTGCCGGTCGCGGCGATCATCTCGAGATCGAAATTGGTGCGCTGCTCCAGCCGCTGGCGCTCCAGCAGCTTGCCCTCGATCTCCAATTCCTTGAGCCGTTCGGACAGCTCGTGTCTGATCGCCTCGGTTGCCTGCTTCATCGTCGGGCCGGGCGTGACATAGTGCGAATTGGCGTAGATGCGGATCGTGTTCAGGCTCGCCGACTTCTTGCCGGTCAGCGGATCGAACTCGACGATCTCCTCGATCTCGTCGCCGAAGAACGACACGCGCCATGCGCTGTCTTCATAGTGCGACGGGAAGATTTCGAGATTGTCGCCTTTGACGCGGAAATTGCCGCGCTGGAACGCCGCGTCGTTGCGCTTGTATTGCAGCGCGACCAGCTTGCGGACGATCTCGCGCTGGTCGACCGCCTGCCCCTTTTTCAGGTCGAAGATCATCGCCGAATAGGTTTCGACCGAGCCGATCCCGTACAGGCACGATACCGAAGCGACGATGATGACGTCGTCGCGCTCCAGCAGCGACCGGGTGGCGGAGTGACGCATCCGGTCGATCGACTCGTTGATGCTCGACTCTTTCTCGATATACGTGTCGGAGCGCGGAACATACGCCTCGGGCTGATAGTAATCGTAATAGCTGACGAAATATTCGACGGCGTTATCGGGGAAGAACGATTTGAACTCGCCGTACAATTGCGCGGCGAGGATCTTGTTCGGCGCGAGGATCAACGCCGGGCGTTGCATTTCCTCGATCACCTTGGCCATCGTGAAGGTCTTGCCCGAACCGGTGACGCCGAGCAGCACCTGATCCTTCTCGCCCGCGCGCGCGGTGTCGACCAGCTCGCGGATCGCGGTCGGCTGGTCGCCCGACGGCTGATATTCGCTGACCAGCTTGAACGGCTTGCCGCCCTCGACCTTTTCGGGGCGGGCGGGGCGGTGCGGAACGAACGCCGCGTCGGTTTCGGGCTCGGCAAGGTTGGTGCGGATCTGAATCGCCATGCGCCGCAATATGGGCGCAGCCACCACGCGGTGAAAGGGTGCGGTGACGCAACCCTTTCACCGCGACATCAGCCGTGTGGCGTAACGCTGCCTCGCCGCAGCCTGACGATCGCCGCATCCAGCGCCGAGAGGAAGCGCGAGCGGTCTTCCTTGCCGAACGGTGCCGGACCGCCGATGCGGTCGCCGCCGGCACGCAGATCGCTCATGATCGCACGCACCGCCACCGCATTGCCGATCGAGGCGGTCGTGAACGGGCGGCCGGTCGGCGCGATCACCGCGCCCGCGCCGGCCTTCAGGCAGCGATCGGCGAGCAGGATGTCGGCGGTGACCACCAGCGCCGCGGCGTCGACCTGCGCCGCGATCCAGTCGTCGGCGGCGTCGAACCCATCGTCGACCACCACGCGGGACAGCAGCGGATGCGCGGGGACGCGCAGATGCGCGTTGCTGACGATCACGACCGGCACCGCCGTGCGATAGGCGACCCGGTAGATCTCCTCCTTCACCGGACAGGCGTCGGCGTCGACGAGGATGCGCAGCGTCATGACTGCGCCATGCCATGCCTGGGCTGCGGCCACCAGCAGCGCTTCGCCACCGACAGCCAGGCGCTGGTGAGTTATCCTCAACCGACAGCAAGCCGCTGTCAGGAAAGAGGAAGTCGCAATGACCATCCATCAAGCCACGATTGCCGCGGCAACATCTGACGCGCGCGCCCTGTTTGCCTTGGACCAGCTGGAGGCGGTGTTCGACCCGACGCTCGAGACGCTTTGGACCTATATGCGCCCGCGCGTACGTCCCAGCTTCAACCCTGCGTTGCTCCACGACTTCATGCAATGGCAGGAGGACATCGAGATCGCGCACGGCAGCGGCGCGATGCCGATCCGCTATCTGGTGCTCGGCTCGCGCTTTCCGGGGGTGTTTTCGCTGGGCGGCGATCTCGACCTCTTCGCGAAACTGATCCGCGCGCGCGACCGTGCGGCGCTGGTCCGTTACGGCAAGGCGTGCGTGCGAATCCTCCACCGCAACATGCTTGGGCTGGGGCGGTCGATCGTCACGATCGGGCTGGTCGAGGGTGATGCGCTGGGCGGCGGGTTCGAGGCGCTGATGTCGTTCAACGTCGTCGTCGCGGAACGCGGTGCGGGGTTCGGCCTGCCCGAAACGCTGTTCGGGCTGTTCCCCGGCATGGGTGCGCATTGCTTCTTGTCGCGGCGGCTGGGCGCGGCGCGCGCCGAGCAGATGATCCTGAGCGGGCGCACCTACCGGGCCGAGGAATTGTACGAGATGGGGCTCGTCCACGCGCTGGCCGAGCCGGGCACCGGGCGAAAGGTGGTGGAGGATTATATCCGCGCCAACCGGCGTCGCCACAGCGCCCATGCCGCGATCTACGAGGCGTCACGCGCGGTGAACCCGCTGACGCTCGGCGAGCTGGAGGCGGTGGTCGAGCTATGGGCCGATGCGGCGCTGCGACTGGGAGAGGGGGAGCTGAAGCTGATGCGCCGGCTGGTGAGCGCGCAAGAGCGGCTGCTGGAGAAAGCGCGGTGATCACGACCGGCTAAGCGTCAGCCGGTCGCTTCGCCCCCGGTGCCGGTCAGCATGGCGGAAACCATCGCGGCCGGCATCGGGCGTCCGAGCAGATAGCCTTGCACCGCATCGCAGCGCGTGCGGCGTAGCTGGTCGAGTTGCGCCTGCGTCTCGACGCCCTCGGCGATCGTCCGCATCCCCAATTGCGCACCCAGGTCGACGATCGTCTGGACGATCGCGATCGAAGCCGGGCTGCGTTCCAGATCGGTGACGAACGACCGGTCGATCTTGAGCGTCTGGAACGGGAAGCGCGTGAGATAGCTCAGCGAGGAATAGCCGGTGCCGAAATCGTCGAGTGTGGTGCGCACCCGCAGCCGGTTCAGCGCCTCCAGCGCGGCGAGCGATGTCTCGACATCCTCGAGCAGCACCGTTTCCGTCACCTCAAGGTTGAGCCGTTCGGGCGGCAGTCCGCTGCTGTTCAGCGCGTCGAGTACCACTGTCGGCAGGCGTGTCGCGCGCAACTGGATCGGCGACAGGTTCACCGCGATCGAAATGTCGGCGGGCCAGCCACGCGCGACGTCGCACGCCTGGTAGAGTACCCAATGGCCGATCGCATCGATCAGGCCGTTGTCTTCGGCGATGGGGATGAATTCGACGGGCGAGACGATGCCGTGGTGGCGGTTGGTCCAGCGTAGCAGCACTTCGCACGACAGAATTCGCGTCGCGGCCAGATCGAAGATCGGTTGAAACAGCAGGTGGAATTCCCCGCGTTCCAGGGCGCCGTGCAGTTCGTAGTCGAGCTGTCGCCGGCGCTCGATCTTCTCGTCCATCACCGGCTCGTAGAAATACAATTGCCCGCGCCCGCTTTCCTTGGCGCGGTATAGCGCGAGATCGGCGTTCTTGAGCAGCGTATCGGCTTCCCGCCCGTTTTCCGGCGCGATCGCGACGCCGATCGACACGCTGGTGCGCAGGCTGTGCCCGTCGTGCGCGACCGGGCGGCGAACGAGCGCGAGGATCGCCGCCCCGATCGTCGCGGCGTCCTGTCGATCGGTGATCGGGCAGAGGATCGCGAACTCGTCACCGCCCAGTCGCGCGACGACGCTGTCCTGATCGAAATGCGCGCGCAGCCGACCGGCGACCGCAGCCAGCAGCGCATTGCCGGCCAGATGCCCGAACGTGTCGTTGATTTCCTTGAACCGGTCGAGATCGAGCCAATAGAGCGCCAGCTTGCCGCCGCGATCGGGGAGCGTCCGCAGACTATCCTCGAACTGTTCGCGGAACGCAGTGCGGTTCGCAATGCCGGTCAGGTCGTCGCGTCGCGCCTGCGCGGCATTCTCATGGCTGACGATCGTCGCCTTCAGCAGCGCGGCATAGGTCTGCAACGTAATGTCCATCATCGCCGCGACGAACAGCACGATGACCACCGACAGCACCAGCTTGAGCGGCTCCAACCCGACCAGCAGCCCCGCGGACAGCGGCAGCGAGGCGAGGCAAAGCTGGGCGAGCGCGATCCGCGGCCGTCCGGCGTTGCGCCCCGCAATTCCCGCGGCATAGCCGATCGCGGTAGTGACCGCGAGCAACTGCACCACCCCGTCGTCGCTGCGCGTCAAGGCCAGGAACCCGAACAGCCCGAGCATCCCCGAATAGGCCAGCGCACCGACCCGGTAGCCGATCTCATGCCGCACCGTAGCGGCATTGAGATCGGCGCCGGCGCGGAGTGGACGCATCACGTCCACGATCCGCAGGACGCCGATCAGCCCGATCGTCGTTGCGGCCGCCGCCAGCCACGCATCGCGCGTGGTCCAGGCGACCACCGCGGCGATCAACGTGCTGGTGGCCGCGCCGATCACCAGCGACTGCGTGGAGGCATACAGCGATTCGACCAGCGCCGCACGCACCTGCGGCGTGATACGATGATCGGAATGCCGTAGCTCCCGCAGCCGTGCGATCAGGCGCGCCATGACATATCCATGAGCCGGCAATTATCTGATTCCGGTCAATATGTCACAAGACAGGTAAGGGCGATCGGCTATTTTCCTTACGGTTTCGGTCGTTTTTCAGAGTTTAAGGCGCCACCCGCCCCGTTTCACGCGGCGCGGCGCTCAAGCGCCGTATCAGGTCGGTCTCCGCGGACCGATAGGGCGTCCCGTCGCCACGGAAGACCTCGTGGAACCAGATCACCGGCTCTTCCAGTACATAGGGCTTTTTCCAGCTGTCCCAAGGCAACCGCGTCTGCGTCTTGCCGTCGACGAAGCCCCAGTTGATCATCGCCACGTCATAGCGTTTGCCGATCGGCAACGATCCGTCGAACGTCGATCCGTTACCGCGGGCCATATATTCGGTGCACAGGATCGGGCGACCATAAGGCAGCAACTGCTTGACCCGCGCCTCGAACGTCTCGGGCCAGCTATAGTCGTGGAACGAGATTACGTCCGACTGGCCGAGCTGCAAGGTCTCCATCGCGGTCAGCTTTCCGCCGCGCGCGCTCCAGTCGTCGTGCTGCCATACGCCCGAGGTGAGCGGCTGCGACGGATCGGCGTCGCGCGCCCAGACGAACACCTGCGCCAGCAGCGCACGGACCAGCGGCTCCTTGCCCTCCTGCCCCTTGTACTGGTCGGCGCCGTTGTCGGGCTCGTTCCAGACGTCCCAGCCCAATACGCGCGGGTCGTTGCGGAACGCGCCGATCACGCCCTGCACATAGGCTTTGTAGGCCGGATAGCGGCGCTTGTCGCGCAGGCCCGCCATGCCCGGGCCCTGCACCCAGCCCGAATTGTGGACGCCGGGGATCGGCGGATGCTGCGGCCCCAGCTTCGGGTCGGGATCCCAGCAGCTGTCGAACAGCACGAACAACGGCTTGATCTTATGGCGCGCCGCGATCGTCAGGAATTCGTCGATCCGCTGCCGGAAGCCGGCCGGGTCCTGCTGCCACAATTGATCGTGGAGAAAGACGCGCATCGTGTTCATGCCGATGCCCTGCGCCCAGCCCAGCTCGCGGTCGATCCGCTGCGGATCCCAGGTTTCGGGCTGCCACATCTCCAACTGGTTGATCGCCGAGGCCGGCGTGTAATTCGCGCCGACCAGCCACGGTTGCGCGTGGTACCATGCCTTGGCCTGCGCCTCGCTCCATCGCGCACGCGCGTCGGCCGGCAGGGCGACGCTGATTGCTGCGACGCCGAGCAGCATTGTCACGAGCCGCCTGTTCATCGCTTCCTCTCCTCTCTTATCGAAGGTCCCACGCGGGGCATACAACTCAACTATCGGCAAAAGCGAGAAATTATCCTATGATTTGCGAATGAGCTTTCGCCAGATCCTTGCCGCCGCCCTGTTGCTCGCCACTGCGCCGGCGCACGCCGACAATCCGCAATTTCAGGGTGCCGACCCGCATGCCACGATGATCGATGGTGAATTGTGGGTGTTCCCGACCGGCGGGCCGGGCGGTAGCTGGGCGGCGGACCGGTTCGGGGCCTTTTCATCGCGCGACCTGAAGACATGGCAACCACGCGGCGAGCTGATCCGCCGCGACCAGATCGCGTGGATCGATGCCGACGGTGCGCGCGAGCATTTCCTGTGGGCGCCCGGCGTCGCGACGCGCGATGGCAGATGGTACCTCTATTATTCGGTCGGCCCGCAGAACCCGACGCCCAGCCGGATCGGCGTCGCGGTCGCCGATCGGCCCGGCGGACCCTATCGCGACAGCGGCCGTCCGCTGGTGACCGGCGGGCAGGGGTTCGAGGCGATCGATCCGATGGCGTTCGTCGATCCGAAGAGTGGCAAGGCGTACCTCTACGCCGGCGGCAGCGCGGGCGCGAAGCTGCGGGTGTGGGAGCTTAACTCCGATATGGTCAGCATCGCGCGCGAGGTGCCGGTGGCGACTCCGCCTCAGTTTACCGAAGGCGCGTTCATGCACGAACGCGGCGGTATCTATTATCTGTCGTACAGCCACGGGCGCTTCAACGCCGCCGACTATTCGGTCCATTACGCGACCGCGCCGTCTCCGATCGGGCCGTGGCGTTACCGCGGTGCGATCCTGACCAGCGATGGTACCCATAAGGGGCCGGGGCATCACAGCTTCGTCGAGACTCCCGCCGGCACGTGGCTGATCGTCTATCACCGCTGGGAAAACCCGCGCAGCCCCGCACCGTTCGCGGGGGAGCGTCAGGTCGCGCTCGATCGGCTGCGTTACGCGAAAGACGGGCACATTCTTCCGGTACGCATGACGGACGGGCGCGCCGCACCGACGCTTCCCTGAGCGCGATCATGCTCTTGCGCCCGGTCTGCATTGCTGCATGGTAGCGGCAACAAGCGGACGGGGGCGGGGATGGACGAGGCACTGGCGGCGCGGGTAGCGGCGGATCCGCGATATCGCGAACTGGTACGGCGGCGGGGGCGGTTCACCTGGGCGCTGACCGCAGTGATGCTGGTCGCCTATCTCGGCTTCATCCTGCTGATCGCGTTCGACAAGGCGTTCATGGCGCGGCCGATCGGCACCGGCGTCACCTCGATCGGGATCGTCGCGGGCTTTGTCGTGATCGTGCTCGCGATCGTCCTGACCGGTATCTACGTCCGTCGCGCCGCGCGCGACTTCGATCCGCTAGTAGAGGCACTACGCCGGGAGCGCGGCGCATGAGGCGCGGCGCGATCCCGTTCGCAACCGTGGCCACGTTGTTGCCTGCGCCGGCCTTCGCCGATGCGCTGGCGGGGCAGAGCGTGCAGCAACCGACCAACTGGACCGCGATCCTGATGTTCGCGGCCTTTGCGCTGCTAACGCTCGGCATTACGCGCTGGGCGGCGCGACGCACCCTAACGGTCGGTGACTTCTACACGGCGGGCGGCGGGATCACCGGCTTTCAGAACGGACTGGCGATCGCGGGCGACTTCATGTCGGCGGCGTCGTTTCTCGGGATCTCGGCGCAGATCTTCGCGGACGGCTATGACGGGCTGATCTATTCGATCGGCTTCCTCGTCGGTTGGCCGATCATCCTGTTCCTTATGGCCGAACGGTTGCGCAATCTCGGCCGCTATACCTTCGCCGACGTCGCCAGCTTCCGCTTCGCGCAGACGCCGGTACGCAGCTTCGCGGCGATCAGCACGCTGACCGTGGTGCTGTTCTACCTGATCGCGCAGATGGTGGGTGCGGGGCAGCTCATCAAATTGCTGTTCGGGCTGCGCTACGAATATGCGGTGGTGATCGTTGGCGTGCTGATGACGCTTTATGTGCTGTTCGGGGGCATGACCGCGACGACCTGGGTGCAGATCGTCAAGGCAGTGCTGCTGCTGGGGAGCGCCACCTTCATGGCGCTGGCGGTGCTGTGGCAGTTCGGTTTTTCGTTCGAGGCGCTGTTCGCGCGCGCGGTTCAGGTGAAGACCGGGCTTGCCGCCGCGGCCGGGGCCGATCCGGCGGCGGCGGCGAGCAAGGGCCGGTCGATCATGGGGCCGGGCAATTTCATCAAGGACCCGGTCTCCGCGGTGTCGTTCGGGCTCGCGCTGATGTTCGGGACCGCCGGGCTGCCGCATATCCTGATGCGTTTCTTCACGGTGCCCGATGCGCAGGCGGCGCGGAAGTCGGTACTGTGGGCGACGGGGTGGATCGGCTATTTCTACCTGCTGACCTTCATCATCGGCTTCGGCGCGATCGTGCTGGTCGCCACCGCGCCGCGCTATCTCGATCCGGCCGGCGCGCTGCTCGGTGGCGGCAACATGGCCGCGATCCATCTGGCGCATGCGGTCGGCGGCAACCTGTTCCTCGGTTTCATCTCGGCGGTCGCCTTCGCGACGATCCTGGCGGTGGTGGCCGGGCTGACGCTGTCGGGCGCGTCGGCGGTCAGCCATGATCTGTACGCGACGGTGCTGCGCAAGGGGGCGGCCGACCCCGCCACCGAGTTGCGCGTGTCACGACGGACGGTGCTGGTGCTCGCGGTGATCGCCATCCTGCTCGGCATCATCTTCGAGAAGCAGAACGTCGCGTTCATGGTCAGCCTCGCCTTTGCGGTGGCGGCGTCGGGCAATTTCCCGGTGCTGTTGCTGTCGCTGTTCTGGAAGGGTTGCACGACGCGCGGCGTCGTCGCGGGCGGAACGCTCGGGCTGGTGCTGGCGGTAGGGCTGACGGTACTGTCGCCCGCGGTTTGGGAGAAGATCCTCGGCTATCCCGCCGCGATCTTCCCGTATTCCTCACCGGCGATCTTCTCGATGCCGCTCGCGTTCGTCACGATCTGGCTGGTGTCGCTGCTCGACCGCAGCGGGCGCGCGGCCGTCGATCGTGGCGGGTTCGCCGCGCAACAGGTTCGCGCGGAAACCGGCATCGGCGCAGCGGCGGCGTCCTCGCACTAGCGCGGGTCGTCGCCGTCCACATACGCGCCGCTGTCGCCCTGCGCGCGGTGGATTGCGGCGCGCCCGCGCGACGCGGCGACCTCCGCCTTGCGCGCCGCCGCGGACGCGGTGTGCAGCACGCGCGTACGGCCGTGGACGACCAGATTGTAGCTGACGAACCAGATCGCCCCCGACACCAGCAGCGCTGCCGCGATCCAGCTCCGCTTGCGCCACCGGGTGCGGTTGCCGTGCATCACCAGCCGCGATCCGCACACAGCGCAGCGATACACGGTCGTGCCGACGCGTGCGGTCGGCTTGCCGGTCCAGCGATGAAACCCGAGGACGCACAGGATGCCCATGCGCGCAGGACCTATCGCGGATCGGGTCAGCGCGCCAGCCGTCCGTCCTCCAGCGCCGCCTGCTCGAACGCGAACAGGACGTCGGGGTCGGCGACCGGTACTTCCTGCGAAATCCGCGCCGGGGCGATGCGATGGACCAGATGGCGCAGGATCGCGATCCGTGCCGGCTTCTTGTGGTCGGCCCGCACGCAATACCAGGGCGCGATTGGCGTATGGGTTCGCATCAGCATCGTGTCGCGCGCCGCCGAATAATCGTCCCACCGCGCCTGCGCGACCTTGTCCATGTCGGACACCTTCAGCTGCTTCAGCGGATCGGTGCGGCGCGCCTTCAGCCGTTCCTCCTGCTCGTCCTTGTCGATGTCGAGCCACAGCTTGATGAGGCGGATGCCGCTTTCGACCAGCATCCGCTCGAAATCGGGCGCGTCACGCAGGAACTCGGCCTGTTCCGCCCCGGTCGAAAAGCCCATCACGACCTCGACCCCGGCGCGATTGTACCAGGAACGGTTGAAGATCACGATCTCGCCCGCGGCGGGCAGATGCGCGACATAGCGCTGGAAATACCATTGCGTCCGCTCGCGATCGGACGGTTTGGGCAGCGCGACGACGCGCGTGAAGCGAACTGACAGATGTTCGACGATCCGCTTGATCGCACCGTCCTTGCCCGCGCTGTCCCGCCCTTCCAGGACGATCACGACGCGCTCGCCCGCATCGACCGCGGCGAGCTGCGCCTCGACCAGCGCGAGTTGCGCCTCCTCCAGATCGTGCGCGTAGCGGTCCTTGTCCATCAGCAGCTCCCTTCAGCGCCTTTGGAACCAAGCCCGAACATTCCGGTTCCTATGCCATCGGCGGCGCACGTCGCGCCGCCCGCTCCGAGGATGGACATGACCCGCACGACCCTGAGCCTGTTCGGCGCCGCCAAGCAAGCTCCCGCTCCCAAGCGCCGCCTGAACGACGATCCGCTCGCCGGGCTGACCCCGGTCGAACGCGCGATGGCGCAGCGCCTGACGCCGGCGCGCGGCTGAGGTCGTCACGATCCTCGTGCTCCTGCGTGTGCGGGAGCACGACCCTCGCCAATCCGACGCCCGCTTAGATCTGTGAATAAGCCGTGGGGCTGAGGATGCGATTGTCGATCCCGGTGGTGATGTCGGGATCGGTAAGCCCGGGCGTCGCAATCAGCTTCTTCCACGCCGGGTCCGCGACGAACGTCGCCCAATTGCGTTCGCGGGTCGCCAGGTCGGGGAAGGTCAGCATATAGGTCAGACTGGGCAACCGCTCGCCCGTCAGATCCTGCGCGAAGAACACCGGGGTCAGGCCCGTGCGACGGAAGATGTCGATCTCGCCGCCGGTGTCGAACATCTCGATCTTGGTCGCGCCGGCCTTGACGCTTGGGCTAATATAGGTGCGCAGTTCGAAGATGCGGGCGCCGCTCGCTGGCTTCTCGACGCGCGGCATATGCGGGAAGGCCCGCATCAGCTTGATGTCGAGCGAGGCGAACCCCGGTGCGGTCGGCGTGGCATCGAGGAATGCGGCACCGGCCTGCGCGTGGCGCGTGTCGGCGGCCAGCCGGCCGGGCAGCGCGGCGAAGTCGGCCAACGTGGGGTGCGGGATCAGCACAAGCACGCTCGGGCTCGCCGGTCCGATGCTGACCGTGAAGACACCGATCGGGCCGCACCCGGCGTGCTGCGCCGCGGGGATGAACGCATCGCGCAGATAGGCGTCGAGCCGCGCGCGCATTGGGCCATTGACGAGGTGATAGGTACGTAGTTCGTAAATCTCCGGCGCCATCGTTGCGACGCGCGATTGCGCCTGCGTGCTCGCGGCGGCAACGGTGATCCCGCCAAGCGTGGCCCCCGCCAGCAGCGCGCGTCGATCGATCGGATAAGCCATTGATACCCTCGCCATGTCGTTGCGGGCCACGATGCCGATGCCGCTGGCATGGTCAAGCCGCGACCTTCGGCTATCATGCCGACGTCGATCAATCCGCACGAGCGTCGGTTGAGCGATCCGCGACCGCCGTGCGTTGCGCCGGGGAGGGGAAACGTTGATGTCGGATCGATACGAACAGAAGGCGGACGAGGCGGCCGAGGCCGAAGAACGCAGCGCCCCCGCGGCACGTGTGGTGCATGCCGCCGTCGCCGAGCAGGGCGAGGACGAACTCGAGCGCCCGGCCGCGTCGCTGTTCTGGTCCGGCTTCGCCGCGGGGATTGCGATCATGGCGTCGCTGTGGGTCAGCGGGGCGCTGCATCACTATCTGCCCGATGCGCGATGGGCAGAGGCGGTCGTCGCACTCGGCTACCCTGCCGGGTTCCTGATCGTCATCCTCGGTCGCTTGCAATTGTTCACCGAGCATACGGCAGTGGCGGTGCTGCCGGTCGTGCGCGCGCCGTCTCGCCGCAACCTTCTGGCGCTGGCGCGGCTGTGGAGCGTCATCTTCGTCGCGAACATGCTCGGCGCACTGATCGCGACCGCGCTGGCGGTGCACGCGCACCTCCAACCGGCGGAGACGCTGGCGGGCATGATCGGGGTTTCGGAAAAGTTGCTGGAGCGCACCCCCGTCGACACGCTGATGCAGGCGATCCCGGCCGGTTTCCTGATCGCCTCGATCGCGTGGATTCGCTCGGCGGTGAACAGCGGCGACTTCTGGATCGTCTTCGCGGTCACCTATGCCATATCGCTCGGCGGGTTCGCGCATGTCGTCGCAGGCGCGTCGGAAGCATTTCTGCTGATGTGGGCGGGGCAGGCGAGCGTCGGCTGGGCGCTCGGCGGGTTCGTCCTGCCCGCGCTGCTCGGCAACATCATCGGCGGCACCGGGCTGTTCGCGCTGTTGGCGCATGCGCAGGTCAAGAACGAAATCCGATCACGTTAAGCCGTTCGATCGGCAATCGCTGTTGAATCAGGTCTTTGTCTGGCGGGTCGAAGCTGCCATCACGGAAGGGAGACGGGCGGCGGCGAACGTCGTCGGAGGAGAGCAGGAGAGCCGATGATGAAGTTCGGGACGGTGGCGTTGGCGATCGGCAGCGTCGTGCTCTCCGGTGCCGCGCAAGGACAGACCGTGGCGACCGAGTCCGGCAAGGTCGCGGGCAGCACCGTCGACGGCGTCGCGAGCTGGAAGGGTATTCCCTTCGCCGCGCCGCCGGTCGGCCCGTTGCGCTGGCGCGCACCGCAACCCGCCGCGCGGTGGAGCGGCGTTCGCCAGGCGACCGCTTACGGCCACGACTGCATGCAATTGCCGTTCCCCAGCGATGCCGCGCCGCTCGGCACCACGCCATCCGAGGATTGTCTGACGGTCAACGTGTGGAAGCCCGCGGCGGCGAAGGTGAAGTTGCCGGTGATCGTGTGGATTTATGGCGGTGGATTCGTGAACGGCGGTGCGTCGCCGCCGACCTATGCGGGCGAGAATCTCGCGAAGCAGGGGGTGATGTTCGTCAGCTTCAACTATCGGCTCGGGCGGTTCGGCACCTTCGCACACCCGCAACTGACCGCGCAGGATCCGGATCGCGGAAAGCTCGGCAACTACGGCTATATGGACCAGCTTGCCGCACTTCAGTGGGTACAGCGCAATATCGCCGCGTTCGGCGGCGATCCGAGGAACGTCACGATCGTCGGCGAAAGCGCGGGCGGCATGTCGGTCAACACGATGGTCACCTCGCCGCTCGCCAGAGGGTTGTTCGCGCGCGCGATCGTGATGTCGGGCGGCGACGGTGGAAGCCGCGGCACCGATGGGCTGGCCGACGCCGAGAAGATCGGCGTCGACTTCGCAGCAAGCAAAGGCATCGCGCGCGACGATCCCGCTGCGCTTGCCAAGCTGCGTGCGCTGACGCCCGAGGCTGTGGTCGACGGGCTGAACCTGGCCGCGATGTTCACGCCGCCATCGGCGGTGAAGACCTTCGCCAGCCCCTATGCCGACGGGGCCGTCGCGGTCGATGCGGCTGCCGCCTATCGCAGCGGCGCGTTTCCCAAGGTGCCGATCATGATCGGCGCGACCGACAACGACATCGGCGGGCCGACCGGCTATATGGTCGCGGGCGCGCGCCAGCTTGCCGGCGCGATCGCGGCGGCGGGTGCGCCCGCGTATCACTACCGTTTCTCCTACGTCGCGGAATCGATCGGCAAGGCCGGGGCGGGCCACGCCACCGACATTCCGTTCTTCTTCGACACCGCCGCGATCAAATATGGCGGCGCGACCACGGCGCGCGATCGGCGGGCGGCGCGCACCATCAGCGCCTATATCGTAAATTTCGCGAAGACCGGCGACCCGAACGGGGCAGGGCTGCCGCGCTGGCCGCGCTACGACCGGCAAAAGGACGAACTGCTCGACTTCACCGCCGAGGGAGAGGCGGTGGCGGTCAAGGACCCGCTCGGCGCCGCGATCGACGCCGCGCCGGCACCCAAACGCTAAGGGATGATCGCGGGCCCGGCGTTGCAGGTTAACGAAAGCGGATGGGCGGAAGCGCGCCGCTAATCTATCGGCCGATTTCCGGCGTCGGGGGTTGATGCCGCTGCGAAGCGAGGACAAGGCATATGGCCCTGGGCACGATCGGGATGCTGGCGAGCGGCGCGGCGCTGATGGCGGCGACCACGCACGCCAGCGCTGACACACCGCCCCGCGCCGGGGGGACGATCGCGATCACCTCGCCCGACGGGGCCGATCCCGACGACGCCTTCGACCGGCGCGCCCGCGACGCCGCGACCGCGAAGCTGGGCGATCGTGGCTTCACGATCCTCAACGACCGCGACCATGCCGCGTATGTGGCGGAGGTGATCACGAGCCGCAGCGACGTCGGCACCTCGGTGACGCGCGCGCGCCGCGATGCGCCGGCGGTGCTTGGATCGGGGGTGAACATCCCGCTCGCGTCCGGCAAGTCGTCATTCGTCGCGATGCAGCGCACCACGATCGAGATCCGCATCCGGAAGCGCGGCAATCCGGCGCTGCTGTGGCATGGCAGCGCGGTGACGGTGCGTCCCGGCGAGCCGAGTGCGGCCAAGGCCGAGCGTTTGGCAGCCGAGCTTAGTCAGGCGGCGTTGAGTTCCTATCCGGTCGTAACCGAAACGGCGATCAGCATTCCCTGATCGCGACGGCCGCTACATAACGTGCGGCACGTTGACGAACGAGCTTGCCTTGGATACTGCGAGTCATTCGCAAATCGAGGTGATCCATGTACCGTTTCCTCGACCGTCTGCCGCCGAACCTCGACGAGCATTTCCACTTCCTCACCGGCGCGATGCGACAATGGACCGTCGCGGCGCGCAGCGGGCGGTGTCCTTGCGCGGCGCTGGCGCCTGGTTTCGGCTGGCGCGGGGTGATGGCGGCGCTGCCTGATTTCATCAGGCTGATGGCGTTGCTTGACCATCATGCGCTGCGCTGGCTGCGCTTCGGCATGCCGGGTGCGGAGCATGTCACCGAGGCAGAGGCCACGTTGCTGGCGATGTTCGCCGCGGGTCTCGACAGCGACGGTTGCGCCGTGCGTCGGATCGCCGCAACCTTGGTTGCGGACAACCCCGCCGCAGATGTGAGCGAGCAGATCGCGACGGCCGCCGAATGGGTGGCGCTACGCTTCGTGCAGGCGCCGCTCACCCAGCGCGACTGACATGCCTTGCCCGCGCCCAAGCCCAGCTATGGTTGACCCTTCCTGCGCCGCACCATAATGCCCGCCATTCGCAAGAAATCCTCATATCAGACCGGATCGCCGATGACCGACCTGCGTGCGCCAGTGCTTATCCCTGAATCGACCGCCTTCAACAGCGTGGCGGTGAAATGGGTGCGCCACTGGAACGAGCATCTGTTCAGCTTCGCGGTCGAGCGTCCCGCGTCGTTCCGCTTTCGGTCCGGCGAGTTCGTCATGATCGGCCTGCCGGGGGAAGGCGGCACCGATGACAAGCCCGCCAAGCCGGTGATGCGCGCCTATTCGATCGCCAGCCCGGCATGGGCGGAGGAACTGGAGTTCCTGTCGATCAAGGTGCCCGGCGGCCCGCTGACCGAGCGGTTGCAGGCGGTGGAGCCTGGCGATCAGGTCTATCTCGGCAAGAAGCCGACCGGCACGTTGGTGCTCGACGCGTTGCTCGGCGGCAAACGGCTGTTCCTGCTGTCGACCGGCACCGGCCTTGCGCCGTTCCTCAGCGTCGCGCGCGACCCGGACGTGTATGAGCGCTTCGACCAGGTCGTGGTCGTCCACGGCGTGCGCCGCGTCAACGATCTGGCGTTCCACGACGAACTCAGCGCGCGGCTGGCGGACGATCCGCTGGTGGCGGACGAGGCGGCGACCCGCTTCCATTACGTCCCCGCGGTCACGCGCGAGGATTTCCACACCACCGGCCGCATCCCCGCGCTGATCGAGAGCGGGCGGCTGTTCGAAGAGCTGGACGGCGAGCCGCGCTTCGACCCCGAGAACGACCGCGTGATGCTGTGCGGCTCGACCGCGATGATCCGCGAGATCGCGTCGATGCTGGAGCATCTCGGGCTGACCGAAGGGTCGAACGCCAACCCCGGGCAATTCGTGATCGAGCGCGCGT
>NZ_CAXIAM010000044.1:0-29169 GCF_964021865.1 uncultured Sphingomonas sp.
TGAAGGTCGAGGCGACCAAATTCACCGAGGTCGGCTATGTCGGCCGCGACGTCGAACAGATCGCGCGCGATCTCGTCGAGGAAGCCGTGCGGCTGGAAAAGGAACGCCGCCGCGTCGCGGTGAAGGACAAGGCCGAGGCCGCCGCGATGGACCGGCTGCTCGACGCGCTGGTCGGCAAGGATGCCAGCCAGGCGACCCGCGACAGCTTCCGCCAGCGCTTCGCCGAGGGCCATCTCGCGGACAAGGAGGTCGAGCTGGAGCTGCAACAGACCCCGCCGATGCCGTTCGAGCTGCCGGGCGGGCAGGGCTCGATGGGGATGATCAACCTCAGCGAGATGATGGGCAAGGCGTTCGGCGGCGGCCCCAAGCAGCGCCGCAAGTTACTGGTCCCCGCCGCTTGGGAGAAACTGGTCGAGGAAGAGGCCGACAAGCGGCTCGATCAGGATGAGGTCAGCCGCATCGCGCTCCAGGACGCCGAGGAGAATGGCATCGTCTTCCTCGACGAGATCGACAAGATCGCGGTCAGCGACGTGCGCGGCGGCTCGGTCAGCCGCGAAGGCGTACAGCGCGATCTGTTGCCGCTGATCGAGGGGACGACCGTCTCGACCAAATACGGCCCGATGAAGACCGACCATATCCTGTTCATCGCCTCGGGCGCCTTCCACGTCGCCAAGCCCAGCGACCTGCTGCCCGAACTTCAGGGCCGGCTGCCGATCCGCGTCGAGCTGAAGGGGCTGACCGAGGACGATTTCGTCGCGATCCTGTCCGACACGAAGGCGTCGCTGCCCGCGCAATACAAGGCGCTGATCGCGACCGAGGGCGTCGACGTCAGCTTCACCGACGACGGAATCCGCGCGATCGCGCGGATCGCGGCGGAGGTGAACGGCGAGATCGAGAATATCGGCGCGCGCCGGCTCCAGACCGTCATGGAAAAACTGCTCGAGGAGGTCAGCTTCGACGCCGAGGATCGACAGGGCGCGGCGGTGACCGTCGACGCCGCTTATGTCGAGGCGCAATTGTCGAGCGTCGCGCGCAACTCCGACTTGAGTCGCTTCGTGCTGTAACTTACACCCGCCCCCTGCAAGCGCTGGGGGGCGGTGTGAACGACGAACGCGATGCGTTGATCCACGGCGCCTATCTGGCGACGATGGACGACGGGCCGGACGGCTGGACGCCCTGGCTGGTCCGCGCATCGCACTGGGTCGGCGGCGCGGCGGGCTATCTCGCGATGGTCGACCGCGCAAAGGGCGTGCTGACGTGGAACACGATCCACCACGTCGATCCCGCGGCACCGTTACGGTACGAGGCGGACCGGATGCACCTGCTCGATCCGCAGGTGCCGGTCGTGGCGCGGCTGGAGAAGAGCCGCCTCTATCGTGACACCGACGTCCTTGACCGCGACGATCCCCAAGTCGGCACCTATCTGCGCTGGATGGAGACGCACAGCCGCACGCGCCATTTCGTCACCTCGGCCTCGGTGATCGGCAACGGTCGCTGGGTCGGCGGCTTGTCGGTCCACAACGCGCTGTCGCGCGGCGAGATCGACGACGAGCAATGGCGTCGGCTCGCCTCGCTGACCAACACGCTGGAGCAGGCGCTGACCTTTGGCGTGCTCCATGCCGAAAAGCTGCGCGAGCAATGGTGGACCGCGCGGCTCGATGCCGCGGGCGAGCCCGCCGCGCTGCTCGATGAAAGCGGCATCGTGCTGCGCGCCACGCCCGGGTTCGAGGCGGCGCTCCGCCGCGGCGACGGGCTGCGGGTGCGCGACGGCCGCCTCGCAGCAGTCGACGCGGCGAGCCAGCGTCGTCTCACCGTGCTGATCGAGCGGGCGACCGCCCCGACCGGCGTAGCCGCGGATGCGGTGCGGATCGAACGGACGGATGGTGGCCCCGGCTATCTGGTGAGCGGCTGGCCGCTGGCGAGTGAGCGCCGCGCCCTTGTTCCCGATCGCGCCGCGATGCTGATGACGCTGGTCGACCCGCTCGCCGCACCGACTCCGCCGGTGGCACTGTGGCGGGGTGCGTTCGGGCTCACCGCACGCGAGGCCGATCTGGCGGCGGCACTATTTTCTGGACGCACCCTTGATGAAGCAGCGGCGCTGCTGGGGATCAAGGTCAATACAATCCGTGTGCATTTGCGGCAGATATTCGCCAAGACCCATACTGCCCGGCAGTCCGAGCTCGTCCGTCTATTGTCCCGTTTTTCGTAAGGTGCGTGGCGCGTTGCCGGTGTTTCATGTCAACGGATGGGTCGTGTGAGCGGAAATCATTTTACAGATGACTATGCGCTGTTCTAACCGACCCTTCAGCAACGGCTTTCTAGATTAAAATGTCATATGAAGACTGGGTTCGGGTCACGCTTTCTGCGCTGGCGGCACCGTCATGTGCGGCAATCATTGCGCGAACAGACGACGTTCCTTTCTCGAGTGACGTCACCATCGGCATGAACAAAGGTCGGAGCGTGAGCATCGGCAGCGCGTTCAACCAGAAGAGGCTCGCGAACATAAACCCGCACTCGGCGTGCCGACACCGATGCTGACAAGCCTTCTCCGTCGATGGCGTCCAAGGTTCTCGACTATATCAACAACTCGCAGAAGACCTTGCCACTAACATCAAATACACGATCGTCGTCCGCACCGAGCCCCGAGTGAATTGACCAACGTCGATCAGCTTCTCGCTAAGCTATCTCACCAGTGCCCTTCCAGAGCCGACGACTCAAGCGATGATCCTGGGCGTCGGTCCGGCCGGTGCGGCGCTGCGTCAGCGCCGTGGTCAGATCAAGTTACCAGCGTAAAACAGCACCAGGATCGCGGCGACCAACAGGAACCCGAGATAATACAGCCCCCCTTTGATCGGGCGCTTCGCCTTCCGATCGAAGGTGGGTCCTTCGCTCAGTTCCTTGCTCACGATCTTGTCGACCATCGTCATTCTCCCGTACCGCCGCACCAACCGGCGGCACGGCGGAACGATCCCCCGGGGCCAAGACGCGTCGACGCGGGATCCAGGCACGGGCTCGGCACGTCGCGAAGCGCTTCCGCTCAAGATAGGGCGTGCTGCGTCGCAGGATTTCTCGATGCGTTCGGGACGCGCGATCGCGCCAACGACCTATCGTGCGGGCGCGATGATCGCGATCTGCCGCCCATAGCTCGGCTCGCCGCGGTGCGTCGCCCGGCGGTAGGAAAAGAACCGCACCTCATCGGCATAGGTATCCAGCCCCAGCGCCGCGACGCGGGTCACCCCCGCCGCCGCGAGCCGGTGGACGACGTACCCCTCCAGATCGAAGCGATGATGCCCGGTGCGCGCCTCGACGAAGAAGCGTTCGTTGGCGGCGTCGACCTCCTCGAAGCGGCGGCGAAACGCATCGTCGACCTCGTAGCTGGCGCGCGCAATGCAAGGGCCCACCGCCGCGACGATCCGCTCCGCCCGTGCGCCGCGTGCGACCATCGCGGCGACGGTCGCATCGGTGACGCCGGCCAGCGCGCCCTTCCACCCGGCGTGCGCCGCCCCGACCACGCCCGACGTGGCGTCGGCGAGCAGCACCGGCGCGCAATCCGCCGTCACCACCCCGATCGCCAGGCCGGGCCGGTCGGTGACCAACGCATCCGCCTGCGGCCGCTCGACGTACGGGGCATCGACCGTCACGCAGGTCGCGGAGTGAATCTGATACGGGGTCAGCAGGCAAGCGCCCGGCGCCACCGCGGCCAGCGCCGCGTCGCGGTTGGCGCGCACCGTCGCCTCGTCGTCGGCCGAGCCGAGCCCGACGTTGAGGCCGGCATGAATCCCGGTCGATCCGCCACCGTCACGCCCGAAGAAGCCATGCGCGACTTCCTCCAGCACGGCGGCGCGGATCGGCACCGGTGCGGTCACAGCGCGCGTCGCATCACGATGTCGGTGTCCTCATGATTGCCGACCATGAATGCATAGCGGCCGACGTCCTTGAAGTCGTATTTGGCGTAGAACCGCCGCGCGCGCTCGTTGTCGACGAACACCGATAGGTACATTTCGCGCATCCCGCGCGCGCGCGCTTCCTCCAGTGCCCATTCCATCATCTTCGGCCCCATGCCCGCGCCCTGCCACGGCTGGAGCAAATAGAATTGCCGCAGCTCGATCGCGCCCTCCGTCGGCGTGAACGGCAGCCGCGGCGGGCCGAGCTTCACATAGCCGACGACGATATGCCCTTCCTCGACCACCGCCACCGAATAGGCCGGATCGGCGATCTCGCGCGCCCAATCCTCGGGCGTATGCTGTTCGAGGAAGGTGGCGAGGTCGGCCGCGGAATAAAGCATTCCGAACGTCTCGGTGAAGGTCGCGCGCGCGACGCCGGCCAGATCGGCGGCATCCTTCGCGGTCGCGCGGCGCATGGTGGCGCGCCGGGTCATGCCCCGAACCCCGCCGGTCGCGGCCAGTTTGGATGTGTCAGTGCGATCACCTTGAACAACTCCCCCATGTCGTCCACCAGCCGGCGGCGGTCGCCGGCCACTCTCTCGCCCAGCGCCGCGGCGCGCTGGTCGATCCCCAGGGCGCGCAGGAACGCGCCTTGCGCGGTCGTTCCGAACGTCGCCGCGCCCGATGCGCGCGCCACCAGTCGTAGCGTCGCCATATCGACGTGCGCGGTCAGGTCCTGGTCGCCCGGCGCCTCGAACGGATTGGCATAGGCGTGGCCGCGCACCGCCTGCAACGTGTCGCCCACCGCCGGACCGTCATAGCCGTAATCGATTACGAGCGCCACGCCGCCCTGTGCGACGATCCGCGCCGACAGGTCGCCCATGATCGCGACGCTGGCGGGCGAGGTCTCGACGATCGCGCCCGACGCGGCGGACGCCAGCGCGGGCGGGATGATCGTATCGGGCACGCTGGTCCCCGCGATCGGCAGGAACAACGTGTCCTGGCACGCCACCAGCCGCTCGTGCCACGTCTCGCCACGCTTGACGAGCTGGCGGATCGGCAGCGCGTCGAAGAATTCGTTGGCGATCACGATCAACGGCACGTCTTCGGGCAGCGTCGTGATCGAATCGTGCCACGTCGCGTCCGGCACGCGAACGGCCTGCGCCGCACGCATCGTCGCGCTGGTCTCGACGAAATGCACCGCCGGGGACAGCCCCGCATGCGCCAACACGCGCAGCGCATCGGCGCTCAGCGTTCCGCGCCCCGGCCCCAGCTCGACCCACGCCACCGCCGGCTGCCCGGCGCGATCCCACAAGTCCGCCGCCCACGCGCCGATCAGCTCGCCGAACATCTGGCTGATCTCTGGCGCGGTCGTGAAGTCGCCGCCCGCGCCGAGCGGATCGCGGGTCGCATAATAATGCGTGTTGGTCGCCGCCATGAACTGGCTGATCGGGATCGGCCCGCCCAGCGCGATGGCGCGCGCCAGTCGCTCGGCAAGCAGAGCTTCGGTCATCAGGCGACCGCATCCGGGCCGGCGATCGGCTCGACCCGCACCCGCCGCCGTGGCGCGGTCAGGATCAGGAACAGCCCCGCGACGATCATCGGCACGCACAGCCACTGGCCCATGTGCAGCCCGGTCGCTTCCGCGAACTGGCGCAACTGCGCGTCGGGCTCGCGGAAGAATTCGGCGGTGAACCGCGCCAGCCCATAGCCGGCCAGGAACAGGCCGACCAGTTTGCCTGGCTGATACCGCGCATCGGTGCGCCAGAAGAAGAACCACAGCAAGGCGAACAGCAGGATGCCCTCCAGCCCCGCCTCATACAGCTGGCTCGGGTGCCGCGCCGGCTCGGGCACGCCGAACGGCATCGTCCGCTCGAACACGATCGCCCACGGCACGTCGGCGGGCTTGCCCCACAATTCGCCGTTCACGAAATTGGCGAGACGCCCGAAGAACAGCCCGAACGGCACGCAGCACGCGACATAGTCATGCACGCGCAGCCAGTTGAGTCCATGCTTGCGCGCGAACCAGATCAGCCCCAGCGAGGTGCCGATCACCCCGCCGTGGAACGACATGCCGCCGTCCCACAGCCGCAGGATCGACAGCGGCCGCGTCAGCATCTCGGGCGCGTAGAACAGCACGTAACCGATCCGCCCGCCCAGGATGATCCCCAGCGTCGCGTAGAACACCAGATCGTCGGCATGCCGACGCGCCATCGGCGCGCCCGGCTGGTCGAGCAGCTTGAGCAGATACCACCAGCCGATGACGATTCCGGCGATGTACGCCAGGCTGTACCACCGCAGCGTGAACACCCCGATCGAGAAGACGTCGGGATGCAGCCCCAGATCGGAAAAATGTATGTGGCTTGCCGCTACGGCAGCCGTGAGCGCGGGCAGGATCAAGGCTTTCCCCTCGTGAATCGCGCCTCCATAAGGGGCGAATAAGACAAACCCAAGCGGAGAGAGTGATGCGGACCGAGCTTGACGCACGCATGGATGCCACGATGGCGGCCTTGACGGGGGAGGGCGGTCCGCTCGCATTGGGATCGATTGCGCGATTTGGCCGCACGCTGCCGTGCATCGCCACTGCGCCGCCGACGCTCCCAGCCTATTTCGCGCATTTCTGCGCCGAGCATCGCGACAAGACCTTCCTCGTTTGCGGCGACGAGCGGCTGACCTTCGGGCAGGCGTATGACGCGGCGACCCGCGTCGCCCACGCTCTGGTCGACGCACATGGCGTCCAGCCGGGTGACCGCGTCGCGATCGCGGCGCGCAACTCGGCGGCGTGGATTGTCCTCTACATGGGGATCGTCATGGCCGGCGGCGTCGCGACACTGCTCAACGGCTGGTGGCAGGCCGAGGAACTGGCCGCCGCGGTGGCAGAATCGACGCCGCGGCTCATCCTCGCTGATCCGCCGCGCGTACAGCGGCTGGCCGGCAGCAGCGTCCCCGTCCAGCCGTTCGACGATACGCTCCCGCTCGAACAGGCGCTCGAGGCGCTGCTCGCGCATCCGGGGGGCGCGGTGCTGCCGACGGTCGGCGCTGACGATCATGCGACGATCCTGTTCACCTCGGGCTCGACCGGCCGTGCGCGCGGCGCGCTCTCGACGCACTTCCAGGTCGTGCAGGGCACCTTCAACTTCCTCGCCTCGGCGATGATGATGCTCGCGATTTCCACGCAAGACGGCAAGCCGATGGCGGCGCAGCCCGCGACGTTGCTCAACGTGCCGCTGTTCCACGTCACCGCGATGGTGCCGACCTTCCTCCAGAGCTTTGCGATGGGACGCAAGCTGGTGCTGATGTCGCGCTGGGACGCCGAGGAGGCGATGCGACTGATCGAGCGCGAGAAGGTCACGTATTTCGTCGGCGTGCCGTTGATGAGCCTGGAAATGCTCAACCATCCGCGCCGCGACGCCTATGATCTGTCGACCGTCACCGACTTTGCGGCCGGCGGCGCGCCGCGCCCGGTCGAGCATGTCCGTCGGCTCGATGCCGAGCTGCCCGGCTCGCCGCTGATCGGTTACGGCCTTACCGAAACCAATGCGGTCGGCGCGGGCAATTGGCGCAGCAATTATCTCGCCAAGCCCGCCTCGACCGGGCGCGCCTCCGCGCCGCTCGTCGAGTTCGCGATCCTTGATGACAAAGGGCAGCAGGTGCGGCTCGGCGGCGTCGGCGAAATCGGCATCCGCTCGGCCGCGTGCTTCGAGGGCTATTGGGGCCGCCCCGCCGACACCGCGGCCTGCTACACCAGCGACGGCTTCTTCCGCACCGGCGACCTCGGCTATCTCGACACCGACGGCTATCTGTTCATCGTCGACCGCAAGAAGGACATCATCATCCGCGGCGGCGAGAACATCAGCTGTCAGGAGGTCGAGGCGGCGCTCTACACGCACGGCGCGGTCGCCGAAGCGGCGGTGTTCGGGCTGGCGGACGAGCGACTCGGCGAAGTGCCGTGCGCGGTCGTCCACCTCTCCGACCCGGACGCCACCAGCGGCGCGGAGCTGATCGCGTTCCTCGGCGCGCATCTCGCCGCCTTCAAGGTGCCGCAGCGGCTGTGGCTCAGCCCCGGTCCCTTGCCGCGGCTGGGCACCGAGAAGATCGACAAGGTGTCCCTGCGACAGCATTACGCGGCGTTGATCGACGCCTAATTTCGCTCCGGATGGCCGGCTCGGCGCTGCAACCGCAAATACGCCGTTGCGCAATTTTCCGTGCGTTTCGGCATCGGCAACCACATTTTATGTTGCAGGCGCACAAAAACGCTTGTCGCCTGTGACTGCCTGTCATAGCCTTGTCATGACAGGAGGCATTATGCGCGCGTCATTCATGTATCCGGTTCTCGCTGGTACGCTGACGTTCGCCGCGTTTTGGCTGTTGCGCACCGTCGGCATCGTCGCATTGGCCGACTGGCGCATGATGCTGATCGCGGTCTGCTACGGCTATCTGCTCAGCCGGCTCGGCCCGCTGCTCACTGCGCTGGCGGTGTGGCGGCGGCGGCGGATGCTCAAGCCGCCGGTTCTGCCCCCTGTCCTGCCGCCCTCAGATGCGCCGTTCGGCGATACCTCGGGCAAGGTGGTGTCGATCCGCGACGCCCGCCGCGAACCGGCCGAGCCGCATGCCGTGCCGTACGGCCCCTGGGCGCAGAACGTCCTGCCGCTGGAGCGGGCGCGCGGACGAAAGTAGCGGCGGGCTCGCTCCCGGCCCTGCCTGTTCCCGTCATGCACCGTGCGCCTTTCACGATCACCCGTACCGGGCGATCGAGGTTCAGGAATCGGTTGGATAGCCGTAGCGTGGTTCCGGCCGGCACCGCGCCGGTCAGCGTGATCGTCTGCCCGCTGACGCTGGCGACGATCATGTCGCTGCGCTCCGCGCGCTCGGCCTCGGCGTCGGCCATCGGCGTGGCGAGCAATAGGGTAGGGGCAACGGCGGACAGGCTTGATATGCAACGCACTATGTTCGCCTAGCGCGTCGCGGCGGTACGTCGACACACCCTTGCGCACGGTCCATAGCCCGGATCGGCGATCCATCGGCGCGACAAGCCCCTTCCGCCGCGCCGCCGCGCCCGCTACGCCGCCCGGCATGGCGGAGATCACGCGGCGCAGGCTTCTCGTTTCCGGTGGCATCGGCGCGGGGCTGGTCGTGGCATGGGCGGCGTGGCCGCGCACCTATCTGCCCAACCTCCCCGCCGCCCCTGACGAGCGGGTCTTCAGCGCCTTCCTGAAGATCGCGCGCGACGGCAAGATCATCGTCGCGGTCCCGCAATGCGAACATGGCCAGGGCGTGTTCACGACGCTGCCGCAAATCGTGGCCGACGAACTCGGCGCGGACTGGCGGACAATCGGAGTCGAGGCCGCGCCGGTGTCGCCGCGCTACGCCAACTCGCTCGCCGCCGACTGGTTGTTCGGCGATGGGTTTGCGGGCGTCCCCGAACGGCTGCGTGACGAGCATTGGACCCGCGAGGCGCTGATGCTCACCGCCGGCTCGACCTCGGTACGCCGGTTCGAGGCGCCGCTGCGCGACGCGGGCGCGGCGGCGCGCGTGCTGCTGTGTCAGGCGGCCGCGCAGCGCTGGGACGCAGACTGGCGCGACTGCACCACCGCGGACGGCTTCGTCGTCCTCGGCAACCGGCGGCTCCGCTTCGGCGAGCTGGCGGAGGCCGCGGCGTCGGGCAGTTTGCCCGCCGAACTGCCGTACCGGATCGGCGACGAAGGCCGGCTGACCGGTGAATCGTTGCCGCGGCTCGACGTGCCCGCGAAGGTCGATGGCTCGGCCAATTTCGTCGCCGACGTCCGCCTGCCCGACATGGTGTTCGCAAGTATCCGCCAGGCCCCGCACCGCGACGCGCGGCTACGATCGGCGAACGTCGCCGCGGCCGAGCGGGTGCCGGGGCTGCTCCACGTCGTCCGCAACGATCGCTGGATCGCCGCCGTCGCGAACAACTGGTGGGCCGCCAATCGCGCGCTGACCGCGCTCGCGCCACGCTTCGAAGGGCCGGTCCTGCCCGACGACGCCGCGATCGACCGGGCGCTTACCGCGGCGCTCGATGCCGACGGCCACCGCATCGCCCGCACCGGCGACGTCGACGGCGTCTTCGCCGGCGCGCGGCTGGTCGAGGCCGAATATCACGTCGCCCCCGCGCTCCACGCCGCAGTCGAGCCGCCCGCCGCGACCGCGCACTGGCAGAACGAGCGGCTGGAGCTATGGGCCGCGACGCAGGCGCCATCGCTGGCGCGCGCGGCGGCGGCGCGCGCGATCGGCGTGGCGGCGGCGCAGGTGATCCTCCACCCGATGCTCAGCGGCGGATCGTTCGGCGCGGCGCTGGAAGTCGACGTCGTCGAGCAGGCCGCGATCCTCGCTAAGGAGCTGCGCCGCCCCGTGCAACTCGCCTGGTCGCGTGGCGAGGCGTTGCTCCACGACCGCGTGCGCCCACCCGCGCGGGCGCGGATGGCGGCGCGGCTCGCCTCCAACGGCGCGATCCTCGGCTGGCGCGCCCGGATCGCGGTGCCGGCGACCGGGCGCGACCTGGCCGCCCGGCTGCTGCCCGACGATCCGCTGCGCCGTCTCGCCTCCGCGCTCCCGGCCGGCGCGGACGGCTATGCGACGAGCGGCGCGGTGCCGCCCTATCGCCTCGGCGCGTCGGAGGTCTGGCACCATCCGGTCGCGCTCGACCTGCCGACCGGGCATTTGCGCGGCGGGGCGGACGGCTACACCGCCTTCTTCACCGAATGCTTCCTCGACGAACTGGCGCGCGTCGCCGGAACCGAGCCGATGTCGTACCGGGTCGGGCTGCTCGGCGGCGAGCTGCGGCTGGCGCGCTGCCTGACGACGGTGGCGGCGCTCGGTGGGTGGAGCGGCGGCGTGCCGGGCAGCGGACAGGGGATCGCCTGCCACCGCATGGCCGGCAGCATGATCGCGGTGCTCGCCGAGGCCGGGTTCGACGGCGCGGGCCGTTCGCGTGTCGACCGGCTCGTCGCGGCGGTCGATTGCGGCCGCGCGATCAACCCCGACATCATCCGCCAGCAGATCGAGGGCGGGCTGATCTTCGGCACGGCGACGACGCAAGGGGCGGCGGCGCACTATCGAAATGGGCTGGCGACCATCCGCCGCTATGGCGACGTCGCTCTCCCGACACTCGCCGACGCGCCCGACGTCACCGTCGAGCTGATCACCTCGACCGCCGACCCCGGCGGCATCAGCGATCTCGGCATTCCCGCTGTCGCCCCCGCGATCGCCAATGCGCTGTTCGCCGCCGGCGGAACGCGGTGGCGCCACTTGCCGTTCAGAGGTGCGTGATGCTTCCCCCCGACCACCCCGCCATTCCAAAGCCGCGCATCGGCGTGCTGCTGGTCAATCTCGGCACCCCCGATGCGGCGGACACGCGCGCGGTGCGTCGCTACCTCGCGGAGTTCCTGTCGGATCGCCGCGTCGTCGAGATCCCGAAATTGCTGTGGCAGCCGATCCTGCGCGGCGCGATCCTCACCACCCGGCCGAAGAAATCGGCGCATGCCTATCAACAGGTCTGGACCGACCAGGGCTCGCCGCTGGCGGCGGTGACCCGCGCGCAGGCAACGGCGCTCAAGGATGCCTTCGGTCCGCAGGTGCTGGTCGATTGGGCGATGCGCTACGGCAATCCCGCGATCGGCGACCGATTGCGCGCGATGAAGGAGGCGGGGTGCGAACGCATCCTGCTCGCGCCGCTCTATCCGCAATATTGCGCCGCCACGACGGCAACTGCCAACGACAAGGCGTTTCTTGCGCTGGCCGACATGCGCTGGCAGCCGGCGATCCGCACGCTGCCGCCGTACTACGACGATCCTGCCTATATCGACGCGCTCGCCCGCAACCTTACCGAGCAGCTGGCGACCCTCGATTTCGCACCCGATACGATCGTCGCCAGCTTCCACGGCATGCCGCAGCGGACGCTGGAGCGCGGCGACCCCTATCATTGCCATTGCCGCAAGACCGCGCGGCTGCTCGGCGATGCGCTTGGGCGTCCGCTGACGGTCGCCTTCCAGTCGCGCTTCGGCCGCGCCAAATGGCTGGAGCCCGCCACCGACACGACGCTGGAGGCGATGCCCGCGCAGGGCATCCGCAAGGTCGCGATCCTCGCGCCCGGCTTCTCCGCCGATTGCCTCGAGACGCTGGAGGAACTGGCGATCCGCGGGCGCGAGAGCTTCGTGGCCGCCGGCGGCACGCATTTTGCCTATCTGCCGTGCCTGAACGACAGCCTGGACGGAGTCGCGATGCTGCGCACGTTACTGGCGCGTGAACTTGAAGGGTGGGTCACCCCCGCCTAGGCTGATGTGGATTTGGGATACCGCCTCATTCCGGGCGGGTGACGGGAGAGGATGTTATGGCACGTGTGGCGATCGTCACAGGGGGGACGCGCGGCATCGGCGAGGCGATCAGCGTTGCCCTGAAGAACGCAGGAATGACGGTCGCGGCCAATTATGCCGGCAATGACGAGCGCGCGCGGGAGTTCACCGAGCGGACCGGCATCGCCGCCTACAAGTGGGACGTGGCGGATTACGACGCCTGTCAGGAAGGCTGCGCGACGGTCGCCGCCGAGTTGGGGCCGGTCGACGTGCTGGTCAACAATGCCGGCATCACCCGCGACGGCACGATCCTGAAGATGACCTACCAGATGTGGAAAGAGGTCATGGACACCAACCTCGGCGGGTGTTTCAACATGGCCAAGGCGGTGTTCCCGGGCATGCGTGACCGCAAATGGGGTCGCATCGTCAACATCGGCTCCATCAACGGCCAGGCCGGGCAATATGGACAGGTGAACTATGCCGCGGCGAAAAGCGGCATCCACGGCTTCACCAAGGCGCTGTCGCAGGAAGGCGCGCGCGCCGGGGTGACCGTCAACGCGATCGCGCCGGGCTATATCGACACCGACATGGTCGCCGCGGTGCCCGCCGACGTGCTGGAGAAGATCGTCGCCAAGATCCCCGTCGGCCGGCTCGGTCAGGCGCAGGAGATCGCGCGCGGCGTCGCGTTCCTGTGTTCGGAAGAGGCCGGCTTCGTGACCGGGTCGACGCTGAGCATCAACGGCGGGCAGCATATGTACTGACGGGCGCAGGCCCGCGCCCCGCGGGCCGGTGCGCCACGGCGCAGCGCCCGGCACGGCCGGCGGGTCGGCCCCGCGCCGACCCGACCGACGACGCGGGCTTCGCCCGCGGCGGGCTCGCGAAACACGGTACACGTAACGCGCGTCCCTCCACCGGCCTTCCTCCACCATTCGTGCTGAGCCTGTCGAAGCACGTGGTCCGGGCACGCCCTTCGACAAGCTCAGGGCGAACGGCGGGAAGGGGCACCCACCTGTGCAGTTCGGACGCTTACCCAGAAATAACGCGAGCCCGGCACCTTTCGGCACCGGGCTCGCGCCCTCATACGCTACGCGAGGGAAGGGTTAGACGACGGCAGAGCCGTCGTCGGCCGGATCGGCGCTGCCGATCCGCCGGCCGTGTCGCTGGCGGCGCTTTGCGCCCCGGTCGGGAGCGTGGCTCCCGACCTGCCAGCGTCAGCGGCAATACCGCGGGTTGTTCGACTTCTCGACCGCGTTCCCCGCGACCGCGCCGCCGACACCGCCCAGCACCGTGCCGAGCGTCCGGTCACCGCGCGAGTCGATCACGCGGCCGAGCAGACCGCCGGCGATCGCGCCGACCACCGTGCCGGTGGTGCCGTTCGAGCAGCGGCGATTGTAATTGTAGCGACGGTCGTTGCCGCGATAGCCGCGCCGGTCGTAGTCGCGACGATCGTAATAACCACGATTGTCGTCGTAGCGGCTGTAGCGGTCGCCGTAATAACGCTGGGCGTCGGCGGCAGTCGGGGCCACGGCGGCGGCGCCCATCGCGAGCGCGGCACCGGCAAGGGCGAGATTCTTGAACATGAGCAGTCTCCCGTTTGCTGTTCCGGTCGGCGGGCTTTCCCGTCGATGAAACAGCTTTTGCCCGATTCGCTTTGAGCCGACGCTGAATGCGTCCGTTATCGGGCGTTCATCCTTTGCGGTGGCGGAGTGGTGCGTTACCGGCGGCGGGTGCGATGGCCGATCACCCTTGCGATGGTGCTGCTGCTGGTCCCGCCGTGGACCGGCGACGGCCGTCGTCCGCTGTTCGACCCCGGGCTGCGCGTCACCGCCACGCCGTTCGTGCCGCGCGGCGGCTGGCCACGGCGCATCGGCGCGCTCGAACCGGTCGCTGCGGTATCGCTGACCGCGAACCAGCGTGCGTTCGGCGGCCTGTCGGCGCTGGCGTTGCACGATGGACAGGCGATCCTGCTCGGCGACGGCGGCTTGGTGGTGAGGCTGCGGATCGCGAACCACAAACTATGGACGCTCGGCACCGCCGAGCTGGCGGACGGGCCGGAAACCGCCTGGCAGAAAGCGTCGCGCGATACCGAGTCGCTCGCGATCGATCCGCACACCGGGCAGGCGTGGATCGGCTACGAACGGATCAACATGATCTGGCGCTATCCTCGCGACTTCGATCATGCCGATGCCGCCAGTCCGCCGCTGGCGATGCGCGACTGGGGCGTGAACAGCAGCATCGAATCGCTGGCGCGGCTGAACGACGGCCGCTTCCTCGCCTTTCGTGAGGGCGGCCTGCGGCAGAATGGCGCGCGTGCCGCGTTGCTCTTCTATGGCGATCCGGCGCTCTACGACACGCCCAACGCCGCGCTCCGCTACCTGCCGCCGCCGCATCATTCGCCTAGCGACGCGGCGGTGCTGCCGAACGGCGACGTGCTGGTGCTCAACCGGCGTGTCCATTTGCCGATGCGCTTCGAGATGACGCTGGTCCGCATCGCCGCGCGCAGCATCAGGCCGGGGGCGTTGCTGCGCGGTCGGGTGGTCGCGCGATTCGGCGACACGCTCGGGCGTGAGAATGCGGAGGGGCTGGCCGTGTCGCAGGAGCGCGGCCAGACGATGATCTGGCTCGTCACCGACAATGACGGCGCCTTCTGGCGGCGGACGATCCTCGCCAAGTTCCGCTGGCGCGATTGATGGCCCAACGCAATGCGGCCCGCCGTCCACCAGGGAGGGCGGGCCGCAGTGATGCGGGCAGGGCCGTCGGCGTCAGGCCGCGACGGCGGCCGAACGCTTCTTCACGACGTCGCGCTTCAGGCGGCGCGCCTTCAGCGACAGCTTGTCGTCCGAGGTCTTCACCAGCCAGTTGTCCAGCCCGCCGTTGTGCTCGACCGAGCGCAGGCCGTGGGTGGAGACGCGCAGGCGGATCGACCGCTCCAGCGAATCGGACAGCAGGGTAACGTTCTGCAGGTTCGGCAGGAACGTACGCTTGGTCTTGTTATTGGCGTGGGAAACGTTGTTGCCCACCTGCCGGCCCTTGCCGGTCAGCTCGCAAATGCGCGACATGTGAATAATCCTGATTTCGGTTGCCCGGAAAGTGCGCGCCAGTAACCCACGCCTGACGATCGGTCAAGTCGCCGGTGCTGCAACCAGCCCGGCGCGACGGCGTTGTTGCGGCAGCGAATCAACAGGGATCGGGAGAAAAAGGATGCGTGGGCTGCTGGTGCTGATCGGGATCGTCGCACTCGTCTTTTTGGCGGCGCTGCTGCTGGGCTTCGTCAAGTTCGACCAGACCCAGACCGCGCAACTGCCGCGACTCGAGGGCGGGCAGGCGCCAAAGTTCGACGCCGACGTTGCCAAGGTGCGGGTCGGCACCGAGAACAAGACCGTCGAGGTCCCAAAGGTTGAGGTCCAGAAGCCCGGCGAACAGCGCTGAGGTCAGCCATCGCCCCGGTCTTGAGCCGGGGTCCCGCTTCTTCGTAACGGCGGGGATAAGCGGGGAAACGGTGAGGTAATCGATGCCTTCACCACTCCGGCATGGTGGCGTAGGCAGCGTCGATGTTCCCGCTGCCCAACCCGATGCGCGTCGCACTCGACGCCGCCCGTGACGCGGCCGCTGCGGGCGAAGTCCCGGTCGGCGCCGTGGTGGTGCACGCTGGCCGGATCGTTGCCGTCGCCGCCAACGCCCCGCGCCAGCTATGCGACCCGACCGCTCACGCCGAGATGCTGGCGATCCGCACCGCCGCGCAGACGCTCGGCCGCGATCGGCTCGAAGACTGCGATTTGTGGGTCACGCTCGAACCCTGCGCGATGTGCGCCGGCGCGATCGCGCATGCCCGCATCGCCCGCCTCTATTATGCCGCCGACGATACGAAAGGCGGCGCGGTCGAGCACGGACCGCGCTTCTTCACCCAGCCGACCTGCCACCACCGCCCCGAGCTGTTCGCCGGCATCGGGGCGGGGGAGGCGGCGGCGCTGCTGCGCGACTTCTTCGCCGCGCGGCGCTGATCAGCGCGGTGGCAGGTCGTTCTGCGAGATCGGGACGATCTTGATCTCGACACGACGATTCTCGGCGCGCCCGGCCTCGGTCTCGTTCGAGGCGATCGGCTGCGTCTCGCCGAACCCGCGCGTCGCGATCCGCGCATCCTGCACGCCGTGGCTCGACAAATAATCCGCCACCGACCGCGCGCGCCGCTCCGACAGGTCCTGGTTGTACGAATCGCTGCCGGTCGAATCGGTGTGGCCGTACACATCGACATAGGTTTCTTTGTAGTCGGCGAGCACGCCGGCGACCTTGTCGAGCGTCGCGCGGAACTGCGGCTGCACGTTCGCCGAATTGTACGCGAAATTGATCCCCGACGGGATATTGAGCAGCAGATCGTCGCCCTGTCGCGTCACCTCGACGTCCGTACCGCGCGTGCGCTCCCGTAATTCGCGCTCTTGTTTGTCCATATAGGCGCCGATCCCGGCACCGGCGATGCCGCCGAGCCCCGCGCCGACGATCTTCTCGGTCCGGTCGCGCCGCCCGCCGACCAGATCGCCGAGCAGATAGCCGCCCAGCGCGCCACCGATCCCGCCGATCGCGGTCTTGGAGATGCGCCGCTCGCCGGTGTCCGGGTCGGTCGTGCACGCCGATACGGCCACCAGCGATACGCACGCCAACGCGGCAGCCAGCTTCGACGACAGCTTCATCTTCTTCCCTTTCGACAACTGATGTCGGTCAACCCGACGTCCGGACACTATGTTCCGCCTGCGCACTGAATGACCGCTGAAGCACGCCCGGCAACAATTTGGCGATTGTCGCGCGCGCGCTTTGCGGCCAAGAGGGGCGCACACCATGCTACCGCCGTTCCCCTGGGTCGACGTCATCATCATCCTCGCGCTCGTTGCGCTCAATGGCGTGTTCGCCATGAGCGAACTGGCGATCGTGTCGGCGCGCAAGGCGCGGCTGGAGGCGATGGCGCGCAGCGGCCGCAAGGGCGCGGCCACCGCGATCGAGCTGGCCGCCGATCCCGGCAAGTTCCTGTCGACCGTCCAGATCGGCATCACGCTGATCGGGATCGGCACCGGCGCCTATTCGGGCGCGAGTCTCGGCACGCCGGTTGCGGCGCGGTTCGAGATGCTGGGGCTGGCGCCGGAAACCGCCGCCACCGTCGGTTTCGCGCTGGTGATCGCGCTCACCACCTATGCCTCGCTGATCGTCGGCGAACTGGTCCCCAAGCAATTTGCGCTGCGCAAGCCCGAGGCGGTCGCCGCGCTTGTCGCGCTGCCGATGTGGTGGCTCGCCAAATTCACCAAGCCGGTCGTCTGGGTGCTCGATGCGAGCAGCGCCTTGCTGTTCCGCATCCTCGGCCTCAACCGCGAGAATGAGGAGCAGGTCACCGCCGAGGAACTGCACCTGATCGTCGCCGAGGCGAGCAAGTCCGGCGTGATCGAGGAGCATGAACGCTCGATCATCTCGGGCGTGGTGCGGCTCGCCGATCGCCCGGTGCGCGAGGTGATGACGCCGCGGACCGAGGTCGACTGGCTCGACATCGCGCTCGACGATGCCGCGATCCGCGCGAAGCTGCGCGAGACGCCGCACAGCCGCCTGCCGGTCGCGCGCGGGTCGATCGATGCGGTGGTCGGCGTCGTGCAGGCGCGCGATGTCGCGGCGGCGCTGTTCCGTGACGAGACGCTCGACCTGGAAAAGCTGGTGCGCAAGGCGCCGGTGGTGATCGACCAGATCGATGCGATGGACGCGCTCGACGCGCTGCGCCGCGCCGAGGTGCCGATGGCGCTGATCCACGACGAATATGGCCATTTCGAGGGAATCGTGACCCCGGCCAATCTGCTCGCGGCGATCGCGGGCGAGTTCCTGTCGGACATCGATCCGGAGGAAAGCCCGAACGTCGTAGTCCGCGACGACGGCTCGCTGCTGGTCGCGGGGACGATGGCCGCCGATGCGCTGGCCGAGCGGCTGGGCATCGACCTGCCCGAGGACCGCGACTATGCCACCGTCGCCGGGCTCGCGCTGGCGGCGTTCCGCAAGCTGCCCGGCGAGGGCGAGAGCTTCGAGGAACAGGGCTGGCGGTTCGAGGTCGTCGATCTCGACGGTCGCCGGATCGACAAATTGCTGGTCAGCGAGGCGTAGCGGCAAGCCTCCAACCTCGCCGTCGCCCCTGACATGATCCGGTGCGCGGCTGCTCGATCCCGAGGGGCCAGACGACCACACCGTTCGTCGTTGCGAGCGCAGCGAAGCAATCCAGGGCGTCCTGGTCGGGCACTGGATTGCTTCGCTGCGCTCGCAATGAAGGGTCGAGTCTACGTCATCACCTACCCAGCGGATCGCGAGGCGACAAAGCGAGCCCCTCGGATCAAGTCCGGGATAACGGGCAGGGGACTTGGAAACAGCCGCCGCTACCCCGCCGCCCCGACCTCCAGCACCTCGATCGCATCCTCACGCCCGTTGAACGCCACAAACTCGCCCGCCTCCGCGCCCATCAACGCGCGCGCCAGCGGTGCGGAGAAGGACAGCAACCCCGCCGGCGGGTCCGCCTCGTCGTCGCCGACCAGCGTCACCTCCCGCTCCTTGCCCGCTAGCGCAAACCGCACCCGGCTCCCGAAGCCGACCACCCCGTCGCCACGTGGCGCGGTGTCGATCGCGGTGGCGCGCCGCGTCTTCCAATAACGCAGGTCGCGTGCGATCGGCTTGGCCGCCTCTGCATCGGGCGTCGCCGCCAGCGCCGCCTCCAGCGCCACAACCTGCGCTTCGATCAGCGCACGGCCGCGCGGCGTCACCAGATTGGGGCCAGGCGGGATCGGCAGCTCGAACTTCGGTTCGAGATGTTCGTCATCGCTCTCGCGACGAAAGGCGACGCTCATCCCAGCTTGCCGAACTGCGCTTCGTAACCGGCGCGATCGCCCTGCGCGAGCAGCCGCGCCTGTTCGCGCCAGCGGTCGCGCTCCATTCGCCCCTGAAAGACGCCGAGCTGCGCATCGAGCTGTTCGGCCTCGGCATCGTCGAGCCACGCCAGTTGGTCGAGCCGCGTGATCCCCAGTTCGGACAGCCGCGTCGCGATCTTCGGGCCGAGCCCCTTGAGGATCGTCACCGACTGCGCACCGCCCTCCTCGGCGGAAGCCGCCGGCGCGTCGGCGGCGACGCTGGCCGGTGTCGCATCGAGCGGTGCCGCCGCGGCGATTGGCTCATCCGGAAACGCCACGCGATGATCGTGCGCAACGCGCTCGACCGGGGCGGGTGCGGGAGCGATCGGGGCCGGGGCGGGGGGCGTCGGCGTCGGTGCCGCCGCCGCGACGACCGGCGAGCCACCCTCGGCGGTGTTCGTCGCCTCGACGCCGTCCGCCTTCAGTTCGTCGATCCGGCGCTGTTCTTCCGCCTCGGCGGCGCGGCGCTGGCGCTTGAGCCGCGCGCCCCACACCATCGCGATGATCGTGAGCACGGCGAGCACCGCGACCAGCGCGAGCGCGATCGTGACGAGCACGCCGTTCTGGGAAATGGGGTCGAGATCGAAGCTGCCTGAGTTCATGAGCCGGTCCTGCGCCGAAAGTGCTGCCCGCTCAACCGTCGATCACCGCCTTGGCTCCGATGTCGCGGCGGAAGAAGCCGGTCGGGAAGTCGACTTTCTCCACCGCGGCATAGGCAGCGCGTTGTGCGGCGGGCACATCGGTGCCGGTGGCGGTGACCGTGAGCACGCGCCCGCCCGACGACACCAATTGCCCATCCTTCAATGCCGTACCCGCCTGAAACACCACTGCGCCCTCGGCCTGCGCGGCGTCGATCCCGGCGATCGTACCGCCGGTGCGCGGCGTGCCGGGGTAATTCTCCGCCGCCATCACCACGGTCAGCGCGACCTTGTCGGAGAAGACCGGCGCGGGCATGTCGGCCAGCCGCCCCTCGGCGACTGCGAGCAGCAGCGCGGCGAGATCGCCGTCGTAGCGCATCATCAGCACTTGGCATTCGGGATCGCCGAAGCGGACGTTATATTCGATCAGCTTGGGGCCGTCGGTGGTCAGCATCAGCCCGGCATACAGCACCCCGACATAGGGCGTGCCCGCGGCGGCGAGGCAATCGATCGTCGGGCGGACGATCTCGCCAAGCGCGCGTTCCTCCAGCGCCGGCGTCAGCACCGCCGCCGGGCTGTACGCGCCCATGCCGCCGGTGTTGGGGCCGGTGTCGCCGTCGCCGACGCGCTTGTGGTCCTGCGCGGAGCCGAAGGCGGCGGTGGTGGTCCCGTCCGACAGCACGAACAGGCTCGCTTCCGGGCCTTCGAGCATCTCCTCGATCACTGCCTCGACCGGGCCGTGCGCATAGAGGTCGGCAATCGCGGTTTCCGCTTCGGCGCGCGAGGTGGCGACCACCACGCCCTTGCCCGCGGCAAGCCCGTCGGCCTTGATGACGCATGCCTCGCCGAAATCGTCGAGACAGGCGAGCGCGCCGTCCTTCGAAGTGACGCGGAAATAGCGCGCGGTGGGGATGCCCATTCGCGCGCACAGATCCTTGGTGAAGCCCTTCGACCCTTCCAGACGCGCCGCCTCGCGCCCGGGGCCGAAGACGGGCACGCCGATCGAGCGGATATTGTCGGCAAGGCCGTCGACCAGCGGTGCTTCCGGCCCGATCACGACCAGCCCAACCCGATGACGGCGCACGAAATCCACCACCGCGCGGTGATCCGTCACGTCCAGCTCGGCGATCGTCGCATGTTCGGCGATGCCAGGGTTGCCCGGCGCGGCGAAGAGCGTATCGAGCGTCGAAGACTGCGCCAGTTTCCAGGCGAGCGCATGTTCGCGTCCCCCCGAACCCACCAGCAGGATGTTCATGGCCGACCCCCTCTACGATACTCAGGCGGGGCGGCTGGTAGCCGAGCCGACGCCCGGCGACAATGCGATGGCGCTCAGCGTCGGCGAACTGTCGGGCCGGTTGAAGCGGATGGTCGAGGGCGAGTTCGGCCATGTCCGGCTGCGCGGCGAGATTTCGGGTTATAAGCGCGCGACGTCGGGGCACCTCTATCTGTGCCTCAAGGACGAGAGCGCGGTCATCGACGGCGTGATGTGGAAGGGCAGCGCGGGCGGGCTGGCGTTCCGGCCCGAGGACGGCATTGAGGTGATCGCGACCGGGCGGCTGACCACCTATCCCGGCCGCTCCAAATATCAGATCGTCATCGAGCGGATGGAGCTGGCCGGTGCGGGCGCGCTGATGGCGTTGCTCGAAAAGCTCAAGGCCAAATTGGCGGGCGAGGGGCTGTTCGACCCCGCGCGCAAGCAGCCGCTGCCGTTCCTGCCGCGCGTGATCGGGGTCGTCACCTCGCCGACCGGCGCGGTGATCCGCGACATCCTCCACCGGCTCGAGGATCGCTGCCCGACGCATGTGATCGTCTGGCCGGTCAAGGTGCAGGGCGCAGGCGCGGCGGAAGAAGTCGCGGCGGCGGTGCGCGGGTTCGATGCGCTGCCCGCGGGTGGACCGGTCCCGCGCCCCGATCTGGTGATCGTCGCGCGTGGCGGCGGGTCGATCGAGGATCTGTGGGCATTCAACGAGGAAGTGGTGGTGCGCGCGGTCTCGCATTGCGCGATCCCGATCATCTCGGCGGTCGGGCACGAGACCGACACCACCTTGTGCGACCATGCCGCCGACTTGCGCGCGCCGACCCCGACCGCGGCGGCGGAGCTTGCAGTCCCGGTGCTCGCTGAGCTGCGGCTGACGCTCGACGCGATGGCGAACCGCACGCAGCGCTGCGCGCGCCGCTATGTCGAGCGCGGGCGCGAGCGGCTCGACGCGCTGGTCCGCGTCATGCCGACGCGCGACCGGCTGCTCGGCCCGCAGCGGCAGCGGCTCGACGATCTCGGGATGCGCGGCGACCGCGCGCTGGAGCGGCGCGTCGCGCGCGCGCGCGGCGAGCTGACCCATGCCGCGGGCGCGATCCGCCCCGCCACGCTGGAGCGGCGGCTGGAAGCGGCACGGCGGCGGCTCGCAGACGTCGGGCGGCTGGTCGAAAGCCTCAACCCGGACAATATCCTCAACCGCGGCTATGCGCGCGTCGAGGCGGCAGCCGGCGGCACCGTCACCACCGCCGATGCGGCGCGGGCGGCGGGGGCGCTCAACCTGCGCTTCCGCGACGGGGCGGTGGCGGTGCAGGTCGACGGGAGCGCCCGCCCCGAGGCAAAGCCAGAGGCAAAGGTTGAGCGCACGCCGCGCCGCGCCTATCCTGACAAGCCCGAGCAGCCCCGCCTGATCTGAGAGCCCGTTCCAATGCTGATGTCCCACACCGACCGCCCCGCCAAATTGCACTATATGGCCAACGGCTTCCGCATCCTGGCGCCGGGCGATCACGTGCTGTGCGCGGTCAGCGGCGCGCGGATCGCGCTGGAGGATCTCCGCTATTGGGACGTCGCGACGCAGCGGCCGTTCGCCAGCGGCGCGATCGCGATGGAGGAGCTGGCGCCACGGTGACGCGCCGGCTCGCGGTACTGGCGCCGCTGCTCGCCATCGCGGCCGCCGCGCCGCCACAGACGATCTCGCCGGCCCGCTTTGGATTGAGCGACGGACTGCGGCAGGGCGCGCTGGTGCTCGGCACTGCCCCGCCGGGCACGATGCGGCTGACGCTCGATGGCGCGCCGGTCGCCGTCGCACCCGACGGCCGCTTCGTCATCGCCTTCGACCGCGATGCCAAACCGCAGGCGCTGCTCGCCGCGACGCTGGCCGACGGCACGATCCAGACCGCGACGCTCTCGATCGCCCCCGGCGACTGGCGGATCGAGCGTTTGCCGACGCTGCGCAAGATCCCGGTGCCCGACGCCGAGTTCGCGGCCAAACGTGCGGGCGAACTGGCGCAGATCGTCGCCGCGCGCGCCACCGGCAGCGACGCGGACGGCTGGCGGCAACGCTTCGTCTGGCCGGCGCGCGGGCGCATCTCCGGGCTGTTCGGCGCGCAGCGCATCTATGCCGGTGAGCCGGGCAGCTATCACGGCGGCGTCGACGTCGCGAAGCCCGAGGGAGCGGACGTGGTCGCGCCCGCCGCCGGCGTGGTGACGCTCGCCGCCGACCTGCCGTTCACGCTGGAGGGGCGGTTGCTCATCCTCGACCACGGGCATGGCGTCACCAGCGCGTTCCTGCACCTGTCGCGAATCGACGTGGCGGTCGGTCAGCAGGTGCGGCAGGGGCAGAAGCTCGGGCTGGTCGGCCGCACCGGCCGCGCGACCGGCCCGCACCTGCACTGGGCGATGACGTGGAACGGGGCGCGGATCGACCCGCTGCTCGTCGCGGGGCCGATGCCGTAACCGTCATTGCGAGCGTAGCGAAGCAATCCAGGGCGTCCTGGTCCGGCTCTGGATTGCTTCGCTACGCTCGCAATGACGAACTAAGGCTTCGGCACCATCACCTCGATCACCCCCGCCGCGACATGCGCGGTGACCGGCGTATGCGCCAGCACCTCGCCGTCGATCGAGATCGGCAGCGGCGGATCGGTCCGCACCGTGATCGACGTGCCCGAGAAGCTGACCGTATCGTGATGGCGCTCGCTGCGGCCGAGGAAGCTGTACGCCCAGTTGCGCACCAGCCGGCGTTTGTAATGCCCCTTCACCGCCTGCACGACGATCTTGCCCGAGGCGACCCCGGCCTCGTCGACCAGCCACGTGCCGCCATGATACGGCCCGTTCGAGATCCGCACCTCGACCACGCGAAGCGTCTTCTCGCCCGATCCGTCGTCGACATAGAGCGTGAACGGCTTGAACCGCGTCAACTGAAACCCGGCCCAGCCAAGATAGCCGACCCGCCCCAACACCTTCTTCAGATTGTGCGGCACCGTCTCGGCGATCTGCGGGCTCAGCCCCATCGCCGCGCAATTGGCGAAATAATCGTCGTCGATCATGCCCAGGTCGATCCGCCTCGCCACCCCGTCGCGCAGCACGTCGATCGCGCCGTCGATATCGAGCGGCAGCCCCAGCGAGCGCGCGAAGCTGTTGGCGGTGCCCAGCGGCAACACGCCAAGGATCACGTCATGCCCGACCAGCAGGTCGACCAGCCCGCTGATCGTCCCGTCGCCGCCACCCAGGATCACCAGGTCGGGCTTCTTTTCCAACGCCTTGCGGACCGTCCGGTCGAGATGCTTGGGGTCCTTCACCGCATAGGGGGTCACACCGAACGGCAGGTCGCGCAGCCGCCGGCACGCACGCTTGAACAGCTTGCGGCCACGACGCGATTTGGCGTTGACGATCAAAGCGGCGGAGCGGATCTCTCTCATGCCGCGCCCAACGCACCAGCACGCGTTTGGCCGCCGTAACGCTTGCATGGGAAGTCGGATTGCGGGAAAGCGCAGCCCATGCACGCCGCTTACCCCGCGCTGCGCTTGCGCCGCACCCGTGCCGCCGCCTGGAGCCGCCGGCTCCACGCCGAGAATGTGCTCACCCCGGCCGACCTGATCTGGCCGCTGTTCGTGACCGAGGGGCACGACGTCGAGGAGCCGATCGCCGCCTTGCCAGGCGTGTCGCGCTGGTCGGTCGACCGGATCGTCGCGCGTGCGAAGGAAGCCGCCGCGCTCGGCATCCCGTGCCTTGCGCTCTTCCCCAATACGCAATCCGGCCGGCGCAGCGACGATGGCGCGGAGGCGCTCAATCCCGACAATCTGATGTGCCAGGCGTTGCGCGCGATCAAGGATGCGGTGCCCGATATCGGCCTGCTCACCGACGTTGCGCTCGATCCCTATACGACCCACGGCCACGACGGGCTGGTCGACGCGCGGGGCTATGTCACCAACGACAGTACCGTCGACGCACTGGTGCAACAGGCGCTCAACCAGGCGCGCAACGGCTCGGACGTGATCGCGCCCAGCGACATGATGGATGGCCGCGTCGGGTTGATCCGCACCGCGCTGGAGCGTGAAGGCTTCGTCAACGTCCAGATCATGGCCTATGCCGCCAAATATGCCTCGGCCTTCTACGGCCCGTTCCGCGACGCGGTCGGCAGCCGCGGTCTGCTGAAAGGCGACAAGACCACCTATCAGATGGACCCGGCCAACGCCGAGGAAGCGCTGCGCGAGGTCGGGCTCGATCTCGCCGAGGGCGCCGACAGCGTGATGGTCAAGCCCGGGCTGCCGTATCTCGACATCGTCGCAAAGGTGAAACAGGCGTTCGCGGTGCCGGTGTTCGCCTATCAGGTGTCGGGCGAATATGCGATGATCGAGGCTGCGGTGGCGGCGGGAGCGGCGGATCGCGACGCGATGGTGCTGGAGACATTGCTGGCGTTCAAGCGCGCCGGCTGTTCGGGTGTGCTGACCTATCACGCGCCGCTGGCGGCGCGGCTGCTCGGCGCATGATCGAGACGCCGCGCCTGATCCTGCGGATGCCGACCGCCGCGGATCACGCGGCGCTGTTCGCGATGTGGGGCGATCCGCTCGTCACCGCCGACCTCGGTGGCCCGAAGGATCATGCGGCGTGTCTGGCGGTGCTGGAGCGCCATGCCGGCTATGCCCCGCTCGGCTTCCGCGTGGTCGAGCGTCGCGAGGACGGGCAGGTGATCGGGCATGTCGGTCTGAAGCCGGGTGCGCCCGACACCCCGATCGAGGGCTTGCTGGAGATCGGCTGGATGATCGGCCGGGACTGGTGGGGCGCGGGCTACGCACCCGAGGCGGCAGCGGGCTGGCGCGACTGGGCATGGGCGAACCGCGCGGAACCGGCGGTGTATGCGATCACCGGACGGCGCAACGTCGCCAGCCAGCGCGTCATGGAACGCCTCGGAATGCGGCATGTGCCCGAGCTGGACTTCATGCACCCGAAATACCCCGACGATCCGGCGCTCGCCGACAGCGTGACATATCGCGTCGATCGTCCGTAATCGAAACGATCAAGCCCCTCCCCTTCAGGGGAGGGGTTGGGGTGGGGCTGTCGCCAAAGACTGCACTTGAAAAAGTCCCCAGTCCAACCCCTCTCCTGAAGGCGAAGGAAAAATCCGATCAGCGTCATCTCGCTCAAGCAAGCGCAGCAACGCCACTGGCTCAGCATTGATGAAGCATTTTTGGAGAGCAGATGCCGGTGATGGAATATCTTCAGTCGAAGCGCGCCGGCACCGTGATCCACCGGATCGTCCGTCCGTGATCGAAACCGAACGCCTGATCCTCCGCGCGTGGCGCGAAGACGATGTCGCGCGGTTCCACGCGATGGGACAGGACGCCGAGGTGATGCGCTATCTCGGCCCGCCGACCACCGACGCCGGCGCGCGTGCCATGATGCGCGAGGCGAACGAGACCGCGCACAGCTTCGGACGCTGCTTCTGGGCGGTGGAGCGACGGACGGACCGCGCCTTTATCGGCTTCTGCGGCGTCGAACCGGGGCCAACAGGCAGCCCGATCGCGGGAGCGCCCGAGATCGGCTGGCGACTCGCACGCGCGGCATGGGGGCAGGGGTTGGCGAGCGAGGCGGCGCGTGCGGTGCTGGCCGCCGAATGGGCGCGCGGCACCGACGCCGTCTTTGCGGTCACGACCGTCGCCAACCGCCGCAGCCGCGCCGTGATGGAGCGGCTCGGCATGACGCGCGTTGAGGAGGGTGACTTCGACCATCCCGATCTTGCCCCGGACAGTCCCTTGCGCCGCCACATCCTCTACCGCATCGACCGCCCGCTGAATGGCTGACGCCGCCACGGCGCGCGGACGGGGATTGTTCGTCGCGACGATCCTGACCGGATCGTTCCTGCTGTTCCTCGTCCAGCCGATGATCGCGCGGATCGCCTTGCCGCGGCTCGGCGGCGCGCCCGCGGTGTGGAACTCGGCGATGCTCGTCTATCAGGCGCTGCTGCTCGGCGGCTACGGCTATGCGCATCTGCTCGGGCGCGTCGCGCCGCGGCGGCAGGGCATCGTCCATCTGCTGGTGCTGCTCGCCGCCTGCGCGTTCCTGCCGATCGGGCTCAGCGACCGCGTGCTCCCCGCCGGGGCCGAGCCGGCCTTGTGGGTGCCGTATCTGTTCGTCGTCTCGATCGGGCCGCTGTTCTTCGCGGTCTCGGCACAGGCGCCGCTGATGCAGCGCTGGTTCGCCAGCGCCCGGCCCGACACCGACCCCTATGCGCTCTATGCCGCTTCCAATTTCGGCAGCTTCGCCGGGCTGCTCGCCTTTCCGCTGCTGGTCGAGCCTCTGCTTAGCGTCTCGCGCCAGCGCTGGTTGTGGAGCGCGGGCTATCTGCTGCTGATCGTGCTCGTCGCCGCCTGTGCGCGGCTGTTGCCCGCCGGGCGCGAGCCGGCACGTGCGCAGGCGCTGCGACCCGCGCCCGGCCGCCGTCGTGTGATGCACTGGATCGCGCTCGGCTTCGTGCCGTCGGGGATGATGCTGGCGACCAGCACCTTCGTCAGCACCGATCTGGTCGCGATGCCGCTGCTGTGGGTCATCCCGCTGGCGCTCTATCTGCTCAGCTTCTCGATCGCCTTCGCCGCGCGGCGCGGCATTGCCGATCTGTTGACCAGTAGCGCGCCGGTGACGATCGTGCTGTTCGGCGGCGTGTTGATGGGCGGCTTCGCCGAGCGCGCGACGTTCAGCGCGATCACCGCGCTGATCCTGCTGTTCATGATCTCGGTCGCGCTCCATACGCAGCTCTATCGCCTGCGCCCGGAGCCGGCGCGGCTGACCGGCTTCTATCTCGCCATGTCCTTCGGCGGCGCGCTGGGCGGGGTGTTCGCGGGGCTGATCGCGCCGACGCTGTTCGACTGGACGTGGGAATATCCGCTGTTGATCGTCGCCGCCGGCGCACTGGTCCCGCAGACCTATCTGACGCCTGCGCTGCGCGGCTTGTGGCATCGCCGCGGGATGACGGTCGCGGGGGCGACGCTGATCGTCGGCGCGTTGTGTCTCGCACTGCTGGTGCTGTCGCGCGACCCGGCCGGTTTCCGCGAGGTGCGCCATACCGGCGTGATCTTTACGTTCGTGGCCCTTGGCGGCCTCGTGTCGCTGGGCGCGCGCATTCCCTATCTGCTCGTGCTGGCCAGCGGGCTGCTGCTGTTCGGCGGCGTCCGCTCGCTGTCGCTCTCGCTTGAACCCGGCGCGCGCGTGCGCAGCTATTTCGGCGTCTACACCGTCGCCGACGAGCCGCGCCGCCGCACCCTGATCCACGGCACCACGCTCCACGGTGTGCAACTGACCGGGACGGCGGCGCGCGAGCGAACGCCGACGACCTATTACACCCCCGATTCAGGCGTTGGGCGCGTGATGCGCGCCGCGCCGATGCTGTTCGGGCCGGAGGCGCGGATCGGGGTGGTCGGGCTCGGCACCGGCACGCTCGCCTGCTACGCGCAGCCGGGGCAGCGCTGGCGCTTCTACGAGATCGACCCGGCGATGGTGGCACTGACGCGCACCCGACGCTTCACGTTCATTGCCGATTGCGCACCCGATGCGACGATGGTGCTCGGCGACGCGCGATTATCGCTCGAACGCGCGTCCCCGGCGAGCCTGGACGTGCTCGCCCTCGACGCGTTTTCGTCCGATGCGGTCCCCATGCACCTCCTGACCCGCGAAGCGTTCGCCGGATATGCGCGCGTTCTGTCACCGCATGGTGTTCTGGCGGTCCATATCTCGAACCGTTTCGTCAATTTGCGTCCCGTCGTCGCCGCCGCCGCGCGTGCCGGAGGATGGCAGGCGCTGATCCTCGACCATCGCCCGTCACTGCTTCAGGAGGAAGAAACGCCGTCTTCCTGGGTGGTTATGACCCGCGACCCGTGGACGCTCGCCCTGCTGGCCGGCGACGAGGGTGACTGGAAGAAGCTCGTGCGTCGTCCGGGGTTTGCGCCGTGGACCGACGAATACGCCAGTATCCTCCCACTCCTGACCTTCTAGGCGCCCGGCAACGAGCCTGCCAGCGCGTCGATCCGCGCCGTCTGTGCCTTCGCCATGGCGCGGGCTGCGACAAGTGCCTGTTCTAGCGCGGGATACGCCGGCTGAAGCGCCGCCGCGCGCCCTCTGGCCAAGTCGTCGAGCGCCCCCTCCGTATCGCCATAGCTCGACCGGCGCGCATCCAGA
>NZ_CAXIAM010000045.1:0-27571 GCF_964021865.1 uncultured Sphingomonas sp.
ACGCCCATGTCGCCGGTCGCGACGCCCTTCACGCTGCCGTCCTCGTTGAACAGGATCTCGGCGGCGGCGAAGCCGGGGAAGATCTCGACGCCCAATTCCTCGGCCTTGCCCGCCAGCCAGCGGCACAGGTTGGCGAGCGAGCCGGTGTAGGTGCCCTTGTTGTGGAGGAACGGCGGGGTCCACAGGTGCGGCAGGTTGAATTTGCCCGCCTTGGTCAGCACCCAGTGATGGTTCTGCGTCACCGGGACCTCGGCGAGCGGGCAGCCGTCCTCGCGCCACGTCGGGAGCAGTTCGTCGAGCGTTTGCGGGTCAATCACGGCCCCCGACAGGATGTGCGCGCCGACCTCGGAGCCCTTTTCGAGCACGCAGACCGAGATGTCCGCTTCTCGTTCGGCGGCCAGTTGCTTGAGGCGGATCGCCGCCGACAGCCCCGCGGGACCGGCACCGACGATCACCACGTCATAGGGCATGGATTCGCGGTCGCTCACTTCGTCATCTCCTGCGCGCGCGCCCGCACCGGGCGCTCGTCGTATCGTGCCAACGTTCTATCGGCATCGGCGGTGCCAGTAAGTTGACCTTCGCGTCAACTCTCCATCCTATGGCGACATGGGGGCCGATCAGAATCTCGACTGGACCAAGGCCGCGGCCAGCGCGCTCGACTGGTGGCACGACGCCGGGGTCGACGTGGTGGTCGGCGACGAGGGGTTCGCGTGGCTCGACAGCGCGGCGCAGCAGCTTGCCGCACGGCAGACGGTGCGCCCGGTGGCGGCGGAGGCCGTTGCGGCGGCCGGCGATGCGCTGCCCAAGGAGGCGGCGGCGTTCGCGGCGTGGCGCGTCGGCGACGCTGCGCCCGAGGCGCGCTGGGGCGGCGGCGCGATCGCGGCGAGCGGGCCGGCGGACGCCGAGCTGATGGTGTTCGTCGACTGTCCCGAGCGCGATGATCGCGAGCTGCTGATGGAGGGCGAGGTCGGTCGGCTGTTCGAGCGGATGCTCGCCGCAATCGGGCGGTCGCGCGGCGATACCGCGCTCGCCTCGGTGTGCGTGCGGCGGCCGACGACCGGCCGCGTGCCGCGCGATGTCGCGGTGCGGCTGGGGGAGATCGCGCGGCATCATGTCGCGCTGGCGGCGCCGAAGCGGTTGCTGGTGATGGGCGATGCGGCCAGCCGTGCGATCCTGACGATGAACGTCGCCGATGCGCGCGGGCGTTTTCACACACTTAACCATAAGAATGGCACGGTCACGCAGGTCGTGGCGAGCCATCATCCGCGCTTCCTGCTCGATCGGCCCGCCGCCAAGGCGGAAGCGTGGAAGGACCTGCTGTTGCTGACCGGGGAGGTCGAATCGTGAGAGTTGCGTATGCCTCGGGGCTGCTGATCGCCTCTGCCGTGGCGCTGGCCGTGCCGGCGCAGGCCGCACCGGTCGGCGGCGGACTGCCCGTCGTCGCGCCCCCTGCCCCGCCGCCCTCTGCGACCGAAGACGCCGGCATCCCGGCGCAGCTCACCCCCGAACAGCGCAGCGCCTATCGCGCGGTGTTCGCGGCGATCCATGAGGGGCGGTGGAGCGACGCGCAACTGGCGCTCGATGCGATGGCGACCGGGCCCCTTCACGCCTATGCGCGCGCCGAGCTGTACACCGCCAAGGGCTCGCCGAAGGCCGACGGCGCGGCGGTGGCGCGACTGCTCGCCGAGGCGCCCGAGCTGCCGCAGGGCGATGCGCTGCTGCGCGTGGCGAAAGCGCGCGGGATCAACGACCTGCCCGCGCTTCCCGAACAACAACGGCTGATCTGGAACGATGGCGCGCCGATCCGCGCGCGCGCCAAGGCGACCGCGAGCGACCAGATCGCCGCCGACCTGGCGGTGAAGATGCAGCCGCTGGTCAAGGGCGATCTGGGGGCGGAGGCGCAGGCGCTGCTGGAGAGCACCGCCGGCCTGTCGCCCGAGGCGCAGACCGAATGGCAGGCGCGGATCGCGTGGATCTATTTCCTGCAAGGGCTCGACGCCCGCGCGCGCGACATGGGCGCGAAGGCGGCGCTGGGCAGCGGCGACTGGGCGATCCACGGCCGCTGGACGCAGGCGCTGGCGGCGTGGCGGCAGCAGGATTGCGCGACGACGCAGACCGAGTTCGAGAATGTCGCGGCGCGCAGCCCCGATATCGACCTGCGCGCCACCGCCTTGTTCTGGGCGGCGCGCGCCGACATGTCGTGCGGGCGCCCCGACAAGGTCGAGGCGCGGTTGAAGATCGCGGCGCAATATGGCGAGACCTTCTACGGGCTGCTCGCGCGGCAGGCGTTGGGACTGGGGATGCCGGCGGTACGCCCGCAGCGGGTGTCGGCGGACTGGACGCGGCTGGAGCGGCGACCCAACATCCGCGTCGCCGCGGCGCTGGCCGAGATCGGCGAGAACGATGACGCCGACCGCGTGGTGCGGCAACAGGCGCGGATCGGCACGCCGGCCGAGTTCACCAGCCTCGTCCGCTTCAGCGAGTCGCTCAACCTGCCCGCGACGACGGTGTGGCTGGCGCACAATCTGCCGCAGGGCACGGTCGCGACCGCCGACACTCGCTATCCGATGCCGAACTGGACGCCGGACACCGGGTGGCGGATCGACAAGGCGCTGGTCTATGCGCACACGCTGCAGGAGTCGGGGTTCCGCAACAAGGTGCGCAGCCCGGCGGGCGCGTTCGGGCTCATGCAGATCATGCCGGCCGCCGCGACCGACTATATGCGCGAGCGCGGGCTGACGATCGATCAGAATGCGCTGGCGCGGCCGTCGACCAATATCGACATCGGGCAACGCCATATCGAGAAATTACGCGACATGGGGCTGACCGGCGGCCTTCTGCCCAAGGTGATCGCGGCCTATAACGCCGGGCCGAAGCCGGTCGGCGAGTGGAACGCGCTGGTTCGTGACGGCGGCGATCCGCTGCTCTATATCGAGAGCATTCCCTATTGGGAGACGCGCGGGTACGTCGTGACGGTGCTGCGCAATTACTGGATGTACGAGGCGCAGGGGGGCAAGGCGAAAAGCCCGAGCCGTGCCGCGCTGGCGCAAGGTATGTGGCCGCGCTTCCCGGGGCTGCCGGGGGCGAGCGCAGTGCGGATGAACCCCGCGCCGAACACCGCGCTGGCGGTCAACGCCAGCGTTGGGGTGCAGACGCCGATCCAGTCGAACTGAGGGACGACCTCCGGCCGGAGGCAGATTTCACCCGTCCGTGCCGAGCTTGTCGAAGCACGTGCCTCGGAACACGCCCTTCGACAAGCTCAGGGCGAACGGATTGTTCTGCGCTATGCGGAAAGGGTCGGCAGCCCGGCTGGACGCCTCTCCCGCGCGCCGCTACCCCGGCGCGATGCCGATCGACGAAAGCCGCGCCTTCCTCCCCGTCCGCATCGCTGTGCTGACCGTTTCCGACACACGCGGGCTGGCGGAGGATCGCTCCGGCGACACCCTGGTCGCGCGGCTGTCCGATGCGGGGCATGTGCTCGCCGAGCGCATGATCCTGCGCGACGATGTCGAGGCGATCGTCGCGCAGCTCCACCGCTGGATCGATGACGAGACGGTCGACTGCATCATCACCACCGGCGGCACCGGGGTGACCGGGCGCGACGTGACCCCCGAAGCGGTCGAGCGCGTTGCCGACAAGATGATCCCCGGCTTCGGCGAGCTGTTCCGCTGGCTCAGCTTCCAGACGATCGGCACCTCGACGGTGCAGAGCCGCGCCTGCGCGTGCGTGGCGCGCGGAACCTATGTGTTCGCGTTGCCGGGGTCGACCGGCGCGGTGAAGGACGCGTGGGACGGCATCCTGTCGTCGCAACTGGATAGCCGCCACCGGCCGTGCAATTTCGTCGAGCTGATGCCGCGGTTGATGGAGCGATAGGGTCGGCGAAAAGCGATCGGTCCGTCCTTGCGAGTGTAGCGCAGCAATCCAGGGCGTCCTGATCCGGCTCTGGATTGCTTCGCTCCGCTCGCAATGACGCCAAGCGATGGCCGCCAGCGTCAGTTCACCCCGCCTGCGACGCCGCCAATTCGTGGCCGTCGATGTCGCGGAAGTGGAAGCGCCGCCCGCCGGGGAAGGCGAAGATCGGGACCGTGATCGTTCCGCCCGCCCGTTCGACCGCCGCCTGTGTCGCCTCAAGATCCTCCACCTCGATCACCGGCAGCGGCGCCGCGACCCGGTCGGGCGCGGCGTCGAGCCCGACGTCGGTATCGCCGCTGAGCGTCGCGGCATAATCGGGACCGAAATCGGTGAAACTCCAGCCGAACGCCTGCGCGTAGAAGCTTTTGGACGCCGCGCGGTCGCCGGTCGGCAGTTCGAGATAGTAGAGGCGGGCCACGTCGCATCTCCCGGTTTGTTCTTGTAACGTTCTAGTCCGCGGGATAGGTTCGCGCAATGGCGAATCCACGGCCCCACCGCGGCGCGACCCTCAACACGCGCAGCGCGCGCTTCAACCTGCCGCAGGCGGAAGAGGATGACGACTGGCGCGACGCACGGGAGGCGATCGACGGCGCGCCGCCGCCGGTGCGCACCACGGTTACCGTCGAGCATCCGCGCACGATCATCTCGCGCAACCAGTCCCCTGACGTGCCGTTTGACCGCTCGATCAACGCCTATCGCGGTTGCGAGCATGGCTGCATCTATTGCTTCGCGCGACCGAGCCACGCTTTCCACGACCTGTCGCCGGGGCTCGATTTCGAAACCAAGCTGTTCGCCAAGCCCGATGCCGCCGCGCTGCTGCGCGCCGAGCTGCGCAAGCCCGGCTATGCCTGCGCGCCGATCGCGATGGGGACGAACACCGATCCGTATCAGCCGATCGAGCGCGAATGGCGGATCACGCGCGACCTGATCGCGGTGCTGGCGGCGTGCGACCATCCGCTCGTCATCACCACCAAGTCCGACCGGGTGGTGCGCGACATCGACCTGCTCGCGCCGATGGCGGCCAAGGGATTGGTGGCGGTGGCGATGTCGGTCACCTCGCTCGACCCGCGAATCGCGATGACGCTGGAGCCGCGCGCGACCACGCCCGAGCGGCGGCTGACGGCGGTGCGCGCGCTGACCGACGCGGGCGTGCCGACCTATGTCAACATGGCGCCGGTGATCCCCGCGATCACCGACAGCGAGGTCGAGACGATCGTGGCGCGCGCGGCGGCGGCCGGGGCGCTGGGGGTGTCGTACATCCCGGTGCGGCTGCCGTGGGAGGTCGCGCCGCTGTTCCGCGCGTGGCTCGACGAACATTATCCCGATCGCGCGGGCAAGGTGATGGCGATCATCCAGTCGCTGCGCGGCGGCAAGGACAACGATCCGCGCTTCGGGATGCGGATGAAGGGTCAGGGGCCGTGGGCGGAGCTGCTGCGCACGCGCTTCCGCATCGCGCGGGGCAAGGCGGGATTTCCCGACCGGCGGCGCACACTCGACCTGCGGAGCGATCTGTTTCGCAAGCCTGCGGGGGCGCAGGGCGAGTTGTTTTGAGTTCCCATCCTTCGTCGCCCCGGACTTGATCCGGGGTCCCGCTTTCTTCCCGGTACGCCGCTAAGAAGCGGGGTCCCGGATCAAGTCCGGGACGACATATAAGGGTTACTCACCGCCCCAAGCGGCTGCGGCTCGACATCAGCCGCCCGTGCGCGGGCACCGCCGGCGCGAAGGCGCCGAGGCCGGGCGGGTGCGGCATGTCGACGTAGATCGCCTCCATCCCGCCGCGCGCGGCATAGGCCTCGTGCCAGAAGCCGTTGCCGTGGCGATCGGCGAGGAAGTCCTTCCACCAGCCGGCGTGCGGCATCGAGCGGGTGAACGCCTCGAGACATTCGAGATCCCGCCAATATTGACGAATGCCGACGTGGTTCCAGCCGTGCAGGCATTGATGCGCCGCGAGCAGGCCGTCGGGCGGCGATTGCGCAATCTCCCGCAGCCCGCGACCGATGCGCAGGAAGGACGGCAGCCCGCGCAGGCTGCCGACGCGAAAGCCGAGCATTACCACTATCAGATCCGGCCATGTCGCCAGGTCGACGGTCGTCCGTTTGGCATCGCTGGCTTGCATGATCGTCGCTCCGCTGCTTACACCGTACACATACGCGGTCATGTATACGGTGTAAACAGGCGATGGTTCCGACATCAGGATTGCGCGACACGCTGCTCGATCATGCGATCGCGATGCTGGAGGCGGGCGAGGCCGAGCCGGGTATCCGTGCGCTGGCGCGCGCAGCGGGGGTGTCGGCGATGGCGCCGTACCGGCATTTCGCCGACAAGGCGGCATTGCTGGCGGCGGTCGCCGAGCGTGGGTTTACGCTGTTTCTCGGCGCCTTGTCGGCGGCGGATGCCGAAGGCAGCGATGCCGAACGACTGGTCGCGCAAGGGGTCGCCTATGTCGATTTCGCGTGCGCGCACCCGGCGCTTTTCCGTGCGATGTTCGCGCGCGGCGCGGCGGCGCCGAAGCAGCCGGATGCCCCGGCGTTTGCGATCCTCACCCGGCGCGTCGCGGCGCTGGTCGGTGCGGAGGATGCGGCGGCTGCCTTGGGGTGCTGGGCGATCGTGCATGGCATGGCGACGCTGGCGCTGGATGGCGGCGTGACGCTGGTGCCGGAGCAGGTGCGTGCGGTGTTGCGAACCTATGTCGCGGGGATCGTGGCGGGGGTGCGCTAGGCTAACCGCCAATCACCGCTGGCTACCCCACCGATCGCAGCCGGGTTTCCTCGACCTCGAACTCGACCTTGGTCACGCCGGGCAGCGCCTCGATCCGCTCCGCCAGCTCGGCGTCGAGCGCGAAGTCGCGGTCGAGGATCACGGTCGCGATTTCATTCTCGCCGATCGGCACCTTGAGCGTGACCTTGCCGCGCGCGCCGCGCAACGGCGCGATCAGCGCGGCGAGCCCGGCCACCGCGGCGGCGTCGGCGACATGCACCTCCAGCGCGAAGCGCGTCGAGGTGGCGAGCGTTTCGAACGGCTTGATCGACTTGACCGTCACGCGCGGGGTTTCCTCGCCCGGGCGGCGGTCCAGCTCGACGGTCGCCAGGCCGCAGCCTCCGTTCTTGGCGGCTTCCTCCAAATCGGCGGCGGGGCCGTCGTCGAAACAGGTCGCCACGAACTGCCCGGTCGCGTCGGACAGCGTCGCCATCATATAGCGCTTGCCACGCGCCGAGGTGCGCCAGCGCGCATCCTCGACCAGCACCGCCATCGTCGCCATCACGCGCGCGCCGTCGGCGATCTGCAGGTCGCCAAGCGTAACGTAGGTGCGCGCGCCGTGCGTCCGGGCGAGGTGGCGATAGCGATCGACCGGATGCGCCGAGAAATAGAAGCCGAACGCCTCTTTCTCCTGCTCCATCCGCTCGGTGAGCGACCAGCGCGCATTGGCGGGCAGCTTGATCGCGTCGCCGGCGCCGGCGTCGTCGCCGAACAGCCCGCCTTGCCCGCTCGTACGGCCCTCATGGGTACGCGCGGCGATCGCGAGCACCGTCTCGGCGACGGCATGGACTCCGGCGCGATTGGGTTCCAGCCCGTCGAAGGCGCCGCCGGCCGCGAGCGTTTCGAGCTGGCGCTTGTTGAGCAGCCGCGGATCGACGCGCGCGGCGAGATCGTCGAGACTCCGAAACGGCCCGGCGGTGGTGCGCTCCTCGCAGAGCTTCTCCATCGCGCCCTCGCCGACTGATTTCAGCGCGGCGAGCGCGTAGCGGACCGCCGGCTGGCCTTCGTCGTTCAACTGGACGTCGAATTCGGCGACACTGCCGTTGATGCACGGCGGGAGCAGCGGGATGCCGAGCCGGCGTGCGTCGTCGACGAAGATCGCGAGCTTGTCGGTCAGATGCAGGTCGTAGCACATCGACGCGGCGAAGAATTCCGCCGGGTGGTGCGCCTTCAGCCACGCGGTCTGATAGGCGAGCAGCGCATAAGCGGCGGCGTGCGACTTGTTGAAGCCGTACCCCGCGAACTTGTCGATCAAGTCGAACAGTTGGTTGGCGTAGGGCGCGGGGATCTGGTTATGCTCGGCGCAACCGGTGACGAAGGTGGCGCGCTGCGCGTCCATCTCCGCCTTGATCTTCTTGCCCATTGCGCGGCGCAGCAAGTCCGCGCCGCCAAGCGAATAGCCCGCCAGCACCTGCGCGGCCTGCATCACCTGTTCCTGATAGACGAAGATGCCATAGGTCTCCGCCAAAATCGGCTCCAGCAGCGGGTGCGGATAGGTGATCTCCTCCGTCCCCTGCTTACGCCGCCCGAACGACGGGATATTGTCCATCGGGCCGGGGCGGTAGAGCGAGACGAGCGCGACGATGTCGCCGAAATTGGTCGGGCGCACCGCCGACAGCGTGCGGCGCATTCCCTCGGATTCGAGCTGGAACACGCCGACGGTGTCGCCGCGCTGGAGCAATTTGTAGACGCCCTCGTCGTCCCATTGCAGCGCGTCGAGATCGACATGGATGTCGCGCTTCTTGAGCAGCTCGACCGCCTTCTTGAGCACCGACAGCGTCTTGAGCCCGAGGAAGTCGAACTTCACCAGCCCGGCGCCCTCGACATATTTCATGTCGAATTGCGTGACCGGCATGTCCGAACGCGGATCGCGGTAGAGCGGCACGAGCTGCGCGAGCGGACGGTCGCCGATCACCACGCCCGCGGCATGGGTCGAGGAATGGCGCGGCAGGCCTTCCAGCTTGGTCGCGAGGTCCCACAAATGCCGGACCTGATTGTCGTTCGAATATTCCCGGGCGATCTCCGGCACGCCGTTCAGCGCGCGCTTCAGGTCCCAGGGATCGGTCGGATGGTTCGGCACCAATTTGGCGAGCCGATCGATCTGGCCATAGCTCATCTGGAGCACGCGCCCGGTATCCTTGAGCACCGCGCGCGCCTTGAGCTTTCCGAAGGTGATGATCTGCGCGACCTGATCGCGGCCGTATTTGTCCTGGACGTAGCGGATCACCTCGCCACGCCGGGTTTCGCAGAAGTCGATGTCGAAATCGGGCATCGACACGCGTTCCGGGTTCAGGAAGCGCTCGAACAGCAGCCCCAGCTTGATCGGATCGAGATCGGTGATCGTCAGCGCCCAGGCGACGACCGAGCCCGCGCCCGAGCCACGCCCCGGCCCGACCGGAATGTCGTGATCCTTCGCCCATTTGATGAAATCGGCGACGATCAGGAAATAGCCGGGGAAGCCCATCTGAATGATGACGTCGACCTCGAACGCCAGTCGCTGGCGATAGGTGTCGCGCCAGTTCGGATCGCCCTCGGGCTGCGCGCCGAGTTCCTCGATCCGGTCGAGCCGCGCCTCCAGCCCGGCGGCGGCGTCGTTGCGGAGCATCGCCGCCTCGCCCTCGCGGTCGCCCGCCAGACTGGGGAGGATCGGCTTGCGCTTCGGCGCGGCGACCGCGCAGCGTTGCGCGACGACCAGCGTGTTCGCCAGCGCCTCGGGCAGATCGGCGAACAATGCCGCCATGTCGATCGCCGGCTTCATCCACGCATGGCCGCAGCTGCGCGGACGATCCTCGCTCTCGACATAGCTCGACGAGGCGATGCACAGCATCGCGTCATGCGCGTCGCCGAAATCGGCTTCCTCGAAGCAGCACGGGTTGGTCGCGACGATCGGCCAATTGCGCTCATAGGCGAGGTCGAGCAGCAGCGGCTCGGCCTTGTCCTCGATCGCATCGTCGCGGCGGCACAGCTCGATATAGAGCCGGTCGCCGAAGATCGCGTGCAGCCGCTCGGCATAAGCGAGCGCGCGATCGGGCTGATCCTCGGCGAACAGCCGCGCCACCCCGCCCTCGCCACCCGCGGTCAGCGCGATCAGCCCGGCGGCATGGCGCTCGAGCACGTCGAAGCCGACGTGCGGCGCGAGTTCGAGCGGACGGTCGAGATGCGCATGGCTGACGAGCGCGCAGAGGTTGTCGTAACCGGCCTCGTCCTGCGCGTAGAGCGCGATCCAGTCGGTCGCGGTCGCGACGCCCTCGGGCAGGTCGGGGCGCGCGACGCCCAGCATCGTGCCGATCACCGGCTGCACCCCTGCGCCCATCGCCGCGTCCGAAAAGGCCATTGCGGCATACAGGCCGTTGCGATCGGTCAGCGCGGCGGCGGGAAAACCGAGCTTCGCCGCGCGCTTGGCGATCGCCTTCGGCTCGATCGCGCCGTCGAGCATGGTGTAGCTGGAAAAGATGCGAAGAGGCACGAACCCGGAATGCGGCATCGCTGCAACCTAGGCGCACCGACCCGATTCGACCATCCCCGACGGCCCAGGCGGAACCGCGAACACGCCGACCCGTTCGCCCAGCCGGAATGGAGTGATCGACATGGCACAATTCGGAACTTCATCGGAGCGTGGGTTCGGCATCCCCGGCGCGTCGACCGGCGCGGGCTGGGGCTGGATCATGGCCTATGGCGTGGTGTCGGTATTGCTGGGCGTCGCGGCGTTCGTGTGGCCGTTCGCGGCGACCTATGCCGCGACGGTGGTGATCGGCGCGCTGCTGTTCGTCTCGGGCGTGTTCTCGATCGCCGCCGGGCTGTTCGGACAAGGGCATGAAGGGCGCATCTATGCGGTGCTGTTCGGATTGCTGTCGGTGATCGTCGGCGCGGTGATGGTGTTCGAGCCGGCGACCGGCGCACTGTCGCTGACGCTGATGGTCACCGTGTGGCTGCTGGTGCGCGGCGTGCTGGAGGTCGTGCTCGGCTTCCGGATGCGGCGGCGGCGCGGGCTGATGATCGCGCTGGGGTTGGTCAACATCCTGCTGGCCGGGTTCATCCTCGCGACGGTGCCGTGGTCGGCGCTGACGCTGCCGGGGTTCATTCTCGGGGTGAGCTTTCTGGTCGGCGGCGTGACCGCGATCACCGCGGCGAGCGACCATCGCAAGGGCGCGGACGCGTTTGCGATGCCGGGGTGAGGCATCTTCGTCATGCTTGCGTAGCGAAGTATGGGGGGGGGCGTTATGGTCCGACTCTGAATTGCTTCGCTCCGCTCGCAACGACGGGGTAGGTGGTGAACGAGTTGGCGTGGTCGCTCTCACTCGCCCTGTCATTCCCGCGAAGGCGGGAATCCAGAACCTCTGACCTTGCGCCTCTATCGATAGACCTGCGCATCTGGATTCCCGCCTACGCGGGAATGACGCTATTGTTGGTGCTACCGTGCCGCGACGTGCACCAACGCCATCGCGACGAGCAGCAGCGCGAGGATCGCGAGGATCAGCCCGAACATGCAGCCGAGCACCACGCGGTCGCCGAACATCTCCTACAGCAGCGCCTCGATATCGGCGGTGATCTCCTCGGGCTTGGTGGTCGGGGCGTAGCGGCGCACCACCTGCCCCTCACGATCGACGAGGAACTTGGTGAAATTCCACTTGATCGCCTTCGTCCCCAGCACGCCGGGCGCGTCGGCCTTCAGCCGTTCGAACAGCGGGGCGGCCTGTGCGCCGTTGACGTCGATCTTGGCAAAGACCGGGAAGGTCACGTCATAGGTCAGCGAGCAGAAGCTGGCGATCTCCGCGGCATCGCCGGGTTCCTGCGCACCGAACTGGTTGCAGGGGAAGCTGAGCACCGCAAAGCCGCGATCGGCGAAGCGGCGGTGGAGCGCCTCCAGCCCTTCATATTGCGGCGTGAACCCGCATTTCGATGCGGTGTTGACGATCAGCAGCACCTGCCCGCGCCATCGATCAAGCGGGACGGGCGCACCGTCCGCGGCGGTGACCGTCAGGTCGGTGATTGTGGTCAAACCGCGCCCTCCAATTGTCCCTCGTGGAGCCGGACGACGCGGTCCATCCGCGCCGCCAGCCGCTCGTTATGCGTCGCGACCAGCGCGGCGGAGCCCTCCCCACGCACCAGGCGCAGGAACTCGGCCAGCACGCGATCGGCGGTGGCCTCGTCGAGGTTGCCGGTCGGTTCGTCGGCGAGCACCAGCGCCGGGCGGTTCGCGAGCGCCCGCGCGACCGCGACGCGCTGCTGCTCGCCGCCCGACAGCGCGGAGGGGCGATGCGTCAGCCGGTGCCCGACGCCCAGTGCGGTGAGCAGCGCGGCGGCGCGCTCCTCGGCCGCGGCGCGCTCGGCGCCCTGGATCAGCTGCGGCAGGACGACATTCTCGATCGCGTTGAAGTCGGGCAGCAGATGGTGGAACTGATAGACGAAGCCCAGCCGGTCGCGGCGGAGCGCGGTGCGGCCGGCAGCGTCGAGTTTGGCGGCCTCGATCCCGGCGATCCGGATCGAGCCCGAAAAGCCGCCTTCGAGCAGCCCGACCGCCTGCAACAAGGTAGACTTGCCCGAACCGGACGGCCCGAGCAGCGCGACGATTTCGCCGGGGCGCACCGCCAGATCGACGCCGCGCAGGACGTGGATCGTCGTCTCGCCCTGCGTAAAGCTGCGCGCGAGACCGGTGGTCTGGAGGACCGCGGATGCGGCGTCGAAGTCCGCGGGTACGCTATTCATATCGCAGCACCTCGACCGGATCGGTATTGGCGGCCTTGAGCGCCGGATAGACGGTGGCGAGGAAGGTCATCAGCAGCGTGATGATGACGATCGCCGTCACCTCGACCGGATCGACCTTCGACGGCAGCTCGGTCAGGTAGCGGATCGACGGGTCCCACAGGTTCTGCCCCGTGACCAGCTGGACCAAATTGACCACCGACTGACGAAAGAACAGGAACACCGTGCCGAGCAAAAGTCCGGCAAAGGTGCCCAGCACGCCGATCGTCGTGCCGACGGTCATGAAGATGCGCAGCATCGCGCCGCGGCTTGCGCCCATCGTGCGCAGGATCGCGATGTCGCGGGTCTTGGCGCGCACCAGCATGATGAGCGAGCTGGCGATGTTGAAAGCGGCGACGAGGATGATGATGCACAGCACGACGAACATCGCGACGCGCTCGACCGCCAGCGCGTCGAACAGCTCCGAATTGAGGCGGCGCCAGTCGCTGATGATGCCGTAGGGCTGCACCTGTTTGGCGAGGGGAGCGAGGATTTCGCCGACCTTGTCCGCATTGGTGGTCTGCAATTCGATCATGCCGACGGTGTCGCCGGTCAGCAGCAGGGTCTGCGCATCCTGCAGCGGCATGACGACGTACGCCTTGTCGTAATCGTAGACGCCGACTTCGAAGATCGCGCCGACCCGGTAGCTGACGCTGCGCGGCATCGTGCCGAACGGCGTCGAGCGGCCGAGCGGGCTGATGACGGTGATGTCGGAGCCGATCGTCGCGCCGAGCTGTTCGGCGAGCCGCGCACCGATCGCGACCGTGCCGCTGTTCGGGGTCAGCGTCGCGAGGCTGCCGGCGACGATCTTGGTGCGGATCGTGGCGTTGGTGCGAATGTCCTCCGGGCGCATACCGCGCAGCAGGATCGCCTCGGCCCGACCGTTGTAGGTGGCGAACAGCGGCTGTTCGATCATCGGCACCGCGCTGGTCACGCCCGGTGTCGCCCTGGCCAGCTCGACGACGCGCTGCCAATTGTCGAGCCGGTTGTTGTAGCCCTGCACGACGGCATGGCCGTTGAGACCGACGATCTTGTCGAACAGCTCGGCCCGGAAACCGTTCATGACGCTCATGACGATCACCAGCGCGGCGACCCCCAGCATCACCGCGCCCAGCGAGAAGCCCGCCACCAGCACGATGAAGCGTTCGCCCTTGCCCGGCAGCAGATACCGCCGCGCGATCATGCTCTCATAGCGGGACAGCAACATGCCGGCTGCGATAGGGAGCCACCCGGCGATGCGCAATGGGGGCTGTTGCGGAATCGTCACAGAGTCGCCGCAATCGGTTTTGCTGCGGTTCATTTGTATCGACAGCGAACAAGCCGCGCCGCATACCTGCGGGCACTGGCACACAGGCAAAGGCCGTGGTTCGGGGAACGCCATCAAGCCCCGCTGATCCCTCGGGAAAAGCGCGTGGGCAGAAGGCTGGATAGGGGGCTGACGAGCGATCGTCACGCAGGCGCCCGGGTCGTGGATAACGGCCCGGGCGTTTGCCGTTCGGTCGCAGTTCCGCGACGCGGAACGTCGCGCGCAGCGCGGCGACCGAACCGGCCGGCGGGTCGGCCTGCGCCGATCCCGTCCGACGTCAGGCCGGCGGCTTCGCCGTCGGCGCTTGGCTGGTGCGGCGGGTTATCCGGTAGAGCCTTCCCACCTGGGCCCCGGCCTCCGCCGCGGTGACGACCTTCCCACGTCATTGCGAGCGAAGCGAAGCAATCCAGAGCCGGACCAGGACGCCCTGGATTGCTTCGCTCCGCTCGCCACGACGATCGTTCAGAAACCGAACCCAACCGTCAGCCCATAGGTCCGCGGATCGCCGACATTGCCCGCGATCAGACCGGTGTTGCCCGGCGTCGTCGCCAGCACTTCATAATATTCGGTATCGAACAGGTTGCGCACCCAGCCGAACACGTTGACGCCGCTGTCCGTCCGGAAGCCCAGCCGCGCGTTCACCAGCGTGTAGCCGTTAACATCGGTATAGATCGACCGCGAGGCATTGGACGAGAATTTGGTTCGCGAATTGGCATCGACGCCGAAATACGCCTCGCCCGACTTGCCGAACACGTTGCCCGGTAGATTGTATTCGCCGCCGTAGGAGAAAGCGAATTTGGAGATCCCCGGCAGCCACTGGCCGGAGATGTCGCACACCACCGGGCTGTTGGTGCCCGGCTGGCCCGGCGCACCGATCGTCGCGCCGCTGCCGCCGCCCGACAGTTCGGGCGGGCACGGCGCGTTCTTGAAGTCGACGTATTTGTGATCGGTGAAGGCACCATTGGTATAGAGGTTGATGCGGTCGCTCGGCCGCACCGAAAAGTCGGCCTCCACACCGCGTACGCGCACCTTGCCGGCGTTGGCGAGATAGCCGCGCAGCGTCGAGGTCGAGCTGTTGTTGACCACCGCCTGATAGTCGCTGATCTCGGTCCAGAAGCCGGTGACGTTGAGCGTGATCTTGCGGTCCCAGAACTGCGACTTCGCGCCCAGTTCGAAATGATCGACCTTTTCGGGCGCGACCTGCGCCAGTTGCGTCTGCACCACGCCGCCGACGACCGGCACGCCGTTCAGGTTGAGCCCGCCCGATTTGAAGCTGTGCGCATAGGTGCCGTACAGCAGCACGTCGCGCGACGGCTTGTACGACGCGGTGAGATCGTAGGAGACGTTCCACTCACGGAATTTCTGGTCGCGGAATTCCTGCGGCTGGATCGCGTCGCGCTGCGCGGCCTGACGCGCGTTGCCGCCGGTCGCAGGCACCAGATTGCCCTGTCCGTCGCGCACCACGCTGACATAGCTGCCGGTCTTGTCGTCGTAGTTGAGCCGCACGCCCGGCGACAGCGTGAAGGCGTCGGTCAGGTTCCAGTTGAGCTTGCCGAAGACCGCACCCGAGAAGTTTTTTAGGCGGATGTCGTTGGCGGCGGTCAGGCCGTTGAGCACCGACGGATCGTTCGACAGCGCACTCGATGGGTTGATGAGCCAGCGGCTCGCCGCCGGCCCCTGCCGCTGCGTGCCGGTGGTGTGGATCGTCTGATAGAATCCGAACAATCCCAGCACGTAATCGAAATGCTGCGCTTTGCCGGCGTAGCGGAATTCCTGCGTATATTGGTCCTGCCGCGTCGGATTTTGCGACAGGGTGGTTATCGGCAGCCCGGTGAAGTCGCGGTCGTTGGCTGGCAGCCAATCCCAGAAGCGATAGGCGGTGATCGAGGTCAGCGTCCCCTCGCCCAGCCGCTGCTCGCCGCGCAGCGATAGTCCGCCGAGTTCGTTGCGCGCGCTGAGCTTGGCGTCGAGGTCGGTCAGCCGGTCGAATGGGTTGCGGCTGGGCGGTTCATAGCCCTGTGCGGCGGCGAGAGCGTCGAACTGGCGGTTGAGCGGGCGCTGGGTGTTGCCGACGCGCACGAAGATCTGCGCGCAGCAGTTCGGATTCTGGCGCGAATAATCGCCCGACAGCGTCAGGTCGAGATCGTCGGTCGCCTTCCACAGGATCGCGGTGCGGATGCCGAGATTGTCCTGCGCATTGACGTACTGATCGCTCGCGACATTGTAGATCGTGCCCCGGCGGCTGGTGGTCGACACGCCAAGCCGGATCGCGACCTTGTCGGTCAGCGGGCCGGAGATCGACGCCTTGGCCTGCTTGAACTCCAGGTTGCCGACCGACACTTCGGCGCGGCCCTGCAGCGTGAAGCTCGGCGCCTTGCTGGTGATGTTGATCGCGCCGGCGACGGTGTTCTTGCCGTAGAGCGTCCCCTGCGGTCCGCGCAGCGTCTCGATCTGTTGCACGTCGAGGAAGTCGAGCGTCGCCGCCGCCACGCGGCTCAGATAAACCTGATCGATGTAGATGCCGACGCCCTGCTCGATGCCGTCGTTGGTGAGCCCGAGCGGCGCACCGAGCCCGCGGATGTTGACCGACGAATTGCGCGGGTTGGTCGAATAGAATTGCAGAGTCGGCTGGAGTTGCTGGAGCCGCTGGACGTTGAAGCTGCCGGTCGCGTCCAGTTCCTTCACGCCGACGACCGAGATCGGGATCGGCACGTTCTGTGCCGATTCGGCGCGACGCCGCGCGGTGACGACGACGTCGGCGGCGGCCGAGCTGCGCTGCACCTGTTCCTCGGTCCGGTCCGGATCGCCCGGCGTGGTCGGCGCCGTTTCCCGCTCCCCGACGACGACCGGTGCGGGCGGTTGCTGCTGCGCCGTCGCCTGGGCGGCCAGAAGCAGAGCGAGCGTGACGGACATTCGGATACCCCTTTTGATTCTCGAAACGACTCTTTGCCGCACCTCCAATATCCCATCAACAAAGTAGGGGTTTGTCGACCCCTTGAAACGCTTCGCATCGGTCCCAAATTCATGCTCGTGCGGTGCCGGTCACCGGGCCGCACGGAACGGGCGTCGCGCAACAGCGGGCGCCGCTTTCAAATAGCTCACTGGAGGATTTGACGATGCGTTTCGATCTGACCCCTTATCGCCGCTCCACGATCGGTTTCGATCGGTTGTTCGACCTCATCGAGGCCAATGCCCGGAGTGCCGCGGAAAATTACCCGCCGTTCAACCTGGAGCGCGTGGCGGACGACCGCTACCGCATCACGCTGGCTGTCGCCGGGTTCAGCCGTGACGAGATTGAGATCGTCGCGCAGCAGAACCTGTTGCTGGTGACCGGCAAAAAGGATGACAAGGCAGACAACAACCAGTTCCTCCACCTCGGCATTGCCAACCGCAGCTTCGAGCGGCGGTTCGAACTCGCCGACTTCGTGTTCGTGGAGGACGCGCGACTGAACGACGGTCTGTTGGTGATCGATCTGGTCCGTGAGGTGCCCGAGGCGATGAAGCCGAAGAGCATTGCGATCAAGACCGGTACGCCGCTGGCCGCGGTCGAGAACAAGGCGACCGACGAAGCACAGGCCGCCTAACCGAGATCGGCGTCTCTTTGCTCCCTTTCGAGGCGCCGGTGGGGGCGTCCGGGCCGCGAGGCTCGGGCGCCTTTCCTTTTTGGTTCAGCACACCGGCTTGGTGCACCCCGACGAGGGCGGCTGTGGCCCGCTCCACCCGTCATTGCGAGCGGAGCGAAGCAATCCAGGGGCTTCTGATCCGGCTCTGGACTGCTTCGCTCCGCTCGCAATAACGATCGATTGGCCAGACCGCTGTCAGGCAGCCGCGCGCCGCCGACGATCGCGGCGGAGCGCGGCGCCCACCGTGGCGAAGCCCAGCACCAGCATCGCCCAGGTTGCCGGTTCCGGCACGGCGGTCAGGCCGAAACCGAACTTGCCGTTGATGTCCGCAAACAGCGCCTGATGAATCGCGGCGGTCGGGTGGATGCCGTCGAACGAGAAATAGCCGGTGCACGCCGGAAGAGCCGCCGCGCCCTGGCAGGTGGTCAGGGGCTTCTTGTCTTGGGGAAGGATCAGCGGATCCGGCAGGTTGAAGGCGCTCGGGTTGGCCTGCACGCGCTGGAAGAAATCGAGATAGCTGTAGCGCATCAACCGCGTGTCGGTCGCCAGGTTGAGCTTGGCCAGTTCCTGCGCCAGATCGATCTCGGCCTTGATCGAATAGGCGAGCGGCGTGCCCTCCGTTGCGACTGGAAAGCCGGTCAGCAGGATGTTGCGCGCGCCGAGCTTGTTGAGCGCGTCAACGGCCGCTGCATAATTCTGTGCCGCCGCCAGCAGGAAGGCGTCGGGATCGGACACCCCGGCCTCCATACCCTTCACCGCCGCGAAAACATCGTTCCCCCCGAAATTCAGGACGTACAGGCCGTTGGGATCGACCTTCCCGCCCTTGGCCAGCGCGGCCTTGTAGAGGGCAACCTGCTCCAGCGCGTCCGGCACCGGGGTGGTGGCGGTCGCACGCGCGCCGCCATAGGCGTAGTTCGTCCCGCCGTTCAGCGAGGCTACGGTCGGCGTGCCGTACATCGCCAGGCTCAGCAGGTCGGTATAATCATACCCGTTGGTGAACCGGCCGTCGACATAGCCCAGCGCCGGATCGGCGCCGAGGCCGAGCTTGCGGATATTGCCCGCGTCGACAAGGCTGTCGCCGAATACCGTCAGCGAAGAAAACGGCGGCACATTCGTCTGCGCCGCTGCCGGAGCCGCTACCGTCATCGCCGCCGCGCATAGCAGCGTCGCCACCCGTCCGATCATGCCATCCTCCCATTTATCTTTGTAAACGAGAGGTAAACGTGGACGTAAGCGGTAGGCAATGGGCCGCGCGGCACGGGCATTGTCATTGCGAGCGTAGCAAAGCAATCCCGGGCGTCTTGATCCGGCCCTGGATTGCTTCGCTACGCTCGCCATGACGGAAGAGCTTTAAACCAGCCGGCTCTGCTTCACCGCCGCCGCGATGAAGCTGGCGAACAGCGGGTGCGGCTCGAACGGCCGGCTTTTCAGTTCCGGGTGGAACTGCACGCCGACGAACCACGGATGGTCGGGGCGCTCGACAATCTCGGGCAGCGTGCCGTCCGGCGACATGCCGGAGAACACCAGCCCGCCCTTTTCCAGCGCCTCGCGATAGGCGGTGTTCACCTCATAGCGGTGGCGATGGCGCTCGCTGATCGAGTCGCTGCCGTAGATCGAGCCGACCACGCTGTTGCCGGCCAGCGACGCCGGATAGGCACCGAGCCGCATCGTGCCGCCCAGATCGCCGTTCTCGGCGCGCTTCTCCAGCCCGCGCTCGCCCATCCATTCGGTGATGAGCCCGACGACCGGCTCTTCGGTCGGACCGAATTCGGTCGACGAGGCGGCGGTGATCCCGGCGAGATCGCGCGCGCCCTCGACGCACGCCATCTGCATGCCGAAGCATATCCCGAAATAGGGCACGTTATGCTCGCGCGCGAAGCGGACCGAGGCGATCTTGCCCTCCGCACCGCGCGACCCGAACGCGCCGGGGACGAGGATGGCGTGACACGGCTCGAGATGCGCGGCGATCTCGCCGTCATCGTCGCCCTCGAACAATTCGGCGTCGATCCAGCGGATGTTGACCTTGACGCGGTTGGCGATCCCGCCGTGGACCAGCGCCTCGTTGAGCGACTTGTAGGCGTCCTGCAGCCCGACATATTTGCCGACGACGCCGACCGTCACCTCGCCCTCGGGATGCATCAGCCGTGCGACGATGTCTTCCCAGCGGCCGAGGTCGGGAGCGGACGACGGGGTGATGCCGAAGGCACGCAGCACTTCCGAGTCGAGCCCTTCGCCGTGATACTGGAGCGGCACCGCGTAGATGCTCTTGGCGTCCAGCGCCGGAATGACCGCGCTTTCGGGCACGTTGCAGAACAAGGCAATCTTGGCGCGCTCCGACTCGGGAAGCGGCTGTTCGCAGCGACAGACGATCACGTCGGGCTGCACGCCCAGCGCCGCGATCTCCCGCACCGAATGCTGCGTCGGCTTGGTCTTCAGCTCGCCGGCCGCGGCGATATAGGGCACCAGCGTGACGTGGATGCTGATCGCATTGCCGCGCCCGACCTCGTTCTTGAGCTGGCGGATCGCCTCGATGAACGGCAGCGACTCGATATCGCCGACCGTGCCGCCGATCTCGCACAGCACGAAATCGAGGTCGTCGGTTTCGGCGCGCGCGAACGCCTTGATCGCGTCGGTGACGTGCGGGATCACCTGCACCGTCGCGCCGAGATAGTCGCCGCGCCGCTCGCGCTCGATGATCGTCTTGTAGATGCGTCCCGACGTCACATTGTCGGACTGGCGCGCGGAGACGCCGGTGAAGCGCTCGTAATGGCCGAGGTCGAGATCGGTTTCCGCGCCGTCGTCGGTCACGTACACCTCACCGTGTTGATACGGACTCATCGTGCCCGGATCGACGTTGAGATACGGATCGAACTTGCGGATACGGACGCGATAGCCGCGTGCCTGCAGCAACGCCGCGAGGCTCGCCGCCATGAGACCCTTGCCGAGCGAGGAAACCACGCCGCCGGTGATGAATATGTACCGCGCCATGGGACGCAACCCCTAACCTTCAAATGCGCAAAAGGGCAAGCGCGCGGGAGGCCCGCACGCGACGAAACGACGCTACGATCGCGATCAGCGGGCCAGCGGCACGCCGTTGTCGGCCGAGGCCGGGGCGACGGCATTGTCCGCGGTCGCGGGCGCCGGCTGCGCCGCGACCGGCGGCTGGGCCTGCGTCTGGGCGGCCGGCGCGCGCCGCTGAAGCGAGGTGTCGACCGACACCGCCCCGCGGCTCGCCGCCAGGAATGCCAGCGTGATGCTCATCAGGATGAACAGCCCGGCGAGCACCGAGGTGGCGCGCGTCAGGAAATCGGCCGCACCGCGCGCCGACATCAGCCCCGACGGGCTGCCTGACGAGGTAAGGCCGCCGCCTTCCGACCGCTGCATCAGGATCACGGTGACGAGCGCCGCCGCGATAATGGCCTGGAGGACGATCAGGAAGGTGAACATGGGCTGGGCGCGATTCCGAAGCGAGAATGGGCCGGCGGTCCGCCGTGCGGCGGCCCCGGATCACCGGCCACATAGGGGAGCGGCGCGCCGGGATCAACCGCACCGCCCGGCCCCCGCGGGACAAGGGTCGTGCCAAATTCATGACATAGCTGAAACCAGCGGTGAAAGCGGGCGTTAATCCGCCGACAAGTCCGGGATGATCCGGCCTTCTTTCGATGCGGGACGAGGACGTGGCAACATTGGCTCAACCCGAACTGAGTTCGTGGATGAATGCGCTGGTCGATTACGTGCGCTCGGGCGAGCCCGATCTCACCAATCGCCAGATGGCGCTATTACTCGTGGTCTACCTGCGCCCGGGCCCACACACCGTGCGCGGGCTGGCGCGCATATTGAACGTATCGAAGCCGGTCGTGACGCGCGCCTTGAATCGCTTGGGTGCGCTGGGCTATCTGCGCCGCCAACGCGACGACAGCGACAAACGCAACATCTTCGTCGCCCGCACGACCGAAGGGGCAGATTTTCTTGAAGAGTTCGGCCAGTTCATCGGCGAAGGGGACGCCGCCCCTGCCGCCGTCCGCGCCCACGGCTCCGGGGATGCGGCCCGAGCGTAACGGATTCGCGCTCACCGGACGGTCGCGGGCGCTCGATCCGCGCACGCATGCCGTGCGCCCTGACATCGCCGACGTTCGCCTCGCCGACCGCGTCTTCGCGCCGCATTATGCCGCCCCGCTCCGCCGTACCCTGCTTCGCGAGGCAGTGTTGCGGGAAACGCGCGATCGAACGGCCGCGCCGCTCGCCACGCTGCCGGCGGGAGCTGCGTTCGACTTGCTCGACCTGACCGGCGGGGTCGCCTGGGGGATTGCTGTGGAAAACGGAACGGTCGGCTACCTCGACGCCAACGCGGTGCAGCCGCAGTGACGGCGAAGGTCTTTATCGACGGTGCGGTCGGCACCACCGGGCTTGAGATCCGCGAGCGGCTCGAATCGCGGCGCGACATCACGCTGATCACGCTGGACGAGGCGCGCCGCAAGGACGAGGCCGCGCGGCGCGAGGCCATCAACGACGCCGATTATGTCGTGCTGTGCCTGCCCGACGATGCGGCGCGCGAAGCGGTGGCGATGATCGCCAATGACCGCACGCGTACCGTCGACGCCTCGACCGCGCATCGCACCGCCGATCGCTGGACCTATGGCTTTGCCGAGCTGGAGCCCGATCAGGCCGAACGGATCGCGGGCGCGCGCTTCGTCAGCAATCCCGGCTGCTATCCGACCGGCTTCCTCGCGCTCGTCCGCCCGCTGGTGCGCGCCGGGCTGCTCCACGCCGACGCGCTGCTCAGCGTCAATGCCACCTCGGGCTATTCGGGCGGCGGCAAGGCGATGATCGCCGAGTTCGAGGGCGGCGAGACCAACACGGCATTCCGCCCCTACGCGCTGGGGCTGAACCATAAGCACGCGCCCGAGATGCGCCGCCACGCCGGGCTGACCCATGCGCCGATCTTCCAGCCGGCGGTGGCGCGCGCCTATCGCGGGATGGTGGTGCAGGTGCCGCTGCATCTCGCGCAGCTGACGCGCCGCGCCACGCTGACCGATGTCGCCGAGGTGCTGGCCAGCGCGTATGACGGCAACCGCGTCGTCCGCTTCGCGCACGAGGCGGTGACGACGGTGCGGATCGAGGACGACGCCAATACCGATCGCATGACGCTGCGCGTGACCGGCAACGAGGCCGCCGGGCAGGCGCTGCTGATCGCGACGCTCGACAATCTCGGCAAGGGCGCGGCAGGTGCGGCGGTGCAGAATCTGAACATCATGGCCGGTCTCGATCCCGTCGCCGGCCTGACCCTGTAAGAAGGAGACGCGAGTTGGAGCGCAACCCGGTCGGCAAGCTGCTGTTGTTCGGTGCGACGGGCGACCTCGCCAAGCGCATGCTGTTGCCCTCGCTCTACGGCCTGCACGCCGACGGGTTGCTGCCCGATGGGCTGACGATCACCGGGTCGGCGCGCGGCGACCTGACCGACGACCAGTTCCGCGAGGCGACGCACAAGGCGCTCGACGAGTTCCTGCCGGCCGACCGCAAGGACGAGAGCGCGTTGTCGTCGTTCCTCGCCCGAATCTTCTTCCAGCCGGTCGACCTGTCCGACCCGACGACCTTTCAGGCGCTGGCGGACAAGATCGGCGACGTCTCGGGCGGTCTGGCCATCTATCTGTCGACCGCGCCGTCGCTGTTCGAGCCGGCGGTCAAGGGCTTGCAGAGCGTCGGACTGGCCGGCGAGACGGTGCGGATCGGGCTGGAGAAGCCGCTGGGCTACGATCTCGAGTCGAGCCGCGAGATCAACGACACCGTCGCCTCGGTCTTCCCCGAGGACCGGATCTTCCGCATCGACCATTATCTCGGCAAGGAGACGGTGCAGAATATCCTGACGCTGCGCTTCGGCAATTCGATGTTCGAGCCGATCTGGAACGCGCAAGGGATCGACAACGTCCAGATCACGATCGCCGAGACGGTCGGGCTGGAGGATCGCGCCGGTTATTACGAGGGCGCAGGCGCGCTGCGCGACATGGTCGCCAACCACATGCTGCAGTTGGTCGCGCTGATCGCGATGGAGCCGCCGGCGCTGTACGACGGCACCGCGATCCGCGATGAGAAGGCCAAGGTCTTCCGCTCGATGCGCAAGATCGAGCCGACGGAGGTGCAGCAAAACACCGTGACCGGCCAGTATGAAGAAGGTGCGGTCGGCGGCAAGGTGGTGCGCGGCTATGACGAGGAGCTGGGCTACGACAGCGATGTCGAGACGTTCGTCGCGATCAAGGCGCATATCGACAATTGGCGTTGGCAGGGCGTGCCCTTCTACCTGCGCACCGGCAAGCGCATGGCCAAGCGCCGCAGCGAGATCGCCATCCAGTTCAAGCCCGTGCCGCACTCGATGTTCTCGGGGCGCGGCGGGCTGCTCCAGCCGAACAAGCTTATCATCCGCCTCCAGCCGGAAGAATATGTCCAGTTGCTGGTGATGACCAAGGAGCCGGGGCTCGACCGTGACGGCGTCCGCCTGCGCGAAGTGCCGCTGAACCTCAGCCTCGACGCCGAGTTCGCAGGCAAGCGCCGCCGGATCGCCTATGAGCGCCTGTTGCTCGACCTGATCGAGGGCGACCAGACCTTGTTCGTGCGCCGCGACGAGGTGGAGGCGCAATGGCGCTGGATCGACGCAATCCGCGCCGGCTGGGCCGCGAACCAGACCAAGCCGAAACATTATGCCGCGGGCACCTGGGGCCCGGCCGGCGCGATCGCGCTGACCGAGCGGGACAATGTGACGTGGCAGGACGATTGACCTGAGCACCGTCGCCCCTGCGAAGGCAGGGGCCCATGTCTCTCGCCTCCGGGCGGTATGGCATGAGGAAACAGACATAGGCCCCTGCCTCCGCAGGGGCGACGAGGTAGATGATGACCGAAATCGAATGGTGGGAATATGACGACGCGGCCGAGCTGGCCGATGCCGTCGCGGGCGACATCCAGTTCGTCATCGAAAGCGCGATCGATGCGCGCGGCTCCGCGGTGATCGCGCTGGCGGGCGGCAAGACCCCCCTGCCCGCCTATGAGAAGCTCGCCAAGGCCAAGCTCGACTGGAAGCGCGTGACGATCATTCCGGGCGACGAGCGGATCGTGCCGCTGGGCGACGCGCTGTCGAACGTCACCGCCCTCGGCAAGATTTTCATCCCGAAGGGCGCGCGCGTCATGCCAATCGTCCCCAAGGCGACCGACGACTACAAGGCCGCCGGCCGCTCGGCCGACGCGCTGATGCAGGATTTGCACTGGCCGCTCGATCTCTGCCTGCTTGGCGTCGGCGGCGACGGACATACCGCGTCGATCTTCCCCGGCCCCGATTACGACGAAGCGCTCAACGGCCCGAAGGAACGCCGCGCGATCGGCGTGATGCCCGATCCGCTACCGCCCGAGGCACCGGTCGCGCGCGTCACGCTGACCCGGCAAGGCATCGTCACCGCCCGCGCGCTGATGATCGCGGTGACCGGCGACGCCAAGCGCAAGGTGATCGAGGATGCGATCAAGGAGGGTGCCGGCTCGCCCTATCCGATCGGGCGCGTGCTGGCCGACGCGGAACTACCCGTCGACATCCACTGGGCCGCCTGAACGCACGAATACGTATGCCGATCATCGCCGCGCCCTTGTTCCGAAGGGCGCGGTGACGCAAAGGCTTACCCCTACGGCCCCGCGGGTCGCAGGCGCCGGGAACGAACCCGGCATGACGAGGACGCAAGATCATGAACCCCGCCGTCAGCGCCGTCACCGACCGAATCATCGAGCGTAGCCGCCCGACGCGGCAGGCGTATCTGTCGCTGATCGAACGCGAGCAGCAGGGCTGGATCGGGCGCCCGCGGCTCGGCTGCGCCAACCTCGCGCACGCTTATGCCGGCACGCCCGACGACCGCGAGGCGATGAAGACGCAAGCCCAGGCGATGAACATCGGGCTGGTGACCGCGTATAACGACATGCTGTCCGCCCACGCGGTCTATTATCGCTATCCCGAGCAGATGAAGGTCTGGGCGCGCGAGGCCGGGGCGACCGCGCAGGTCGCCGGCGGCGTGCCCGCGATGTGCGACGGCGTGACGCAGGGCTATGCCGGCATGGAGCTGTCGCTGTTCAGCCGCGACACGATCGCGCTGTCGACCGCGATCGCGCTCAGCCACGGCACGTTCGAGGGTGCGGCGCTGCTCGGTATCTGCGACAAGATCGTGCCGGGGCTGCTGATGGGCGCGCTGCGCTTCGGGCACCTGCCGATGATCCTGATCCCCGGCGGGCCGATGCCCTCGGGGCTGCCCAACAAGGCCAAGGCGGCGGTGCGCGAGCGCTTCGCGACCGGCGATTGCGGGCGCGAGGAGCTGCTGGAGGCGGAGATTGCCGCCTATCACACGCAGGGCACCTGCACCTTCTACGGCACCGCCAACACCAACCAGATGATGATGGAGGTGATGGGCCTCCACATGCCCGGCGCCGCCTTCGTCAATCCGGGCACAAAGCTGCGGCAGGAGCTGACCCGCGCCGCGGTCCACCGGCTGGCGAAGATCGGCGCGCACGGCGACGATTACCGCCCGCTCGGCGAGTGCGTCGATGAAAAGGCGGTGGTCAACGCCGCGGTCGGCCTGCTCGCGACCGGCGGGTCGACCAACCACCTGCTCCACCTGCCCGCGATCGCGCGCGCGGCGGGGATCGTGATCGACTGGGAGGATTTCGACCGGCTGTCGGCGGCGGTGCCGCTGATCGCGCGCGTCTATCCCAACGGGTCGGCGGACGTGAACGGCTTCGAGGCGGCGGGCGGGATGCCCTATGTCATTAAGGAGTTGCTGGCGGGCGGGTATCTTCACCGCGACATCGTGACGGTCGCGGGCGACGATCTGACCGCTTATGCCGCCGCGCCGACGCTCGACGGCGATGCGCTGACCTGGGTCCCCGCGGGCGACAGCCGCGACGAGACGATCCTGCGCCCGGCCGATGCGCCCTTCTCGCCCGATGGCGGGATGCGCATCCTACAGGGCAATATCGGCCGTGCGTGCATCAAGGTCTCGGCGGTCGAGCGCGATCGCTGGATCGTCGAGGCGCCCGCACGCGTCTTCGCCGACCAGCTCGAGGTGCTCGAGGCGTTCAAGAATGGCGAGCTGGAGCAGGACGTCGTCGTCGTCGTCCGCTTTCAGGGGCCGCGCGCCAACGGGATGCCCGAGCTGCACAAGCTCACCCCGCCGCTCGGCGTCCTCCAGAACCGCGGCTTCAAGGTCGCGCTGGTCACCGACGGGCGGATGTCGGGCGCGAGCGGCAAGGTGCCGTGCGCGATCCATTGCTCGCCCGAGGCACTGCCGGGTCTGAACGGGGTCGGCGGCGCGATCGGGCTGATCCGCGACGGCGACCTGATCCGCGTCGATGCCGAGGCGGGCACGCTGGAGGCGCTGGTACCCGCCGACGAGTGGGCGACGCGCGAACAGGCGCCGACGCCGGCCCCGGCCAGCGGCATGGGCCGCGAGCTGTTTGGGATGTTCCGCGGGCTGGCAGACGAGGCCGAAAAGGGCGCGAGCGCGGTGCTGGCGGGCGCGGGTCTTTGATGTTCAAGCCCTCTCCCCTGCGGGGAGAGGGTTGGGAGAGGGGCTGCCACGAGCGGTGTCGCCTGGGCGACCCCCTCACCCCAGCCCTCTCCCCAAGGGGAGAGGGAGTTAGTTTATGCAGGTCGTAGCGGTCGATATCGGGGGCACGCACGCGCGCTTCGCCATCGCGGAGGTCGAGGGCGGGCACGTCGTTTCGCTGGGCGAACCGACCACCCTCAAGACCGCCGAACATGCCAGCCTCCAGACCGCCTATGAGGCGTTCCGCGAGCGGATGGGCGGGACGTTGCCCGACGCGGCGGCGATCGGTGTCGCCTCGCCGATCACCGGCGACGTGATCCGCATGACGAACAACCCGTGGGTAATCCGCCCATCGTTGATCCCCGAGCGACTCGGCGCGTCGACCTGGACGATCATCAACGATTTCGGCGCCATCGGCCATGCGGTCGGGCAGTTGCCCGAGGCGGATTTCGAGCATCTGTGCGGCCCCGACGTGCCGTTGCCGAGCGACGGCGTCACCACGGTGTGCGGCCCCGGCACCGGGCTGGGCGTGGCGCAGGTCTACAAGCAGGACGGCCGCTACCGCGTGCTGCCCACCGAGGGCGGGCATATGGATTACGCCCCGCTGGACGGGATCGAGGATGCGCTGCTCAAGCGGCTGCGCAAGACCTATACCCGCGTGTCGG
>NZ_CAXIAM010000046.1:0-27472 GCF_964021865.1 uncultured Sphingomonas sp.
ACCTCGACGGCACCAACATCTACATGACGCTGGCGGCGCTGTTCATCGCGCAGGCGTGCAACGTCGACCTGACGCTCGGCCAGCAATTGCTGCTGCTCGGCGTCGCGATGCTTTCGTCGAAGGGTGCGGCGGGCGTCACCGGCGCCGGGTTCATCACCCTGGCCGCGACGCTGTCGATCGTCCCGACCGTGCCGGTCGCGGGCATGGCGCTGATCCTCGGCGTCGACCGCTTCATGAGCGAATGCCGCAGCCTCACCAATTTCGTCGGCAACGCGGTGGCTGCGATCGTCGTCGCGCGGTGGGAGGGCAAACTCGACCGCACCGCGCTGGATGCGGCGCTCGCCGGCCGACCGCTACCGGCGGTGTCGGCGGCGCAACCGGCTGAATAACCGCCTCCTATTCTGGGACGGCCCGCTGCGGCCGTCCCATTTTGATACCGGTAACGTGCTCGCCCACGGTATACTTTCGCCTATATTTCCGCTAGTTAGCTCGCATTAAACGGGCAAGTACAGTCGTCTGGACGGGGATAATACGCTGGAGACCAAACAATCTTCACCATATCTCTGAGGTGCTTTTGAAGGATAGCTGCAGTAACAGGAACTTGTTCGTAGGCATGTCATCCTTTCTTGCGCGCTTTACCTGCCTCAGTAGAAGCGCCCGGACCGGTTACAGTCTTACGAAGCCGGATCGATAATTCCAGAATGTAAAAATAATCGTCTTAGTGACGCTAGGCAAAGGGGTGGAATCGGTGCCGAACTACGCGCTTGCACGGCAACATACTGTTCCACCAGGGGATATTCACGCGCTGTCGTGGCATCAGCGGACGGTTCCGCCAATGGCGGTGCTGCTGGCCGAATTCCACAGCAGCATGAGCATCACCGGCCTTCGCTACTTCAATGGCAACGTCGACCGGTTCATGGTCTTCTGCCTGCTCCTGCGCACCAGCATGTCGCAGCCGGACCAGCGGGGCACGATCTCGGTCCATTCCGCGGCGATGTCGCTAGGGCGCCCGTTCGAAACCGTGCGGCGCCATATCTGCGCCCTGCTCGAAGCGCGCGTCTGCGAGCGGATGCGCAACGGCGTCACGTTGTCGAGCGCGTTCTGGGGACGGCCGGACAATTGGCAGCAGCTGCGATATGCTCATGATTGTTTCGTGCGGCTGCTCGCGGATGCGGTGGCGATGGGGTTGATCGACGTGGCCAAGGTGCCGGCCGTCGTCTCCACGCGACTGTCGCTGTCCGATGGCCTCTGTGCAGCGATCGACCTCTTCCTCGCTCTGTTCGAGGCCAATCGCGCCTTGTGTGCGGAGCCGATCGACCTCGCGATCTTCTCGGTCGTGCTGCACGCCAACAATCAGTCGTTGAAGGCCGATCGCGTGATCGGCGGCTTCAACGCGCCGCCCGTGCTGCTGCCGCATCATGCGGTGCGCGTCGCGCAGGTCGCACGCGCACTATCGACCCCCGATACGACGGTGCGGCGCCGCGTCGCCCCGCTGACCGGCGAAGGCGGCCCCTATAGGCGCACGTCGAACGGCCTCTTGGTGTCGACCGATCGCCTGAGCGCGTGCGGCGAGCCCAGCGAGGCAAAGAGCGCCAAGCACGGATCGATCCGCCTGATCATCCGACGCGCGGTATCGGCCGGTCTGTCGCTGCGCGATCCGGCGACGTCCTATTGCGACGGACGGCCACCCTCGCCCCGCATCGACTGACGTCAGCCGTCGCGCGGCCGTTTGGGCACCAGCGTCGACAGGATCCCGCGCACGGTCCGCACCTCCTGGCTCGACCAGCCCGGTTTGGTCAGCAACGTCCGCAGCATCCGCCGGGTCGTGGGGGTGCGATCGGGCGGATAGAAATAACCGCCGTCGTCGAGCAGCGCGTCGAGCTGCGCGATCATCCCGTCCAGTTCGACCTGCGGCGCGGGCGGATCGGCATCGACCGCCGGCGGGCTCGCCAGCGCCTGCCCCTTCGACCATTCATAGGCGACCAGGATCACCGCCTGCGCCAGATTCAGGCTGCCGAAGTCGGGATTGATCGGCACGGTGATGATCGTCCGCGCCACCGCGACATCGTCGGTTTCCAGACCCGATCGCTCGGGCCCGAACAGGATCGCCGACCGCCCCGGCCCGGCATGGATCGTCCGTGCCGCCGCCGCCGGGGTGACGACCGGCTTGGTCACCCCGCGCTTGCGCACCGTCGTCGCGTAGACATGCACGCAATCCGCGACCGCCTCGGCCACGCTGTCGAACACCTGTGCACGCTCCAGCACGATGTCGGCGCCCGACGCCGCCGGCCCGGCCTGCGGATTCGGCCACCCGTCGCGCGGCGCGACCAGCCGCAGCTCGGCGAGCCCGAAATTGAGCATCGCACGCGCCGCCTTGCCGATGTTCTCGCCCAGTTGCGGGCGGACGAGGACGATGACGGGGGGCGGGGCGGCTGGCTGTCCGTCTGCCTCCCTTTGATCCCGAGAAGCGGCCGAGCCGGGCACCGCCACGCCTTCCACGCTCATTCCCCGTTCGTCCTGAGGAGAGGCTGAGCTTGTCGAAGCCTCGTCTCGAAGGACAGCCCGGCTCGCGAGGGATCGAACCGCCTCCCAATCTCCCCGAACCAGCGCGTCCTTCTTGGCACGCGACCACCCCTTGATCTGCCGCTCGGCGCCGAGTGCCTCATGGCGCGTGGGAAAGTGCTGCGACCACAGCAACTCGACGGGACGACGATTCTGCGTGTAGCCCGGTACTTCGCCGGATTGATGCGCGCCGATCCGCGCCTGGAGATTGTCGCTATGCCCGACGTAGTAACTGCCGTCGGCGCAGCGCAGGAGGTAGGTGTAGAAACTCACGCGGGGCGGGTCCTTCGAGACGAGGCTTCGACAAGCTCAGCCTCTCCTCAGGACGAACGGTGGGGATGTCAAATCGAGCTTTACCCCCGCCCCGCTTCCTCCACGCTCCCCGCGAATTCCTCGAAATCCCGCGCCTCGCTGAACTCGCGATAGACGCTAGCGAACCGGATATAAGCGACCGAATCAAGGACCTTCAGTCCCTCCATCACCATCTCGCCGATCCGTTTGGCCGACACCTCGGCCTCGCCGCTCGTCTCGAGGTGTCGCTGGATGCCGCTGACCAGCTTCTCCAGCCGCACCGGCTCCACCGGCCGCTTGCGCGCCGCGATCGCAATCGAGCGGAGCAGCTTCTCGCGGTCGAACGGCTCGCGCCGCGATTCGCTTTTCACCACCGTCAGATCACGCAACTGGATGCGCTCGAAGGTGGTGAAGCGCGCCGCGCAGCCCTCGCATTGCCGCCGCCGCCGGATCGCCGCCCCATCGTCCGTGGGGCGGCTGTCCTTCACCTGGCTGGCGTCATGTCCACAAAAAGGGCAGCGCATTCAGCGGGTCACTTGTTCTTGGTGCCCTTGTGATAGGCCCAGGCCGCGCCAGCGATCGCGCCGAAGATCGGCCCCACCACCGGCAGCGGGATCGCCACCACCGCGCCCAGCGCGCTCCACTTCGCCATGCTCTTGCCCAGCCCCGGCGTGTTCTTCACCGTGCCGCGCACTTCGTTCACCTTGCTGTCGAAATCGGCCACCGATCGTTCTCCTTAGCTGTAGATCGGGAAACGAGCGCACAGCGCGCGAACACGTTCCCGCACGTTCGCCTCGACCGTGGCGTCGCCGCCCTCGCCCTTCTCGCGCAAACCATCCAGCACGTCGGCGACCATATTGCCGATCTCGCGGAACTCGGCGGTGCCGAACCCGCGCGTCGTGCCCGCGGGCGAGCCGACGCGGATGCCGCTGGTCTTGACCGGGGGCAGCGGATCGTTGGGGATGCCGTTCTTGTTGCAAGTGATGCCGGCACGCTCCAGCGCCTCGTCCGCATCGCGGCCGGTGATGCCGAGCGGGGTGAGATCGACCAGCGCGAGATGTGTGTCGGTGCCGCCCGACACGAGATCCGCGCCGCGCTCCTTCAACGTCGCCGCCAGCACCTTGGCGTTCTCGACCACCGCCGCGGCATAGCTCTTGAACTCAGGGCGCAGCGCCTCGCCGAACGCCACCGCCTTGGCGGCGACGACGTGCATCAGCGGCCCGCCCTGCAGCCCCGGGAACACCGCCGAGTTGATCTTCTTGGCGATCGCCTCGTCATCGGTCAGCACCATGCCGCCGCGCGGGCCGCGCAGCGTCTTGTGCGTGGTGGTCGTCACGACATGCGCATGGCCGAACGGCGTCGGGTGGACGCCGCCCGCGACCAGCCCGGCGAAGTGCGCCATGTCGACCATGAAATACGCTCCGACCTTGTCGGCGATCGCGCGGAAGCGCGCGAAGTCGATGTGGCGCGGGTACGCAGAGCCACCGGCGATGATCAGCTTCGGCTGGGTCTCGACGGCCTGCTTCTCGACCGCGTCATAATCAATCAGATGCGTGTCGGCGGTCACGCCATATTGGACGGCGTTGAACCACTTGCCGCTCATCGCCGCGCGCGCGCCGTGCGTCAGGTGCCCGCCCGCGTCGAGGCTCAGCCCCAGGATCGTGTCGCCGGGCTTGACCAGCGCCAGCATCACTGCGCCGTTCGCCTGCGCACCCGAATGCGGCTGGACGTTGACGAAACCGCAATTGAAGAGCTGCTTGGCGCGATCGATCGCGAGCTGCTCGACCTCGTCGGACGGGTGACAGCCCTGATAGTAACGCTTGCCCGGATAGCCCTCGGCATATTTGTTGGTGAACACCGAGCCCTGCGCCTCCAGCACGGCGCGGCTGACGATATTCTCCGACGCGATCAGCTCAATCTGCGTCTGCTCGCGGGTCAGCTCGTGCTCGACGCCGGCGAACACCGCCGCGTCGGCGTCGGCGAGGCCACGGGTGAAGAAACCATCCGGCTGGATGTCGGAAAGCGAGGTCGGGTTGGTGCTCATGCGGGCTCCTTGAGCATGTCGACGCGCGCGGCATGGCGCCCGCCGAGGAAATCCGTGGACAGAAAGGTGCGAAGGCAGGCGCGCGCCATTTCGGGGCCGATCAGCCGCGCGCCGAACGCGATGGCATTGGCGTCGTTGTGTGCGCGCGCGAGCTCAGCCGACAGCGGCTCGCTCACCAAAGCGCAACGCACCGCCGGGTTGCGGTTGGCGGCGATCATGATGCCGATTCCCGATCCGCAGATCGCGACGCCGCGCTCCGCCTCGCCCGCCGCGAGTGCATCGGCCAGGCGGCGGCCGTAATCCGGATAGTCGACGCTGGCGGCCCCATGCGTGCCGAGGTCGATCACCTCATGCCCCTCGCTCGCCAGCCAGTCGCGCAGATCGTCCTTCAACGGAACGGCGGCATGGTCGCAGGCGATGGCGATACGCAAGGATCGACTCCCGGAATGATAGGATGGCCGCGCTCTAGCGATCCGCGCGCGCCAAAGCTACCCGGAACGCAGGCCCGACACTGCTGGTTGATGTACCATGACGACGCGCTTTCCGCTCCTGCTCGCCCCGCTCGCGCTGGCCGCCTGTGCGCAGCCGGCGCCCGACCCGTCGCCCAGCGGCACGCCCACCGAACGCGTTGGTCCCGTCGCGGCACCGCGCGACAATGCGGTCGAGCCCGCGGCGACCGCCGCGCGCGAGGAACGCTACCTCGGCCGCTGGATCGGGGTGGAGGGCATGTACCTCGACGTCACCCGCCGCGAGGCCGGCGGCGTGACGCTCGACATGCAATGGGACCTCGACCACCACGGCAAATTCGATGGATCGGTCACCGCCGAAGGCTTACGGTTCCTGCGCAATGGCGTGGCGGAAACCGCAGTGCCCGGGAACGGCGACGCGACCGGGCTCAAATGGCTGGCGGGCAAAAAGGATTGCCTGATCGTCAAACCGGGCGAAGGATATTGCCGAACGTAATCGTCATCCCCGCGAAGGCGGGGATGCAGACGCGCAGGTCTTCGTGAGCCGCAACGTCAGCGTTTCTGGATCCCCGCCTTCGTGAGAATGACGGACATACGCTAATCCCGTCCGGAAATCGCCCGGGCCAGCGCCAGCGTCCGCCGCGCCTCCTCCAGATGCAGCCGTTCCACCATCCGCCCGTCGACGCGGATCGCGCCCTCGTCCTCGCGCCCGTCGAAGGCCGCCGCCAGCAGCCGCGCCGCCGCAACCTCGGCGTCGGACGGCCCGAACGCGGCGTTCGCCGCCGCGATTTGTGCCGGGTGGATCAACGTCTTGCCGTCGAACCCGTAATCGCGACCCTGCGCGCATTCCGCCGCGATCGCCGCCTGATCGTCGAGCGTGTTGATGACGCCGTCGAATGCTACCAACCCCCGCGACCGCGCCGCCAGCACGATCTGCGCGAGCGCGGGCAGTAACGGTGCGCGGTCGGCGCCGACCCGGCACCGCAACTCGCGCGCCAGATCGTTCGTCCCCGCGACCAGCGCCGTCAGCCCGTGGGCTGCCGCAGCAGCGACGATCGCGGGCAGCCGCAACACCCCCTCGCACGTCTCGATCATCGCCCAGAGCGCGGGTCCGTCGCCCAGCGCGGCGCGCACGTCCGCCAAGGTCGCCGGGTCTTCCAGCTTGGGCAGCAGCACCGCGTCCACCCCGGCCCCGGCAAGCGCCGCCAGATCCTCCGCGCCCCACGGGGTGTCGAGCGCATTCACCCGCACCACCAGCTCACGCGCCCCGAATCCGCCCTCGCGAACCGCCGCGGTCGCCGCCGCGCGCGCTGCGTTCTTCTGCGCGGGCGCAACCGCATCCTCCAGATCGAGGATCACCACATCGCATGGCAAGGTCCGCGCCTTCTCGATCGCGCGGGCGTTCGAGGCCGGCAGGAACAGCGCGCTTCGCCGCGGACGCACCGCCGGCGTCATGCCGCGACGCCGCCGCCCGACAGCGGCGCGAACCGCGCGACCTGCCGCCCGATCAGCCGCAATTGCTCCACCACCGCCGGATCGCTCGCCCCGCCCTCGTCGTCGAAGCGCGTCACCTGCGTGTTGATCGCGGCGGCGAACGGCGTCGGCCACCCGCGCAGCGCATGGACGATCGAGCGCAGCGCCGCGATCGTCGAGCCGGTCGCCTGCCACCCATAAGCAGTCGCGATCAGCCCGACCGGCATGTCGGCGAGATACGGCCGCGAGTCGCGGGCGGTTTCCTCCAGCAGGTCCAGCGCGTTCTTCACCACGCCGGAGATGCTGCCGTGATAGCCGGGGCTGGAGATGATCACCGCCGACGCCTGCCGCACCGCCTCGACGAACGCCTGCTCCTCCGGCGTCCGCGAGGTCGCGCGCGGATCGTACAGCGGCAGCCGCGCCATGTCGGCGCCGCCGAACATCTGCGTGCGAAACCCCTGCGCCGCCGCCTCGCCCAGCGCGATCTTCAGCGCGCGCTCGGTCGACGACACGCCGCCGATCGTCCCGCCGATCCCCACCACCAGCGGCGCGCGCGCGCCTTTCGCATCATCCTGCATTTGGCTATCCTTCGTTCACGCGGGCGAGGCTTGCGACAACTGTTATATCAGCGTAAGACACCAACAGCCATGCGCCCCGACCCCTACGACACCGGCCGCGTCCGCTACAACCACGCACGCGGCGACAATCCGGGCGGCCCGCCCGATGAATTGCCGTCGTTCGGCGCGTGGCACGGCGAGTCCGCGCACGACAACGATCGCTACGGCGCCCCGCGCTTCGACGACGGCGGCGATCCGCCGCCGCGTCGCCGCCGGATCGCGTGGGGCACGTGGATCGTCCGCGGCCTTGCCGCGTCGATCGTCCTGTTCGTGCTCGCGGTCGTGTGGCTGGCGGTCACCGCGCCCTTGTCGCGCTCGCTCAAGCCGCCGACCCCGCCGTCGATCACGCTGACCGCGGCGGACGGCACGCCGATCGCGCGACGCGGCGCGATCATCGGCACGCCCGTCGACGCGAAGACGCTGCCCCCGCACGTCCGCGAAGCGTTCCTCGCGATCGAGGACCGGCGCTTCTATTCGCACTGGGGGATCGACCCGCGCGGCATCGCGCGCGCCGCCTGGGCGAACGTCGGTTCGGGCGGGGTCCGGCAGGGCGGCTCGACGATCACGCAACAGCTGGCGAAGAACGCCTTCCTCGATTCGGACCGCACCGCCGCGCGCAAGATCCGCGAGGTCATGATCGCCTTCTGGCTGGAGGCGTGGCTCAGCAAGGACGAGATCCTCTCGCGCTATCTGTCGAACGTCTATTTCGGCGACAACGTCTACGGCATCACCGCCGCGTCGAAGCATTATTTCGGCCGCACCCCGCAGAAGCTGAACGTCGGACAAGCCGCGATGCTCGCCGGTCTGGTCAAGGCGCCGTCGCGGCTCGCGCCGACCGGCAATCTGAAGGGCGCGCGCGCGCGGCAGGCGGTGGTGGTCGGCGCGATGGTCGACGCCGGCTTCCTCACCAAGGCCGAGGCCGCGACCGTCCAGCCGCAGCGCGTGCTCGCCGCGCGCGCCGACGCATTGCCGACCGGCACCTATTTCGCCGACTGGGTGCTCCCCACCGCGCGCGAGGTCGCCGGCGACGCGGGCACCGAGGCGACCGTCAAGACGACGCTCGACCGCGGGCTGCAATCGACCGCCGAGCGCGTCGTGCGCCAGGCGAGCCTGCGCGGGCTGCAGGCGGCGGTGGTCGCGATGCGCCCGGATGGCGAGGTCGTCGCGATGGTCGGCGGGCGCGATTACAAGACCAGCGCCTTCAACCGCGCGGTGCAGGCGAAGCGTCAGCCGGGCTCGACCTTCAAGCTGTTCGTCTATCTCGCCGCGTTGCGCGCCGGGCTGACCCCCGACGACGTCCGCGACGATTCGCCGGTCGAGATCGCCGGATGGAAGCCGCGCAACGACGACGGCCGCTATCTCGGCCCGATCACGCTGCGCCGCGCGTTCGCGCGCTCCTCGAACGTCGTCGCCGCGCGGCTGACGCAGGAGGTCGGCGTGCGCAACGTCATCAAGGCGGCGCGCGACCTGGGCATCACCACGCCGATCCCCAACGAGGCGACGATCGGGCTCGGCACCGCCGAAGTGTCGTTGCTCGAGCTGACCGGCGCCTATGCCGCGATCGCCAACGGCCGCTATCCGGTCACCCCGCGCGGGGTCGACGGCAGTCGCAACGCGAGCTGGTATGAGAAGATCGCCGGCCGCGACACCGAAATGCCCGCCAAGGTGCGCGACGCGATGCGCTCGTTGCTCGGCTCGTCGATCCGCGGCACCGGGCGCGACGCCAACCTGCCCGTCGATGCCTTCGGCAAGACCGGCACCAGCCAGGGCGGGCGCGACGGCTGGTTCATCGGCTTTGCGGGCAACCTCGTCGTCGGCGTGTGGGTCGGCAAGGACGACAGTTCGCCCAACCCCGGCCTGCACGGCGGCGGCATCCCGGCGCAGATCTGGCGGCAGTTCATGATGTCGGCGCTGCACATCCCGGTCGTCGTCGCGCCCGAAGCCGACGAGATGGGCGTGCCGCTCGACAATATGAACGACGCGCTCGATCAGTTCGGCCGCGCGCTCGACGGCGCGCAACCGTCGATCGAGGATGCGGTCGACCGACTGCGCGAGCTGGGGATCGAGTTGCCGCAGCCGCCGGAGCCGCGCCAGCGCGTACCCGTCGAACGCTATCCCGACGATCGCGGACCGCCCCGCGAGGGCGAGGGCGGCCCGGACGAGGATTACGACTACCGCTTCTAAAGGGGGATGACGGAGCAAGCTGATGTGGTCCCGCACCGCGACCCTTGCTCCGCCGCACCGAACGTAGAGGAGCACGTCACCACTCTGCCTTGACCACGCCGCCCTCACGCTTATTGTCTTACAAAAAGCGGGAGAAGAGCTGTTCCGGGTCGATTGCTGATAGCCGCTGCGACGTCGCTGGCCGCGCTCGCCGCTCCCGTCGCCGCGCAGGAGCGCGCCGTCACCGTCACGCTGCGCCCGGCGGTCGACCGCCCTTCGACGACGTTCGAAGGCTGGGGCACCGCACTCGCGTGGTTCGCGGACGTCACCGGCGGCTGGCCCGATGCGGAGCGCGAGCGGCTTGCCGATCTCTTCTACGGCAAGGACGGCCTCGGCTGGACGATCGCGCGCTACAATATCGGCGGCGGCAATGCCGCGGGCACCAAGCCGTATCTGCGTCCCGGCGGCGCGGTACCGGGCTTCTGGCGGCAACCCTCCGGCGTGCAAGGCCGCGACTGGTGGCGCGCCGATGATCCGGCGATGTGGGACTGGTCGCAGGATCAGCGCCAGCGCTGGTGGCTCGACGCGATCCGCGATCGCGTGAAGACGCCGATCTTCGAGGCCTTCTCCAATTCGCCGCCGTGGTTCATGACCGTCTCGGGTCGCGTCTCGGGGGCCGAGAAGGCCACCGACGACAATCTGCGTCCCGGCTTCGAACAGCCGTTCGCAACCTATCTCGCGCGCAGCGTGGCCGAATTGCAGAAGCGCCACCGCATCACCTTCCGCACGCTCTCGCCGGTCAACGAGCCCAACACCGATTACTGGTTCGCCGCCAACAAGCAGGAAGGCGCGCACTGGAGCCCGGCGCGACAGGCCGCGATGGTCGACGCCACCGATGCCGCGCTCAAGGCGCAGGGGCTGAAGACCGTCGTCGCCGCGCCGGACGAGACCAATTCGGTGCTCTTCCTCGCCGATTGGGCGGCCTATCCCGCCGCCACGCGCGCGCGGATCGGGCAGCTCAACGTCCACAGCTATGGCACCATCCACCAGACCGGCGTGCGCGACGCCGCCCGCGCCGCCGGCATCCGGTTGTGGATGAGCGAGAATGACGCGCCGCTCGACAAGGACCCGGAGGATTTCGCCGGCATGGCCTCGCCGCTGGCGATGGCCGAGCATATCGTGCTCGACATCAAGCGGCTGGAGCCCGCCGCCTGGGTGTTCTGGCAGGCGGTCGAGACGCTCAGCACCGTCGACCGCGCGAAGGGCAGCAATTGGGGGCTGGTCAAGGCCGACCTGCGCAGCCCCGCGACCGCGTCCCATGCGATCCATGTCACGCAGAAATATTGGGCGATGGCGCAGTTCAGCCGCTACATCCGCCCCGGCGACCGGCTGGTCCCCGTCGACGATCTCGACACGATCGGCGCACTGTCGCCGGACGGACGACGCCTGACGCTCGTCCACGTCAACCCCGGCGTCACCTCGCGCCAGCTCGCGCTGCCCGCCGGCTGGACGACGCAGATGGTCGTCACCGATGCGACCCGCCGCGCGACCTGCGTGCCGGGAACGCTCGCCCCCGCGCGTGCGATCGTCACCCTCATCCTGCGCCGCGATGGCGCGAAGGACCTGCCATGCCCCGCCTGACTGCCCATCTGCACCGTTTCGCGCCCGCGCTGCTGCTGCTCGCCGCGCCGCTGACGCTCGCCGCCGACGAACCCGCGCGCTGGGACGCGCCGGGGGCGGGCAACCCGCTGCTCCCCGGTTACTTCGCCGATCCCTCGATCGTCCACGACGGCGACCGCTGGTATATCTTCGCGACGATCGATCCGTGGGGCGACAAACGGCTCGGGCTGTGGACGTCGGAGAACGGCCGCGACTGGCGCTTCTCGACGCCGAACTGGCCGACCAAGGCCGCCGCGACCAGTCCGACCTCGGGCGATTCGAAGGTCTGGGCGCCGTCGGTGGTCCGCGCCGCGAACGGTCGCTGGTTCATGTACGTGTCGGTCGGCAGCGAGGTGTGGGTCGGCACTGCCCCTGCACCCGCCGGTCCGTGGCGCGACGCCAACGGCGGCAAGCCGCTGATCGCCCGCGACTTCGCACCCGCCTATCACATGATCGATGCCGAGGCGTTCATCGACGACGACGGTCGGGCGTATCTTTACTGGGGATCGGGGCTCAACTGGACCAACGGTCATTGCTTCGTGGTCCGGCTCAAGCCCGATATGGTCACCTTCGACGGCACACCGCGTGACGTGACCCCGGCGAATTACTTCGAAGGGCCGTTCATGGTGAAGGCCAAGGGCCGCTATCTGCTCACGTACAGCGACGGCAACACCACCAGGGACACGTACAAGGTCCGCTACGCGATCGGCGCGACGCCGTTCGGCCCCTTCCACGAGGCGCTCAACAGCCCGCTGCTCCAGACCGACGCCGCGCGCGACATCGTCAGCCCCGGGCACCACGCCGTGTTCCGCTCGCAGGGGCAAAACTACATTCTCTACCACCGCCAGTCGCTGCCGTGGCCGCAATCCGGCGATACGGTGTTGCGACAGGTGGCGGTCGATCCGCTGACGATCGCGGACGACGGTACGTTCGTGCCCGTCCGCCCGACGCACGGCAGCGCGGTCGCGGGCTTCGCCGCCGCACGCGATCGGGGACTGACGTGGACGCCGGTCGGTGGCCGCGAGACGACCAAGGCCGCCGACGACAATTACGCGACGCTGTGGCGGGCCCCCGCGAGCGGAACGGGCACGATCGTCGCCGATCTCGGCACGGTCCGTCAGGTCGCCGGTAGCCGCCTCCGCCCGGAATTTGCGACCCGCCGCTACCGCTACGCCCTCGACACCTCGCGCGACGGCAAGCGCTGGACGCGGCTGCTCGCACCGGGCGAGCATCAGGGGTCCCCGGTGACGCTGCGCCACCCCGTCACCACACGCTATCTGCGGCTTACCGTCGCGACGCCCGGTGCCGGCCTGTGGGAATGGTCGATCGACGGCGAAGCGGCGCAACGCCGCTAACCTCTCCGTTTCCGTCGCCCCGGACTTGATCCGGGGCCCCGCTTCTTCTTTGAGCGCGCGATCAAGCGAGGCCTTGGAGCCAAGCGCGACGCAGCAAGGTTACTTCACCACCTGCGCCAACCCCGCCGCATCCTGCCCGCTCGGCAGCTTCCCCGATGCACTCAACCGACCCGCGGCATCGTCCCACGTCAGCGTCGCGCTACGCCCGCCCTTGGTGCGGTAATCGTTGGTCGTCCCGTCATCGTCGTACAGCGTGAAACTGGTGCTACGCCCCGGATAGACGCGGATCTGCTCCAGCTTCTGGTCGGTCGCGGTGCTCGGCACCGCTGCGCCGAACGGGACGATCGAGCCCGCCCGCACAAACAGCGGGATCTGGTCGATCGGTGCCGCCGCGGTGATCGTCTGCCCGCCGGTATAGCGGCGGTTCGTCCAGTAATCGTACCAGTCCGCCCCCGCCGGCAGATACACCTTGCGCTCGGTGATCCCCTGATCGGTCACGGGCGCGACCAGGAACGCCGGCCCGAACATATATTGGTCGCCGATCGTCGCCACGTTCGGATCGTTGGGGAAGTCCATGAACAGCGCGCGCATGAACGGCGCGCCGGTCTTGTAGGTGCCATACCCCAGCGAATAGAGATACGGCATCAGCGCGTAGCGGAGCTTCAGGAACTTCGCGAGCACCGGCTCGGCCGCCGCGCCATATTCCCAGATCGCGGTTGCGGGGCGCTGTCCGTGGATCCGCAGCGTCGGCGTGAAGCTGTTGTACGCGAACCAGCGCGCGAACAGCTCCGGGTAATCGGGATAGTTCGCCCCCATCGCGGTCGCGCCGGCCGGGTCGAGCAGCACCGGGCGCGGCGCGACCGGCCCGTTCGGCCACTGCCACCCGCCGGTGTCGCTGCTCCAATAGGCCATGCCGCTCGCGGTGAAGCCGAGGCCGGTGGGCACCTGTCGCTTGAGCACCTCCCACGTCGACTGCACGTCCGACGACCAGAACAGCGCCCCCGTCCGCTGCACGCCCAGATAGGCGGCACGCGACAGGATCAGGTTGCGCAGGTTGGGCCGATCGCGCGCGCTGCCCTGCGCCACCCCGCCGGTATGGACCAGCGGGAACAGATTGTGGAAGCGATCGCCGGTGCCGATCGAATAATGGTAGCCGTCCGGGACCAGATCGGGCTCGGTCTCGTCGAGCCAATACCATTCGAAACCCTGCGACCCGAGGTTGTCGCGGATTTTCTCCCAGAACCAGCCGCGTGCCTCCGGGTTGGTCGAATCGATCAGCGCGCCCGCGCGGTCGGACCGGACCGCCAGCCCGTCGACGGGCGTGCCGTCCTTGTGCTGGAGCAGCCAGCCCTTGGCGGCCAGCATGTCGTAATAGCGCGACTCTTTTTCGAACCGCGGCCAGACGCTGATGATCGAGCGCATGCCCTTGGCCTTCAGCGCCTCGTTCATCCCCTTGGGGTCGGGGAAGAAGGTCCGGTCGATGTCGAGCTGGCCCATCCGCGTCCAGTAGAACCAGTCGAGCACCATCACGTCGAGCGGATAGCCGCGCCGCCGATAGCCGTCGGCGATGTCGAGCAGCTCCTTCTGTGTCTCATAGCGCGCCTTGGACTGGATCAGCCCGAAGGCGGCCTTCGGGGGCAGCGGGGTCGTGCCGGTCAGCTTCGCATAACCGGCGTACAAGTCGTCACTCGTTGCGCCCGTGATGACGAAAAACGAGACTCTTTCGCCCACGTTCGACTGAAAGTGGGTGCTATTATTGAGGCCGGCGGAGACCGTAAGCGCCGAAGGATTGTCCCAAACGATCCCGTAGCCCTTGTTCGTGACCATGAACGGCACGCACACCGTCTCGCCCGCCGGCGCGTCGTAATTGTGCCGGCAGTCGATCGTGCGTCCCTTAAGGTCCAGAATTCCTTCCTGATTTTGCCCCAGCCCATAGAAATGCTCGTTCGGCTGGACCGAGAAGCTGGCGCCCACCTTGAACGTCTGCTCGCCGGTGACGGTATGCGGCGCCCGCTCCCACCCCTTCATCTCGGTCAACCCCCGCCCTCCGGCATCCGCAAAAGCGATCGACACCGGCGGCAAAGACGGCGCGAAATAACGCTGCATCTGCGACGGCGCGCCCGGCCACGGCTGCGCCTTGACGGTCACCGTCATCGCCGATGAAGCAAAAACGTCGCCGGCCGCGTCGGTGCGATGCTGCCAGCCGGCGAAATCGGCGCTCGCATTCGGTCCCTCACCCGGCGGCGCATCGGCCAGCTTGCGCTCCAGTGCGATCGTGACGCGAACGATGTTCGGCGCATACGGCTCGACCGCGACCAGCGCGCCATTGCGATCCACGGTGGCAAGCGGCGCTGCCGACGCGGACGCCGAAACGAGCGCGGCCGCCCCCAACAGCGTGGCACGCCACACGCGCCTGCCCTCGATCCGATCCGCCTGCCCGATCATCACTCACTCCCCGTTGCGTTCAGCGTTCGTAGCGCTACCATTCCTTTGCGGCAGGATGCACCGCTGCACAAGTCGACCTCGGCCGAGGTGACGGGGGAGAGGAAATGATCGGACGTACCACCATTGCCGCGGGGCTGCTGCTTGCGACCGCCGATGTCGCTGCCGCGCAACTTCCCCGGCTGGAGAGCCGCAACGGTCGTCATGCGCTGATCGTAGACGGCGCGCCTTTCACGATCCTCGGGGGGCAGGTCAATAATTCAAGCAACTACCCAGAAGTGCTGAAAACCGCGTGGCCGGTACTCGATCGCATCCACGCCAACACGATCGAGGTGCCGATCGCTTGGCAGCAGGTCGAACCGCAGGAAGGCCACTTCGATCTCTCCTTCCTCCAGCAATTGCTCGACCAGGCGCGCGCGCACGATAAGCGTGTCGTGCTGCTGTGGTTCGGGACGTGGAAGAACACGTCCCCTGCCTACACGCCCGATTGGGTGAAGCTCGACAATCGCCGCTTTCCGCGAATGAAGAAGCGCGATGGTAGCGATCACGGCGTGCTTAGCCCGCATGGTGCCGCGACGTTGGCGGCGGATCGCACGGCGTTCGTCAAGGTCATGGAATACCTCCGCGATCATGATCCGCAGCATACCGTCATCATGGTCCAGCCCGAGAACGAAACCGGCAGCTACCGCAACCCTCGCGATTACGCCCCGGTCGCCGATGCGCTGTTCGCCAAGGCCATTCCGGGAGCGCTCGCAAAACGGGTCGGGCGGAGCGGAACATGGTCGCAGGTCTTCGGCGCGCAGGCCGATCGCGCGTTCAACACCTGGTACGTCGCCTCCTACGTCGATGCGATCGCCGCGGCCGGCAAGGCGGTCAAACCGCTACCGATGTACGTCAACGCGGCGCTCGCCGGCCCGTCGAACGTCCCCGACCCTGACGGCGTGGCGAGCGGTGGGCCGCAGCAGGATGTGCTCGACATCTGGAAAGCCGCCGCGCCGCACGTCGATTTCGCCGCGCCCGACATCTATGACCGCAAGAGCGCCAACGCGACGGCGTACCTCGACCAATATGCCCGCCCCGACAACGCGTTGATGGTACCCGAGGTCGGCAATGCGCGGGACTTCCACCGCTATGCCTATGCGGCGCTGGGCCGCGGCGCGATCGGCTATGCGCCGTTCGGCATGGACGACAGCGGCTATTTCAACTTCCCGCTCGGCGCGCGCGACCTGAGCGACGCGACGCTCGCACCCCTGACACTGACCTACGCCATGTTCGGCTCGATCATGCGCGACTGGGCGCGGATCGCCTATGAGCGTCCGACCTGGGGCGTTGCGAAGCCCGACGATGGCGCGGCCCAATCCACGCGCATGGGCGCGTGGACGATCAAGGCCTCCTGGGGCGAATGGCAGTTCGGGATGCGCGACTGGACGTGGCTCAAGGCCGACCCGGCACCGTGGGCCCATGAGCCGATCGGCGGAATGGCCGTCGCGCAGCTCTCCGCCGACGAATTCCTGATCGTCGGGGATCATGTCCGCGTTCAGATCGACGCGACCGACAAGATGCCCGGCGCGATGATGCTGCGGGTCGAAGAGGGGAGCTTCGACAAGGGTCGGTGGGTGACATCGCGGGTCTGGAACGGCGACCAGACCGACTACGGGATCAATCTGGCCGCCCGCCCGCAGGTGTTGAAGGTGACGATGGGTCGCTACCGCTGAAGTAGCTGGCTGGCGGAGAACATTTTCTCCGCTCACCATGGCGAGCAACACGTTGGGCCCGAGGTGCCGGCAGGTTTTTGGGCTGGCGTCGTGTTCAAGATGGTTACGGGCACGTGGAGCCACTTTGATTTGCCTACCCATTGTCGCCACTAAATCTTTAAATCGGTCGAAAATTGCTGAGTCCCGAATTGGGCCGCTCTGCACAAGTAATCTGCTGCTAATAGCATTTGGTCGTGAATGAGAAACAGGCGATATGAGGGAAAGTCATTCACGAGGTGCTTTTGGAGCACGGCGAGGTGCGGCCAGATCCCAGAAAAAAGTATGTTTCGTTTTGGTCGGAGTGGCTGGGCAAGATCGGTCCTACCTGTTTGGATGAAGTCAGCGATGAGGAATGGTTAGTGTCAGGGCTCATTGATGTGAGCGTTGTGACCTGGATCCGGCTCTGTAAGGAGATTCGATTGAGCGCCCCTTTTCGGGCTGACGGACGAGCAGATTAAGTGCTGCGACCGTGCTTTTCGCGAGGCCATCATAAGCCTCGGGTGGATGACCGGCGGGTGTTAAGCGGCACCATATTCATCAATCGCAATGGCCTGCGCTAGCGCGATCTGCCCAGCGCCTATGCTCCTCACAAGCGCTGTACAACCGGCGGAAACGTTGCGGGGAGCGAGGTGTACTCACGAGCATGATGGAGGGGCTGGCTGGGGGCGATGCCGAGCTCAAGACCGTCATGGTCGACGCGACATACATCAACGCGTATCTCGCGGCATCGAGCTTGCGGTTTACAATGGAGATCTCGGCCTCCTTCTCGAACGCATGAAAACGAAGCTCCATGCCATCGCCGACGCGAACGGCCGCCGCTGGAGCATCTTCAAGACCGCTGGGCAAGTCAGCGACTACACCGGCGCGGCAGCGCTGATGGACGAGCTACCAAAAGCGCATTGGCTGCTCGGCGACCGGGGCGGCTAGGACGCTGATTTGGTCAGGGACTGTCTTGAGGCCCCGGGCGTTCAGCCCCGTACGCGGATCGCATGTTGCGCATTGGGCCAGTTAGATACGACAAGCGCCGCTGCCGGTGCCGCAGCCGCGTCGGAATTCATGGCCGCCTCAAAGACGGGTGCCGGGCCGCCACCCGACACGATCGCTGCCCCGAAGCCTTCTTCGCCGCCCTTGGCCTCGCTGCCACCGTCATCTTCTGACTGTGATCAACAAGTCCTGATCCTAAGTCCATTAGGTGAGACGGGGTAAATCAGGTTAATACGGTAACGACGATTGGTGTATGATCCTCCGTATCTTGCCGTCCTCGCATTCCTTAAACACAAAGCTCTTGTTGACGAAAATGTAGCTGTCCTCCTGACTGATGAAATGCACATCGCATGACACGATTGCGAGATCGCCATGCATAATTAAATCCTTCTTGCTGTACCATATCTTCACCCAAGGCTCTAGCTTGAACAAATTCCATCAGGAAATCGGTGCTTCCACCCACAAGATTGGCCATCGCACCGTCCTTCGTCGGGCGGCACGTCCGATTGCCAAAGGTGGGTCAGTTTGAACAGCACGTTGCGTAATTGTCCGTCAGCACCTTCGTCCCAACTGCTCCCGGATCGCCACCGACATGCGCCTGCGCGGGAGGGAGCCATGCGCCCCGAGCGTCACCTCCGTGGCGTTGAATCCCGGCATGCGCCCGACGGAGCCTCTACCTAACAGATTGGAACCTAGCCGGCGTACCGCGTGACCGCCAGCATCAATGCGACCCCCGCCAACACCGCGCACGTGGTACGAAGGCGTCCGTCCCTCGCCAGGCTCCGCGGCAGCAACTCGCACGCGCCGATGTAGAGGAACACGCCGGCGAAGATCGCCATCAGCGGGGCGAACACCGCGTCCGGCAGCCGTATCAGTAGCCCGGTCGCCGCGCCGGCGAGCGGGGCCAGGCCGTTGGCGACAAGCCATCTCACCGCCAGCCCGCGATGCGCGATCGAGAGCGCGAGACTGACCGTGTTGACCCCGTCAGCCAGGTCGTGCGTCAGCACCGCCAGTGCGACGGCCCAGCCAATCTCCGGCGCAATCTGAAAGGCCATGCCCATCAGCAATCCGTCGATAAAACTATGTAACGTCAGGCTGGCCGGCCCGAGATGCGCCTGCCATCGAACCCGCTTTTCCGCCGTGGCGAGAAGGCGACTGAGCAGGAGGTAACCGGCGAAGCCAAGTGCCGCGAGCGCAATCGTGCCTCGATGCGTGTAGCTCCCCTCGGCAAACTCGAGCGCCTCGGGCAGAAGGTCGAAGAACGCCACGCCGAGCACGACGCCTGCCGCGATCGCCAGGATCGCGGTCATCCGATCGGCCAATCGGAACGCCAGCAGGCCGCCGGCGATCGTCGCCGCGCTGGCGGCGATGCCGAACGCGATCGGGAGAAACGGGATGGTCACGGGCGGTGTCCCGGCAGCGCCACTGCTGACACCCCTCGCCTGCGCCATCTCGGTTGCGCACCTAAAATCATTCCGCTCCGACCAATTCAGCTGTCTCATCGACGACGGGCGGCGTTACAACGTAACACCTGGCCTAGCTAGCGTTGTCGCCCACGCTCGTCTCTGATCTAGCCCAACACCCCGGGCGGTGTCGCCTCAGGCTAGCCTTGCGCGCCTGACAGCAGTGATCAATGATCGGTAGACGAGTCATTGGTTGACGCAATCCGGCATGGTGTTGCGTCGCAGCGCGATGGCGGTATGGAATGTTGCAACATACCAATCATCTCGGCACCTTATGGTCGTCGTGCCTCAGGAGCCCGCATGTCTCTGATTTTCGTGTCCCGCCCGCGTCGTCCTTCCGCTTTCGGCTTGGCGCTTGCCTTCGGTGCCGCCCCGCTAGCGGCGGAGGCACAGGAGAAAACGGAGGAGCGGACCGACATCGTGGTCCTCGGAATGCGCCGTACGGTGGATCGCACGCTCTCGTCCGATCCCGCGACCGAGCGCATGTCGCAGTCGAGCCGCTCGCTCGAACGCGACGTGCTCGAGGCTGCCGGCACCTATCGGCTGAGCGACACGCTGGAGCTAGTGAGTGGCTTCAGTCAGCAGAACAATCGCGGCGGCGTGCTCGACAATTTCGCCATTCGCGGTTTTACCGGGACACCCGACGGCGGCGCCGAATTCTACGTCGACGGCTTCGTCGCCAACCGCGGCATGGCGCCGCCGCGCGACCCCGCGACGGTCGAGCGGATCGAGGTGCTGAAGGGACCCGCCGGCGCGGTGTTCGGCGACGTCGATCCGGGCGGGCGAGGCGAAGGCCGCGGTGGAGGCGCCCGTCGCGCCGTGGCTGCGCTTCCGGCTGGAGGCGGACAACCTGTTCGACGCGCGTTACGCGGCCAGTTCGTACAGCCGGCCGTGGATCTATCCCGGCGCGCCCCGCACCGTCCGCGCCTCGCTACGGCTCGACATCTGACCGTCGCATCAGCGGAAATGATGTAACATTGCCCCTACTGCCAAGACAGATGCGAGAGGAAGACAGCCGTATGCCGACCGACGACGCTCCGCGAATACTGATCGACGAACTCGTCCTCGCTTATGGGGCACGCCGCGTCCTCGACGGTCTGTCGCTGCGCGTCCCTGCTGGCAGCATCACCGCCCTGCTGGGCGGCAACGGTGCCGGCAAGTCGACGACGCTGGCGGCCCTGCTGGGCTTCGCGCGGGCGCAGTCGGGTACGATCGCGATCGACGGCATCGACCCGGGCGTTGCGCCCGACATGGTTCGGCGACGGATCGCCTACCTGCCCGAGAACGTCGCCCTCTACGAGCACCTCACCGCCGTCGAGAATGCCGACTATCTGCTCGCGCTCTCCGACGAGCGTCACGGCCGCGCCGCGATCACGACGGCACTCGCCGCCGCAGGTCTCCAGCGCGACGCGTGGGACCAGCGGCTCGGCGGCTTCTCCAAGGGCATGCGGCAGAAGGTCGCGATCGCGGTCGCGCTGCTGCGCGAGGTGCCCGTGCTCCTGCTCGACGAACCGACCTCCGGGCTCGACCCGCGCGCGACCGCCGACTTCAACGCACTGCTGGTGGCGGTGCGCGATCGCGGCACCGCGGTGCTGATGGTGACGCACGATCTGCTCTCCGCCGCCGATATCGCCGACCGCATCGGCTTCCTCGAGGGTGGCAGGATCGTGCACGAGGTCGCCGCGTCCGGCCCGGCGCGGTTCGACGTGCGTGCGCTGCACGCCCGCTTCGCAGTCGCGGGGCGTGACGCTGCATGAGCGTGCTGACCCTCATCGCCCGCGACGAGCTTCGCCTGATGCGGCGCAACCGTGTCGCCGTGATCGCGCTCGTGCTGCTGGTACTGCTGTCGCTGACCGCGACGCTCAGCTCCTGGGCGCACCAGCGCGCGAGCGCCGACCTGCGCCTCCGCCACCAGCATGAGGCGGAGCATGCCTTCGACGCCCAGCCGGACCGTCACCCGCACCGCATGGTGCACTACGGCCACTTCATCTTCCGCCCGCTCGGCCCGCTCGCCGCGTTCGATCCCGGGGTCGACGCCTTCACCGGCAGCAGCATGTTCCTCGAGGGTCACCGCCAGAACACCGCCAATTTCGGCGACGTGCGACAGAGCTCACTGCTGGTTCGCTTCGGCCAGCTGACCCCGGCGTTCGTCCTGCAGACGGTCGCGCCGCTGCTGCTCATCTTCCTCGGCTTCGGGGCGGTGGCGCGCGAGACCGAGCGCGGCACGCTGCGCCTGCTCCTGCTGCAAGGTGTCGGGAGAACGCGCCTGGTGGCCGGCAAGCTGCTGGCGCTCGGCGCCGTCGCGCTCGTGGCTGGCCTTCCCGCGATGGTCGGATTGATCGCCATCGCGGCGCAACCGGGCGCGCTCGCGCTCCCGATCGCGACGCTCGCGCTGGGCTATGCCGGCTATCTCGGCCTCTGGGTGGTGCTGATCATGCTGGTGTCGACGCTCGCGCGACGGACCCGGGATGCGTTGCTGATCCTGGTGGCGCTCTGGGCGGTCACGGTGGTGCTCCTGCCCCGCGTCGCGCCGGACCTCGCGAGCGCCGCTGTGCCACTCACCAACCGTCTGCAGACCGACGTCGCCATCGCGCGCGACCTGCGCCGGTTGGGCGACAGCCACGATCCCGACGATGCACATTTCGCCGCGTTCCAGCGCGCGACGCTGCGCCGCTACGGTGTGACGCGCGTCGAGGACCTGCCCGTCAACTACAAGGGCCTGCTCGCGGTCGAGGGCGAGCGGCTCACGTCCGCGCTGTTCGACCGCTATGCCAGACGCAGCTACGCGGCGCAGGACCGCCAGAACATGCTGGTCGGCATGGCAGGCGTGCTGAGCCCGGCGATCGCGCTGCGTTCGCTCTCGATGGCGGCGGCGGGAACGGACTTTACCGGCCACCGCCGCTTTCTGGAGCAGGCCGAGGCATATCGCTACGCGCTCGTGCAACGGCTCAACTGGATGGAGGCAGAGGCGGTCAGCTACGCCGACGATGTCGCCAAGGATGCCGACGCCGATCGGCGCAAGCGCGTCTCGGGCGACAGCTGGCGCCGGCTGCCCGACTTCCACTATCGCGCGCCCAGCGGGGCGGAGCTGGCGGCGGGAGCCTTGCCCGGGCTGGCCGTGGTGATCGTCTGGCTTGCCGTAGCGGCCGGTGCCTTGGTCATCGCCGCACGTCGCCTGGGAGACCGCCGATGAGGCTCTGGATCCATGAGGCGCGGCTGTTGCTCCGCGCACGGCTCACCATCGTCGTGCTCGCGCTTCTAGCGGCGCTGACGATCGCCGCGCTCGCGGCCGGCGTGGCCGAAATGTCGCGCGAGCGCGCCGCGATCGCGGCGATCCCGGCGGCGCAGGCGGAGGATATCGCCGCCGTCGCCGCCTATGTCGATCGCAGCAAGGACGCAGGAAGCGCGGCCTATTACAGCTTCCATCCGACGTGGGACTCGCCCGCGCCGCTCGCCTTCGCTGCGATCGGCATGCGCGACGTGTCGCCTTACATCCTGCGCGTCCGGGCGCTCGGGCTGGAGGCGCAGATTTACGACGGCGACACGTTCAATCCCCAGCTGGCGCTGCCCGGTCGCTTCGACTTCGCCTTCGTGCTGGTGTTCCTGGCCCCGCTGTTCGTAATCGCCTTGTTCCACGATCTCGTAGCGGGTGAGCGCGAGGCCGGCCGCTGGCGCATGCTGGCGGCCCTGCCGCGCGGAGGCACCGCGCTGACGCGTCGGCGCACGCTGCTGCGCCTCGCGCTGCTGTGGCTCGCGCTGGCACTTCCGTTCGCAACCGTCGCGGCATGGTCGGGCGTCCTGCTGGGATCGATCCTGGTCGTGACGCTCGTCATCGCGGCCTATCTGCTGTTCTGGATCGGGATCGCAGCGCTGGTCGGCCGGCTACGCTGGAGCTCGGTGGCGAACGCGGCGACGCTTGCCGCGTGCTGGCTGGTGCTCGTGCTCGTCGTCCCCACGCTGGCGCACGTCGCGATCAACCGCGCGGTGCCGGTGGCGCAGGGTGCCGAGATCGCGCTGGCGCAGCGCGAACAGGTGAACCACGCCTGGGACATCCCGCGCGAGGAGACGATGCGGCGCTTCTATGCGCACCATCCGCGCTGGGCCGACTCGCCGCCGCTCGGGGTGGCGTTCCACTACAAATGGTACCTCGCCTTCCACCAGGTTGGCGACGAAAGCGTGGCCGCGAGGGTCAAGGCCTATCGTGACGGTCTCGAACGCCGTGACGCACTGGCGCGGGCGCTCGGCTGGGTGCTGCCGTCCGTCGGCGTACAGGCGCTGCTGACGGGACTGGCAGAGACGGACCTACGCGCGCAACTCGCCTATCAGGATCGCATCCGGGCGTTCCACCGCCGGCTGCGCGAATTTTATTACGACTATCTGTTCCACGATCGTCCCTTCGGCGTGGACGACTTCCAGCTCGCACCGGGGTACGAGGACGTGACCCGCCCAAGAGGCATCGCGGCACGGTTCGTGATGCCCGCCACGACCCGGGATCGACGCCCTCTCGCGCCGCCCTCATCCTGATCCTGACGCGTCAAGACCGACGCTGCCCGCAGACGTGGTGTCCGCGGGCAGCGCCTTGAGCGATCAGAGGCCGAAGCGCAGCGTCGCGCGGAGGTCGCGACCGGCGAGCGGGGCGAAGTCCTTGAGGAAGCTTGCCGCGCGCCGCGCGGTCACGTCGAAGATGTTGTTCGCGCTCAGTACAAGCTGGGTCTTGCTGTCGCGCCCGAAGGGCGAGAGGCTCACGCTGGCGTTGACCATCGTATAGTCGTCGGTCCGCGTCTCGAACGGCGCGGTGCGGTTCTGATTAAACGCATGTTCCACCTCGGCGCGCGCGGTGAACCGGTCTCCCTGCGCCTCGAGCCCGCCGAGCACGCGCGGCGCCGGGATCCGCGGGACCGGACCCTGGTCGACGATATTCGCGTGCACATAGTCGCCCAGCACATCGGCGTTGATCCGCGTGGTGCCCAGGGTGAACAGGTTGGCGGAAAGATCCGCCTCGAAGCCGTAGTAGCGCGCATCGGCCTGCTGGTACTGGAAACACGGCAGATCGACCTCGCGGTCGACCGCGCCGAACTGGATCGCGGCCGCCTCGCACACCGACTGATCGGTCTGGTTCTCCGAAATGTAGTTGGAGAACCAGTTGTAATAAGCGGAGGCGTCGAAATTGACCCGGTCGGTATGCGCGTGGAGCGTGGCCTCGAGCCCCCAGCTGCGCTCCAGCCGGAAATTGGCGCTGCCCAGTTCATAGGCCTGCGTCCCGGCGTGGCCGCCGTTCGCGAACAGCTCCTCCGCCGACGGCGCGCGCTCCGTGTAGGAGCCATTCAGACCAATGCGGATCGCGTCGGACAGACCGTAGGACGCGCCCAGCGACCCCGAGAAGGCGCCGAAATTGCGGCGGCCGGCGAAGAAGCGTTGGTCGGCGTCGTTCTTCGCGGTCAGGTCACTCCACTCGTACCGCGCGCCCGCCTCGGCCTTCAGCGCACCGAAGTCGAGCTGCTGCAGGGTGAACAAGCCGGTCTGGTTGGTCTCATTGCGCGGCAGGAAGGCCTCATCGCCGACCACGTTGAACTGGCGGTTGAAATATTGGACGCCCGACGCGCCGGACCACGCCCCCTTGCGCGCCTGGACCAGCTCGAGCCGGCCCTCGAGCCCGTTGTTGTAGAAAGCGGTGCCGACGCTGCCGTCCTCCTCCAGCTCGAAGTGGCGATAGGTGGCGTGCCCCGCGCGGACCCGGATGCGATCGAGGAAGCTGCCGCCGGTCTCGACCTCGCCGCGCAGGTCGACGCGGTTCTGGACGACGTCGAGCCGCGGGGCCTCCTGCTCCTGCCCAACCTCGGTAGCGTAACGGAGCGGGATGCCGTAGAAGCTGTCATAGTGGCTGTAGCTGACGCCCAGCTGGCCGGTGTCGGTGATGATGCTGGCGCCGGCGCCCGCGGTCCAGGTTTCGGAGAAGCTGTTCGGCAGACGGTTGCGGATCGCGGCGCTTGCGGCGAAGTCGATCGGCTCGTCGGTGTCCTGCGGCAGGCCCACCTGGCTGAGCGCGGCCGCGCGCGCGGTCGGCGAGAGCGCGTAGCCACCGATGCGCAGATTATCCGTCTTCAGGTACGAGCCATCGGCATGGAGGACGAGGTGCTGCCCCACCGCTACGTCGCCGGCCATCTCGCCCGAGCGCTCGCTCGCGGCCGAACCATAAGTGGCAATCCCGTTCAAGCGGTAACCATTCTCGGGCACGCTGCGCGGGATGCGCGAGTCGATCACGTTGACGACGCCGCCGACCGCCGACGAGCCGAACAGCAGCGCGCTTGGCCCACGAAGGACCTCGACGCGCTCGGCGAGCAGCGGGTCGATGATGACCGCGTGGTCGACCGAGGTGTTGCTGACATCGATCGAGCCGATGCCATCGGTGAGAACGCGGATGCGCTCGCCCTGGAAGCCGCGTAGGATCGGGCGCGACGCGCTGGGGCCGAAGGACGTCGCAGAGACGCCGGGCAGCCGCGACAGCGTCTCGCCGATCGTCGGGCGCAGGTCGCGCGTGAGCGCCTCGCCGGTCAGTACCGACGTGCCCTGCAGCACGTCGCGCTCGCTACGCTGGATCGGCGCGGTGACGATCACGTCGCGACCGACGGCAGCCTGTCGCGACGAGGTGCGCACACTCGCCGCGCCGCCGCCTTGCTCGGTGCTCGTGACGCCGGTGCCGCCCGAGCCGGATTGGGCCATGGCGGGTGCGGCCAGCACGAGCGCTGCGATGCTGGCGGATGTTTTCAAGACGATCTTCATTTCCGAATCCCCGATCCTTGTCTTCCCTGCGGTATTCGCGATGTTTCGTTATATCAATCCACTTGTGACGTTATATTGCCATATTGGCGCTGCGCGAGCTCTTCCAGCTTACCGATGATGCTCAATTGCGCCTTCACACCACCGATATCACAAATGCGCGAGACACTCGGCCATCTGATCAAGCAGGGGCAGGCAGCGGTTTCGAGGGTCGAGGACACGCGGCGCTCCCTTGATCACTGGCGGTCATTCGCAGCTGATGCGATCGGCAAAACACTCAAGAGGAGCCGCCATGTCGATCCCATCGAGATGGCGACAGAGCGGTTCGATGCGTTTCGCGCGAGTTTGGCTCGGGTCGGACGGTTTCCACCAGGCCACGGCCGTTCCGGCCAAGCAAATTTTCAAGGATTGGTTCGAGCGACGCGCGCCCCGCGCCCCTTGACTGCAACGACAAAGAATTTCCTGACGCGTTTACGCTCGCCGCCTTTGCGCAATGGTGGGTGAAAAACTAAACTATCATGTATGCAATAACAAACGACCAAGCAATGCAGCGCGCAGCGGTGGAATCGAATGTATTGGTGCCTATTGCGAATGTCCAAACGCTTCTAGAGGCAGCAGTTGCTGCGCATGATCTGGACGTCGAGGCAGAAGCAGAGCGTATTGCGGAGCTCCTCGGTTCTTGAAGGCGTTGGGCGAGGCGACCAACGGCGATCTGGAGAATGTCGAACGGATGTACTGGGTCGACTATGGCGATGGCGAGCTGAACGACCTGAACCGCCCCGGGTTTGTCGGAGGCTACAACTCCTGAGAAGCTGGAGCCTGTATCAGCAAGACGACAAACTAGTTTGCGCCCGAGGTCCGCGAGCGAGCGGTACGGATGGTGCTGGACCACAAGCGCCATCACTCATCGCGATGGGCAGCGATAGTTTCCATTGCCGAGAAGATCGGCTGCGTTCCGCAGACGCTGGAGGAGTGGGTAAAGAAGGCGTAGGTGAACAGCGGCAAGCGCGCTGGCGTCCCGACCGAAGTTGCCGACAAGATGAAGGCGCTGGAACGCGAAGTCCGCGAGTTGCGACAGGGCAACGAGATCCTCCGCAAGGCATCCGCATATTTTGCCCAGCGGAGCTCGACCGCCCGTTCCGGCGATGATCGCCCTCATCGACGATCACCGTAAAGCCTATGTGGTCGAGCCGATCTGCCGCGTCTCGCCGATCGCGCCGTCGACGTATTTCGAGCGTGTCGCGCAGCGGCAGCACCCAATGCGCCTGTCGGCGCGGGCGCAGCGGGATCAGGTTCTCAAGCCCGAGGTGGCTCGCGTGTTCGCCGAGAACTTCGCGGTCTACGGGGTCCGCAAGATCTGGCGGCAGATCCGCGCCGGTTTTAGCGGTGGCGGTGGTGCAGGTCGAGCCGCGCGAATCGGG
>NZ_CAXIAM010000047.1:0-26235 GCF_964021865.1 uncultured Sphingomonas sp.
TCGTCGCAAAACTGTTCCAGCTGTTCCACCCCATCGGCGGGCGCGGCGCCAGCAGAGCGGTCGACCCGCGAGTTGCCGCTGCGTCGGCGGTGCGCGTCGACCCAGCAATCACGCCTGCCGTCGTCGCACCGACAAGCGCCTGACGTCGATTGATCCCTGTCCCTGTCACGCCGTTCGCTCTCCCACGCCACCTTGTCCGATGTCGTAGAGGGCGGAGTCGACCGTTGGAAGAGGGATCGGGTCCGGCGCCACTGGATGGGTCGGAGCGGACGTGGTCAGTCGAGGGGCGACAATCGTTGCCCGCTGGCGCCATGCCTGAATTGCCGCTCGGCGAACCGGCAGCTTAGCATCCCTATCGGAAGAGCCCGTCCGTCCAAAGGGTCGATGTCGATCGTTTGCAAAGCACTGAGCCGGATCGATTATCCCCTTATGTTGGCGCTAACATTGTTCATACGTGGTTCGAAGACGTGGGATGGGGCTTCCACACCCTCATTGTTCATCGTTTTACCAAATACTATAAAATGCTTTGTTTTATGAAAAAGGACGCGTATTGGGAGCGCTACCGAGAACGCGCTAAGCGCAGGTGAGATTTAAGGGGGGGATATGATTTCGTACCGTCATCACTCGCGTGCGCTTCGTCGCGGCGTGTCGACGATCGCCTTGGCCGCGGTCGCGTTCGCCACATCGGCGCAGGCGCAGATCGAGCCGCAGGGCACGGTCGGCACCACGCAGGAAGCCATCGGTGAGGACTCCGGCGCGGGCGACGTCGTCGTCACGGGTCGCCGGGCCGCGTTGCAGGCCGCCGACGAGCGCAAGCGCCGCAGCGAGACGATCGTCGACTCGGTCGTTGCCGACGATGCCGGCAAGCTCCCCGACAATTCGATCACCGAGGTGCTGCAGCGCGTCTCTGGCGTGTCGATCGTCCGCTTCGCCGCGCTGGGCGATCCCGATCACTATTCGGTGCAGGGCTCGGGTGTGCAGGTGCGCGGCCTGACCGGCGTCGCCTCGCGCCTGAACGGCCGCGAGATCTTCAGCGCCAACAACGGCCGCGCGATCCTGTGGAGCGACGTCACACCGGAGCTGATGGCCGCGGTCGACGTCTACAAGGCGTCCACCGCCGATCTGATCGAAGGCGGTACCGGTGGACAGATCGACCTGCGCACCAAGATGCCGTTCGACTTCAACGGCGACTGGCATGTCGCGGGCACTGGTGAGCTGAGCCTGGGCGACATGGCGAACAAGGCCGATCCGATGGGATCGGTGCTGGTCACCAAGTCGTTCGACACCGGCATCGGGCGGATCGGCGTGCTGGCGGATGTCGCCTACAGCCAGTTCAGCTCGCTGTCGCAATTCATCCGCACCGAGCCGTATTTCAAGACGCGGATCAATTCGAACGATTACTATATCCCCGGCGGATTCACTTATGGCGACGAGGCGTTCCAGTACCGCCGCTACGGTATCTACGGGGCGGTGCAGTGGGCGCCGACCGAGGCGCTGACCTTCACCGGCAGCTTTTTCCAATCGCGGTACAAGAGCCAGTCGAGCGACTATGGCGCGCAGGTGTCGTCACAGACGCTGGCGGTCGATCCGTCGACCAGTGAGTTCGATGACAACGGGCTGCTGCTCAAGACCAACTCGCTCTTCAACCGCGATACGGGCACGTTCCTCCCTGGCGGGAACGTGCTGAGCAGCGGCAACAAGGGTTTCGTCACCAGCAACACCGTGACCCGCGACTATTCGCTGTCCTTCGCCTATGCACCCGACGACAGCGGTCTGCGGATCAACGGTTCGTTGCAGCGCGTCGATTCCAAGCAGATCTACGACCGGCTCGACATCTTCCGCAGCGTCAGCTTCGGCTCGGGCTTCGGGATGGACCTGACCGGCGATCTGCCGCGGATCACCGTCTCGCAGGCGACGCAGGCCGGCTTCGCCGATCCGGCGAGCTATCTGTGGACGGCGTCGATGCCGCACAACGAGAACAACACCGGGCGGCTCGACGCGGGGCAGGTTGATCTCGAATACAAGTTCGACGACGGCTTCTTCCGCTCGGTCAAGATGGGCGGACGTTACGCCAAGCGCACCGAGCGCGATTTCGCGAACGGCTACAACTGGTCCGCATTGGGGGCAGGTTGGAACGGCGATCCGCAGCTCAGCTATTCCAATGCCGCGCCGGGCGATATCTCCTACCACGCGTTCAACGACTTCTTCCGCGGCGACACGACGCTGCCGGGCAATCTGATGTTCGCCAGCGAGGCGCTGGCGCGCCGCTATGTGCGCGACCGCACCGGGCTGGTCGCCTCGCCGCCGGCTGGCTTCTGCGGTCCGCAATTCATCGCCGATCCCACGAACCCGGCGAATCAGATTCAGAATCCGCTGTGGTCGAACTGCTCTTCGCAGGGGCAGTTGCCGGCGGGTAGCGGCTATGGCGGCAATCAGGGCATTATCCCGTCGGGCTTCCGGCAGGGTGACGAGGTCAACAACCGCACCGAGAACCTCGCCGGCTACGCACTGGTGCGCTTCGGCCCGCAGGGTGATGCACCGGGCATCTCGGGCAACGTCGGTCTGCGCGTCGTCAACATCAAGAACGAAGGTTCCGGCTTTATCCGCCAGAACGGCAACACCTTCATCCGCAACGGCGTGCAGCAGACGCTGGCAGGCGCGGTGGTACCGCGCAGCGGCAAGGCCGAGTTCACGCGCTTCCTGCCGTCGGTGAACCTGGAATTCTCGCCGACCAGCGACATCAAGCTGCGCGGCGGGTACAACATCACGCTCGATCTGCCGACGTTCAACGCCCTGCGTTCGTCGGGCTCGGTGGGTGTTGCAACGACCGGTTCGTCGACCCCGCCAATCTTCACCAACTTCACCGCCGACACCGGCAATCCGCTGCTGAAGCCGACGATGTCGAACAACTTCGACATCTCGCTCGAATATTATCCGCGCCCCGGCACATCGTTCCACCTCGCGCCGTTCTACAAGCGCATCACCAACCTGCCGATCTTCTCACTGACCCAGCGTCAGGTGACGGTGGTGTTCGGGGACGGCACGACAGAGAGCGTCAACGCCTCGGCCAGCGATTACGTCAACGCCGACCGGGCCGCGACCGTAAAGGGCGTCGAGGTCGGCGGTCGCTTCTTCCTCGACATGCTGCCCGGCGCGCTCAGCGGGTTCGGCTTCGAAGGCAATTACACCTTCATCGAAAGCTCGAACCCGGGCGACTTCTATCGCGACATCAACGGTGTGGTGAAGCGTGACGCGCCGCTCGTCGGATTGTCGAAGCACAATCTCAACGCGACCTTGCTCTACGAACGCAACCCGATTTCCTTCCGCGTCGCCTATTCGTGGCGCTCGCGCTACCTGCAGTCGACCAACAGCAACGGGACGAACCCGTCTTATAACTACTATGCGAGCGCGGGGTCCGCGACACCGATCCAGATCGCGCTGCCGGTCTATGGCGATAATTACGGGTCGCTCGACGCCGGTGTCCGCTTCAAGGTCACTGAAAACTTCTCGTTCGGTATTCAGGGCACGAACCTGACCGCCGCGACGCAGCGGACGGTGATGGGCGGCTATCCGGGCGGCGAGCTGGTCGGGCGCAGCTGGTTCCAGGCCGATCGCCGGATCAGCACCGGCATCAACCTGTCGTTCTGATAGGATGCGCAGGCTCGCCCGGTCGGGCGGGCCTGCGAAGGAGTCGGTGATGAAGAAGCGCGTCCTGATCGTCGGTGGCGGGACCGCCGGCTGGCTCACCGCCGGCTATCTGGCGAAGCGGCTGGGCGCGGACCTGCCCGGTGGGGCGGCGATCACGCTGATCGAATCGACCGACATCGGCATTCTGGGCGTGGGAGAGGGGACCTTTCCCACGATCCGCCAGACACTGGCGACGATCGGGATCAGCGAGGCCGATCTCGTCCGTCACTGCGGCGCGAGCTTCAAGCAGGGCGCGAAGTTCGCGCACTGGCGCTTCACCCCCGGCACGGCCGGGCCGGATCATTATACCCACCCGTTTCAGGTCGCAGAGGCGGCGAATGGGGTCGAGCTATTGCCCTATTGGCTGCTCGGTCACGGCGGCACCGACAATTGGGACGCGGTGTGCAGCCCGCAGAAGAAGGCCGCGGACGCGCACCGCGCGCCCAAGCTGCCCAGCCATCCCGATTATGTCGCACCGCTCAATTACGCCTTTCACTTCGATGCGGTCGCGCTCGCCGCGCTGCTGCGCGACAAGGCGGTGGCGAGCGGCGTGACGCATCTCGACGGGCGCGTCGACGACGTGATCGTCGGCGAGGACGGCGCGATCGCCGGGGTCGTCACCGATCGTCATGGCACGTTGACCGCCGATCTCTACATCGACTGCACCGGCTTTCGCGCCGAGCTGATCGGCAAGGCGCTGGGGATGCCGTACCGGTCGTGCCGCGACGTGCTGTTCTGCGACAGCGCGCTGGCGGTGCAGGTGCCGTACCGCGACGAGCGCGAGCCGATCGTCAGCTACACCGTCGCCACCGCGCAGGAGGCGGGGTGGATGTGGGACATCGGGCTCGATCGCCGCCGCGGGGTCGGGCACGTCTATTCGTCGGCGCACACTGACGACGCACGCGCGGCCGAGTTGCTGCGCGCCTACACCGGGCGGGATCTGGAGCCGCGCAAGATCCGCTTCGAGGCCGGCTATCGCGAGGTCAACTGGCATCGCAACTGCGTCGCAATCGGGCTGTCGAGTGGGTTCTTCGAACCGCTGGAGGCGACCGGCATCGTCTTTTCCGAAGTGGCGGCGGGGATGGTCGCGAACCTGTTCCCGTGGGGCGGCGATTACGAGACCTCGGCGCGGCAGTTCAACGCCAACATGCTGAAGCGGTACCAGCGCGCCCGCGACTTCATCAAATTGCATTATTGCATCACCGAACGGCGCGATTCCGATTTCTGGTGCGATAATATCGCGGCTTCCTCGATCCCGGACAGCCTCCACGACATGCTGGAACGCTGGCGTTTCCGTCCCCCGACCGAGATCGACATGGACGCCAACGTCGACATCTTCACCGACGCCAGCTGGCAATATGTGCTGTACGGCATGGGCTGGAAAACGGATTTGTCCGCCCGCGCCGGGGCGTATCGCTATGCCGACGAGGCGCGGCGCGCGTTCGCGGAGGTCGAGCGACAGGCGGCCTTCGCGGTCGCCAATCTGCCGAGCAACCGGCAGCTCATTGATTACGCGCGCGTTCGCGGGTTCGGCACGGCGTGAAGCGGGTCGTCATCGTCGGGGGTGGCACCGCCGGGTGGATGACCGCCGCCGTGCTCGCGCGGCTGACCGATGCTGGCATCGCGGTGACCCTGGTCGAGTCCGAAGAGATCGGGACGGTCGGCGTCGGCGAGGCGACGATCCCGTCGCTCCACGACTATAATCAGCGACTTGGCATCGACGAGGACGCGTTCGTGCGTGCGACGAGCGCGACGTTCAAGCTCGGGATCGAGTTTGTGGACTGGCGGCGCATCGGGGAACGCTATCTGCACCCGTTCGGCACGTTCGGGCGCGACGTGCAGGGGGTGAAGTTCCACCAGCTCTGGGCACGCGCGGATCGTGACGGCGACGGGGCGGGCGCGCTGGAGGATTATTGCCTGACCGCGGTCGCGGCGCGGCAGGCGCGCTTCACGCGACCGTCGCGTGACCCGGCGGCGGTGTTGTCGTCGCTACGCTATGCCTTTCATTTCGACGCCGGATTGTACGCGGCGTTCCTGCGCGAGCGCGCGGTCGGCGAGGGCGTTTCGCGCATCGAGGGACGGATCGGCGCGGTCGAGTTGGCTCCGGAAAGCGGCGACATCGCGGCGGCCGTGCTGACGGACGGACGCAAGATCGCGGGCGACTTCTTCGTCGATTGCAGTGGCTTCCGCTCGCTGTTGCTCGGTGCGGCGCTGGGCGTGCCGTTCGTCAGCTGGCAGCACTGGCTCCCGTGCGACCGCGCGCTGGCGGTGCCGAGCGCCTCGACCGCACCGCTGCTCCCCTATACGCGCGCGACCGCCGAGACGGCTGGCTGGCGCTGGCGCATCCCGCTCCAGCACCGGGTCGGCAACGGCCACGTCTATGCCAGCGCGTTCGTCGACGACCAGCAGGCCGCCGACGCGCTGCTCGGCGGAGTCGACGGTGCGGCGCTGGGCGAGCCGCGGGCGCTGCGCTTCACCGCGGGCGTGCGCGAACGGCTGTGGGAGCGCAATTGCGTCGCGATCGGGCTGGCAGGCGGGTTCCTCGAACCGCTCGAATCGACCAGCATTCACCTGATCCAGTCCGGCATCGCGCGGCTGATGAGCCTGTTCCCCAGCGACGCGCACGCCATCGTCGAGCGCGATACCTACAACCGCCTGCTCGGCACCGAATATCGCCAGATCCGCGACTTTATCATCCTCCACTATCACGCCACCGTGCGCGACGACACGCCCTTCTGGCAGCATTGCCGCACGATGACGCCGCCCGACACGCTCTCCGAGAAGTTGGCGCTATGGCGCGAGCGCGGGCGCGTGCTGCCCGAACCGGGCGAGTTGTTCACCGACGACAGCTGGATCGCGGTAATGGCGGGGCAGGAAGCGGCGCCGGCGGCGCTCGATCCGTTGCTCGCCGCGCTGCCCGCAGAAGAGGCGCGGCGGTTCCTCCACCATCTGCGCGGCGTGATTGCGCAGACCGCGGCGGCGATGCCCGATCACGCCGCCTTCATCGCGCGGCATTGCGCCAGCGCCAGCCGGGGATGACGATGATGCGACGCGCGCTCCTGATCGCGCTGGCGATGCTCGCCTGCACGGGTGCTGCGCCGCCAACCACGCCCTATCATTGGCAGAATGTCGTCGTGGGCGGGGGCGGGTTCGCGCCGGGGATCGTGTTCAGCCCGGTCGAGCGCGGGCTGGCCTATCTGCGCACCGACATGGGCGGCGCGTACCGCTGGGACGCGCGTAGCCGCCGCTGGCAGCCGTTGCAGGACGACGAGGCCGAGTCGAACTTCATGGGGATCGAAAGCATCGCGCCCGATCCGCGCGACGCCACCATCGTCTATCTGGCCGCGGGGATGTCGGCGCGTGGCCCCGCGGCGATCCTCCGGTCGACCGATCGCGGCGCGCATTGGCGCAAGACGATCGTGCCGTTCGCGATGGGCGGCAACGAGGATGGCCGCGGGTTGGGCGAGCGGCTGGCGATCGACCCGCACAACACCGCCACGTTGCTGTTCGGATCGCGCCACGACGGCCTATGGCGCAGCGACGATGCGGGCGCGACGTGGCAGAAGGTTGCGGGTTTTCCACTGGCCGGTCTGGGGCGGCCCGATCGCTCGCGGCTGACGCACGGCGGGCTGTCGTTCGTGTTGTTCGATCCTGCGCAGCGCGGGCGGATCTTCGTCGCCAGCGCCGACGCGGGCGCGCGGCATCTGTTCCGCTCCGACGATGGCGGCGCGCGCTGGCAGGCGGTGATGGGTGGACCGACGGCGGACCTGTTGCCGGTTAAGGGCGTGGTCGGCGCGGACGGCGTGTTGACGCTCACCTATTGTGATGCGATCGGTCCCAACGGGATCACGCGCGGCGCGGTATGGCGGCTCGATCCGCGCAGCGGTGAATGGCAGGACGTCACGCCGTTGAAGGGGGCGGCGGTGGTGCCCGGCGGCTATATGGGCGTGGCGGTCGCCGCGCGCGATCCGCGGGTGATCGCGGTCGCGACGGTCAACCGCTATCGCCCCGGTGATACGGTGTGGCGCTCGGCCGATGCCGGGCAGACGTGGCGCGAACTGGCGCGCGACAGCGTCCGCGATGTGTCCGCCACGCCGTTCCTCGATTTCGACGGAAAGGCCGACTTTGGACATTGGATCGCAGGATTGGCGATCGACCCGTTCGATGCCGGCCATTCGGCCTATGTCACCGGCGCGACGGTCTATGCCACCGACGACTTCACCGCGTCACACGCGATGCGCTGGGCGCCGTGGACGCGCGGGATCGAGCAGACCGCGATCATCACCCTGATCAGTCCGACCGACGGCGCGCCGCTGGTGTCGGGCTTCGGCGATCTCGGCGGGTTCCGCCACGACGCGCTGACGCGCTCGCCGCCGCATGTGCATCGCAACCCGATGCTGACCAACACCAATTCGCTCGATTATGCCGGCACCGTGCCGCAGGTGCTGGTGCGCAGCGGCAACACGCACAAGCCAGTGGTGCCCGATACGTCACTGGCATGGTCGGCGGACGGCGGCGATACATGGCAGCCGCTGCGGGTGCCGGTGCAAGCCGGAGAGGGCGGTGCACCGTCGCGTGCGCAGACCGGGAGTGCGGCGATCAGCGTTTCAGCGGACGGAGCAACCTTCCTGGTTGAGACCGAGCAGCCGTTGCTGACGCGCGATCACGGGAAAAGCTGGATTCCGGTCAATGGTTTACCGACCCGCGCGCGCGTAACCGCCGACAAAGAGGACCCGCGCCGCTTCTACACGGTCGATGCGGACGCCGGACGCGTCTTGCGGAGCGACGACGGTGGGGCGACGTTCCATGCCGTTGATGGCCTCGGGCTGCCCGCCGATCTGTCCGGCGCGCGCGCGGTCGGGCGTGAGGCGGCCAACCCGCTGGTGGCAGTGCCGGGGCACGCCGGCGCCTTGTGGCTGCTGGTTGGAGAGAACCTGTATCGCTCGGTCGATCGCGGGGAGCATTGGGCGCGTGCCTCGCAAGGCATTGCCATTACGCGCTTCGGGCTCGGCAAGGGCGCGGCCGGCGCCGACGGGCCAGCGCTTTATGCAATTGGTTCAGTTGGCACGCAGCGCGGTATTTACCGGTCGATCGACGGCGGTGCGCGCTGGACGCGGATCAACGACGACGCGCACCAATGGGGTCTGCGGCTACGCGCCATCAGCGGCGATCCCCGCCAATTCGGAAGGGTGTACGTCGGGACTGACGGGCGCGGGATCATGTACGGCGACCCGCTCGGGCGTTGACGCCGTCGGCGGCAACCGTAAGGCCGCCGCCGACCCGGAGCCGGGCACGCCGATCAGCGGAACAGATTGGCCCTGGCGAGTTCGATCACCTCGTCCCCGCGGCCGCTGAGCACGGCGCGGGCGGCGTAGAGGCTGAACCCCTTGGCCTGTTCCGCCTGGATTTTGGGCGGCATGATGAGTTCGAGTCCTTCCGTGACGACGTCGACCAGCGCCGGGCCGTCATGCGCGAACGCCGCGCGCAATGCTGCCTCGAGCGCGTCCGAGCGGGTGACGCGCTCGCCGAAATAGCCCATTTCGCGCGCGATCGCGGCGAAATCGGGGTTCTTGAGCGACACGTTGGCGTCGACATAGCCCGCCGCCTTCTGCTCCATCTCGACGAAGCCGAGCGTCGAGTTGTTGAAGACGACAATCTTGATCGGTAGCTCCATCTGCACCGCGGTCAGCATGTCGCCCATCAGCATCGCCAGCCCGCCGTCGCCCGACAGCGACACCACCTGCCGTCCGGGAAAGGCACCCTGCACGCCGAGCGCCTGCGGCAGCGCATTGGCCATCGAGCCGTGGTTGAACGACCCGATCAGCCGCCGCTGTCCGTTCATCGTCAGATAGCGTGCCGCCCAGACCGCGGGCGTGCCGACATCGGCGGTGAAGACCGCGTCCTGCGCCGCCAGTCGATCGACCAGCGCGGCGACATATTGCGGATGCAGCGGCTTTTCGCCGTCCCGCGGGGTGGCGAGGTCGTCGAGCCCCTTGCGCGCGTCGCAATAGTGCGCGCGGGCCTTGTCGAGGAAGCGGTCGTCGCGGTCGGGGCGGACGAGGGCGGTCAGCCGAGTGGCGAACTCCTTCACATCGGCGACAACGCCCAGATCGAGCGGTACGCGCCGGCCGAGCGCGCCGGGATCGCGGTCGACCTGCACGACCCGGGCCTTTTCGGGATAGAAGTTGCGATAGGGGAAATCGGTGCCGAGCATCAGCAGCGTGTCGCAGTCCATCATCGCGTGATAGCCCGACGAGAAGCCGATCAGCCCGGTCATGCCGACGTCATAGGGGTTGTCGTATTCGATCCATTCCTTGCCGCGATAGGCGTGGACGATCGGCGCCTTCAGCGCGGCGGCGAGCGCCACCACTTCGTCATGCGCCCCTGCCGTGCCCGAGCCGCAGAGCAGCGTCACCGCTCTCGACCCGTCGACCAGATCGGCGACCTGTCGCAGCGCGGCCTCGTCGGGCACCAGCCGCGGCGTGGCGAGCGCGGGGAAGGGGACGGCGCGGGTCCCCGGCGCTTTCTGGAGCGCGACATCGCCGGGGATGACCAGCACCGCGACGCCGCGCTGGCCGATCGCAGTGCGGATTGCGCGGTGGAGCAGCTCAGGCATCTGCCGCGCGTCCTGCACCATCTCGCAGAAATGGCTGCATTCGCGGAACAGCTCGGTCGGGTGCGTTTCCTGGAAATAGTTGAGCCCGATCTCGCTCGACGGGATGTGCGCGGCGATCGCGAGCACCGGGACGTGGTTGCGATGGCAATCGTAGAGGCCGTTGATGAGGTGCAGATTGCCCGGCCCGCAGCTGCCGGCGCAGACCGCCAGCGCGCCGGTGGCGGCGGCCTCCGCCCCGGCCGCGAACGCCCCGGCTTCCTCGTTGCGGACATGCATCCACGCGATCTCGCCCGAGCGGCGCATGCTGTCGTTGAAGGCGTTGAGGCTGTCGCCGGTCACCCCCCAGATGCGCTTCACCCCTGCCTCGACCAGCGTATCATTCAGGAGGTCGGCGATCGTCTTGCTCATGGCATGTGGTCCGTGTTGTGGGCGGGCGGTCGACCCGAATGCGAGCACAGAACGTCCGCCCGCGCGGTTCGCCTCCCGTCAAAACGGACAAGCTGGCTTGCAGGCGCTGCATGCGCGCGGCGGCTGCTTGATCAACCCTGTGCGGTGGGTCACAAGCCGCGCGTCAGTCGCGGATGGAGTAGCCATGACCAAAGCCCCTAGTGTCGCATGGCTCGCCGCCGTGTCGCTGATCGTCGCGACGCCGGCTGTGGCGCAGAACGCGGCACCCCCGACGCCCGCGTTCGATGCGGCGAAGGGCTGGGCATCGTTCGTTAAGCTGCTGCGCGAGAATTATGGCTATTTCGCGCGGCCCGGTGTCGACGGGGACGCCATTCTCGCGACATTCGCGGATCAGGCCAAGGCGGCGCGGTCGGACAAGGACTTCATCGACGTCCTGCAACTGGTGGCGCACAATTTCGCAGATCCGCACTTCATCGTGGGGCCGCTGGATGCCGGCGACTGGTCGGTCGTTCCGACCGCCTCCGACATGACCGGGCGCTATGACGGCAAGGCGTTCCTGATCGGGGAGGTCCGCGCCGGCGGCGACGCCGCGGCCAAGGGGTTGCGGCCCGGCATGGCGATCGCGCGGATCGACGGGCTGTCACCGGAGGCGGCGATCGCGGCGATCACCGGGCGCGCGTTCGGGGATCTGAGCCCGGTGCAGATCGGGTTCGCGCTCGACATGGCACTGGCCGGGCATCGCCGGCAGCCGCGCGTGATCGAGGTTCGCGCTGGCGGCCGCCGCCGTGTCTATACGCTGGCCGCGGCGAACGCGCAGGCGGCGCGGATCGAAGACGGGCCGCTGCTGGAGACCGAGCGGCACGGCACGATCGGGATCATCCGCATCAACAATTCGCTCGGCAACCAGCAGTTGATCCAGGCCTTTTCGACGGCGCTCGCGTCGTTGGCGGACAGCGAGTCGCTGCTGATCGACCTGCGCAACACGCCCAGCGGCGGGAACACCAGCGTGGCGCGCGGGATCATGGGGCATTTCGTCGATCACGACCGCCCCTATCAGATGCACGTCATTCCTTATGAGACGCGCGTGCTGGGGCCGACGCGCAAGTTCGTGGAATATGTCGCGCCATTTGGGCAGCGTTACACGGGCAAGGTCTATGTTGCGGGCGGTCATTGGACCGGCAGCATGGGCGAGGGGATGATGGTCGGGTTCGACGCGATCGGCGCGACGACGGTGGGGACCGATCTCGCGCATCTGCTCGGCGCGCTGAGCAACGAGACGATTGAGGGCTCGGCCGCGCAGGTGGACATCGGGACCGAGCAGCTTTTCACCGTCACCGGGCTGCCGCGCGAAGCATATCGCCCGCACCTCTACATGACGCAGGCGGAGCGCACGTCGGAGGGCGACCCGGTCCTTGACGCGATCGGGCGGTAGCGGTCGTCAGGTCAGCATTTCCGACAGGGTCTCGGCGAGTTCGCTGCAGCGAAATGGTTTGGTGATGCGCGGCACCGACGGATCGATCCCTTCCGCCTCGGCATAGCCGGACACGATCAACGCCGGCAGCGACGGCCGAAGCTCGCCCAACACCACCACCAGTTGCGCACCGGTCATCCCCGGCATCAGATGATCGGTGACGAGCAGATCGGGAGACAGCCCGTCACGGACGAGCTGGAGCGCCGCTTCTCCTGACGCCGCCTCCACCACCTCATAGCCGAGTTCGGACAGCATGTGCGCCGTGCTCATCCGCACCAGATCCTCGTCATCGACCAGCAGCGCGATGCCGAGCGCGTCGCGGTGCTCGACCAGCGGCGCCGGTCGATGCTCGACTTCCGGAAGGTCGTGGCCGACGCGCAACCAGAGCGTGACCGTCGTGCCTTTGCCGATTTCGCTGTCGATCGTCAGTGCACCGCCGAGCTGCGCCACCAGGCCGTGCACCATCGAGAGCCCCAGCCCCGTGCCCTTGCCGATCCCCTTGGTCGAGAAGAACGGCTCGACCGCGCGGGCGCAGGTCTCTTCGTCCATCCCGGTACCGGTGTCGCGCATGCTGACGCGCACATAATGTCCGCGGGTCAGCCCGGCGCGCGGCTCGCGGACGGACTCGCGGGCGACGGCGATCGTCAGCGTGCCGCCGTCCGGCATCGCGTCGCGCGCGTTCACCGCCAGGTTCAGCAGCGCCATCTCGAGCTGGTTCGCATCCGCCTTCGCCGGGGGCAGATCGGACGCTTCCTCGACCTTCAGCTCGATCGTCGGCCCCACTGTCGACCCGATCAGGTCGAGCAGCCCGTGGATGAGGTGCGGCACGTCGACCGCCATCGCCTGTAGCGGTTGGCGGCGTGCGAACGCCAGCAGGCGCTGGACCAGCGTCCGCGCGCGTTCGGCCGATTGCAACGCGCCGTCGATCAGTCGCTGTTCGCGTTCCGAGCCGAGGCGTTTGCGGTGTAACAGGTCGAGCGACCCGACGATCGGCGTCAGCAGATTGTTGAAATCATGCGCGACGCCGCCAGTCAGGCTGCCCATCGCTTCCATCTTCTGGCTTTGCCGCAGCGCCTCCTGCGCCGCTTGAAGCTCGGCCTCGCGCGCCTTGGCGTGGCTCAGGTCGCGGCCGACGGCGATGAAATTCTCGCCGTCGGGCTCCGGCGCCACGGTCCATTCGATCCACTTCCAGCCGCCATCGCGGGTGGCGATGCGGTTTTCGAAGCGGCTCGGCTGCCCGGTCTGCGCCATCGCCTCGATCGCCGCGAGCGTCGGCGCTTCGTCCTCGGGGTGCATGAAGGTCGCATAACCGCGCGACAGCAGTTCCTCGCTGTCCCAGCCGAGCACCCATTGCCATGACGGGCTGACCGCCGACATCATCCCGCTATAGTCGGCGCGCGCGAGCATATCCTGTGACAGGTTCCACAGCCGGTCGCGCTCGGCCGAGCGTGCCGCGACCTGCGATTCCAGCGTCTGGTTCATCTCCTGCAAGCGCAACTCGGCGTCGCGGCGCGCGGTGATGTCGTTGAACAGGACCGCGATCCGGTTGCTGCCGGCATCGCCAACGCGGAAGGCGTGGACGTCCCACCACCGGGCCAGCGCTGCGGAGCCTTCCTCGACGCGGCCGGGAACGCCCGTCCGCGCGATCTCGCCGTAAAAGTCGAACCAATGCTGCTCGTGAGCGGGGACGATGTCGCGCACCCGGCGACCCTCGGGATGAAAGCCGGCCTGACGCTCGAACGCCGGGTTCGCCTCGACGAAGCGATAATCGACCGGGCGGCCGGCGTCGTCGAAGATCATGTCGATGATGCAGAAGCCGACCTCGATATTTTCGAACAGCGTGCGGTAACGTGCCTCGCTTTCTTGCAACGCGATCAACCGCGCCCGCGCTTCATATCGCCGGCGGCGTGCGCGAACGGAGGAGCGCACGATGCTGATCAGCGTCGTCGGGTGGAAGGGGCGTTCCAGGAAGGTGACGTTGCCCAGCACCTCAAGATGCCGCGCCGCCGCCGGATTGCGTTCCAGCCCGCCGCCCCGGCGGGTGAGAAGGATGAAGGGCAGATCGGACCATTCCTCCTGGCTTGCCAGCCAGGCCGAGACGGCGGACAGGTCGGCGGTCGCAATCGCTTCCTCGGTGACGACGACCAGCGCTGCGCCGCGGTCAAGCTCGGCGACCAGATGCGCAAGCGAGGCGCAGATGGTGGTTTCGAGATGCGCCTCGGCCAGGATCTCGCTCGCCACCCCCGCGTCGCGACCGCGCGGGGCAAGGACGAGCGCCCGTTCCGAGACGGTCGTTCGCTTCACGCCTGATCACCGTTCAGAAGGTCGTTGGTGCCGTGCAGCGTGGGCACGCCGCGCAGGATGCCCTGAAACTTCGTCAGCGGTTCCCCCAGCGTGACGCCGTCGCTGCCGATCCGGAATTCACGAATCGTGTTTTCGTGCGGGCCGGTCCGCTTCTTGACGATCGAGATGGCGCGGCGCACCTGCCCGAGCGCCTCGAAATAGCGCAGCAAAATGACGGTATCGGCCAGATAGGTCACGTCGACCGGCGTCTTCATGTCGCCGACCAGCCCATGCTGCGCGACGCTGAGGAAGGTCGTCGCACCTTGCCGGTTCAGATATTGCAAAAGCTCGTGCATGTGCAGGATCAACGCCTGCTCGCCCGGCATGGCTGCCTGATAGCCGTTCAGGCTGTCGATCACGACGGTCTTCGCGCCATAAACCTCGACGCAACGGCGCACCTGGGCACAGAATTGGCCAGGCGACAGTTCGGCGGCATCCACCTGTTGCAGCAACAGCTTGCCGGCGTCGATCATTGCCTGAAGATCGACGCCGAGCCCCAGTGCGCGTTGGATCAACAGGCCGATTTCCTCGTCGAACACAAACATGGCGGCGCTTTCGCCGCGCGCGACCGCGGTCTGGATGAAGGTGAGCGCGATCGAGCTTTTGCCCGTGCCGGCGGGCCCAAGCACCAGCACGCTCGACCCGCGTTCGATCCCGCCGCCAAGCAGTCGGTCCAGCTCGGCCGAGCCGGTCGTCACCACGTCGCGGGCAAAGCTGGTGCGATGTTCCGCAGAGATCAGGCGCGGATAGACCTGGACCCCGCCGGTTTCGATCGCCGCATCGTGATAGCCGCCGCGGAAGCGCCGCCCGCGATATTTAATGATGCGAAGCCGTCGACGCTCCGCGCCGTATTCGGGCGCGAATTCCTCCAGCCGGATCACGCCGTGCGCTACCGAATGGACGGTCTTGTCATTGGTGTCGGTGGTGAGGTCGTCGAGCATCAGCACCGTGGCGTTGCTCTTCGCGAAATAATGCTTCAGCGCCAGGATCTGTCGACGGTAGCGCAGCGAGCTTTGCGCGAGCAGCCGGATCTCGGACAAGCTGTCGATCACGACGCGCTCCGGCCTGATCCGCTCGAACGCCTCGAAGATGCGCTTCGTTGTCTCCCCCAACTCCAGATCGGAGGAGTAGAGCAAGCTTTGCTGCTGGTCGTCGTCGAGAAGGTTTTCCGGCGGGATCAATTCGTACAGCTCGATCCCGGACAGGTCCCAGCGGTGCGCCTTCGCCGCCGCGCGCAGCTCGTCTTCGGTTTCCGACAGGGTGACATAGAGGCAGCGATCACCCGCCGCCGCACCGGTTACCAGGAATTTCAGCGCGATGGTCGTCTTGCCGGTACCGGGGCTGCCTTCAAGTAGGAACGTCCGCGCGCGCTCCAGCCCGCCGCCGAGGACATCGTCGAGCCCGCTGGTGCCGGTTAGGGCATCGTCCGTCGCGAAAGAAGGCAATCCTGTTCTCCCCCATTGTGCCCGCCGGCGTGGCGCACGTCATCGCACTTGTAGGCGTGCAATGGGTAATTTTCCTTATCAGCGATCTAAGGGGGAGACAGGTTCCTGCAGGCGGTGGGTAGACTGCGAGCGTGGGAGTTGGGCAGGGCGGTTTTGCGGAACCTTGACTTGCCCTGCCTCGAAGGGTCCGTATCCGACATGCCGGATAGAGAAAGCGGCGGCCCAGACGATAGGCGCTACCGCATCAACGCAATGAAGAGGAGCGGACGGGCAGCGGGCATTGCCTCTCCGGGTCGGGAGCAGACTTCGGGACGCGCGGCTCGTCCAGCGTATCTGGCTCTGCAAACCCGGTCGCCTTGCGAACTCGAGAGGGCGTAGTCGAAGCGCAGCTCCCAAGGGGATCGCCCGAAGCGATATGTCGATTATGCAAGTGGCAGCCTTCCGGCGCGCCGATCCTGGGCAGGCGCGGCCGCCATCATCACCACTGTCATGCCATTCTCATGATCTCGATCTATGTCATACGCCCGGGGAACGGACGGTCATCCTGATCCCCTCCTTAACCCGGCGCAGGAGACGCTATCACCTATCTGTTAGAGCGACCGCGACGATATCTGGCGGCATCGTTTCCCGTCTATCTGATCGCCCATTATGCCAAGAGCCAGCTCTGGCATGCCAGCACGCTGTTGTTCGGTTTCTTTCTGACCGAGATCTGCGGGATCGGCGCGGGAACGATGGGCTGGATCATGGCGGCATCGCTGCTGCTCAACGGAATGGCCGATTTCGTGATGGGAATGTGGGGACGCCACCGGATCACGGACGAGGCGTACGCCCGCCGTGTCCAGGCGATAGGCGGCCCGCTGACCTGCGCATTCTTCGTCCTCTTCTGCGCGACCCCGTTCATCGCAGCGGATGTGCGATCGGCATGGGCACTGGCAATGCTGCTCGGGTTTCGCGCCACCTATCCGCTGCTCGACGTGCCGCAGAACAGCATACCGGCATTGTTGTCGCTGGACGATTACGCACGGTGCCGGCTTCTGGCGCATCGTAACGTCGCATCGGGTGTCGCAACAATTGCGATTAGCGTCATTGCCGCGCCGATCCTGATCCGGGACGGCAATCTTCACCGCTGGATGGCCTGGGTCATGGCGCTGTCGCTGTTCGTCTGCGCGACCGCATGGTGGCTGGCCCGCACGCCGTTGGCAGCGGAGGCATGCCAAAGCGAAGCGCCAGCGCGTGCCGGTGACGGGCTGGGCTTCGCGACGATCCTGTGCGCGCTCGCGACGATGATCGCCGCCAGCGCGGCCTTCCGTTTGATCGAGCCGTATTACTCGGCGTTCGTCCGCGGGGGGGCGGGACTGTTGCTTTGGGCGGCGGTCGGCGGGACGATCAGCCAGCCCCTATGGGCGTGGTGTCGTCCCCGCTGGTCCACGGTAGCGGTCCTCATTGCGGCGGCGATCACGCTGGCGGGGTCGGCGGTCATATTGTTGAGCCCGTTGCGGTCCGAGGTGGTCGGCGTCGTCCTGGCCGGCACGACCTTCGGGATCGGATCGGGCGGATTGTGGCTGATGCTGTGGAGCGGGATGATGGCGCTGGCGGCACAGGGCGGCGCCAGCCGTTATGTGGGCATCTTCACCTGCGTGTCGAAAACGGCGCAAGCCGCCGCCTTCCTGGTCGCCGGGCATATTCTAGCGGCATCGCCCTATCGTCAGACGATGAGCGATCCGTTGTCGCCGCCATCGCTGATCATGGTCGGCGCGCTGACCGCTATCGCTATCGTGTGTCTCGTGCTCGCGGCTATCCTGATCCTCAGCCGAAAACGGTCTGGTGGAACATCAACGACGCCGCGCCAAGCGGCCCCGACAGTTCGGGCTCCAGGCTAGCGACGTCCAGCACCATCGGCGGCGCGCGGCGCTGGCGCCGAACCGGCCAGTGATTTTCGGGCAGATCGATCGCATCGACGATCCGTTGCGCCAACATTCTGGGCAAACGCCCGCCGAGGACGATAGCCTCGCAATCGAGCGTGAAGCGAAGCGCGCCGAACAGATAGGAGAAGGAGGGCTGATGCTCCGCCAGCCATTCTTCCACCCCCGGCCATGACGGGTCGAAGCGCGCAACCAGATCGGAGATGCCCGAGCAGGCGATGCCATGATCGGTGAGCCGATCGTGCAACGTCATGAGGTTGGGCGTGATGCGCCCGCTGCTAGGGAACAGTCCCGCAATCTCTCCCGCGTTGCCGTTGCGACCGCGAAGGAGCGCGCCGTTCATCACGATGCCGGCACCGAAACCGGCGGCGACATTGATGTAGCAGAAGCTGTCGTAGCGGCCGGCGACACCCAGGATATGTTCGCCCAGCGCCGCGGCGCTGGCGATGTTCTCGACCGCGACCGGCAGGCCGGTCTGGCGCTCGATCGCTTCGTGGAGATCGACGAGTGCCCATTCTTCCAGTTCTAGGCCCGGATTGACCGTCGACGGTCCGATGAAATAGCCGGCGACCGCGACGCCAAGCCCCAGCAGGCGGCGGCGGTCGATCCCTACCGACGCCATGTGTTCAAATGCGAAGCCGACCGCGGCATCGATCATTGCTGCCCGCGGCATGCCGGGTCGCGTGATCTCGCGGCGGGCGCGGATAACGCCGGCAAGATCGACCAACACGACGTCGGCGCGATCGGTCATCACCGACACGCCAATGCTGAAGGCGGCATCGGGCTGGATATGGATCATCGCACTTGGTTGACCGCGACCGGCCGCGACGCTTTCCCCGCTTCTCACCAGCCCGGCGGCCTCCAGCTCCTCGGTAGCCCTGAAGACCGCGGTGCCCGACAGGCCCAGATCGCGAATCAGTTCCGCTCGTGACGCATTGTTGCGCCGCCGGATCGCCGCCAACACCGCCTTGCTACGCACCGCCAACTTGAATGCCGACATTAATATCCCTTTGATTCAATACATTAGCCGAGTGCCAGCGCTGAAGCTTCTCACCACCGACACTATCGTCAAATAAATATCATATTGAGCGATATATAAGGAGGAGATTTCGAAAGGGTGATATAGATGAATTCCGCACATCAAATACGGCTGGCCGGCCTCTTTTTGCTCGGCACGTCGCTGGGCTGGGGGCTGTCCGCATCCGCCCAGACCGTCCCAGCCGAGCCCGCGACCGACCCGGCGCAAGCGACGCCCGCAGCCGAACCGGAACAAGGGGAGGATATCGTCGTCACCGGCTTCCGTGCATCGCAGGCGTCGGCGACCAGGGCTAAGCGCCAGTCGGCGGTGATCCTCGACGCCATCTCGCAGGACGATGTGGGCCGGCTGCCCGATCTCAACATCGTCGAGGCGAGCCGGCGCATCACCGGCGTGTCGGTCGTGGGCGGCGCCGATCCGACCAAGAACCGCGACATCTATCAGCGCGCGACGATCCGCGGCCTTGATCCCCGCTACAATCTGGTCACGATCGACGGCATCCCGCTCGCATCGCCAGACTGGGTATTTCGCGGCGCGCGGCTCGACATGCTGCCTTCCTCGCTCGTGTCGCGGATCGAGGCAATCAAGAGTGTCACCGCGCAATACGACCCTCATGCGCTGGGCGGCCAGATCAACATCGTCTCAAAAAGCGCGTTCGACGGCCGTGGTGATCGCTTCTTCGTCGTCAACGCCAATGGCGGCTACAACGACACCGCCGGCAAGCTGATCGAGAAGGGGGGCGCGTCGGTCCGCACCGATGCGACCGGCGCGCTGCGGTTCGGCCCTGGACAGAGCTTCGGCATCGTCGCCTCGGTAGAGTATCAGCGACTGCCCTCGACGGCGCGTGCGGAACTGCCCGGCGATAGCAACGGTGCGGGCTGGTCCTATTTCACCGCCGCTGGCGCGCGCACGCCGTTCCCCAACCTGTCGACTGGCTTCCTCGTACCGGTGCGCAACCAGGATTACTTTTTCGAGAATATGCGCACCCGGCTCAGCGGCAATCTGAAGCTGGAATGGCGGCCCGACGACGCGACCGAGGTGTCGTTGTTCGGTGGCTACTACCATGACAAGGATGTCGAGACCCGCTACGAGATCCTGACGCTGCCGACAGGGGCGCCCACCGCGGTCACCACGACCAGCGGCGCGTTCGCGCAGGGCGATCTCCAGCAGGGGCTCACCTATCAGCCCGTCACGCGCGATACCTGGCTGATCGATGCCAAGGGACGGCACGATTTCGGGGGCGGCATCGTCCTCGACACCACGCTCGCGCGGTCGAAGGCGCAATATCGCGAATTGCGCGAGATGATCAAATACGACACCAACCCGCGCGCCGGCACGTCATCCGCCGGGTTCCTTCCCGCTTATGGCTATGGCTACACCATTGTCGACGGGCGGCCGCGGCTGACGATCAACGATACGGCCGCTGCGACAAATCCCGACAGCTACCGCGCGCTTTATTTCCGCAGCATCAACCGCGACCTCGATTCCACCGTCGATTTCGGCAAGGTCAATCTCGGCATCAACGCCACGCCCGATGATCGCGGCTTCGGTGCGAACGTCGGCGCCGCCGTCACGCGCACCGATCTGTCCTACGATCAGCGCTACATCGAATACGTTCCCGCCACGACCGCCGGGCAGGCGACGATCGGCACCTTGTCTGGCATCCTCTACGACAAGCGACCCGGGGCGTATCTGACCCCGGCGGTGCCCTATCTGCTCATCAACCGCCCCGCGGCGTGGCAGCGGTTCGAGACCAATCGCGCCTCGTTCACGACGACCAACCAGATCGCCAACAACGCCGCCGACGATTTCCGTGATCTGGAGACGACCAAGGCGGTCTATGCGCAGGGGCTGTTCCGTGCCGATCGCTTCGACGCGCAGGTCGGCGTCCGCTACGACAGCACCCATCTGGTCGTGGATACCAATCAGGCGCCGACTGCGCGTGGGGCAACCGCCTATGAGCCGGTGCGGCGAGCGACCGATTATAGCTACTGGCTGCCCTCGGCGCTGGCGACCTATCAGCTCGGTGACGGGATGCGGGTGCGCGCGGGCGTGTCGAAGACGATCGGTCGGCCCGACTATAGCCAATATGCCGCGCGCACCTCGTTCGGGATCGGCACCGACGGCACGTTGACGATCAGCACCGGCAATCCCGACCTGAAGCCGCGCGAGGCATGGAACTACGACCTGTCGTACGAATGGTACATGCCTGCCGGCATGATCTCGGTCGCCGGGTTTGTGAAGGACATCCGCAACGAGATCTTCACCAGCAGCCAGGTGGGGCCGGCCACGACCTTCCAGGGTGTCGCCTACCAGACCGTCTTCGTTTCCACGCCGCGCAACGCGACCAAGGCGAGCGTGAAGGGTCTGGAGATCGGGTACACGATGGATCGCATCGCCGCGCTGCCGGGGCTGGGGTTCAACGCGAACTTCACGCTGCTCGACGGTTCCTATCGTCAGCCGGTCAGCGCTGCCGGCATCGCATCGGGCCTGCCCGCGACGCGTAAGACAAGCGGGCTGATCCAGCAGCCGGATTATATCGCCAACCTGACCGCCTTTTACGCGATCGGCCCGGTCGAACTGCGCGCGTCTTACAACCGCATCGGTCGCGCGCTGCAGTCGGCGGACGGCGATACGCCGACCCGCGACTTGTATCAGGAGCCCCGCCAGCAGGTCGACGTGCAAGCACGCTGGGCGCTGCGGGAGGGCGTGGAGCTGGTCGGCCAAGTGCAGAACCTCACCAAATCGCCATTTATCGTGCGACAGGGTGTGGACCGCGGCTACGTCAACTACTTCTTCCCCGTCGGCCGCACCTTCTGGCTGGGCCTGTCGTGGAAGCCGCAATGGTGAAGCGGCTGACGCTGGCCACGGCCGCTCTCGCCCTGGTCCCCACCGTCGCTTCCGCGGCGGCGGCGGCACCCCGCGACGAGGTGCGCGTCGTCCTCAAATTCGTGAAGCGCGACGGGGCGGGCAAGGTGCCCGTCCGCTTCGATCCCGCATCCTGCAAAGCCTGCCGGGTGGTCGACGAACCCTTGTTCAACGCCGACAATCCGCGCGAGACGGTGATCGCGCTTCAGGTCCCGCGGCGTCGCACCATCGAACTTGCCTTCGATGCACGCCAGGCAACCGTCCGCCAGGTGCTGTTGGAAGCGGGAGAGCTCGCGTTTCGGACCGACCGTGACCGCATCCTCGTGGCGCTACCACCACTGGCGCAGGACGCGATCACCGCCGCGGAAGTCGCCACCCATATCGTCGAGCCGGGCATGGTCCTTCGCTTCGAACATGCCGATCCGGCACGGCGGGCCGGGGCCTATGCGACCGGCGACTTCCCCGATCTTCAGCGACGCGCGGCGAACGCACTTGAATTTGCGCAGCGGCAGGTCGTCAGAACGCTCGGCCTCGGTGAGCAGGCGGTGCGGCGCGGCTGGGGCACGATCCAGATCATGGGTTTCGACACCAACGCACCCCACGGCCATGTCGATGCGCCGCCGCATGTCCACATGCACCTGCGTTGGCCAGGCAATACCGGCACGCAGATCGGCCATTACTATATCGATCAGGCAGGATTGCTGTCGCACAACATGGTCGGGGTGAAGGGGCTGGGTGCGCCCGAGCGGCGGTTCGGTCGCGGCGACACCTTCGCCACGATCGCGCCGGACGGCGTGACCGCCTACACCCACCGCATCACCGAACAAGGCTGGCTGGAGATCGGGGATGGGCAGGGACGTGCCTGTCTGATCCGTCCCGTTTCGGCGGGTGGCTTTGCCGATGGTGCGACGGTCCTGTGCCCCGGCACCGGCGAAAAGCGCATCACCGTTGCCGATGATCTGAGCAATGGCGTGCTGACGGTGACGACCGGCGATATCGTCGAGACCTTCCGCTATGCGACGGACAGTGGCCTGCTACTGTCCCCGGCCGCCGTGCCCGCCAGCGCGCCATCGGTGTCGCCGCAACAGATCGAACCGGCGCTGGGCCGATGAGCGACAGCCACCGGTTCGTTCGCCGGGCGACATCATGAGGTCGCTCAATGCGGTGAGGACAGCGACGGTCGCCGTCACGCTTTGAAGCCTTTGGCGGTTATCATTTCGATTTGGCGCGGCTTGAAATGAATTGTTTTGTGCTGACCACCCGGACGGGTCGCCTCTGCCTATGTCACCGTTGATCTCTGACCGAAACTCAGGGACGCGGTTTCCCATCGGCATGCGGGCCGTTCAAGTGGGGCCTTGATGGAGATGCCCTTTTAACCGCCGCTGACCTCGCGAGCGATCGGATAGCGAAGAGGGTAGGGGTGGCCGGGGCCGGCCTGCGCATAGAGCCAGGCCAGTCGCGCGTCCGGGTCGGCGGCGAAGGCCGGTTCGTCACGCAGCTTCGCCTCGAAGCGGCGCTTGAGCGCGGGATCGGTCGCCAGCAGATGGTCGCCGAGCGCGGCCAGCACGAAGGCGTCGGTATTGGGAGCGGGTGCCAACATTTCCGGGAAGAATCCCCATGCCAGGAACGAGTCCTGGCTTTCGGGCTCGAGCAGCGAGGCGGCGAGCAGTCCGAGTGGCTGGTCGGCGGGCACGCGAATGCTCCCGATCGGCAGGGTGTCCTTCATTGCGAAATGTTCGAACCGGGCGGTCATGGGATAGCGACCTTCGTTCGGCTGCGACAGCTTGGGGTCGATCAGGCGAACATGGTCGAGCGTGCGGGTTTGTGGCGTCCGGATCGTCTCGAAGCGGATACCGTGCAGGCGCAGCCGCTCGATGATCTCGGTCTGCTCACGCGGCACCCACCATGCCTTGGGAAGACGGACGCTCTCGGTCGGTGTCTGGCCGATGATCGGCATCCGGAAGGTGATGGGCTTGGCCAGCCAGCGCTGCTCGTCCCGACCGGACGCGGGGGAGCGATAGGTGTCGAACGCCACGCCCTTGAAGTTCTCGATCCATCCGATCGGGGTCGCGGCGGGCTTCCAGCGGGTCAGCAGTTCGGCGGGGCGGCTTGCACGATCGGTCGCCTTGGCGGCGGCAATGCGCGCGGCATCGCTCGCGGCGATCTTCAGCGCAGCCTCCAGCATCACATAGGTCCCCAGGACGCGCTGGCGATAGGGCTTGAGCATATGGTTCTCGACCAGCACGGTCGGCATGCCGATAAAGTCGCCATAGCCGGTCGAATATCGCGGACCTTCGGGGCTGTAGCGAATGCCTTTTTCGGGATGCCGGGTGTCGATCGGGCTGGGATAGATGATCGGGGTGTGGCCTGCGGCGGTTAGGGCGCGGGACACCGCCGGTCCGAACCGGCTCTCCAGCCAGTCGGCGGTCGCCCGGTGGCGGGCATATCTGCCCCATCCGGCGTAGGTGAAGGTCACGTCATACTGCATGTCGAAGCCTTCGCTGACATGGCAGTCGATATAGAGGATGGGATCGAGCGATCGGATGAGACCGATCATCGCCCGCGATTCGGGGGCGTCTAGCTTGCCATAATCGCGGTTGAGGTCGATGTTGCGCGCATTGGCGTCGCGCCCCTTGTTCGCAGGACCACGAATATGCGGGTAGTTGTACGCGCTCATCTGTTCGTGACCGTCAATGTTGTAGATCGGCACGAACACCAAATCGACCTTGTCGAGCAGATTGTCTTTCCCGCGTAGCGCAATGTCGCGCAGCAGCATCAGGCCCGCATCCTTGCCGTCGATCTCGCCCGCATGGATGCCGCCCTGTACCAGCACCACCGGCTTGCCCGTGCCGCCCTTGCTGGCGCGGACATAGATCATCTCGCGCCCCTCAGCGGTGCGACCGAAGGTCTTCACCGAGATGAGCGACGAGGCCGCATCGAGCCGTTCCAGCCACGACCGGACCTCGGCATAGCGCGGCGTCGTTTCGAAGTTCGCGGCCTCGGCCGGCGTAATCCAGGGGTCGCCCGCCGGAACGATCAGGCGTTCGCTCGCCCCCGACCAGGGCAGTGCCGGTGGCAGGATCGCGCTCGACAAAGAACGTGGCGCCGGCTGCGCCGCTGCCGGAATGGCGAGGGCGACACCTAGGGCCGCCATCCCGCGAGCGAGGGCGGAGAGGGAGAGATATGGCTGCTGCACGGTCGATGTCCTGTTGGCCACTGCTGCGGTGGTGATGCCGCGATAGCCGCTTACCGCCACATCCCGCAAATGATACAGTGTATCATTTCATGTGCGGGCAGGATAACGTGGCACCGTGGGTTGGTCGCCTCCACGTCGCCCGACCCCTTCTAGACAAGGTGCCATTGATGACCGACAGCAACCGACTCTTCCTCGACATGTTTTCCGATCCCGAGCGGATCGCGCACTATGCCGATGGGCCGCGTCGCTTCACGCCTGGGCTGGACGCGGTGCATCGCATGACGGCGATTCTGCTGGCCGAACATGCACCCGCCGACGCGCAAGTGCTGATACTGGGGGCCGGGGGTGGGCTCGAACTGACGGCCTTGGCGCAGGCGCAACCCGGATGGCGCTTCACCGGCGTCGATCCGGCCGGCCCGATGCTGGACCTCGCGCGCGCGGCGATGGGCGACGATGCCGGTCGTGCCGATCTGGTCGAGGGCTATATCGACGACGCGCCGGCCGGTCCGTTCGACGCCGCGACCTGTCTTCTGACGCTCCATTTCCTGGCGCGCGATGAGCGCGTCCGCACCTTGCGCGAGATGCACCGGCGCCTGTCGCCCGGCGCGCCGCTGGTCGTCGTCCATTCGAGCTTCCCGCAGGACGAGCCCGCCCGCACCCGCTGGCTCGAGCGCTATGCGGCCTATGCCGTCGCATCGGGGGCCGATCCGGCCCAGACCGAGCAGGCCCGTGCGGCGGTGGCCGCAAGCCTCGCCCTGCTGACGCCGGAGGAGGATGCGGCGTGTCTGCGCGATGCGGGATTCGAGGCGGTGGAGCTATTCTACGCCGCCTTCACATGGCGAGGTTGGGTGGCGCGCCGAAGCTGATCGACGATACCGCCGGCAGCTGCGCCAGCGCCTCGCCAATCTGCGGGCGCAGCGACCGGTTGAGCGCTGCCCCCGTCAGAACCGACACCGACGATGCGGAATCGCGCGGATCGCGTTGGGATACGCTCGTGACGAAGATCTCTCCCTGATCGGCGCTTTCGGCCGGCGGCGGTTCGTTGGTGGCCAGCGCCGGGGCGGGAAGGGCGGCCAGCAGCCGGCGAAGCATCACGCGAGTCCCCGATTGCGCAACAACGCCCCCGCGTCGGGCATCCGTCCTCGTAACGCGACATAGCTTTCTGCCGGATCGCGAATTGCCGCGCGACAACACCTAGTCGCGCAGCTTCTTTGCCAGCACCGGATTGAACACGTCGCCGCTT
>NZ_CAXIAM010000048.1:0-25792 GCF_964021865.1 uncultured Sphingomonas sp.
TGGTGCGCAGGTCGCGAGCAACGGCGGTGGCTCCGCGACCGATAGCCGCAATCAGGCGACCACCGACAATTCGGACAATTCGAACCGCTCGCGCACCAGCTCGGCCAGCGGCGCACAGGTCGCAGCGAACAACGGCGACGCCACCGATAGCCGCAACCAGTCGACCACCGACAATTCGGACAACTCGAACCGCTCGCGGACCAGTTCGGCGAGCGGCGCACAGGTCGCGAACAACGGCAGCGGCTCCGCCACCGACAGCCGCAACCAGTCGACCACCGACAATTCGGATAACTCGAACCGCTCGCGGACCAGCTCGGCCAGCGGCGCACAGGTCGCAGCGAACAACGGCGATGCCACCGATCGCCGCGACATGTCGACCAACGACAATTCGGACCGCCGCAACGTCGCCAGCAACTCGGGCCGCGGTTCGGTCGCGACCAACGGCGACGCCAGCTATTCCGACAGCTCGATGCGCAGCACCGGCATGGCCTCGGCGGGCACCGGGGCGGCCTCGACCTCGAACGTCTTCGGGGCCAGCGCGGTGGTCTCCTCGGCGACGCTCGCCAGCTACGTCACCGGCGTGCGGGTTGACTATAGCCAGAGCCCGGGCGGCGCGGCCAACTCGGTCAATAACAGCCTGACCACCGGCGACGGCGCGTTCCAGAACCTCGCCGGGCTGCAGTCGCTCAACATGAACACCGGCGCAGGCGCATCGCAGAATTCGGCGGTGAATGTCAGCGTCGCGGCCGGCACGATCAATCTCGGCGGCGGTCAATAACGTCGGAGGAGCGGGGAGGGGTGGCGGCACCACCCCTCCTTCTTCTTCGATCGATCGGGAGATCGAGACATGCGTATCCTCTTCATCGGTCCGGCGCTGCTCGCCGCCGCTTTGCCGGTTTCGGCATCGGCGCAGACCGCGCCGTCCGTCCCGCCCGCGCCTTCCGCGTTGCCGGTTCAAGCCAGTCCGTTCGGGGCCGCGGCGCCGGTCGACAATGCGCAGCTCGGTGCGGTCACCGGCCAGTCGGATCTGTCGCAGGTGGTCCGTGCGCAGAACACCAGCACGGTCAGCGGCAACAGCGTGAATGGACATTCGGAAACCGGGACGATCAGCTTCGACCCCAATTCCTTCCAGAACCTCAACGGTCTGTCGTTGCTCAGCGCGAACACCGGAAACAATGTTTCCATCAATTCGTCGCTGAACGTGAACGTCGCGATCAACCAGTAACGATGCCCGGTTCGGTTCCTTTCGTCCGGTGGTTGTCGGCCGCGCTGCTGGCGACCGCCGGCTGTACCGCGATGCCGCTGCCCGAGGGCGGGACGGTCACCAACTTCTCGCCCACGCTCAATTTCGCCGTCCCCGTGACCAGCCTGATCGGGCGACGCTTCGAAACGGTGGTGCGGCAGCAATATGATTTCAGCTGCGGCTCCGCGGCGCTCGCCACGCTGCTGCGCTTCCATTACGACGATCCGCAGAACGAGCAGAGCGTGTTCCTCGGCATGTTCCGCGACGGCGATCAGGCGCAGATCCGGCGGCTCGGCTTCTCGCTGCTCGACATGAAACGCTATCTGGCGGCCCGCGGCATCGCCGCCGACGGCTTCAAGGTCAGCCTCGCGCAGATCGCGCAGGCGCGCGTACCCGGCATCGCGCTGATCGACTTCGACGGCTATCGCCATTTCGTCGTCGTAAAGGGGATCGACGATCAGACACTGCTGCTCGGCGACCCCTCCTTGGGGCTGCGCCGCGAGACAATCGGCCGCTTCTCGAAGCAATGGAACGGCGTGTTCTTCGTCATCAGCGGGCGCGACGCGGCCGGGCAGTCGCATTTCAACATGACTGCCGATCTGGCGCGCGCACCGCACGGGCGGCCGTTCCTTCCCGCCGATCCGCTGGAAAGCGCCCAGCTCGCGCTCACCCGCCCACGTCTGGGAGAGTTCTGACATGTCGATCGCGTTGCTAATCGCCGCTGCCCTGGCCGCCGCCTCCGATACGCCCGCCGGCGACGCCCCAGTGCGGGTGCCCGATCGCGAACTGGCGACGATGCGCGGCGGCCTGATGCTTCCCAACGGGCTGAACGTCGCGATCGGCATCGACATTCAGACGCGCATCGACGGCGTCCTGGCGCTGCACACGATCTTCTCGAGCGAGGCGCAGGGCGTGCGCGTCTTCACCGATGGCCGGACCAGTCCCAGTGAGGTACCCGGCACCGTCACCGTCGAGTCCGGCGACCCGAGCTGGCCAACCGTTTCGGTATCGCGGACGCCGACCGGCACCACGGTCACCGCGCCCGTCGCCAGCGCGCCCGGCAGCGTCAACATCGTCTCCGGGCCGACCACCGGTTGGCTCGACGCGGCGGGGCAGACCCCGGTGCCGGTGGTCGCTAACGGCCCGGCGGTCGAGGCCAGTTCGGGGAACATCCGGCTGACCAGCGACGACCGCGGCAGCCAGGTGCAATTGGTGACGCCGACCACCGAGATTCGTCATCTGGTCGGGCAAGCGACCGGTGCGGTCATCTCGAACACCGCCAACGATCGCGTCATCGACACCGTCAGCACCGTCAACGTCAATCTGGTCGGGCTGCCCGCCGGGCTGATGAACGGAATGCTGCTGGTCAATCGGATCGCGACCGAGGCTGCGGGTCCGCGCTGAATGACGGTGGAAAGGGGATAATGTTCAATGCGACCTGCGGCTTCCCGTGCGTTTCTCTCCCTCGGCCTGATCGCGGCGCCGGCCGCGGCGCAGCAGCCGGTGTCACCGGCTACTGCGGCGATCCCGGCGGCGGCGGATGACCGCGACGAACTGCGCCGCACGCTCGCGGTCGAGCGGCAGGAACTGGACCGCCAGCAACGCGCGCTCGACGAACAACGCGCGCGGATCGACCGGCTGGAGGCGCGGCTGTCCGGCGGCGCGACGGGAACGCAGGTTGCGCAGACCGCCTTGCCGCCGGGCGGGGTGCCGCTCCCCGCGTCGCCGCCACCCGCGCCACCGTCTGCCGGAACGCAGGTGCAGACCGTTGGCGAGGCACCGTCCGACCAGCGGCAGGTGCAGGTCGCGGTCCTGTCCGAACAGGGTGGGATCATCACCAAGGCGGGCCGCGCGACTGTCGAGGTCAATTTCGAATATGCGCGTGCCGACCGCAACCAGGTGGTGTTCCGCGGCGTGCAGATCCCCGAGGCGGTGCTGATCGGTGTCTTCGACATCAACCAGAGCCGGCAGGACGTGCTGACGGTCGGCGCGGTCGGGCGGCTTGGGCTGACCAGCCGGCTCGAGATCAACGGGCGGCTGCCGTTCGTCTACCGTTCCGACAAGTCGGTGCTCGCGCCGGTCGCCAACCCGACCGAGCCGAACGCCGGGCAGCTCGACCGCCCGGTCAGCGGCGCGAACATCGGCGATATCGACTTCGGGCTCCGCTACCAATTCACCGACGGCAACAACGGCGCGCCGTATCTGATTGCGGGCGTGCAGGCGGTGGCACCAACCGGCACCGATCCGTTCCGTGTGCCGCGTGATGCGCTCGGCAATGCGCTCAAAGGCGCAACGGGGGCGGGATTCTGGGGCGTGACACCGAACCTGACCGCAATTCTACCCAGCGATCCGGCGGTTTTGTTCGCCACCTTGGGCTACACGTACAACTTCGCGCGCACCATCAACCGCCAGATCGGTGCCGCTTTCATCGAGCGCGTCGCGCCGGGCAGCCAGCCCTCGGCGAGCGCCGGCATTGCTATCGCCTTGAATCCGCGCACTTCGCTCAGCTTCGGCTATGCGCAGACCTGGGCGCTGGGCACGAAGACCCGCGTCCGCGCCCTCAACCAAACCACACAGGAACTCGGCGACGCGATGACCGCCGAGAGCCGCGACCTGCAGATCGGCCGGTTGCTGTTCGGCGTCAGCTATCGCACCTCGCCCACGACGACGCTGAATTGGAACGTCGAGGTCGGCGCCACCGACGATGCCGCCGACGTCCGCACCACGCTGCGCATCCCGTTCACCTTCAACGCTTATTGATGGCGCCGGCGAACCAGATTTCACAGTTAGGTCAACTGCACTAGCCGGCCGTCAGCAGGACCAATTGATGTGAGCGTCGCCATCTGATTTGAGCGCCGCCCGACCTCAGGCAAGGCGACAGGCCAGAACGATCCACCGCTTCGTGCGCCGTACGGTCCTCACGTGCCAGCGTCGTCCGGTCTGAGTCAGAAAGCGCCGCTGGATTTCAGCCGCGTGCTGAGCGAAGTCATGAAAGTCGATCCGGTGGTGCGCCAGGACGAGCGTGCCGCCAGGGCGGAGCGCACGGGCGACGTCATGCGCCGTCTGCGCCATGGCTCTCGCCGTCAGGTAGTAGAGCAACTCGGCCACCACCACCGCGTCATATTGCGCACGAGGGAAGCGGCCGGGCACCGCCAGCCGGATCGCGCGCGCTCGCGTGCCTCGGCTCGTGAGCGCCGCGGCGACTAGGCGAGTCCCCTCCGCGGTCGCTTCGGTCGCGTCGAGCCGCAGCGCGCGGCTCATGAGCGCGCGGCTGTTCGAGCCGTTGCCCGACGCCAGCTCGAGCACGCGGCCGTGCGCGCCGGCACCGAGCGCGTGCACGATCGCGGCGCGCTTCACCGCTTCGTCGTGGTCGGAAAAGGTGCGCCAAGGATCGGGATCCGCCGCGAAGGTGCGTTCGAAACCGTCGAGCGTGATGGCCCTCATCGCGCGGTCGCCACGGCGAACAGCTCGCGCGGGCGGCTGAACGCCGCGATCTGGCGCGCCGTCATGGCGAAGCCGCCCGGATCATCGGTGATACGGCCGGCCTGCGTGCGATAGCCGCGGATCGCGTGGCGCTTCGCGAGCCGCTCCTGTGCGCTGAGCGGCATCATTCTCGCACCGCCCAGCCGCTGCCCGGCAGGCCATACCGGGTAGCGCCACCAGCGCACGCCCGGCTTCCGTCGCACCGCCGCAGCGACGACGCGGTGATCGGGATGCGCGTCGACGGGCAAGGGCGCGAGTGCCAGCAGCGGAGTGGGCAGCGCGTCGACGGCGCGGCGAATGCCACGGCACACCGCGGTTTCGTGGTCGGCGAGGTGCCCGTCGGGCAGGTCGAGGAAGGCGACCGCGTCGGCGGCGACGCCGATGCGCCGCATCGCCAGGCGTGTCTCGCGACGACGCTCGCGCACCAGCCGTGCGCGTGGCCAGGCGCGGCTGTCGGGATGCGACGCGGCACCGTCGCTCACCACCAGTACTGCCACGCGGGTTCCGCGGCGCGCCAGCCGCGTGATCAGCGCATGCGCTGCGATCGCCTCGTCGTCGGGATGCGGGGCCACGATCAGCAGCGCGCGCGGGCGACCGATATGCACTCTCACAACCAGGGTCTCAGCACGCCCGCGGCCACCGCCGCACCGACCAGCATCCGCTGCGTGTCCGGGCCGGGTTGGCGCAGGTACATGGCCAGATCGGTGATCGTCGCCGCGAGCGGGTGGTCCACAAACAAGGCTTGAACGCCGACCGCCTCCTGCGCCAGCGCGAGCGCCTCGCCGCCGGCGGCGTAGACCGCGCAGCGCGCCGCGGCAACGAGCGGCAGGCGCGCGTCTTGGTCGGCGAACCAAGCCACCGCGGCGCGACGCACCGCTGCCGCCGCTTGCTCTGCCAGCGCGTACAACCGCGCCAGGCGTCCCGCCTGATGCGGGTCCGCCGCACGGCCCACCGTGACGAGATGGTCGCGCACCTCATCGACCAGCCGCGCCACGCCGCCCGCCTGAACGGCGGCGAAGCGGAGCGCGCCGCCGCTGAACCACGGCTCGCGTACATAGTCGCCTGGCGCGCCGACCATCGTCGCCGCCTCCGCGGGCGCGTTCGTCCAGCGGACCACATGCGTCTCGGAGCGCTGCATGCCGACGACGCGCCACACATCGCGATCGATCAAAGGCGGCGCTGCGGCGAGATCGACCAGCACCAACTGGCGCCCGCCTGCCGCCTCGACGGTGACCAGCGCGTGCGACAGCAGTCCGGCGCCCGAGGCGAAGCTCTTCCCGCCCGACAGACGGCCGTGATCCAGGCGCAGCGGCTCGCCGGGCAGGTCGGCGTTCCACACCCCCAGTGCGGCGCCCCCGCGCACCGCCATCGCAAGCGATGCGCGCTGTACCGGGTCGCCGTAGCGCGTTACGATCTGCGTTGCGTCGACATGCCCTTCAAAGAGCCGGCCGAGCGGGAGGTCCTCGCGTCCGACGCGATAGAGCAAGCGCAGCAGCGTCAGCAGCGCTGCCTCGTCTTGCGGATCGTCGAGGGTGGCGCGTTCGGCGTCGAGTACCGCGATGCGGGTGCGCAGCCCGCTCACGCCGCTCGCGCCGCCGTTGCGTCGGCAAGCAGCGCCGCAAGCGTACGCTCAGCCAAGGGGAGCGGCACCTGACGCATTCCCTGCGGGCCAACGGGTACGACCCGCATCGCGAAGGCCTCCCCATTGGGGCAATCGCGCGCGACGCCGAGCAGATGGTCCGCGCTCAGCCCGATAGCGGGCGTGAAAGAGGCGAGATCGCCCGCGGCGAAGGCGCGGCGCGCGAGCGCGTGGCGCTCATATTGCCACAATTGATCGAGCGGGTGCGCGACGCGAACGCTTGCCAGCCCGTCGCGGTCTAGCGCGCGCAGCGCCGTGGCGAGGCCGCCGCGCGCACGCCCGTTCCGGCGCGCCGAAGTGTGGACAATGCTCGCGGCGTCGCGGCGGACGCGATGCCCGGCACGCCCGGCGTCGTCGATCAGCCGCGCATCTTCGCCGCTGGCGAGCGGGGCGAAGCCGCCGAGCGCCGCATAGGTGGTGCTGTGCAGCGCCACATTGGCGCCGCTGGCGTGGTGGTGCGTCGACGCCGCCTCCCACGGAACCGGGTCGGCGAGGCGACGTAGCGCGTGCAGCCGCGCGTAATACGCCTCGATACGATCCTGCCGCTCGTCGGCGCGCGGTCCGTTGCGGACGATGTCGCCTGCGACCAGCTCGGCATGGCGGAGCGCGGCGAGGGTAGCATGCAGCCAGTCGGTCGCGGGCCATCCGTCGGCATCGGTGCTGAGCAGAACACCTCCCTCAGGCCCCAACGCGGCCACACCGAGCATCATCGCGCGATGCCGCGCGACTCCGGCGTTGGGCACGGATCGTGGCGCTTCGGCGACATGGACGCGGTGCGCGGCACCACGCGCATAGGCCGCGACGATCGCCGCACTCTGATCGGTACAGCCGTCGAGCAGCAGGCAGACGTGCACCGACCGATCGCCAGGTATCGCGAGCCGATCCAACCCCTCGAACAACCGCGGCACGCGCGCCGCCTCGTCGCGGGCGGGCACGCAGATCGCGACGTTGGCCGATGCGTTGTCGGCACCTGCGTCGTGGCTCAAGCGGCGATCTCGCCTTCGTCGCCGCCATCCCAATAGCGGATGCGATCCGCTCGCACGACGATCATGACGATGCCGGGGGTGTCGACGCCGTTCGGGAAATAGCGGTCGAGGTCCTTGGTCCAATGCGCCTCGAATTGCGCCTTGTCCTCGATCAGCGCGGCCTGTCCCTCAACCGCGACGAAGAGCGGCGGGCCGCCGAGCATCCCGGCGGCACCGGTGTAGCTCAGCGTCACCGCAGCGTCATCACGGATGTCGAAAACCTTACGCGAGTCGTTGTAGGCGAAGAAGTAGCTGTCGCCCTGGTATTCGACATCGCCGTTGTTGCTCATTGGCCGCGCGGTAAGTGCGCCGGCGGATGATCGCGTGGCCAACATGGCGAAATCCAGCTTCGCCATCTTTCGCGATAGCTCGTGCAACGTCAGCTCGGCCATGTGCCCCCGCGAACAGCGATGCAGGCGTCGGCGACCATCGCCAACGCACCGGTTCGCCTCGGCCTTCTCAACGAGGCGCGAGCAATCTGGTTCAATGGTTTCGCGCGCCGAAGCGCAAGATTATCGCTGCTTTATGGTCGTTGGCCGCGACCTGATGCGCAGCGCCGTCATGCGTTCACCTGTCCGCTGTCGCCCGGCAGCTTATAAGCAAGCACTTCGGCGTGTTCGATCTTTGGAAGACCGTCCAGCAACTCGGGGGTGCGTGCGATCAGGGCACGCCCGACCTTGCCGGCCAGATGTGCGAGACGTCCCGTATTGCCTGTGAACGTGTCGAAGATCGCGAAGTCGTGGACGCCGAAACGCACGGCGTACCACGTTGTCGTGTCGGGTTCCTCCATTACGGCTGCAAGACCGTCGCGCAGGAATGCCTCGACCTCGTCACCTTTGCCATCCTTGGTAACAAGCCTGACGAACAGTGCCTTGACCACCGGTACCTCTCGTTGATCATTCATCGTCACAACCTCCTTAAGCCTGCTGTGCGGGTAGCTCGTGGGTGGGGGCCGGCTTACGCCGGTCGATTTGGTTCATGGCATCGCCGAGTGCCGGTGCTACGTGGCGGATCAGCGGCTCCCACGCACGGCGGTTGGTGACGTATCGCTCGACGCCGCCTGGCCGGGCCGTGATCCCGGCGTTGGTGAGCGTGCGGACCGCGGCGCCGTAGCTCTGTCGGTACCGCCATTCGTCTTCGGCGCCACCGGACCGACGTTCGACGCTTGCAAACTTCCGGTCGAGTGTTTGCAGCAATAGCAGCCCGGCCCGGCGAAGCGACGTCAGCGACGTCGAGTCGATGAGTGAGGCGTACTTGCCACGGTCGAGCGCGCTGTCGATCAGGGATGTCAGATCGAGGATGACGAAGCTCAACCGCGATACAGAATAGCGCGGCTCGTCGAAGCGGAAGTAGAACAACAGCGGATAAAAATGATGCGCTTCCTTGATCGCGGCGAGGCTGCGAGCGAGGTTGCCGATCTCGCTTGTCGCGCTGCTGCCGTCACCGCCTGGCAGGAGCCGGGCAAGCGCCTCAGCGGCGTCTCCGGTACCGTCCGTCATGAGGTCGACCGCCAGCGCCAGCGCGTTGCGCTCGCGGAGCGCAGAGTAGACCTGGACAAGGTAGCTCAGCACCAACGACAGCACGGATGCGCCGATTAGCGAGTTGAGCAGGAACAGCAGGCGTGTGGCGCTCGTGTGGGGGGTGTCGTCGCCGCCCCCGACGATCGACAGGCTGTTGCCAGCGACCATCAGGGCAGTGACGAAGTCGGTCGGCGTGCTGCCGGTCGACGGTCGGATCGCGGTGCCAAGTTCGGGTTGGATGACCAGTGCCGCCCCCACCGTAAGCCCCAACGACCAGAAGCCGATCAGGAGGATGATGATCAGCGGCCCAGCAAGCGACAGGATCGTCCCGCCCCGCTTGCCGGATATGCTGGCCAGCAAGCGGAGCGAGGCCCAGACAGCGCGGTTCCAGTAGGGCGCGAGCAGACCGGTGCCGGCCCTGGCGTACAGAACGGTGAGGAAAATGTCGGCGAGGAACAGCATCATCAATGCCATTCCGATCCCCTGTTCGATCGTCATCGACCGCGCCTCCGCCGTGATCAGGAGGGAAGAGCGGGCAGCGCGTCGGCAAGCCTGCCCTTCGCACGATAGTCGGCCGGTGTCTCAAAGTCCTTGCGGGCGAGGCCGCGAGAGGCTTGCCCGCCGCGCGGCAGGCCGCTGCGATCCGAATAGTCCCGGTCGCTGGCGGGATCGCGGCGATGCGCAGCCTTCACGCCGCTGTAGGCGACCAGATCGAGAAGGGTGATCCCCGCGACCAGCGCGGTGGCGATCGCGGCATTGTGGCGCTTGGGATTGTCGCGGTGGAGCGCCGTCGCCAAAGTGGCAAGGTCGAGCCCGTCGCCACCGATCCGTGCTGCTAGCCCGATCGGCTTGTCGATCGAGAGGGTGGGTACGGCACTCGCCAGTTCGCGCGCGCCATAGCTCCGGATCAGACCTTCCTTTCCCTTTAGCCCGAGCGTCCGCGCGATCTGCCCCGGCGCGATCAGTTCGGCGAGACCGAGGCCGACTGAGAACCAGCCTAGCGCGCGGGCCAGTCGATCCGGAGCTGTCAGCGAGCTTGGTCCCTTGCGTTCGATGCTGGGGTCGCCTTCCGAGCGGGCGATCCCGGTAAGATTGGTAAGCGGCATGAGAGGCACCTCATCTGCGTAGGTTGGTTCAGGGCCGGAGCATCACCTTGACGCAGCCGTCGGCCTTGTCGCGGAAGGTCCGATACATTTCGGGGCCCTGGGAAAGATCGACCTTGTGGGTGATGACGAACGAGGGGTCGATCTGCCCGTCCTCGATCCGCCGCAGCAGGTCGCCGGTCCAGCGCGGCACATGCGCCTGCGCCATGCGAAAGGTCAGGCCCTTGTTCATCGCCTGGCCCATCGGGATCTTGTCAATCAGACCGAGATAGACGCCGATGATCGAGATGACGCCGGCGGGGCGGCAGACGTAGATCATTTCGCGCAGCACATGCGGACGATCGTTCTCCGCCATCAGCATCTGCTTGGCGCGGTCCAGGATCGTGTCGGGCTGGCCGACGCTGACATGGCTTTCCGTGCCGACCGCATCGATGCACTTGTGCGGGCCCTTGCCGCCGGTCAGCGCGTTGAGCCGTTCGACGACACTCTCTTCTTCGAAGTTGATCGTGATCGCACCGGCGGCCGCGGCCATCGACAGCCGCTCGGGTAGGCAATCGATCGCTACAACCTGCTCGGCACCCAGCAGGATGGCCGAGCGGATCGTCATCTGACCCACCGGGCCGCAACCCCACACCGCCACCGTGTCGCCCGGTTGGATGTCGGCCTGAACCGCTGCCTGCCAGCCGGTCGGTAGAATGTCGGACAGGAACAATAGTTTTTCGTCGTCGATGCCATCGGGCACCTTGACGTGGGTGGTGTCGGCGAACGGCACGCGAAGATATTCGGCCTGCCCGCCCGGATAGCCGCCCGTGAGGTGAGTGTAGCCGAACAGGCCGGCGGTCGCGTGGCCGAACGCCTTGTCGCCCAATTCCTTCTTGCGGTTGGTCCGCTCGCACACCGAGAAGTTGCCGCGCCGGCATTGGTCGCACTCGCCGCAGACGATAGTGAAGGGGATGACGACGCGATCGCCCTTCTTGAGCTTGCCCTTGGCGGTGCTGCCGACCTCGACGACCTCGCCCATCGTTTCATGGCCCATGATGTCGCCGGGCAGCATCGCGGGAACGAGGTTGTGGAAGAGGTGGAGATCGGAGCCGCAGATCGCGCAGCTCGTTACCTTGATGATCGCATCGCGGGGATGCTCGATCTCGGGGTCGGAGACCGTGTCGTAACGGATGTCCTCCTTGCCGTGCCAAACCAGCGCTTTCATGCGTGTCTCCTCGGGTTGCGAGGCTTGGCTACGGCGGCCGGCATTGTTCCGGCATGCGGGCGATCCCTACGGAACATCCCCAGGTTTCAGACCGTTGCCGCGAAGTCGGCAGCTTATGTGGAGGGTCGGCGCGATGACGGATGTCACGCCAACATCGGTGGCGCTTAACCACAATGACACTGCCTTCGCCGCAATTGCGTCGCTGGTGGTCCGTCAGGCCACGACCTTCGTCAGTCTATGCGATGCGGGGTTCCGCCCCTACTTCTTGAACGCCGCAGGACGCGACATGGTGGGCCTCTCGGCCGAGGCGGACATCGCCGATTACGCCATGACGGACTTTTTCACGCCTGAAGACCGAGCGATCGTGGAGGCTGTCGCCCTTCCGACGCTGCTACGCGACGGGCATTGGCAGGGAGAGTTGCGATTCCGACACTTCAGCAATGCGTCAAAGGAAACCGAGGTCCGCTGGTCGGCATTCACGCTTACAGACAGCACGGGTGCGCTGATTGGTGCAGCGACGTTCACGACCGATATAACCGTTCGCAAGCAAGCAGAACGGGCGCTTCGTGATCAGCAGGCACTGCTCGCATCATTGCTGGAAAACCTGCCGCTTGGCGTCGGCGTATACGACCAGCGTGGCGAACTCGTTCATTCCAATCAGCGGCTGCGCGACTACGTCGGCCTGACGCACCTTCCATCGCGAGAACCGGCGTCTTCACGGCGTTGGCATGGCTACGATGCCAATAACGTATCCATTCCGCCCGACCGCTATCCAGGTGCGCGCGCACTGCGCGGCGAAATAGTAGTGCCCGGGGTCGATTTCCTTTATGAGACTTCGGAAACTGCGCAACGTTGGATGCGGGTCAGCGCAGTTCCCTTTCGTCGTGAGGATGAGGAAGCCAACGAGGCTATCGTTGTCGTCCAAGATGTCGACGACCTCAAGCGCGCCGCCGAGCGTATAGAGGCCGCCGGCGCGGTACTTGCCAGCCGGTCACGGTTCTTCGAGACGACGTTATCATCTATTCCCGACCTTGTGTACGCCTTCGACCGTCAACATCGTTTTGCATATGCAAACCCGGCGATGCTTTCTCTGTTCGGGTTTGCCGACAACAAACTGCTAGGCAAGACGTTTGGCGATCTCGATTATCCGCGAGACCTTGCGGACAAGCTCGACGGTCATCTCGATCAGATTTTCGCCGATGGTTCCACTGCTGAAGACGAGGTCTTCTTTCGTAGCCCGACCGGATACGCGGCCTATTTCAACTTCGTCTGGGGCCCGGTTTTCGCGGCGGACGGTGCCGTCGAGCTGGTCGTTGGCGTGTCGCGCGATACAAGCGAACGCCGTGCGCTCGAGGAGGCGGTCAGGAAAAGCGAGGAGCGTCTTCGGGCCGCCAGCGATCTGGTTGGTCTGGCCATCTATTCGTGGGACCCGACAACCGGGGCGCTCGACTGGGACGACCGTCTGCGCGCGATGTGGGGCCTGCCCCCTGGTGCCAAAGTTGATCTGGACGTCTACGAAGGCGGCATACATCCGGACGATCGGGCCGGCGTGCGACGGGCTATAGCCGCTTGCATCGATCCGGCCGGGGACGGCCGTTACGGCATAGAATATCGGGTGATCGGCCGGGATGACGGTATTGTCCGGCACATCGCGACCTCGGGGCAGACACGTTTTGCGCACGGGCGTGCCGTCAGCTTCATCGGGGCGGCAATCGACGTCACGGCGCAACGCCGAAATGAAGCGGCAGTCCGAGCGAGCGAGGCACAGTTTCAGGGTTTCGCGGAGCATAGCAGCAACCTGATCTGGATCGCTGACCTTGCCGAAGGTGTAATCGTTTATCGTAGCGCCGCTTACGAGCGGATCTGGGGCGTGCCCTGCGAGCAAGCTCCCGACGCGCTCACCGAGTGGATCAAGGACGTGCATGCCGACGATCGGCAGCAAGTCGAACACGCTCTCGCCAGCGTCGGCGCCGGAGAGGTCGCGCAGTTTGAATATCGCATTGTCCGGCCGTCCGATGGTACCATACGCTGGCTTCGCGATACGAGCTTCCCGATCCCTCAGGACGGTGGCGCGGTAACACGGATTGGCGGAATCACTGAGGATCTGACCCAGGAGGACGTTCGTCAGGTTTACATCGTCGGCGGCAAGGCCGTGGAGGCACGCAGACTGGCAGCTCTTGTTCGGGGGCTTGGTTATCGCGCCCGGATTTTTGAGAGCGCCGCGGCGATCCTCGATCTGGCCCCGATACTTGCCCCCGGCTGCGTACTGGTCGATCTTCGCAAGTCGAGAGAGGAGGGCCTCTCGGTACCGCGTGAGCTGAAAGCGCGATCAGTCGCCTTGCCGACGATCTGCCTGGACGCTCCTGGCGGCGACGTGGCGGCCGCTGTCGCCGCAATGAAGGCAGGCGCCATTGATTACGTGATCGTGCAGGATGAGGCGTCGCTCCGCGCCAAGCTCACGACCACGATGGCTGATTGTCATGGCGCGGTTCGGCCGACAACACGCAACGAGAATGCCGGCGCTCGGCTGGCGAGATTGACGCCTCGGGAGCGTGAGGTCCTCATGGGTCTCGTCGAGGGTGGCACCAACAAATCGATCGCTCAGAAGCTTGGCATCAGCCCGCGCACGGTTGAGCTACACCGGGCTCAGGTCATGAACCGCCTCAACGCGAGCAACCTGACCGAATTGCTGCAAATCGCGCTGGCTGCTGGGGTTGCGCCGCCAAGGCAAGAGCTTCGAAAACTTCGGAAAACTACGTAGGTATCGTCCTGATCCCGAGCCGGTCGCCTCCCTGTAGAACGATGGCATCATCTACGGGGGTGAAGTCGATGGCGCAGACCCTATGCTCAGTCCGATCCTCGCAGTCTCGCAGCGATGTGGTACATTGCGGGACCATGCTCTCGTCGCATCCAGGTTGAGGGCGGCGGATGCCTACGAAAAATCCCATCGGTGATCGCCGCAGCTTGGTCAATCGACGAGCGCCACTGCCCGGCGTAATGATCAGCATGGGGAGCCGAGCCAAATGGCAAGCAGCTTATCTATGACGGGGCTCGCGCTTCGTCCCGCCGCTCAAAGCGACGATTTGCTGCTCCGGGAGACGAACCACCGGTGCTGCAACGACCTCCAACTCGTCGTTGGCCTGTTGGCGCTTCAGAGCAGGCGGGCTGTTCATGATGAAACGCGTGAGGCGCTTGCCGATGTGATGGAACGCGTCGCCATCCTGGCGCGAGCGCGTAGCGCGCAGCATCGAGAGCGGACGCTTAGCCTCGAAGCGGCATTGCGGCAGGTTTGCGAGGCGCTGCAGCCGCAGGCGGAACTTCGATCGATCCTGATCTCGTTGGAGGCCCGCTACGAGGCGCGCGAACTATCCGCAGCGCACACCGCCACGCTCGGGCTCGTCGTGAACGAGTTGACCACGAACGCGATCAAGCATGCGTTTGAAGACGGAGGCGGGGTTATTCGGGTAACGATCGGCAGGAATGCCGGTGGCGACGTCGTCATCGTTGTCGAAGACAACGGACGTCCATTCACTGCTGCGGTGGCGGGTAGTGAGGGGCTCGGTTTGGGATTGGCAAAACGGCTGATGGCCTCCATCGGTGGGCTCTTCATCCCGCCTCCCGCAGGATCCAAGGCATTTGAACTGCGGGTGCCAATTCGCCCCCATTGATATCAGCTTCCGCAGACAAATTCGCGGTGTCGACCCCGCTGACAAGCCGGATGGTACAGCCGTTCCTCGACGATGCGGTTGATCGCTGCATCCAGCGCGGCGGCCGATCCGAACTGAAAGCCGATTTGCGTGGCGTAAGCCGCACACATCGCGCGCCGCGCCTCGCGATCGGCATCGGACAGGCGGTGCGTGAGGGCGGGGCGCTCCAGCACGGCCGCCGCGCGCGTCAGATACGGCCAATCCTCCCATAGCAACATCGGATGCCCGGTCGCGGCCAATGCGTCGCGCACCAGCCAATGATCGACATGATCCCCGATTGCGCGCGGTCCCAGCAGCAGGTCGGGTACCAACGCCGTGATCTGGGTGGCGAGCGCATCGGTCAACGGCGCGAGCATCGCATCGTCCTCGCGCCGCGTCGCGAACAGCGCCGGCGCGCTGCTGTAGCCGCGATGCGGTGCCTCGAGCAGCGGCAGATGAATTGCCTCCGCCCCGATCACCGCGCAAGCGGCGCGATCCTCGGCGCGGCGCAGCGCCATGTAATCGACCTCGGCCGGCAGCCCCTTGTCCAGCTGGCAGGCAAGCGCGAACCCGCCCGGTCGTGCAACGTTGCCGGTGAAGCAGGTGATGATCGTCACCTGATCCCCGGCGCGCGCATGCGCCGCCAACAGCCCGCCGACCGAAAACGCGGCGTCGTCGAGATGCGGCGACACCGCGACGATCTTTTTCATAGCAGATGCGGCTCTGCGCGGTACCGGCACGATTCGACGGGGATATTCTGGGCGAACTCGCGGCACGGAACGCTGCCGAGCAGCGACCGATAGACACCGATGATCTGGGCGCCCACCGCATGCCAGCTGTATACCCGCCGACATTCCTCCAGTGCCGTCGCTCCCAGCCGTTCGCGCAGCGCCGCATCATTCACCAGTCGTGTCAACGACTTGGCCAGCGCAGGCACGTCGCCGGGTCTCACCAGCAGGCCATTTTCCCCGTCGCGCAGGCAATCGACCACCCCCACCGCCTCGCACGAAAGCACCGCCTGCCCGCTCGCCATCGCCTCCAGGATCGTGTTGGAAAATCCCTCGGCATAGGTCGGCGAAACGAACACGTCGTGATCGCGATAAAGTGCTGGAACGTCGTCGTAATCGGCATAACCACTGAACGTCACTCGCGCGCCCAGCCCGCGTTCTTCGGTCAACGCGCGCGCCGCATCCAGGTCGGGACCGATCCCCGAAATGGTGCACCGCCACTCTCCGGCGACCGTCGGCAGCGCCTCGATCATGTCGAGCACGCCCTTCCGCCGATCGACACGCCCATGATAAAACAACCGCACAGGCCCGGCGCGCATACTGTCTGCGGGAGTAAAGCGATCGGTATCAACCGCGCCCGGCACGATCGTGAACCGCTCCATCGCGGTACCCAGCCGCTCGTGCACCTCGCGCGCGAAGCTCTCTCCTCCGATCAACAGCGCCCCGGCATGGTTCAGCACGTGCTGCATCGCGGTGCGGTGCGTGTCGCAACATGACCCCACCCAATGCCCGTCACCCCCTTGAATAGACACGACACATGGCACGCCGATCCGCCGATCCGCCGCGCCGCCAGCAACGTCGCCCAGCCGGTCGGATAGCCATATTGCGCGTGGAGCACGTCGAACGGGGCGGCGGCATGTTCGCGTTCGATGGCGGCGATCATCGTATCCACGTCGCGCTCGAAATCGCCGCCGTCCTGTTCGCCGAGCGCTTCCAACCCGACCACGCGTACGCCCGGTACGGGCGGGGGAGGGCCGCCACCATAGACGCGCGCGCGTTCGGGATCGCCGTAATATTGGCTGACCATCACCACGTCGTGGCCGTGCGCCACCAACTGCCGCAGCAGATTAATCGCATAGATCGACATGCCGGAGATTGCCGGGAAAAACCGGCGCGAAACGAAGCAGATCCTCACCGGCCGAGCGCCTTCAGATAGGCGATCGACTCCGGAATGGCCGCGTGCGCGCGTGGGCTCTCGCGCGATAATTCGACGCAGACCAGCCGGGTGAAGCCGACCTCGTCCAATGCGGCGAGCACCGCGGGCACGTCCATATCGCCCTCCCCGAACGGCAGATGGACATGCTGACCACGCTGCATGTCCTCGATTGCAACGGTCCCTAGCCGCGCGGCATAGCGGCGTACGGCATCGTCGGGGTCGATGTCCTGCGTGACGAGGCAATGGCCGGTGTCGAGCGCGAGGCGCAGTCGAGGGTGTCGCGCGGCAAGTGCCTCATAATCGGCGACGGTTTCGACCAGCATGCCCGGTTCCGGCTCCAGACTGGCGTCGATGCCCACCGCCTCGGCATGGTCGAGGACGTGTGCAAGGCCTTCGTCTAGCCAGCGCCATGCATCGTCACGGGCGACCTGCGCCTGCGGCACGCCGGCCCAGAACGACACCGTCTCGCTTTCCAGCCGCGCGGCGATGTCGAGCGCACGGTTGAGGAACATCACCCGCCGCGCGCGGCCCTCCGCCTCGGGCGCGAGCAGCGTCGGTTCGTGCTTGCGCCGCGGGTCCAGCAGATAGCGCGCGCCGGTTTCGATGACGCTGCCCAGCCGCAGGTCGCCGAGCAGCGTGGCGATGCGGTCGCACGCGCGCTCCCAATCGGCGGCGAAGGGGTCGAGATGGTGGTGGTCGAGGGTCAGCGCGACGCCGTCATAGCCGCTGTCCGCGATCAATTTCAGCGCATCGTCAAGGCGATGATTGGCGGCGCCGTTGGTGTTGTAGGCGAAGCGGAGCGTCATGCCTGTGCCTCCGCCCAGCGGACGTGATGCGCCTCGGGTTCGCGGTACAAGGGGTAGAGCGGCCCGACCAGCCGGCCGGCCGCAGCGGTATCGAACAGCGGATGACCGAGCCGTTCGGCGTCCGCACGGGGCATCCGGATGCGACGCAGCGCGGCACCTTCCTCCTGTCCGAATTGAATCAGGGGGGAGTCAAGTGCCAGTAATTTCTCGGTATTGCGCGCGCCAATCCGATAGTAGCTCATCGTCTCCACCTCCATGCCGGGCACGATCACCTTCACGACGGTGACGGGGTGGTGGGGGGGGCTCATGTCGACGTAGAGGATATCGAAGCCGGCGGATTCGACCGCGGCGCGGGCGAGGCGGGCGCGGGCGTGGCCGTCGGGAGCGGGTTGCGTGGGCAGGTCGGCAAAGCCCTTCGTACCGCGCCGGCTGAGCATCGACTCGCCCAGCCAGCCACGCAGCGTGGCGGCGTCGCGCGCGGTCCAATCACGCATCGCGGCGAACGCGCGGGGGTCGCCAGACTTCGCCGCGCCGCCAGATTGTGCCATGAAACGAGCGACATAGCCCGGGGGCGCAACCTGCTCGACCAAGTCGACGGGGCCGTGCGCGAACGCCTTGCGCGCACGGCTGGCGGCATATTCGGCCAGGCATTTGTCGAACGCCTGGGTGCGATCGGCGTGGCACGCCTCGCCGCACGCGGTGACCATGATCGGGGCGGCGGGGGGCGCAGCGGTATCGATCCCGACGCAATAAAGGTTGGGCAGACCGAACTGGTCGGTAGCGAACTTGGGCAGTATTTCAATGCCCGCGTCCGCGAAACGATCCAAAAATACCCGCGTCGACGGCGCCGCGGTGGCATGAACATCGGCGATTTCGATGCCACGATCGAGCGCGCGGAACACAAGTCCGTTGCCATCGCGCTGAAGGATCTCGCACAGCCCGTGGCCGACCGCCCAATCGAGATCGGGACCGGCGCCCATGCCGTTGGAGATGATCGTCGTGAACGGGCGATAGCCCGGCGACAGCTCCTTGGCGGAATAAGCGGCGAGGTCGATCGGGACCAATACCTCGCCGCCGTCGGCCCAGCGCTTCGCGACGACCCAGTCTAGGTCGGTGTCGTGATCGACGGGCGAGCCGGCGGGAAGGCACAAGGTCAACGGATCGGCGATGGCGCGCGCGCCGAGCGACCGGACCAGCGCGCGGTAGCTGCCGCGCGTCCTGGCGCGCTGCCCCAGCGTCAGCGTCGGCCAGACCATTTCGGCGATCTCGCCCAGCCCGCCCAGCACCGCCGCCTCGTCGGTCGCACCGTAGCCGACGCCGTAGGGCATGATCCCGGCCAGCGCCGGATCCTCGGGAAACAGCGCCACCACCCAGACCGGCAGGCCGAGCCGATCGAGCGGGTGGATCGGGAAGGCGACGACATCGCCCTTCGGGAACGCATCCAGATAGGCGTGCGCGGCGGAGCCCAGCCCCTCGGGCAGACCGGACCTCATAGCGGCAGCCTGTGAACGCCGGGCGCGCGCGAGAGGCCGTCGTCGAGCGCGGCGAGCGCGACCGCACGGCCGACCTCCGGCGCATATTCAAACGGGGTAAGCACCGCATCGAAGTCGAGCGGGGCGATCGTGTCGCGATACTGGCGCAGTTCCAGATGGGTCAGCGGAATGTCCTTGTGAAAGGCCTTGTGGCTGGAGATCGCACGGGAGCGGCCGGCGGCATCCTGATCGATCTTGAACATGTCGCCGCAGAACAGCCGGCGGCCGGGAGCGTCATGTAGGCACGCCTGCCCCTCGTAATGGCCGCCGACATGGTGGAGTGTGTAGCCGGGGGCGAGATCGAGCCGGTCGTCGAACGGCGTGGTGACGCGGAACGCCTTGGTCATGCGCAAATCGAGTCGCTGGATCGCGACGAGCGGGGGCGCGAATTCGCGCTGAAGCTGGAACAGCGCGCCATAGCCGTGCGCATGGCTGGCGGCGAGGAAGCGGATGCCGCCCAGCGCCGCGATCCGCGCCAGCATCGCCGGGGAATAATAAGGCGCGGCCTCGAACGCGATATTGCCGCCGTCGCGTACGATCAGCCAGCCGGTGCCGGCAAGCCCGAGCGCGGGCGTGGTGGTGAACGCCCACAACCCCGGCGCGACCTCCCGCATGTCGCCGTCGTGCGTCGCGGCGACCTGCGCCTCGGGCAGGAAGCGCCAGCCGTCCCCCGGCAAATCGTTGCGCACGTCGGTGCATACCGGGCAGTCGGGCGGCGCGAAATGCTGCTGCCAGAAGCCGCAGTGCGCGCAGGCGAACCAGCTCAGCGGCATCGGCGCGCCTCCGTATAGGCGCGATCGAACAGGCGCATCAGCGCCAGATCGCGCGACATCGAGAATTCGTGCGCACCCCCGCGCGCCGCGTGCATGAAGGCGGCGGCCTGCGCGGTGAAGGGCGACAGCGTCGCGTCGAAGGGCAGGGGCGTCTCCGCACCGCTTTCGCCGCAGCGGCGCATCAGGGTGCCGCCGGCGGTCTGCCCCATCGTGTCGGTCGCGACCAGCAGCCCGCGCTCGCCCAGCACCTCAAGCCGGCGGCGTGGCAGCACCTCGGCGCAATTATACGCGACATGCGCCTGCATCAGCACGCCGTCGGCGGTGCGCGCGGTCAGCATCCCGCCGTCGTCGACCGCATAATCGTGGATGCGCCGCTGCAGCATGATCGACAGATCGATCAACGGCGCGGCCAGCAGATATTGCGTGAGGTCGAGGCCGTGGAGCGCGAGGTCGATCACCGCGCCGCCGCCCGCGCGCGCCGGATCGGCGCGCCAATTGTCGGCCGCCCAGGCGGGCCCGACCCAGCAGGCATAGACGATCCGCACCGCGACCGCGCGGCCGATCGCATCGTCGGCCAGTGCCCGCGCCAACGCACGGTGCGCGGGATGATGGCGCTGATCGAAAGCGGTGCCGTAGAGCGTGCCGGCAACCGCCTGCGCCATCGCCTCGGCATCGGCGAGCGTCGCGGCGATCGGTTTCTCGCACAGCACCGGTACGCCCGTCGCGGCGCAGGCGCGCACCGGCGCGAGGTGCGCGTCATTCGGGGTCGCGACATAGACGAGGTCGCACGCGCCGGCCGCCAGCATCGCCTCGACCGTGTCGAACGTGGCGATCCCTTCGGCTGTTGCCGCCGCGCGCGCATTGGATGAGCGGTCCACGACCGCGCTCACCCGCCCGCCCGCCGCGGCGATGCCGCGCGCCATGTAATCGCGCGCGACCCAGCCCCAGCCAACGATCCCCCAGCGCATCACCAGCGTTCCGGAAGGTCGACGACGCGGCGCAGGCGGATGTCGTCGGCAAGAGCGGGGGTGTCGGACCGGGCGAACAAGCAGCCGGCCGCATATTCGTCGCGGTAGCGCGGCGACGGCCAGCGCACTGCGCCAGCGTCGTCGAGCAGCGGGTTGCGGCGCAGGGCAGCGCCGGCGGGGGGGATCGCGACCCCGCCATCGACGGTGCGCGCTTCGTCCCGCCCCTCGACCAGCGACCAGGCCTCGATCGCCGGATCGTCGCGCCAGTCAGTGTCGGCAGGGATGCCGCGCATGACGAGCGCGTCGAGCAGCGCGCGTTCGTCATGAACGCGTGCCGTGGGGAACAGTGCGCGCCACTCGTCGGCGGTGTGCGCCGGCCCCTTTGCGCCGCCCGCGACACCGGCGTTGTGCAGGTGGCTGATCGCCAGCACCCCGCCCGGTGCGGTCGCGGCGCGTAGCCGCTCGGCGATGCGCGGCTGATCGGGCAGAAAGTAGAAGGCGTCGTGACACATCACGAGATCGAAGCGCCGCGCAGCGACCGGCCAGCGCGCCGCGGCATCGAACACCACGAATTCGGCAGCGGGCGCGATCCAGTGTTTCGCCAGCCAGCATTTGGCGAACACCACGTCGGCGCCGAGGCATGCCACACCGCGGCGCGTCAGTTCGCGCAGGTAATGGCCGATCCCGCACGCCAGCTCGAAAGCGGTGGCAGGCGCCGTGTCATAGGCGGTCAACAGCGCCAGCCCGGCCAGATAGGTCGGGTCGCTCCAGCGATAGGCGAAATAGTCGGCAACCGGCCCCATGCGCAGCAGCGCCATCGCGTCGCGCAAGGTAAGCGTGTCGCGCAGCCGCACCAGCCGCTTCAGCTCGGGAAGGCTGGTGGCGGGACCCGTCCACCAGGCGTCCTGATCGGTTAGGAGCGCAACCAGCGCATCGTCGGGGCAGCCGGCGTCGAGATGGTCGAGCGCGACCGCGACCAGCCCCTCGCTGTCGGTACGCAGATAGGGGATGCCGTCGACCACCGGCCAGCGCTCGCCAGGCGCAGCCAGCGAGTGGGGCGTGTCGTGGACCAGCGGACGGCCGGTCAGCGGTGACAGCCATGCGCGGGTCATGCCAGCCCCGCATCGGCAAGGATGCGATCGTGGAACGGCTTGACCGGGCCGTCATGGACCAGGCCGTAGTCGCCCAGCACGACCGCCATCGAAAGCTGCGCTGCGCGGCCATGCTGTTCGATCTCCAGCACGCGATCGAGCACGTCGGCGATGTGGAAGGCGCGCGCCTCCGGCGTGGTATCGCCCGCGATCGGCGCCAGCGCGCGTTCGATCTGTGCGGCAAGGGGCGGGTCGAGCTGGGCGAGCGCCGCCGCGCGGGCGTGTGCGATCGCAACGTCCAGCCGCGCGCCGAGCAGCATCTCGCCCGAATAGCCGCTGTCGGGCATGTCGGCATTGTGCAGGTGATGCGCCATGCCGGCGAGGAACACCGGCACCGGGTCCGCATCCTGCCACGCGCTTGCCAACACGCCGTACACGGCGACCATCAGGCAATGTTCCGCGTGGTTCTCCGGGGGTTGCAGCATGATGCGCGCGCGGCCGGGGCAGGTGACCCCGGCGCGCGGTTGCCGGGCGAGCGCATCGACGAACGGCGGGGTCGCGCCGGACTCGGGACGACCGAGCGCGAGCGCGGCGCGCAGGCGCGTGCGCAAATGCGCGGGCAGATCGGGGGTCAGTTCGTCGAAGGCGCGTTCGAGAACCACGACGGCATCCTCGCCCAGCCCCAGCGCGTGCAGCGTGGCGAGATCGAGGTCGCCGAGCCGCGCGGCGACGATCGCCGCCGCGACGACGCGCGCCATCACCGCGTCAGCCGCCTCGCCGCGCACCAGCGCGGCCCAGCCGTACGCAAACAGCCGCTCCGCGATCGAACCGGGCGCCGCGGCGGAGCGGATCCGCTTCAGGTCGCCCAGCTCGCGCAAGAACGGGAGCGCGGCCGGGGACAGTCCCGTCGCGATCACGAGCGGGAGTCGTCCAGCCAGCGATCGAGGATCAGTTGCTGCTCGGGAAAGCCGTGGACCGGCTCGCGCCCGCCGGCGGTCTGCGGCAGTTTGAAGAAGACGCCCATCTGCTCCTGCACGCCGCCTTCGCCGCGTTGCTGCGCCAGGTCGAGGCAGCGCGCGATCTCGATCGCGAGCGGGGCGGCGAGGATCGAATCCTTGCACAGGAAATTGAGCTTCAACTGCATCTTCTGACCCATGAAGCCGGTCAGGTCGATGTTGTCCCATGCTTCCTTGTCGTCGCCGCGCGGACGATAATAATGGATCATGACGATGTGATCCTCGACCGGGTAGCCGAGGATCTGGTTGAGGACGCTGCCCTTGGTGCCAAGCTTCGATTGCAGCGATTTCGGGTCATCGAGCGCGAGCCCGTCCGAATTGCCGAGGATGTTGGTGGAGAACCAGCCGTCGACGTGCAGCGCGCGGTCGCGCAGCGCGGGCGCGATCACCGTCTTCATGAACGTTTGCCCGGTCTTGCCGTCCTTGCCGGCGACGGGGACGTTGCGCTCGGCGGCGAATTCGGCGAGCGGCGCGATGTCGGCCGCGACCGATGGCGTGAAGTTCGCATAGGGCGTGTCGGCGTCGATCGCGGCATAGGCATAGAGCATCGCCGGGCTGATCGCCGCATCGTCGCTGTCCAGCCCGCGTTCGAACGCCTCGCGCGACTGCAGGGCGGCGTCACCGGCGGTGGGCACGCGCTCGGTCGAGGCGAGGTTGACGACGACGACGCGGTCGAGGTTGCGCTCCGCGCGGAAGCGGCGGAGATCGTCCTGGATCTGCGCCACCGCGCCGCGATGCCCGCCGGTCAGCTTGTTGCGCCCGTCGATGTTCGCGCAATAACCGGTGCTGCCCGCCGCCTTCCACGGGCGCATCGTGTTGAGCGCGGCGGCGCCGTCGGCCAGTTCCTTCTCGCCGATCACGCCATGCCGCAGCGCGCAGGCCCCCAGCGTGTCGTCGGCAAGGTCCCAGCCGCCGAACTCGATGTCGCGATAGGCGACCATGCCGGCGACGTCGCGGTCGGCGAGCGGCAGCCCGTCGAGCGTGTTCGATCCCGCCTTGATCATCTCGATGCCCGCGATCGCCGTGGTGGCGACGGCGCCGCCCACTCCCACGATCGCCACGCCCAGCCGTTCTGCCATGTCCTGCAATCCCCACCCGCGGCCCGGAACGAGCCGTCCGTGGAGCGTCAAAGCCAGGCAGGCGGGCGCGGTTCAGCGATTTTCGGCCGATCGCGCAAAATGCTCACGCCGATGGCACATGGATCACTTTCCGATGCGAGATTGGTGACTTAGGTCAATTCCTGCGTTTCCAGCACCGCGCGCTGCACGCCCGGCGGGGGCAGCCAGTCGGTCGCGATCTCGCCGTGACGGTCGTTGAAGCCGACCATCGCGCTCAGCCGCTCGACATCGGTGATGCGGATCATCCGCCCGTCGCGCACCACCAGCCCGGTTTCCTCCAGCACCTTGAGCGAGCGGTTGACGTGCGTCTTGGTCAGCCCCACCGCGTCGCCCAAATCCCGCTGCGTCAGCGGCAGCGCGAACGATGCGCCGTCGACACCGTCGATCACGCGCAGCCGCGAGCGGATGTCGAGCAGCAAGGTCGCGATCCGCGTCACCCCGTCGGTGCGCCCGACCGAGGTTAGCCGGTCGGCCATCGCGACCTGTTCGGACACCGACACCGCATACATCAGCGCGCCGAGCCGCGGCTGCTGGCGGAACAGGCGTCCGAAGACTTCCTTGGGCATCTCGAACAGCGTGACGTTGCTGACCGCCTGCAACGTCGCCGCGCTGCGGGCCCAGGCGATCGACAGCGTGGCGGTGACGTCGCCGACGAAGTAGAAGCGCAGGATCTGGCGTTGCCCGTCCGGCAGCATCACCGAGCCGTGCAGCCAGCCGCTGGCGACGACGAACAGCCGGTCGGTCGCCTCGCCCTCGCGCACCACGATCTCGCCGGGCGCAAAGCTGCGCTCGCGCCGCTCCAGCCATCGCAGCGCTTCGCGCTCCGCAAAGGTGAGGTCGAGATGGTAGGCGAGGCGGGCCTCGAGCGGGCTGTCGGTCATGACGCGATACAACGCGGAACCGACGCGGCATTTCCGTCGAGCGCGACGCGAGCGACGACGGCCGGTCGCGGTGCTCTACCGAGCCAGCGCGCGTGCAGATTTCTGCGACGGAGACGTGGCGTAACATCATGACATATGCGTGATCGGTGGGTGCGAGAGTGTGCCGGGGCGGCATCCCCGACCGCGATCAACACGAGTTCCGTCATGTATCTTACGTCGCGTACCCTGACCGCGCCCACACTCGACCGATCATCTGGCCAGGCGGCCGTGGCGGCGGAAGGCGTGCCGATCATCGACAATCCGTTCGCGCCCGAGCTGTTCCTGACCGGGGTCAGCGGCTTTGCGAATCTCGGCGGGGTGGTGGGGATCACGCTGGAAACCGCGCGCGCCGATCACAGCCATGCGCAGCCGCGCGTCGAGCGCATGGTGGTCGGGCGGCTGCTGATGTCGATCCCGACCGCGCAGATGCTGGTCACCGCGCTCAACCAATATCTCGAGGCGCAGGGGCACAGCCCCTCGAAGGCGATCGCCGCGGACGCCACCTTCCAGTGAGCCTCGCCCTGGAGTGCCGCGCGCCGTTCGCGCGGCGGGCGGCGGCGCGCCGGTCGTGGCGCACGGCGTTGCTGCTGGTGAGCGGGATGCTGTTCCCGGCTGCCGCGATCGGTGAGCCCAAGGCGGGCGGGGCGCCCGTGCCGGCGACGCCCGCGCGCACGATCACGTCGTTGCGTGTGGAGGGGACGCAGCGGATCGAGCCGGA
>NZ_CAXIAM010000049.1:0-24318 GCF_964021865.1 uncultured Sphingomonas sp.
ACCGCGGCCGCCCGGGCGTCCAGTCGAGCTTCGCGGGTCGCCGGATCGTCGTGTTCTCGGGCGGCGCGGCCAAGGGCACCGATGCGGTCTATCAGGACGCGCGTGACATCCTCGCGGGCGGCGGCAACGGCTCGATCATCGGCCGCAACACCTTCCAGCGCGAGCGCGGCGAGGCACTCGCGATGCTCGACAAGCTGGTGTCGATCTACAAGGGCGCGGAATAAGTCGACGGAGCGGGCGGCGTAAAGCGGTCGCCCGCTTCTTTGGTTCGCGCGAAGCCGCGAAGACGCGAACAACCCTTCTACCTTCCTCGCGTCTTCGCGCCTTCGCGTGAACCAAACCTTCCGTCCCCCCGCCAAACCCGCTAACCGGCGCGGATGACTGAAGACCCGCTAGGCCCGCTCGACCCTGATTTCGCCGCCAACTTCAAGCGCGACGATCGCCGTCCGCCGTGCCAGCTCTACCTGATCTCGCCGCTCGACGTGACCGGCGCCTTCCCCGATCGCCTGAAGAACGCGCTCGACGCCGGCCCGGTCGCCGCCTTCCAGTTCCGCGTCAAGGACATCGACCAGCACACCGCCGCGCGCCTCGCCGAGCCGCTCCAGCGCATCTGCGCCGACCGCGAGGTCGCGTTCATCGTCAACGATTCGGTCAGTCTCGCCAAGCGGCTCGGCGCGGACGGCGTGCATCTCGGGCAGGAGGACGGCGACCCGCGCGAGGCGCGCGACGTGCTCGGCCCCGCGGTGCAGATCGGCGTCACTTGCCACGACAGCCGCCATCTCGCGATGGAAGCGGGCGAGGCGGGGGCGGACTATGTCGCGTTCGGCAGCTTCTATCCGACCACCACCAAGGCGGTGAAGCACCATCCCGAGCCGGTGATCCTGTCGTGGTGGCACGCCTTGTTCGAACTGCCCTCGGTCGCGATCGGCGGGATCACCCCCGACAATGCCGCGCCCTTGATCGCGGCGGGGGCGGACTTCATCGCCGCCAGCCACGCGGTATGGGGCGGGGACGAGGCCGCCGCGATCCGCGCCTTCGATGCGGTGCTGAAGGGCTGACGGACCCCGACGCGGCAAAGCGCGTTGTTACGGCACCGAAATACGAGAGGTGCCTGTGAAGCGTATCGCCCCCGTCATCGTCAGCGTCCTCGCCCTGACGCTCACCGCCGCCGCCCCGGCGCAGAACGGCGCGACCCCGCCGCTCGACCCCGCAGTGCTGCGGATGCAGGTCGTGCTCGACAAGCTCGGTTTCGGCCCCGGTGTGATCGATGGGCGCGGCGGGCAATCGCTCACCAATGCGCTGAAGGGCTTCCAGGAAAGCCGCGGCCTCCGGGTGACCGGCAAGCCCGATGCCGCGACGCTCGACGCGCTGCGCCGCTTCGGCAACGTCCAGCCGACGATGCAGGTGACGCTGGACGCTGCCGCGATGCGCGGGCCGTATGTGCCGCAGATGCCGGAAGATTATGCGGAGAAGGCCAAGCTGTCGTCGATGGCGTACAGCCGCCCGCTCGAAAAACTCGCCGAGCGTTTCCACACCACGCCCAAGGTGCTCGCCGAGTTGAACCCCGGCGTCACCACGATCGGCGTCGGCTCGAAGATCACCGTGCCCAATACCTTCCCGACCTCGCGCGCCTATCCCGCCGATGCGACGTCGGCATGGCGTGCGACGCTCGCCTCGCTCAACGTCGAGGCCGCGGTGCCAAAGGCTGCGAAGATCGTCGTCGACAAGTCCGACGGCATCCTGCGCGTGCTCGACGGCAACGGGCATCTGGTTGCGCAATATACCGCGACGATCGGCTCGTCGCGCGATCCGCTGCCGCTCGGCAACTGGAAGGTGCTGCATGTCTCGCCCAATCCCGACTGGAAGATGAACCCGAAGATCCTCAAGGGCGTGCCCGACAGCAAGGAGGCACAGATCATCCCGCCCGGCCCGAACAACCCGGTCGGCGTGGTGTGGATCGATCTCAGCAAGGAACATTATGGCATCCACGGCACCAGCGAGCCGGAACAGATCGGCCGCGCGCAGTCGAACGGCTGCGTTCGCCTGACCAACTGGGATGCCGCGCGCGTGGCGATGATGGTGAAGGGGGGAACCCCGGTGCTGTTCCAAGCCTGATATGACGAAGCTCGGCTGGTCGATCCTCGCGATCATCCTGCTGCTTGGGGCGGGCTTCGCCTCGATGGTATCGATCGGCTCGCGCGCGCCGGTCGCCACGCCGACCTTACCCGCCTCGCCAGCGGCGAGCGGCGAGGCGTTGCTGGTCCCGGTGGCCGGCGTGACGCGCGACGCGCTGGTCGATACCTTCGGCCAGCCGCGCGACGGCGGCGCGCGTCACCACGAAGCGATCGACATCATGGCGCCGCGCGGCACGCCTGTGCTCGCCGCCGCCGATGGCCGCGTCGACAAATTGTTCGACAGCGCCGCGGGCGGCCGCACGATCTACATCCGCTCCACCGATGGCGCGACCATGTATTATTACGCGCATCTTGACGGTTATCGTGACGGGCTGACGGAAGGGCAGGTCGTCCGCCGCGGCGAGCCGATCGCGACGGTCGGTGCGACCGGCAACGCCGATGCCGCCGCACCGCACCTCCATTTCTCGGTCTTGCGCACCACGCCGGCACAGGGCTGGTCGGAGGGGCAGGCGGTCGATCCCTTTCCGCTTCTTGCCGAAACGCGCCCCAGCCGCTAAGCCGCCGCGATCGGCGCCCGCGGATTACCGCCGGCGCCGCGGCTCTTTTTACACAGGCGAAGCCCCATGAAGATCAGCGGCGTGGACATCCGTCCCGGCAACATCATCGAGTACGAAGGCGGCATCTGGCGCGCGGTCAAGATCCAGCACACGCAGCCCGGCAAGGGCGGCGCGTACATGCAGGTCGAGCTGAAGAACCTGCGCGACGGCCGCAAGAACAACGTCCGCTTCCGCTCCGCCGAAACGGTCGAGCGCGTCCGCCTCGATACCAAGGACTTCCAGTTCCTGTTCGCCGAGGGCGACGGGCTGGTCTTCATGGACAAGGAAACCTACGACCAGGTGACGCTGCCGCGCGACTTGCTCGGCGACGCCGCCGCCTTCCTGCAGGATGGCATGGACGTCGTCATGGAGCTTCACGACGAAGAGTCGATCAGCGTGCAGCTGCCCGACACGATCGAGGCGACGATCGTCGAGGCCGATGCGGTGGTGAAGGGGCAGACCGCCTCGTCGAGCTACAAGCCCGCGATCCTCGACAATGGCGTGCGCGTGATGGTGCCGCCGCATATTTCGAGCGGCACGCGGATCGTCGTTGACGTCTATGAACAGACGTACGTTCGGCGCGCCGACTGAGACGAATAGCGAGAGCTATTCGCACAGGCGGCCGCCCGGCCGGCGCGCGACGCGCGTCCGACGACGCGGGCTTTGCCCGCGGCGGGCCAGCCAGAAACTCCCTCTCCGCTTGGGGAGAGGGCTGGGGTGAGGGGTAGCGTGCTCGCGATACGGCGGACGCACCCGCAGCGGAAACCGTACCACCCGGACTATACCCACCCCGATCCCCGCCCTTAATGGGAGGGAGGAGTCAGACAAATGCCATCCCATTCCGGCCTGTTCACCGTCATCGAACGCGCGGCGCGCAAGGCCGCGCCGCGGCTGCGTCGCGACTTCAACGAGGTTCAGCACCTTCAGGTCAGCCGCAAGGGGCCGGCCGATTTCGTCAGCCAGGCCGACCAGCGTTGCGAGCGGACGCTTTACGACGAACTGTCGAAGGCGCGCCCCGACTGGGGCTTCGTCATGGAAGAAGGCGGCACGATCGAGGGCGATCCAAACAAGCCGCGCTTCATCATCGACCCGCTCGACGGCACGTCGAACTTCCTCCACGGCATTCCGCATTTCTGCATCTCGATCGCGGTCGAGGAGCCGATGCCGAACGGCAAGCGCGAGATTACGACCGCTTTGGTCTATCAACCGCTGACCGACGAGAGCTTCTGGGCCGAAAAGGGCCGGGGCGCATGGTTGCAGGATCAGCGGCTGCGCGTGTCGTCGCGGCGCGAAACGTCGGAGGCACTGATCGCGACCGGCATCCCGTTCATGGGCCACGGTGATTTCGTGCAGTGGACGCGCATCTTCGGCGCGGTCGCCCCGCAGGTCGCGGGCATCCGCCGGCTGGGTGCTGCGGCGCTCGACCTCGCATGGGTCGCGGCGGGCCGGTTCGACGGCTATTGGGAGAGCGACCTGAAGCTGTGGGACGTCGCGGCGGGGATGCTGCTGGTCAAGGAAGCCGGCGGCTACGTCACCGACTTCCGCGGCGGCGACCGCGCGATCGAGCGCAACGAATTCCTCGCCGCGAACGACGCGCTGCACAACAAGCTGCACAAGCTGGTCGCTCAGGCGCTGCGGTAACCTCCGCTCCCGAACGGGTGTAACCATCACCCGTTCGTGCTGAGCTTGTCGAAGCACGTGCCGCACGCACGCCCTTTGACAGGCTCAGGACGAACGGATGGTGCTTACTTAACCGTCATCGCGATGACGGGAAGGGCATTACCCCCGCGGCAACGTGATCGTCGCCACCAACCCGCCACCGTCGCGTGCCGACAGCACGATCCGCCCGCCCGCTTCCTCGACGATCGCCCGCGCCAGCGCGAGTCCTAGCCCGATCCCCCCGGTGTGCCGGTTGCGCGAGCTTTCCAGCCGGAAGAACGGATCGAACACCTGATCCAGCCGCTCGGGCGGGATGCCCGGGCCGCGATCCGCGACCATGATCGCCGCCATTCGTGCGTCCGACGCCAGCGATACCTCTGCCGCCCCGGCATATTTCACCGCATTCTCGATCAGGTTGCGCACCGCGCGCCGGATCAGCGACGGGCGCAGTCGCATCCGCAGCCGGTCCGCTTCCTCGAAAGTCACCGCCTCGCCCAGATCGCGGAAATCCTCGACCACTGCGTCGACCAGTGCCGCCAGATCGACCTCGGTCTCCGGCTCACTCGGACGGCCAAGCCGGGCCAGCGACAGGATGTCGTCGAGCGTGCGGTTCATCTCGGCGATCGTGTCCGCCATCCGCAGGCGATCCTGATCGTCCTCGACCGATTCGATCCGCACGCGCAGCGCGGCGAGCGGGGTGCGCAGGTCATGCCCGATCGCGCCGAGCATCCGGTCCTTCTCATCGAGCATTGCGGTCACGCGCAGCCGCAGCGCGTTGAAGGCGGCGATCACCGCGCAGACGTCCGGGGGACCGCTTTCCTCCAGCGGTTCGGGCTTTGCGGTGGGCGAATATCCGCGTGCGGCTTCCGCCAGCTCGCGCAGCGGACGCGAAATCCGCCGCGCGACCCACAACACCGGCGCCAGCACCACCACGTACAGGATCAACGTCTGCCCCAGCAGTCGCCAGAACAGCCGCAGGTCGTCGCGCGGCAGCCCGGCGGCCAGCGCCATCCAGCGCCCGTCGGTGCGCTTCACCGCGATCACGATCGAGTCGCGCGGCTCGTCCTCACGCGCCGCACGCGCCGCCATCCGCCGCTCGAAACGGCTGAGCGGGATACGATATTGCCACGGCTTGGCGATCGCGACGTCGACCGCCGCTACCCGCACGCCCATGTCGGCGAGCTGGCTCGTCAATTCGCGCGCGACCGCGGGCTGCGCGACCATTGCGCGCGTGATCGGGTCTTGCGGCACCAGCCGGACGCGCCCGCGATCGGCGACCACCGGCCGCCCCGCCGCCTCCTGATCGAGCGCATCGGCGATGCGATAGGCGGCCGGGCGCGTGATCTGCGCCATCCGCACCGCGCCCCGCTCGCGCAGCAACAATGCCAGATTGATCGCCTGCGCCATGAACAGCGCCAGCGCGACCAGCAACGCCATCTGCCCCGCCAGACTGCGCGGCCACGGCATCCGCCACTTCACAGCCGCGTCACGTCCGTCGACAGCGCATAGCCGCCGCCCCACACGGTCTTGATGATCTCGGGGTTCTTGGGGTCGGGTTCGATCTTGCGGCGCAGGCGGCTGACCTGATTGTCGATCGCGCGGTCGAATGCGGCGGCTTCGCGTCCCTGCGTGAGATCGAGCAGCTGATCGCGCGTCAAAACCTGCCGCGGACGCTGCACCAGCGCCAAAAGAAGATTGTATTCTCCGGTCGACAGCGGCACCGAGACGCCCTCGCGGTCGACCAGCGCGCGCTCGCCGGTCTTCAGCACCCAGCCGGCAAAGGCATAGGAGCCGCTCTCCGGCGCATGGTGCCGCACCCCGCCGCCGCCCGCGGTGCGCCGCAGCACGGTCTTGATCCGCGCCGCCAATTCACGCGGTGAGAAGGGCTTAACGACATAATCGTCCGCACCCATCTCCAGCCCGACGATCCGGTCGGTCTCCTCGCTCTTGGCGGTCAGCAGGATCACCGGCGTCTCGCCGGTCGCGCGGACGTGGCGGCACAGCGACAGCCCGTCCTCGCCCGGCATCATGATGTCGAGCACGATCAGGTCGATCGCATAGGCCGCCAGCCGGGTGCGCGCCGCCTCCGCGTCACCCGCCTGGGTCACGCGAAAGCCCTGCTTGGTCAGATAGCTGGCCAACGGCTCGCGGATCGACCGCTCGTCATCGACCAGCAGGAGGTGCGGCATTTCGCCCATGATCATGGCACCTGACACAATCGTCGTCTTGCGGGAAGAGGTCAGCCGGTCGGGGCGGCGGGATCCGCCGGCGGCATGTCGCCCTCGTGCGGGCGATCGTGCCCGACGCGGCGTGCGCGCATCATCAGCATCATCGCCTCGCGTTCCTTTGCGTCGATCCGCCCGTCGTGGTTGGTGTCGATCCGGTCGAAACGCTTGAGCGCGCCGTCGCGGAACGCGGCCTGCGTCTGCTCCATGTCGCGCCGTGGACGGCGCTCCGCACCACCCATGCGGTCGCCGGGCGGCGGCGCACGGCGTTGCGCGCGCCACGCGCGCCGCTCGTCGCGGGTCAGCTTGCCGTCATGGTTGGCGTCCATCGCCGCAAACCTTCGGTCGGCATCGGCGGCAGCCTCGTCGCGCGTCACCACGCGGTCGCCATCGCCATCGCCATCGGCGTCCGCGGTCTGCATCGGCGCGGGCGAGGGAGAGGGCGGCGGAGTTTGCGCTTGCACGCTGGCGGCGCCAAGCCCGCCCAGCATCGCAGCGCCCAGCGCAGCGGCAGTCATCCACGTCTTCATCGCATTTCCCCTTCATCCCCAGCGGGCGAGCAGCGCCCCGGTCAGCGCATTGTGCCGCCGGGGCGTCGCGGGAACATGTCGGGCGCGGGGCGAAACTGTCGCGACTTGTATCAATCGGCCGGATTACTTGGGCGGCGCAACCGCCTTGCCGCGCTCATAGGCGCGCGCCACCGCCGGACGCGCTGCGACCGTCGCCTGCCACCGCGCGACATTGGGGAAGTTCGCCATGTCCTGCCCCTGCGCCTCGGGAAGAATCCACGGATGGCACGCCATGTCGGCGACCGTGAAATCCTCGCCGGTCACAAACGTCCGCCCCTCGAGCTGCCGGTCGAGCACGCCGTACAGCCGCGTCGTCTCCTTGACGTAGCGATCGATCGCATACGGCACCTTTTCGGGGGCGAAGCGCGTGAAATGGTGGTTCTGCCCCAGCATCGGGCCGAGCCCGCCCATCTGCCACATCAGCCATTGCAGCACGTCGACATGCGCGCGCGGATCGCGCCCGCCGAACGATCCGGTCTTGTGCGCGAGGTAGAGCAGGATCGCCCCGCTCTCGAACACGCTGATCGGCGCGCCGCCGTCGGTGGGGGCGTGGTCGACGATCGCGGGCATCCGGTTGTTCGGCGAAATCGAGAGGAATTCGGGCCTGAACTGCTCACCGGCCCCGATATTGACGGGGAGGATCCGGTGCTCGAGTCCCGCTTCCTCAAGGAAGATCAGAACTTTGTGCCCGTTCGGGGTCGGCCAGTAATGAAGGTCGATCATCGCTTGCAACTCCTGTGTGCGGCGCGACGCTTATCGCACCGGCGCTTTGGTGCGTTCCCCAAACCGCGCCGAAACGATGCTGAAAAGCGACACAAGCTTGCAGCGCCGCAACAAAAGATTATGAACCTGCGGCAAGCAGTTGCTGGGGGGCGACGTGACGGGGAAAGACAACGGGGCGGCAATGGTCGACGTGCGCTATGTTCCGCCTGGCGAGCGGCTGGCGCGCTACGTCACCGGCTATCATCGGTTCGCCGCGCCGGTCTGCCCGACGCGCGAGATGCGCGACGCCTTTTTTCCCAGCGTCGCGACGATTCGCGTTTCGTTGCACGACAGCCCGTCGTGGTCGCTGAAACTGGGCAGCCGCCATATCGATCCGATGCCCGCGGTCGCGCTGACCGGCCCCACCAGCTATGCCGGCTATCTCACCTGCCACGGCGGCGAACTGGTCGGCGTCGGGCTGCAACCGTTGGGCTGGGCGCAGATTTTCGGCGGCGACGTCTCCCGTTACGCCAATCGCGTGATCGCGCTCGACGAGATCGATCCGGGCGCAGCCATGCTGCGCGAGGCGCTGGAGGGCGATCAGCCGTTCCACGTGGCGTTCGAATCGTGGCTGGAGGCGCGGCTCGATCGCCGCCCGCCCGCCGATCCCCGCATCGAGATCCTGTGCGAAATGCTGCGCGATCCCGCCACGACGCGGATCGAGACGGTGGCGGAGGCGCTCGACATGTCGCCCCGCGCGCTGGCGGCGTTGACGCGCTTCAACTTCGGTTTCACGCCGAAACTGTTGCTGCGCCGTACCCGCTTCCTGCGCGCCGTGACGACGGTGCTGACCGACCCGGAGGGTGGCCCGGCCGCACTCGAGGCGGCGGGCTATTGGGACCGGTCGCACTTCCTGCGCGACAGCCATCTGTTTCTCGGCTGCTCGGTACGCGAATTCACCCGCCGCCGCGGCCCGCATAACCAGGTCGCGATCACGGCGCTCGTCCAGGCGTTCGGCACGCCGGTCTGAGAACGGCGATCCCCCCTTCCCCTTCAGGGGAAGGGGCCGGGGGTGGGGCAGTTGCACACGCCCGGCGCTCGTGGACAGGCCCCACCCCAACCCTCCCGTGAACGGGAGGGGGCTTGATGCCCCACTTCACCCCGCCAGCGCGCGATCGTCGAACATCCCGAACATCAGCGTCGAGGCATAATGGCGGATCGCGCGGTCACGATCCATGCTCCACGCCCATTTGCGCATGTCGAATGCGGCGTTGAGCATCCCCATCAGCGCCTGCGATGCGATCAGGCTGTCGACCGGGCGCACCGTGTCCTCCGCGATCCCGTCCATCATCGTCCCCGCAAAGCGCCGCGCGATGCGCGTCGAACGATCGATCATCTGCTGACGCTCGCCCGCCGGCAGCCCGCTCAGCGCGGTGGTGCGCAGCAGCGAATCGCGTTCCGAGAATTGCACCGCCACCAGCGTCGCGACCGTATCGCACAGCCGCTGCCAATGCGTCCCGCCGCGTTCGTCGGCCAGCCGCTGCGCCGCCGCGATCGTGTCGAAGCTGCGGCGATAGCAGGCGACGACCAGATCGTCCTTGGCGTCGAGATGATGGTAGAAGCTGCCCTTGGTGACGTTCAGCTCCGACGCGATCCGCTGCACCGAGGCACCGCGATACCCCAATTCGTTGATCAGCCGCGTCGCCGCCAGCAGGAACGCCTCGCGCCCCGGCACCGGATCGTCATGCGGCAGCGCAACCGTCGCCGGATTCCAGCCCGCGCCGTCCACCGCCAGTCCGTCGCGGAGCAAAGCGGTCAGCCGCGCCGCCGCGCGCGGATATTGGTCGACCTCGTAGCGTGGCAACCACAACGGCAGCCAGAAGATGTTCTCCAGCAATACATGCGCCCGCGCGCCGGCCAGATCGGTCGCCTCGCGTGACAGCCCGCTGCCCCACAGCGCGCGCGTCCGGCGGAACACCTCGCGCCAACGGTTCATCAACGTCGCGCGCATCGGCTCGTCCATCGCACGCAAATCGGACAGCACCGCCAGCGCGCGTTCCTCGCCGCGCTCGATCCGCATCAGCCGCTCGACGTTCAGCGTCACCATCCGCGCGACCCGCGCCTGCGGCGTCGGCTCGCGCCCGGCATCGTCGAGCATCGCCATCAGGCTGTCGAGCGTCTGCTCGAACGCGGCGGCGGCCAGTTCCTCCTTGCGCTTGAAATAATAGGTCACGCTGGTCGTGTTCAATCCGACACGGCGCGCGACGTCGGCAAAGGTCATGCCCTTCGCGCTCTGCTCGTTGATCGCATCGGCAGCGGCGGCAAGGATCGCCTGACGCTTCTCGCGAAAGCGCCGCGTGCTGCCGGTTTCCTCGGTTGTCATTTCCCCCATGACGTAGCGTTAGCATGGCTCCTTTCGAAGATGCAGTCCTTTTCTTCGACGGCCGTCAACGGCGCGATCAGCGGCTTTACCGAACATCGGGTATGGCCTACATCACGCAGCCGACAGCCACGGAGAGGAAGCGCGGTGGATTTTACCCTGAGCGAGCGCGAGACGCATTTCCGCGATCGGGTACGCGATTTCATCGCCCGCGAGATCGCGCCCCGCCGTGCCGAGCATGATCGCCAGCATCATGACGGCGATCGCTGGCAGGTGCTGCCCGTGATCGAAGACGTGAAGGCGCGAGCGAAGGCCGCCGGGCTGTGGAATTTCTTCATGCCGCCGCACTCGGGGCAAACCCATGTCGACGACACGTTCGCGTTCGAGGGGACGCAGCTCTCGAACCTCGAATATGCGCTGTGCGCCGAGGAGATGGGGCGCATCGACTGGGCGAGCGAATGCTTCAACTGCTCCGCGCCCGATACCGGCAACATGGAGGTGCTGCACCGCTACGGCACGCTGGCGCAGAAGGAGGAATGGCTGCGTCCGCTGATGAACGGAGAGATCCGCTCGGTCTTCCTGATGACCGAACCCGCGGTCGCTTCTTCCGACGCCACGAATATCGAGACACGCATCGACCGCGACGGCGATCATTACGTCATCAATGGCCGCAAATGGTGGTCGTCGGGGATCGGTGACCCGCGGTGCCGGATCGGTATCCTGATGGGCAAGACCGACACTGGTGCGGCCCGGCATAAACAACAGAGTATGGTGCTGGTCCCGCTCGACACGCCGGGGGTGCGGATCGAGCGGATGCTGTCGGTCTACGGCTACGATCATGCCCCGCATGGCCACGGAGAGGTCAGCTTCACCGACGTGCGTGTGCCGGTCGACAACATGCTGCTCGGTGAGGGCAGGGGGTTCGAGATCGCGCAGGGCCGGCTCGGGCCGGGGCGCATCCACCATTGCATGCGTACGATCGGCGTCGCGGAGGGTGCGATCGAGGCAATGGCGCGCCGGCTCGTGGCCCGCACCGCCTTCGGCAAGCGCATCGCCGACCATAGCGTCTGGGAAGAGCGGATCGCGCGCGCGCGGATCGACATCGAGATGACCCGGCTGCTCTGCCTCAAGGCCGCAGACATGATGGACAAGGCCGGCAACAAGGCCGCGCAACAGGAAATCGCGATGATCAAGGTGCAGGCGCCGAACATGGCGCTGCGCATCCTCGACGATGCGGTGCAGGCGCACGGCGGCGCGGGCGTGTCGAGCGACTTCGACCTCGCGCACGCCTGGGCGTCGATGCGGACCTTGCGCTTCGCCGACGGCCCCGATGAAGTCCACGCCCGCGCGATCGCCCGGCACGAGTTCGGCAAATACGCATGAGCGATCTCGACACCGCGCGGCTGGGCGACTGGCTGGCCGCGCACGTCCCCGGTGCGGGCGCGATCACCGGCGAGCAACGGCTGGAGGGCGGGCAGTCGAACCCGACCTATCGTGTCGACACCGAACGCGGCAGCTACGTGCTGCGCCGCAAGCCGGTCGGCGCGCTGCTGCCGTCGGCGCATCAGGTCGACCGCGAATATCGCGTGATTGCCGCGCTCCACCCGACCGGCTTCCCGGTGCCGCGAACTTATGGCCTGTGCATGGACGATGCGGTGATCGGCTCGGCGTTCTACGTCATGGCGATGATCGAGGGGCGGACGATCTGGGATGGGACGATGCCCGATCTCACCCCCGACCAGCGCCGCGCGCATTACGAAGCGATGATCGACACGCTTGCCGATCTCCACAACACCGATCATGTCGCGATCGGGCTGGAGGATTACGGCCGCCCCGGCAATTATTTCGAGCGGCAGGTCGCGCGCTGGACCAGGCAATATCGCGGTGCGGAGACCGAGCCGATGCCGCTGATGGAACGGCTGATCGACTTCCTGCCGCGCACCGTTCCCGCGCAGGAGCGGACCAGCATCGTCCACGGCGACTATCGCGTCGACAATCTCCGCTTCGCGCCGGGCACCGAGCCGCGCGTGGCGGCGGTGCTCGATTGGGAATTGTCGACGCTCGGCGATCCGGTCGCCGATCTCACCTATTTCCTGATGAGCTGGGTGACCGAACCCGAAGGCCGCTCGGGCGTGCTCGGCCGCACCGGCGCGGCAACCGGCATTCCCGACATGGCCGAGATGCTGGAGCGCTATTGCGCGCGCACCGGGCGCAGCGCGCCGATCGCGCTCGACTGGTATTTTGCCTTCAACCTCTTCCGCCTCGCCGGGATCGTCCAGGGCATCAAGAAACGGATCGTCACCGGCACCGCCGCCAATCCGCGCGCGCACGAGACCGCGGCACGGATGGGCGGGCTGGTCGACGCCGCCTGGCATTTCGCCGAGCGGGCGGGAGCATGATGCGTTTTGCGGGCAAGTCGATCGTCGTCACCGGCGCCGGCTCGGGGATCGGTCGCGCGGCGGCGTTGCTGTTCGCGGTCGAGGGCGGGCAGGTGGTCGTCGCCGACGTCACCGATCAGGCGGAGGAAACCGCGCAGGCGATCACCGCCGCGGGTGGCATCGCGGCGGCGATCCGCATGGACGCCGGCGACGAAGACGATGTCGCACGCACCGTCGCGCTCGCGGTCGATCGCTTCGGCGACCTCGACGTGATGTTCGCCAACGCCGGCATCTCGGGCGGGATGGCGAACATCTTCGATACCGATGTCGCGTTGTTCTCGGAGGTGCTGCGCGTCAATCTGATCGGCCCGTGGCTTGCGGTGAAGCACGCCGCCCCGGTGATCGCCGCCCGCGGCGGCGGCGCGATCGTGCTGACCGCCAGCGTCGCCGGGCTGCGCTCGGGCGCGGGCTCGCCCGCCTATTCGGCCTCCAAGGCCGGGGTCATCAATCTCGCGACCACCGCCGCGCAGCAATTGTCCGGCTCGGGCGTCCGCGTCAACGCGCTCTGTCCCGGTCTCACCGAAACCGGCATGACGCAACCGACCTTCGACTACGCCCGCGATGCCGGCAAGCTCGACCGCATCGGCCGCCTCAACCCGCTGCGCCGCGGCGCGAAAGCGGAGGAACTGGCGCGCGTGGCGCTGTTCCTCGCCAGCGATGACGCGAGCTACGTCAACGGGCAGGCGCTCGCGGCGGACGGCGGCCTGTCGTCCAGCCACCCGGTGACGCGACAGGAGTATGGCAAGACCGCGGTCTGACGGGAACGCGCGCGGCTAACCTGGGTTGACCCTCCACCCACAGGAGAACCGCCCGATGCCCGCCCCCGTCCTCTACACCCCCGACATCGAGCAACCGCAGCCCGACGAAGCCGCGACGATCGCGCAGCTCAACGAACAGTTCGACATCGTCCTCGACACCACCGCCGAGGATTACGGCCACGCCGTCCGCGCGGTCCATGCCAAGGCGCACGCGATCCTCGAAGGCACGCTGACCATCGACGCCGATCTGCCGCCCGAGTTGGCGCAGGGCCTGTTTGCGACCCCCGGCGAGCACAGGGTGCTGATGCGCTTCTCCACCAACCCCGGCGACATCCTCGACGACGCGATCTCGCTGCCGCGCGGCCTCGCGATCAAGGTCTTCGACGTCGACGGCGAACGACTGCCGGGCGCGGAGGGCCGCGCGCAGGACTTCATCATGGTCAACGCCACCGCCTTCCAGGCAAAGACTGCGGACGCGTTCCTCGGCAACCTCAAGCTGCTCGCGCGCACCACCGGCAAGGCGGAGGGCGCCAAGAAGGCGCTGTCCGCGGTGCTGCGCGGCGTCAGCAGCGCGCTGGGCGCGGTCGGCATCGAGAGCGCAACGATCAACACGCTGGGTGGCGCGCCGAACGTCGATCCCGTTGGCGAGACCTATTACAGCGCCACCCCGTTCCGCTACGGTGACCATATCGCCAAGTTCAGCCTCGCGCCGATCGCCCCCGGGCTCACCGAGCGCACCGGCGCGATCATCGACACCGCGGGCGACCGCGATGCGATCCGCCACACCGTCCGCGACGAGCTGCGGTCGATCCCCGGCGAATGGGAGTTCCGCGTCCAGCTCGCCCGCGATCTCGCGCGCCAGCCGGTCGAGGACGCGACAGTCGAATGGGACGAGGCGGAAGCCCCCTTCTTGCGCGTCGCCACGATCCGCACCGCCGCGCAGGACAGCTGGGACGAGGCGCGCGTCGCGCAGGTCAACGACCATCTGCGCTTCAGCATCTGGACCGGCCTCGCCGCGCACCAGCCGCTCGGCAACATCAACCGCGCGCGCCGCGACACGTATCGCCACTCCGCCGACTACCGCCAGCGCGTCAACCGCTGCCCGATCCACGAACCGGGGTGATCCTTGGCAGTCATTGACCCGGAATGATCGGGACGCGGCGGATCGGATTGCAGCCGACGGTGACGCGGCACATTCTAACGCGGGATCTCCTTGCGGGATGATGCGACATGCGGATCGTGACACTGGCGAGTTCGGCGTTGCTGATCGGGTCAGCTCCCGCCGATGTCCCGACCGGCCGTTTTCAGGAATGGCGATCGTGGACCAAGGCTCCACTGAATTTCACCTCCGGCGGGATCACCATCGCGGTCGCTCCGCTGCAGTGCCCGGCACATCCGCTCGGAGACAATTCGTGCAGTTGGGACCATTATAACAACCAGGCGCAGGTCACCATTACCGCGCCAGGCGTTGCGCCGATCACGGTGAAGACGGACCCTGCGGGCGCTTATGCCCGCATCGCCGTGGCCCGGCTCCGCAGTAGCGATCGGCGCCCGGGCGTCATCATCGAGAGCCAGTCGGGCGGCTCGGGCGGCGATATGACGCTCCAGCTGCTCGTACCGACGCGAGGTGGCTATCTGCCTGCGACGTCACAGGCGGCGGGGATCGGGCTTCAGGGAGCACTCGAAGACGGCCCGCGTGATGTTTCTGGCGACGGCGAAGTCGATCTGGTGCTGCAGGATCCCGCCTTCGCCCACGTGTTCGGTTGCAACGCCTGCACGCCTCGCCCGCCGTTGATAGTCACCGTCAAGGGCGGCCGGATCGTGGACGAGAGCCGCGATCCGGCGCTGCGTGCGGTCTTCCTGGCCGACATGGTGCGGTGGGGGCCGGTCTGCCTTTCGACCAACCGCTATCGCAACGGTGCCTGCGCCACCTATGTCGCCGATGCCGCGCGAGCCGGTCGGCTGGCCGCCGCATGGTCCGCGATGCTGAAGCATTACGAACCGGGCGAAGACCTGTGGGAGCCATGCGACGTTCCCGTATCGCAGTGGAAAGACCATCAATGCCCTGCCGGTCACGTGACGCACTTCGCCGACTTCCCGGCATCGCTCCGCGCCTTCCTCAAGCGCGCCGGCTACCTCCCCGATTTGCGTCCGTTCGCATCCGCGCCAGCCCCTCCTGCGCGACGCTCGCCACCAGTCGCCCGTCGGCGGTGAAGATGCGGCCGCGGTTCATGCCGCGGCCGTGCCCCGCCCACGGGCTGTCCATCGTGTAGAGCAGCCAGTCGTCGGTCCGCGCCGGTTCGTGCAGCCACAAGGCATGGTCGAGGCTGGCGGTCTGCATCCCGGGCGTGATCCACGTCACGCCGTGCGGCAACATGCACGTCCCTAGCAGCATCATGTCGCTGGCATAAGCGAGCACCGCGCGGTGCATCGCCGGATCGTCGCCGACCGGCGCGACCGCGCGGAACCAGTAATGATGCACCGGCGGGGCAGGGGTGGGCTCGGTCCAGTGCCGCGGCGTCACCGGGCGATATTCGATCGCGCGCGGGCGGAGCAGTTGGTCGCGCAGTTGCGGCGGGATCTTGTCCGCCACCGCCGCGCGCAGCGTCTGTTCGTCCTGCAACGCTTCCGGTGGCGGCACGTCGGGCATTGCATCCTGATGCGACAGCCCGTCCTCGGCACGCTGGAACGAGGCGGCCATGTTGAGGATCGGCGTGCCCTTCTGCATCGCGATCACACGCCGCGTCGCGAAGCTGCGCCCCTCGAAATCCCGCACCACACGGTAGATGATCGGATGCTCCTCCGACCCCGCGCGCATGAAATAGGCGTGGAGCGAATGCGCCACCTTGTCGGTCTCGCCCGCCGAGCGCTGTGCCGCCTGCAGGGCCTGCGCGATCACCTGCCCGCCGAACACGCGCCCGACCCCGCCGGTCGAGCGCCGCCCGCGGTACAGATCGGTGTCGATCTCCTCGACGTCGAGCAGATCGACCAGATCGGCCACCAGTTCGGCCGGCGAGGGGGCCGCAGCGGAGGGCGCGTCGCTCAATAGCCGCGCCCACGTGCCACGCGGTCGGCATGGAAGTTCGCGTCGCCGAACATTTCGGCGAGCACCCGCGCACGCTTCATGAAGAAGCCGATGTCATATTCGTCGGTCATCCCGATTCCGCCGTGCATCTGCACGCCTTCCTGCACCGACAGCGTCGTGGCAAGCCCCGTCATCGCCTTGGCCACCGACACCGCCTGATCCACCGCCGCATCGCCCGCGTCCAGCAACTGCTGCGCCTTCAGCACCGCAGCCCGCGCCACTTCCATTTCGGCATAAAGATGCGCGGCACGATGCTGGAGCGCCTGGAAGCTGCCGATCAGCGCGCCGAACTGCTTGCGCTGCTTGAGATAGCCGACCGTCATGTCCATCGCCCCGCCGCCGACGCCGAGCAGTTCGGCCGACGCGCCCGTCCGCCCGGCGCGCAACAATCGGTCGAGCGGCGCGCGCCCGGCATCCACCTCGCCGATCACCGCATCGGCATCAACCGCCACGCCCTCGAACGTCATTCGTGCCGCGATGCTGCTGTCGGCAAGCCGCTCGGGCGTCGCGGTCAATCCGGCGGTATCGGCGGGTACCGCGAACAACGTCACGCCCTCGGCATCCTCGTCGCTCCCGGCGGTGCGCGCCGCGACGATCAGCAGGTCGGCGACATGGCCGTGCGTCACGAATTGCTTGGCGCCGCTCAACCGGAAGCCGTTGCCGGACCGCTCCGCGCGCAATGCGACACGGTCGCGATGTTTCGGCCCCTCGTCGATCGCCAGCGCCGCCACCGTTTCGCCCGACAGGATGCCGGGGAACCAGCGCGCCGCCTGCGCAGTGCCGTCGAGCGCTGCGACCGCCGCGACGGCGGTGGAGAGGAACGGCGACGGCGACAGGTTGCGCCCGATCTCCTCCAGCACCACGCCCGCCTCGACATGCCCGAGCCCAAGCCCGCCGGCCTCCTCGCCGATCAGGATGCCGGTAAACCCCATCTCGGCGAACTGCTTCCACAGCCCGCGATCGAACCCAATCGCATCGTCACTGTCGCGCAGTCGCCGCAAATGCCCGACCGGCGCGTTCTCGCTCACGAAATCACGCGCGGTGTCGCGCAGCATCGTCTGTTCGTCGTTCAGGAAAAGCGGCATCGCATCCTCCATGTCCCCGCCGCCCGGCAGGGTCCGTCTTCGCGAATCATCGCGACGTTAGGTCGGCTCCGTCATTGCGAGCGAAGCGCGGCAATCCAGGGCGTCCTGATCCGGCGCTGGATTGCTTCGCTGCGCTCGCAATGACGAGCGCGGCGGTATCGCCCGTCCGGGCGGGGAGCGGGCGATCACCCCGGCAACTCCAAAATTCGCTTCGCCACAATGTTCAGCTGGATCTCGCTCGTCCCGCCCTCAACCGAATTTGCCTTGGTCCGCAACCACGCCCGCGCCGCGCGCCCGCCGCCCGAGCGCTCGCTCTCCCATTCGACCGCGTCCGACCCGCCCGCCGCCATCGCCAGCTCGTGACGCGCCTTGTTCAGCTCGGTACCGTAATATTTCATCATGCTCGGCTGCGCGGGATGCGCCTGTCCGGCCTTCAGTTCGTCGATGAACCGTTCGCTCTGCGCCGCAAACGCCAGCGCGCGCACCTCATACGCCGCAATCTGCGCACGCAGCAGCGGATCGGCGAGCCGTCCTTCGGCGTCCACGCCCACCGTCGCCAGCGCGCCCTCGACCAACGCATCGCCGCCGCCCGACAGCCCCATGCCCGAGATCATCTCGCGCTCATGCCCGAGCAGATATTTGGCGACGTCCCAACCCTTGTTGAGTTCGCCGACCAGATTGGCCTTGGGCACCTTCACATCGTCGAAGAACGTCTCGCAGAACGGCGAATAGCCGCTGATGAGCAGGATCGGCTTGGTCGACACGCCGGGCGAGGCCATGTCGAACAGCACGAAGCTGATCCCGCCCTGCTTGGTCGTCTTGTCGGTACGCACCAGACAGAAGATCCAGTCGGCCTGATCGGCATAGCTGGTCCACACCTTCTGCCCGTTGACGACGAAATGATCGCCGGCATCCTCGGCGCTCGTCGCAAGGCTGGCGAGGTCCGACCCGGCATTGGGTTCCGAATAGCCCTGGCACCAGCGGATCTCGCCACGCGCGATCTTGGGCAGATGCTCCAGCTTCTGCGACTCGCTGCCGTATTTCAGCAGCGCCGGCCCCAACATGGAAATGCCGAAGCTGTTGAGTGGATTGCGCGCCTTGATGCGCGCCATTTCCTCGCGCAGCACCTTTGTCTCCGCCGCGCTCAGCCCGCCGCCGCCATAGTCCTTCGGCCAGTCGGGGACGGTCCAGCCGCGCGCCGCCATCCGGTCGAGCCACGTCTTCTGCGGCGCGGTCAGCCGCGACTGGTCGCGCCCACCCCACACCACGTCCTTTTCGGACACGATCGGCGCGCGCATCTCGGCGGGGCAATTCGCCTCCAGCCACGTGCGGGTTTCGTTGCGAAAGGTATCGAGATCGCTCACTTGAACGCCTCCCCGGTCTTGAGCCCCTTCGCGACCGCGAAGCCATAGCGTTCCAGCCCGGCGACCACCTTGTCGACTCCCTCGCTCTGCGCCCAGAACATCGGGCCGCCGCGATAGACCGGCCAGCCATAGCCATAGACCCACACGACATCGATATCCGACGCACGCTGCGCCATGCCTTCCTCAAGGATCAGCGCGCCCTCGTTGACCATCGTGTAAAGCGTGCGCGCGACGATCTCCTCGTCGCTGATCTCGCGCGGGGTCGCGCCCTCCTTGGCGCGGAACTCGTCGATGATCTCGGCCACGCGCGGCGACGGGGTCGGGTTCCGCTTCTCGTCGTAATCGTAGAAGCCCGCCCCCTTCTTCTGCCCCCAGCGCCCCTCGGCGGCCAGCGCGTCGCGGATGTTCTCGATCCGCGAGGGATCGCGATGCCAGCCGATGTCGACCCCGGCGAGATCGGCCATCTGGAACGGCCCCATCGGCATCCCGAACGCGACATGCACGCGGTCGATCTGCTCGGGGGTCGCGCCTTCCATCAACAGCTTGTTGGCCTCCACCTGCCGCGGCATCAGCATCCGGTTGCCGATGAACCCGTCGCACACGCCCGCGACCACCGCGACCTTGCGGATTTTCTTGGCGAGCGCCATCACCGTCGCCAGCACATCGGGCGCAGTCTCCCTGCCGCGGACCACCTCCAGCAATTTCATGACATTGGCCGGCGAGAAGAAGTGCATTCCCAGCACGTCGCCCGGCCGTCCGGTCACCGCCGCGATCTCGTCGATGTTGAGGTAGCTGGTGTTGCTTGCCAGGATCGCGCCCGGCTTCGCGATCGCGTCGAGCCTGGTGAAGATGTCCTTCTTGACGCCCATGTCCTCATAAACCGCCTCGATGATAAGGTCGCAGTCGCCAAGGTCGTCGAGCGACAGGGTGGGGGACAGCAACCCCATCGCCTTGTCGGGCGCATCGGCGGGCAGGCGGCCCTTGGCGGCGCTCGCCTCGTAATTGCGCCGCATCACCCCGGTGCCGCGGTCGAGCGCGTCCTGCTGCATTTCTACGATCGTCACCGGCACGCCCGCCGACAGGAAATTCATCGCGATCCCGCCGCCCATCGTGCCGGCGCCGATCACGCCGACGCGCCGGATCGGGCGCAGCGGGATGGCGGAGTCGATGTCGTCGATCTTCGCGGCCTTGCGCTCGGCGAAGAACAGATGCCGCTGCGCCGCCGATTGCGTGCCGGTCATCAGCGCCATGAACTGTTCGCGCTCGACCGCCAGCCCGTCCTCGAACGGACGTTCGGTCGCGGCGACCACGCAGGTGATGCACGCCTCGGGCGCGTCGAACCCGCGCAGCTTGCGGCCGTGCGCCTTGCGGAATGCCTCGACCGCCGCCGGGTCGGGGGCGACCGTGCGATCGCGGACGCGCGGGATCGGGCGCTTGCCCGCCACCTCGCGCGCAAACGCGAGCGCGTCGGCGGCCAGTGTGTCCTCGCCGGCGACCTTGTCGATCAGCCCCATGTCCGCCGCGGCCTGCGCCGATACGGGATTGCCGAGCACGATCATCTCCAGCGCCGCCTTGACCCCCACCAGCCGCGGCAGCCGCTGCGTGCCGCCCGCGCCGGGCAGCAGCCCCAGCTTCACCTCGGGCGTGCCCAGCTTCGCTGAGGGGACAGCGACGCGGTAGTGGCATCCCAGCGCCACCTCGCACCCGCCGCCCAGCGCGGTGCCGTGGATCGCGGCGACGACCGGCTTCGGGCTTGCTTCGATCAGGTCGACCAGCGTCGGCAGCGGAATGCCCTGCAGCGGCTTGCCGAATTCGCTGATATCGGCACCCGCGAAGAAGGTGCGCCCGTCGCAGCGGATCACGATCGCGGCGATGCTCGAATCTGCGACACCGGCCTTCACCGCGGCCGCCAATCCGTCGCGCACTGCCGCACCAAGCGCGTTCACGGGCGGCGAATCGCTGGTAATTTGGAGGATATCGCCGTCCCGGTCGACGCGGATCGGCCCCGATTGTTCGATGCTATGCGACGTCATGGGGGATCGCTCTCCTGGATTTTGGCATACCGTTGTTTCGAATTATCGCGTGGACAGGGCGGAATGCAATCGTCTTTGCACGAACCGGCCCGACTATCGCTGCCGGGCTTGTCGATGCGCCGCTTCCCCGCCTAATCCTGCACCGACAAGAATGGGGGTTCGCTCTTCGATGCGCGTGACGAAGGATTTTCTACGCGGGCGCGGCCGCGCCGGATTGACCGAGGCAGAAAAGGACGTTCTCGAAAGCGCGGTCGAACGGGTCGAGCAATTGCCGGCACGCCGGATCGTCACTCGCCGTGGCGAAGCGGTGTCGTACAGCACCTTGCTGCTCGATGGCGTGATGTGCCGCTACATGGATGCACGCGACGGTTTCCGGCAATTGGTGGCGCTGCAACTGACCGGTGATTTCGTCGACCTGCACGGATACCCGTTGCGTCGGCTCGATCATGACGTCGGTACGCTGACGGAGGCGCGCATCGCCATCATCCCCCATGCGCGTATCGACAAGATCCTGATCGAGCACCCGCATCTGGCACGGCTGCTCTGGCGCTCGACGCTGCTCGACGCCGCACTTCACCGGGAGTGGATTTTTCGGATCGGACGGCTCGATGCGGCGGGGCGGCTGGCGCATTTTCTGCTCGAGACCTATCACCGGCTGCGCGCCGTCGGGGCCGCGGATGGCAACGCCTTCGATTTCGCGTTGACGCAACAGGATCTCGGCGAGGCGCTGGGGCTCACCAGCGTGCACGTCAACCGCATGTTGCGGCGTCTGCGCGAAGGCGGAATGGCCGAATTCGCGCGCGGGGTGGTGCGGATCACCGACCACGACCGGCTGGCCCGCCTGGGCGAGTTCGACCCCGACTATCTCTACCTGGAAACGGGCACCTGGAACCGCGACGACTGATCGCAACGCAAAGGCGCTTGGCCATGGGCGATAAATGGCCGTAGGTGATGGATATGCCCGATCAGCCTTCGTCCGCCGAGCCCTTCATCCCGGCACCCACCGCGGCCGGCATCGACCCGCCGATGCGGCGCGACCGCCTGCTCGCCGGGCTGACGTTGACGGCCGGGATAGGGCTGATGCTCGGGCTGCCGTTCGCGTTGCAGGCGGGGGCTGAGTTCTTCATGCCAACCGCCATTGCGCTGGTTGTCTCACTGGCGCTGATCCCCTTGCTGGAGTGGCTTGAGCGTCGTCGGTTGCCGTCACCGATTGCGGCGCTGCTGTGTGTGATCCTGTTTCTCGTGATCGCGAATGTGGCGCTGGCGGCGATCGTCGTGCCCGCGACGGAGTTCTTCCGGCTGTTGCCCAGCCGCATCCACCGCATCCAGGCCAATCTAGCCCCGATCCTCGATCTCTATTCCAGTCTCGAGCGCTACGCGAACCGCACACTGCGCCAGATCGCGACCACGCCGGTCAAGCCCTCGGCAACCGCCGCGGTCGCGCCACCGAGTTCGATCGTCGAATTGGCCGCGACGTCGGCACCGGCGGTGATCGTCCAGACCTTCTATGCGATCCTGGTCGCGTTCTTCTTCCTGTCCGGCTGGACCCGGATGCGCGAGCGCATGATCACCGGCCGGGCCAGCTTCGGCGGCGCGATGACGACCGCCAGAGTGCTGCAGGAGATGGTCGATGCCGTGTCATCGTATCTCGGCACGATCACCATCATCAACATCGCACTCGGCGCCGTGGTCGCAGGTGCGCTCCACCTGCTGGGGATGCCGTTTCCGCTGATGTGGGGCGGAATCGTGACGCTGCTCAACTACGTGCCCTACTTCGGGCCAGTCGTTGCTGCCTTGCTGCTCGCGATCGGCGGGCTGATGACCTTTTCCGACGTATGGACCGCGCTGTCGGCCCCGGCGATCATGTACGGCGCGCATCTGATCGAGGCCAATGTCGTGACCCCGCTGATCGTCGGGCATCGTCTGACCATCAATCCGGTCATGATCCTCATTTCTATCAGCTTCTGGGGCTGGGTTTGGGGCACGGTCGGCGCGCTGCTGGCGGTGCCGATCCTCATCATCGTCCAGACGATCCTGTCCGCCGCCGGCCGCCCCGACATCGCCGGTTTCCTGTTCGAGGACGGCACGCTGATGCGCGGACAGGAGGAGCAGATCGCCGTCGTCGAAAAAGTCGCCGATAGTCGTTGACAGGGTAGGGCGTGCCGCCTAGTTGGCGCGCCTCACGCTTCTACAAGCGGGTGTAGCTCAGTTGGTTAGAGCGCCGGCCTGTCACGCCGGAGGTCGCGGGTTCGAGCCCCGTCACTCGCGCCATCCCTTTCGGGGACGGGCGTATCGTGGTTGTGAGATGACGCGAAACAGGCGGATATCGGGGGCAATATGTCCTTTGTTCCTTCTGACGCGTACAGGAATGCGGGTGTAGCTCAGTTGGTTAGAGCGCCGGCCTGTCACGCCGGAGGTCGCGGGTTCGAGCCCCGTCACTCGCGCCACTTGTCAGTGGCTGTAAACTCAGCGCCAGCGGCCTGTCTCCATCCAGCGGAGCAAGGGTTTGAGCGGCGCGATCCAGATGATCCCGGTCACGACATAGAACAGTAACTGCACCGCCCCGTGCCACCGGCCGACCGTCGCGGAAAGCGAGGCGATGCCCACGCACCACACCGAAATCAGCAGCAGGATGATCAGCATCCCAGCGGGCTTGCGCCATGAAGGTGTCATGCGGTGATCCACTCCAATTCGGTCGCGACGGCGTGCAGCGGCACGTCCCAAGGATCGGCGCTCAACCCGTCGATCCGCTGCACGCTCCATGCCACCCCGATCCGCAATGCCTGCGGGAAGGTCTCGAATGCACGGTCATAATGCCCTGCGCCTTGACCCAGCCGGTTGAGCGCGCGGTCAAACGCGACCAGCGGGGTCAGCACCACATCGGGGGCAACCGGCGTGTCATCATGCTCTGGCTGGCGCAACCCGAATGGGCCGCTCTGCAAGGTGCTGCCCGGGGTCCAGCGCAGGAACGACAGCGGCGTTGCCCGGTCAACGACATGCGGCAGCGCGAGCGTGCATCCCGCCGCCAGCGCGGCTTGCTCCAGCGGTGCGGGGTCGGCCTCGCTGCCGATCGGCACGTAGCTTGCCACGATCATCCTCGGCGAGAGAAGGGCCACGAACCGCGCATCGACACGGATCGGCGGATGCGGCGCGGCGACGAAGGCGGCGCGGGCGGCACGCGCAGCGGCGCGCAAGCTGGTCTTGTCGCTCATCGGATTACATCGGACCGCGAAGAGGGCGGGTGGCGGGACCGCCGTGGCCGTGTGCCGTAATATCCACTGACGCCCAA
>NZ_CAXIAM010000050.1:0-22971 GCF_964021865.1 uncultured Sphingomonas sp.
GCATAGGGATCGCCGTTGCGGCGCAGGAAGGCGGCGACGTCGCCGGGCGTGTCCTTGATCGCGATCGCGTCGATCGGCACGCCTGCGGCCTTGAGCGTCAGCAATTGCGGTGCCTCGGCGACGCACGGCACGCACCAGCTCGCGAACACGTTGAGCAGTCGCGGGCTGCCCTGTTTGAAGTCAGCGCTTGCGAGGCCGGGCTTACCGGGGGCGATCGCGGGCAGGACGAAGTCGGGCAGCGGCCGCCCGACCAGCGCCGAGCGCACCGTGCGGTCGGCGGGCTGCCACAGTCCCCAGGCGATCACCGCGACGACGAGACCGAAGGCGCAGAGCGGCAGCCACACCAGCCAGCGCTTCACGCGTACGCCTCCGCACGCTGCCGCGTCCGCCACAGCCGGTATTGATGCCCGACCAGCGACAGCGCGCCGCCGATCGCGATCATCGCCCCGCCCAGCCAGATCAGTGTCACGAACGGCTTCCACCACAGCCGCACCTGCCAGCGCCCGTCGTCGCCGAGCGCACCGAGCACGGTATAGAGCTGCCCGTTCCACATCGTTGCGATCGCGCTTTCGTTGGTGGTCGTCACCGGCGTCGTGAAATAGCGGACCTGCGGGCGCAGCACGAAGCGCGCGCCGCTGTCGTCGGTGACCGCCAGCCGCCCTTCGAGCGCGCTCCAATTGTCGCTGACCAGCGGGCGCACGCCCTCCAGCCGGACGGTATAACCTGCGATCCGCGCCGGATCGCCGACCCCGACCGCGAGCAAGGTCTCCTGCGTATAGGCAGTGCTGATCGCCATCCCCGCCAGCGACACCGCAATCCCGAGGTGCGCGATCACCATGCCCCAGAGGTGCAGCGGCGCGCGTGCGAGGTTGCGCTTGGCGAGTGGCGCGACGCTTGCCACCGCCAGTCCGGCGGCAAGCGCGACCCCCGCCAGCGGCAGCACGCCGATCGGCCCACCGAGCAGGAACACGCCGACCCCGGCGAACAGCGCCGCGGCGATCGCGGGGAAGGCGCGCTGGATCAACGCTTCGGTTTCGTCGCGTCGCCAGCGCAGCAACGGCCCGACCGCCATCACCGCGACCAGCAGCAGCGCGATCGGCCCGGCGGTCGCATCGAAGAACGGCGGGCCGACCGACAGCTGGATATCGAACGCCGCCGCGACGATCGGATAGAAGGTGCCGATCAGCACGATGCCGAGGATCACGGCCAGCAACAGGTTGTTGGCAACCAGCGATCCCTCGCGGCTGAACGGCTCGAACAGCTTGCCCTGCCGGACGGTGCCGACCCGCGCGCCGAACAGCGCCAGCGCGCCGCCGATATAGAGCAGCAGCAGTACCAGGATGAAGCTCCCGCGCCGCGGATCGACCGCGAAGGCATGGACGCTGGTGAGGATGCCCGAGCGGACCAGAAAGGTGCCGATCATGCTCATCGAAAAGGCGACGACCGCCAGCATCACCGTCCACGCGCGCAGGCCGTCGCGGGTGGCGAGCACCGTCACCGAATGGAGCAGGGCGGTCGCGGCAAGCCACGGCATCACGCTGGCATTCTCGACCGGGTCCCAGAACCACCAGCCGCCCCAGCCCAGCTCGTAATAGGCCCAGTAGCTGCCCGCGGTGATGCCGAGCGTCAGGAAAATCCATGCCCCCAGCACCCACGGCCGCATCGCGCGCGCGAACGCCGGCCCGACATCGCGGGTGACGAGCGCGCCGACCGCGAAGGAGAAGGCGACCGACAGCCCGACATAGCCGGCGTAGAGCGTCGGCGGGTGGAAGGCGAGCCCTGGGTCCTGCAGCAGCGGGTTGAGCCCCGCGCCGTCGGGCGGCGCGGGGTTGAGCCGTGCGAATGGATTGGAGGCGAACAGCAGGAAGGCATAGAAGCCGAGCGCGATCGCCGCCTGCGCCGCCAGCGTCGCGACGAGGGTCGGCTGTGCGAGGCGGTGTTCGAACCTCGCGACCGCCGCGCCGGCGACGCCGAGGATCGTCACCCACAGCAGCATCGAACCTTCGTGATTGCCCCACGCGCCCGCGAATTTGTACAGCCACGGCTTCATCGAGTGGCTGTTGGCGGCGACCAGCGCGACCGACAGATCGGTGTCGAGGAAAGCGCGGATCAGCGCGCCCATCGCAACCGTGGCGAGCGCGCCCTGCACGATCGCGACCGCGCGGATCGCGCCGACCGCCTGCGGCAGGTCGCGCCGCAGCGCGAGGACGCCGAGCAACACCTGCAACGCGGCGAGCGCGGCGGCGAGCCAGAGGGCGGCCAGCCCGGTTTCGGCGGTCATGCGGGAAAACGCTGGTGAATCACCCGCCCGCCTTACGCCGGTTGGCGGGGGCGCGTCGAGACGTTCGCGGCTTTCGTCACGCCCGCCGTCATCCCCGACCCCGCTTCTTTGCTGCTGTGGAGCGGGGCCCCGATCAAGTCCTCGGCGACAGCCGCTTGGGTTCCACCCATCGCCACCAGCCCCTCTCTAATTTCGGCGAAGGCGGGAATCCAGACGCGCAAGTTTTCGAGAGAGCCGCCGACGTCGGAGGTTCTGGATTCTCGCCTTCGCGGGAATGACGCAACGGCGACGACGCGCGTTACAGCCGGCGGTGCTTTCCGCCATAATGCTGGCCGATGTAATCCTTGATCCGCGCCATCTCGGTCGCCGCAGCGCGGGTCGCCTCGGCGCAGCACGGCATGGGATCGCGCTCCGCCGCCGAGGCGCGCATCGCGACGCGTTCGCACAATGTCTCGACATCGGCGCGCGACAGCACGTTCTTCTCGCGCAGCACGCACAGCAATGTCTGGAGAATCACCAGGCTTTCTTCGCCTGCGCGCGCGTCCGGGGTGACCATGGCCCAATCCTCTCCGTCGTCTTTTCCACGACAGGGTACGCCGATCACCACCGGACGCAAGGGGCCTTAGCGATCGGCCGTCGCGGGCACCTCGCCCGCCAAACCACCGCCCAGCGCGCGGTAAAGCTCGATCAGGTTGTTCGCCTGCGTCAGCCGGGTGGTCACGAGCTGCTGCTGCGCCGAATAGGCGGTACGCTGCGCATCGAGCGAGGTCAGGAACGAGTCGACCCCGGCGCGGTAACGCGCGTCGGACAGCCGCGCCGCCACCGACGCCGCGTTGGCGCGCGCGCCCTGCGCGGACAGCTGCTCGCCGATCGTGCCGCGCTGCGCCAGCGCGTCGGCGACCTCGCGGAAGGCGGTCTGGATCGCCTTCTCGTACGTGGCGACCGCCGCCTCGCGCGATGCCTTGGCGTAATCGAGATTGCCGGCGTTGCGTCCGCCGTCGAACAACGGCAGCTGCACCGACGGCGCGGCATTGTAGTTGAACGTACCGCCGCCGAAGAGCCCCGACAAAGCGGTAGAGATCGTGCCGATCGTCGCGGTCAGCGAGATGCGCGGGAAGAAGGCCGCGCGCGCCGCGCCGATATTGGCGTTCTGCGCGATCAACTGGTGCTCCGCCTGTAAGACGTCGGGACGGCGCAGCAACACCGCCGACGACACGTCGCCGGGCAGCGCGTCGCGCGTGAAGGCGACGGTGCCGAGCGAATCGGGCAGCTGCTCCGCCGCGACGGTGGTACCGGCCAGCAGGTTGAGCGCATTCTGGTCGCGCGCGACCTGCGCGGTCAGGGTAGCGATGTCGTTGCGCGCGGCCTGATAATTGGTTTCGGCCTGACGCGCCTCCAGCTCGGAGGCGACCCCGATGCGGAACTGCGCGCTGGTGAGGCGCACCGTCTCCTCAAAGGTCTTGAGCGTCTCGCGGCTCAGCCGAAGCTGCTCCTGATCCGCGGCGAGTTGCAGCCATGCGCTCGCCACTTCGGCGATCAGGCTGATCCGCGCGCTGCGCTGCGCTTCCTCGGTCGCGAAATATTGCTCGAGCGCTGCGCGGTTCAGGTTGCGGACGCGCCCGAACAGATCGAGCTCGAACGCCGAGAAGCCGACATTGGCCGAATAGAACTGGATGTTCGACGAACTTTCGCCGACTGCCCCACCCGCCACGGCCCCACTGCCGCCGCCGGTGCCGCCCGTGCCGGTGCCGGTGCCAGTACCCGTGCCGATCCCGGTACCCGTTCCCGTCCCGGTGCCGCCGCTCGTGCCGGCACCTGCGGCGCCGATCGCGCCGAACAGGTTGTTGGTATAGGTGGCCGAGCCGGTGACGCCCGTGCTCGGCACGATCGACGAACGCTGGACGCGGTATTGCGCGCGCGCCTGGAGCACGTTGGCCGCCGCGACGCGCAGGTCGCGGTTGTTGGCCAGCGACGTCTCGATCACCTGCCGCAGCCGGGGATCGAGGAAGAAGTCGCGCCAGCCGATCTGCGTCACGTCGGGTGCGTCGGTGGCAGCGCGCGGGTACACGCCACCCTCTGGCAGGGCGACCGGCACCGCGCCGGTCGGGCGTTCGTATTTGGGTGCCATGTTGCACCCGGCGAGCGCGCTGGTCAGCGCCAGCGCGGCGAGGATCGTGGAACTCTTCACGTCAGGCTCCCTGAGGGGCGGTGTCGCCCGTGGGATGATCGTCATGGGCGGGCGCGTCGTCGTGCGGCTTATTTTCGTCCTTGCCGTGCCCGAACAGGCGCAGCACGACGACGAAGAACATCGGCACGAAGAAGATCGCCAGCACCGTCGCGGACAACATACCGCCCACCACGGCGCGGCCGATCGCATTCTGGCCACCGGCACCCGCGCCGGTCGACACCGCCAAGGGCATCACGCCGAACACGAAGGCGAGGCTGGTCATCAGGATCGGGCGCAGGCGCAGCTTGGCCGCCTCCACCGCCGCGTCAAAGGCGCTCATCCCTTCGGCGATCCGCTCTTCGGCGAATTCGACGATCAGGATCGCGTTCTTTGCGGACACGCCGATCGTGGTGATGAGCCCGACCTGCAGGTAGATGTCCTTGTTCAGCCCGGTCAGCCACGCCGCCAGCACCGCACCGATGATGCCAAGCGGGACCACCAGCAACACCGAGATCGGCACCGACCAGCTTTCGTACAGCGCGGCAAGGCACAGGAAGACGATCAGCAGCGACAGCCCGTAGAGCGCCGGCGCCTGCCCGCCCGACAGCCGTTCCTCATAGGACAGGCCGGTCCATTCCAGCGTCGTGCCCGGGGGCAGCTTCGCATGGATCTCCTGCAATGCCTCCATCGCGGCGCCGGTGCTCTGCCCCGGTCCCGGCGAGCCCTGAAGCTGCATCGCCGGCTGCCCGTTGTAGCGGGTCAACGAAACCGGCGCATTGGCCCATTCGAGCGTCGAGAAGGCGGTGAACGGCGCCATCTGGCCGTTCGCGCTGCGGACATACAGCTCACCGACATCCTCCGGCGACATACGATAAGGCGCGTCGTTCTGGACGTAGACGCGCTTCACGCGACCACGGTCGATGAAGTCGTTGATGTAGCCGCCGCCCCACGCGGTCGCGATCGTCGTGTTGACCGCCGACAGATCGAGACCGAGCGCGCGCGCCTTGTCCTCGTCGATCTTCACCTTGAGCTGCGGCGCATCCTCCAGGCTCAGCGGGCGGACCTGCGCCAGCCGCTTGTCCTGCGCGGCCATGCCGAGCATCATGTTGCGCGCCTGCACCAGCTTCTCGTGCCCGATGCCGCCGGTGTCGACCAGCTGCACGTCGAAGCCGGTGGCATTGCCCAGCTCCTGCACCGCCGGCGGGATCAGCGCGAAGATCAGGCCGTCCTTATATTGCGACAGCGCGCCCATCGCGCGGCCGACGATCGCCTGCGCGCGATTGTCGCCGCCCGAACGCTCTTCCCACGGCTTCAGGTTGACGAAGACGAGACCGGTGTTCTGCCCCTGACCCGCGAAGCTGAAGCCGTTGATCGTGAAGACGCCCTGGACGTTCTTGCCCTCCTGCTTCAGGAAGTGGTCGCGTGTGATCGCCAGCCCCTTGTCGGTGCGGGCGGTGCTCGCGCCCGCCGGACCCTGCACCAGCGCGATCACGAAGCCCTGGTCCTCGTCCGGCAGGAAGCCCGACGGCAACCGGATGAAGACGAGCGCCATCCCCGCGACGATCAGCAGATAGACGAGCAGCGAGCGCTTCCAGTGGCGTGCGGTGCTCTTCACCCCGCCCTCGTAGCGATGCTGCGCGCGGTCGAACTTGTCGTTGAACCAGCGGAAGAAGCGCGCCAACGGCCCGGTGCCCTCCTTCTTGTCCGGATCGTGCGGCTTCAAGATCGTCGCGCAGAGCGCCGGGGTCAGGATCAACGCGACTGCCACCGAGAGCACCATCGCCGAGACGATCGTGATCGAGAACTGGCGATAGATCACGCCGGTCGACCCGCCGAAGAACGCCATCGGCAGGAACACCGCCGACAGCACGAGGCCGATGCCGACCAGCGCGCTGCTGATCTCGTCCATCGACTTGCGCGCGGCTTCCTTCGGGGAAAGATGCTCGGTGACGATCAGGCGTTCGACATTCTCGACGACGACGATCGCGTCGTCGACCAGCAGGCCGATCGCCAGCACCATGCCGAACAGCGTCAGCGTGTTGATCGTGTAGCCGGCCAGCGCCATCACCGCGAAGGTGCCGAGCAGCACCACCGGCACCGCGATCGTCGGGATCAGCGTCGCGCGCCAGTTCTGGAGGAACAGGAACATGACCAGGAAGACGAGCACCACCGCCTCGATCAGCGTGTGGATCACCTGCTCCACCGACAGCCGCACGAACGGCGTGATGTCGTACGGATAGATGACCTTCACGTCGGGGGGCAGCGTCTTGCCGATCTCCGCCACGCGTGCCTTCAGCAGGTCGACGGTGTCGAGCGCGTTCGCGCCCGCCGCCAGCCTGACGCCGAAGCCCGAAGCCGGCTTGCCGTTATATTGCACATCGAAGCCGTAATTCTCGGCCCCGATCTCGATCCGCGCGACGTCGCGCAGCCGGACGACCGACCCTTCCGTCCCGGTCTTCAGCCGGATGTTGCCGAACTGCTCGGGGGTCTGAAGCCGCGACTGGACCGAAACGGTCGCGTTGAGCATCTGGTCCTTGGGCGCGGGCTGTGCGCCGATCTGCCCGGCAGAAACCTGCGCATTCTGCGCCTGCACCGCCGCGGTCACGTCGGCGACGGTCAGCGCGTAATTGTTGAGCTTGAGCGGATCGAGCCAGATGCGCATCGCATATTGCGAACCGAACACCTGCAGTTCGCCGACGCCGTTGATGCGGCTGACGGGATCCTGGAACTTCGACACGACCATGTCGGCCAGATCGTTGTTGCTGTGCGACCCATCGGTGGAGACGAGCCCGACGACCGCCAGGAAGCTGGCCGCCGACTTGGTCACCTGAATGCCCTGCCGCTGCACTTCCTGCGGCAGCAGCGGGGTCGCGGCCTGCAGCTTGTTCTGGACCTGCACCTGCGCGATGTCGGGGTCGGTGCCCTGCTCGAAGGTCAGCGTGATCGTAACGATACCGGCCGACGACGAGGACGACGAGAAATAGCGCAGATTGTCGATGCCCTTGAGCTGCTGCTCGATGATCTGCGTGGTGGTGCGCTCGAGCGTCTCGGCGTCGGCGCCCGGATAATTGGCGGTGATCGCGACCGCGGGCGGCGCGATCTCGGGGAACTGGGCGATCGGCAGGCTGCGGATCGCGATGATCCCCGCCAGCATCAGCACCATGGCGATGACCCATGCGAAGATGGGCCGGTCGATGAAGAAGCGCGACATGCGGCGTTACTTTCCCTGAGCCTGCTGGCCCTGCGGCTGTTGCCCCTGCGCAGGCGCGGCGTTCGGGTTGTAGGGCACGGCCTTCACCGCCATGCCCGGGCGCAGCATCATCGCGCCTTCCATCACCACCTTGTCCCCCGGGTTCAGCCCGGCGGTGACCAGCCAGTTCTCGCCGATCGTGCGCGATGTGGTGAGCTGGCGCGGCTGGAGCTTGCCATCGGCACCGACGACCATCACGCTGGGATTGCCACGCTCGTCGCGCGTCACCGCACGCACCGGCACCATGATCGCGTCGCTCTTGGTTCCCTCGACCAGCTCGGCGCGGACGTACATGCCGGGCAGCAACAGCCCCTTCGGGTTCGGGAACAGCGCGCGGATCGTCTGGGTACCGGTGTTCGGGTCGACGCTGACGTCGGCGAACTGCAGCTTGCCCTCGATCGGATAGACCGAACCGTCCTCCAGCCGCAGCCGGACGCGCGCCGCGGTGCCGCCGCGCGACAGATCGCCGGCGGCGAGCTGCTGACGCAGCTTCAGCAGGTCGGCGCTCGATTGCGAGACGTCGACGTAGATCGGATCGAGTCGCTGGATCGTGGTCAGCGGATTGGTCTGCGCCGCGCTCACCAATGCGCCGGTGGTCGTCACCGAACGCCCGATTCGACCCGAAATGGGCGCGCGGATCGTGGTCCGCGCCAGGTCGATCTGCGCCGAGCGCAGCGCCGCCTGCTGCGCGGCGACATCCGCCTGCGCCTGTGCGGCGGTGGTGACGGCATTCTCATAGTCCTGCCGCGCGATCGCGTTGATCTTGACCAGCTCGCCATAGCGGCGCTGGAGCGCCGCGCTCGAGGCGATCGCGGCACGCGCACGGGCCAGCGCGGCGCGCGCACTGGCGACCTGCGCCTGATAGGGCTGTGGATCGACGCGATAGAGCGGCTGCCCTTCGCGGACATAATCGCCCTCCGTGAACAGGCGGGCGGTGACGAGGCCGTTGACCTGCGGCCGCACCTCGGAGGTTTCGAAGGCGGTCGTCCGCCCCGGCAACGTGCTGGTCAGCGTCACCGCCTGTGGCTGCACCGTCACGACGCTCACCTGCGGCGGCCCGGCCGCGGGCCCGCCCGCCCCCTGTTGCTGCTGTTGCTGCGACTCGTTCCCGCCACCGCAGGCGGCAAGCGGCGCCAGCATCATCGCGGCGACCGCGAACCCCGTTTTCGGCCCCATTTTCGGCATGGACATCTCTTATGAAGTGTGTGAGTGATCGCTCACTCACGATTGCTGCTACTGCGAAGAGGTGGCAGCGTCAAGCTGGGAAGAACATGGTCGGCGCGAATTGATACAGGACTGTAAAGAAGGGTGTCCGAACACCGACACCACCTTCGCCCGCGACCGGAGCGGGAAAGCAAACGCACGTCGTGCAAAAATAGTTCAGGCGGCGCGGGAACTTTTTGCCGAGCACGGCTTCCACGCGACAAGCATGGCGAAACTGTCGGAACGCTCGGGCGTATTGGTCGGGCAGATCTATCGCGACTTCGCCAATAAGGAGGCGATCGTCGCCGCGCTGGTCGAGCACGATCTCGACGAGTTTCTGGCCGGTGACGAACTTTGTGCGGCACGCTGCACCTCCGATCGCTCGATGGTGCGCGACTGGATCGCGCGCTTCATCGCGTGCAACGAACTCAACGATACGCGACTGATCGCCGAGATCATGGCCGAGGCGAACCGTAATCAGCGGATCGCCGAGATCTTCGATGCGATGGACGATAGGCTGCGCGGGCAATTGGTGCGCGCGTTGAAGATCATCGTGCCGGCGGCGCGCGACGAGGGGCGGCTCGCACGGCTGGGCGAGTCGATCCTCATCATGGCCGGGGGGATGTGCCAGCGGCGCCTGATGAACGCGCGCTGCACCGATCCTGAAGTGCTCAAGCTGTTGATGGCCTTCATCGACAGCGAGATCGCCGCGATCGAGCGCGATCAGGGCTGAACCGCGCGCGAACCGCGACCATGACCCACGTTGCGACGCGCCGCCGACCGACTATGAGGCATCCGAACAAAGCGGGGACATGACGGGGTGGCAACGGCGATGAAGCTGGCCGATCTGGCAGCGATGGCAGGGGTTTCGACCGCGACCGTGTCGCGCGCGCTGTCGGGGCACCCGTCGGTCAGCAAGACCACGCAGGAGCGCATCCGCGCGCTGGCCCGCGAACATGGCGTTCGCCCCAACCAGCTCGCGCGCAATTTGCGGATGCGCAGCACCGGCGCGATCGCGCTCGCCATGCCGCTAGGCCATGCGCGCACCCAGCATCTGACCGACCCGTTCTTCCTCAGCTTGCTGGGTTTTCTCGCCGACCTGCTGGTAGATCGCGGATACGACATTCTGTTGTCGCGCGTGCTGCCCGAGAATGACGAGTGGCTCGACCGGCTTGTGGACAGCGGACGCGTCGATGGCGTGCTGCTGGTCGGGCAGTCGGACCAATATGACACGATCGAGCGCGTGGCCGCGCGCTATGCGCCGCTGGTGGTCTGGGGGGTCAATCGTCCGGGGCAAAAGCATCTGACGATCGGGTCGGACAATATCCTTGGCGGCCGGATCGCGGCAACGCATCTGCTCGGGCTAGGCCGCAACCGGCTGTTATTCCTCGGAGATCCCGCCCCTCCCGAGTTTGCGGATCGGCTGACCGGGTTCCGGGACGCAGCCGCGACGACGCCGGTAGAGGTGCTGTCGTGCGAGATGGACCCCGATGCGGTTCATGCCGCGGTGCGCGCGCGGCTGGCGCAGGGCGACGCACCCGACGCGATCTTCGCCGCCTCGGATGTCGCGGCGATGAGCGCGTTGCGCGCGCTGACCGAGGCCGGGCTCGACGTCCCCGGCAAAGTCGCGGTGGTCGGTTATGACGATGTCACGCTGGCGGCGCATACGTCACCGCCGCTGACGACGATCCGACAGGATCTGGTGACGGGCACCCGGCTGATGGTCGAAACGCTGCTCCGCCGGATCGCGGGAGAGCCCGCGACTAGCGCGATCGTCCCCCCCGAACTGATCATTCGCGCCTCCGCCTGACACGTCCGGCTCCACACCACAATCGTTTGCAGAAACATCTTTGCAATCGATTGCAGCATTGGTATGTCGCTGACATCAGGCTGTTCGGAAAGGACGGCTGCTCAGGAGAGGTTTTCGTGATGACGCTGCGTTTCCGCTTGCTCGCCTCAATCCCCGCGTTGCTGATCGCCGGTGCGGCGCACGCGCAAGTCCCGCAGGCCGATGCGGCCGCTGACCCGACCGAAGCGACTGTTTCCGAAGACATTGTTGTCACCGGGGTGGCGCAGGGGCGCAACCGGCTGGACACCTCAGTGTCGGTCAGCTCGCTCGACGCCGACCTGACCGCCAAGATTCCGCCACGTAACACCGCGGAAATCCTGCGCAATCTGCCCGGCGTCCGCGTCGAGGCGTCGGGCGGCGAGGGCAATGCCAATATCTCGGTGCGCGGCCTGCCCGTCGCGTCGGGCGGCTCGAAGTTCCTGCAATTGCAGGAAGATGGCCTGCCGGTCCTTGAGTTCGGCGATATCATCTTCGGCAACGCCGATATCTTCATCCGTAACGATCTGTCGCTCGCGCGGATCGAGTCGGTGCGCGGCGGATCGGCGTCGACGTTCGCGAGCAACTCGCCCGGTGGCATCATCAACTTCATTTCGAAGACCGGCGAGCAGGACGGGGGCTCGTTCCAGCTCTCCTCGGGCATCGACTATCGCGAATATAGGGCCGACTTTGCGTATGGCGGACACATCGATGCGCAAACCCGCTACGAATTGAGCGGTTTTTATCGCCTCGGTGACGGTCCGCGCGACGTCGGCTATGACGCGATGCGCGGCGGCCAGATCAAGGCCAACATCACGCGCGAGTTCGACCGCGGCTTCGTCCGCGTCTACGGCAAATATCTCGACGACCGCAGCATCGCCTACCTGCCCAACCCGGTGCGCGTGACCGGAAGCGACGGCGATCCGACGTACCAGAACATTCCCGGCTTCTCGATCAACGAGGATACGCTGCACAGCCGCTACATCGGGTCGGTGCTGACGCTGGACGGCAACAACAATCCGGTGCGCCGCAACATCGGCGACGGGATGCACCCGGTCGTCAAGTCGGTCGGGTTTGAAGGCCAGTATGAGATCGCCGACGGCTGGAACGTGACCGAGCGGTTCCGCTATTCGGATATCTCGGGCGACTTCGTCTCGCCCTTCCCGGCCGCGGTCGGCGATGCGCAGACCACCGCCAACGGCTTCGCCGGCGCAGGCGCGCAACTCTATTACGCCAGCGGCCCGCTGTCGGGGCAGCGGATCGCCAATCCGGGCACGGTCGGCGGCAACGGCCTGCTCGCCAGCGTCGTGCTGTTCGACGTCGACCTGAAGAGCCTGAACAACATCACCAACGACCTGCGGCTGAACGGCAAGGTCGCGCTGGGCGGCGGCGCGCTGTCGATCGCGGCCGGCATCTACAACTCGCGGCAGGACGTGAAGACCGACTGGCTGTGGACGTCGTTCTTCCAGACCGTGCAGGGCGACGGCCGTTCGGTGCTGGTCGACATCCGCAACGCCGCGGGCGTGTCGCAGACCGCGGGCGGCACGCTGTATTCGGCGTCGTTCTTCGGCAATTGCTGCCGCCGCAGCTACGACATGCGCTACACCACCAACGCGCCGTTTGCGCAGCTCGGCTTCGAGGTCGGGCGGCTGAACATCGACGGCAGCCTGCGCTACGATTTCGGATCGGCCAAGGGCAGCATCGCGGGCGACCTGCCCGGTGCGGTGACGACGCGCGCGCAGGACATCAACGGCGACGGCGTGCTCTCGGTCGCCGAGCAGACGGTCGGGTTCATCCCGAACAACCGCACCGGTATCGACTATGACTATAGCTACCTGTCCTATTCGGCGGGCGTGAATTACCGGCTCAGCGACACATTCGCCGCCTTCGCGCGCTACAGCCGCGGCGGGCGCGTCAACGCCGACCGGTTGCTGTTCGGGCCGACGATCGACACGACGACCGGCGGGCTGGTCGACGGCTCCAAGCCCTACGACTTCGTCAAGCAGGCCGAGGGCGGCGTGAAGTTCTCGTCCGGGCCGGTGGCGCTCTACGCCACGGTGTTCAACGCCAAGACGCAGGAAACCAACTATCTGCTGTCGCAGCAGCAATTCACCAGCCGCCGCTACGATGCGACCGGCGTCGAGCTGGAAGGTCGCTTCCGCCGCGGGCCGTTCTCGCTGACCGCCGCAGGCACCTATACCGATGCGAAGATCACCAGCGACGCGACCGATGCGACGCTGGACGGCAACCGGCCGCAGCGGCAGGCGGCGTTCGTCTATCAGGCGACCCCGCAGCTCGATTTCGGCCGCGTCAGCTTCGGCGCGAACGTGATCGGCACCACCTCCAGCTACACGCAGCCGGTCAACCAGTTGAAGATGCCCGCCTATACGCAGGTCAACGGCTTCGTGCTGGTGCGGGCGGCGGACAACATCAGCTTCAACCTGAACGCCAACAACATCTTCAACGTGAAGGGGATCACCGAGGCCGAGGATGCCGCGATCCCGTCGAACCAGCTGGTGCGGGCGCGGTCGATCAACGGGCGGACGATCGCGGCGTCGGTGCGGTTCGATTTTTGACAGACATCCGTTCGTCCTGAGGAGAGGCTGAGCTTGTCGAAGCCTCGTCTCGAAGGACCTGTGCTTCGAGACGGCATTTCGACTTCGCTCAATGCCTCCTCAGCACGAACGGGTCGGGTGATGAGCCACGAACGGGTAAGATGATGGACGACACGGGGTACCGCGGATCATGACCATGCAGCAGCGCCTCGAGGCGATCGCACCGCGGCTGCGTCGCCAGTTGGCGCGGCTCTATCCCGATCACGACGGCGACGCGCTGTGGGCGACGGTCGAGACGTTGCTCCGCACGCGCGCCGCCGAACGTTCGCCCGCGTTGCAGGCGCTCGACAGCGCGCGGGTCGCCGATCCCGACTGGTTCGTGCGCCCCGACATGCTCGGCTATTCGACCTATGTCGACCGCTTCGGCGGGACGGTGGAGGGGCTGACCGCGCATGTCGATCATCTCGAGACGCTCGGGGTGCGCTACCTCCACCTCCTCGCGCTGCTCAAGGCGCGCGCGGGCGACAGCGACGGCGGGTTCGCGGTCGCCGATTATCTGAGCATCGAGCCCCTGCTGGGCACAATGGCGGACGTCGAGCGGCTGGCCGAGCGGCTGCGCGCGGCGAAGATCAGCCTGTGCGTCGATCTCGCGCTCAACCACACCGCCGACGATCACGAATGGGCCAAAGCGGCGCGCGCGGGCGATCCCTTCTATCGCGACTTCTACATGGTGGTCGACGATGCCGAGGCGGCGGCGCGCAATGCCGAGCTGCCGCAGGTCTTCCCGACCACCGCGCCGGGCAATTTCACATATGTGCCGGACATGGGCGGCAACGTCTGGACGACCTTCTATCCATTCCAATGGGATCTGAACTGGCGCAACCCGCACGTCTTCGTTGCGATCCTCGACGTCGCGCTGCGGCTCGCCAATCACGGGTTCGAGGCGTTCCGGCTCGACAGCACCGCCTTCCTGTGGAAGCAGCCGGGCACGACGTGCCGCAACCTGCCGCAAGCGCATTATATTGTCCGGGCCCTGCGCGCCGCGCTCGACATCGTCGCGCCGGCGACCTTGCTGAAGGCGGAGGCGATCGTGCCCACCGCGTTCGTCCCGCCCTATTTCGGGATGGACGAGGGCGAGGGGTTCGAGCCCGAATGCCATCTGGTCTACAACAATTCGCTGATGGTCGCGGGCTGGGTCGGGCTGGCGGAGCGATCCGCGCAACTGCCCGCGGCGATCGTCGCGGCGAGCGGCGGGCTGCCGTCGGGGGCGAACTGGCTGAGCTATGCGCGCTGCCACGACGATATCGGCTGGGGCGCGGTGCTCGGCGACCTGCGCGCGATCGACCCGGCGCCCGAGACGCGACTGCGCGCCGCCGCCGCCTTCCTGCACGGCGCGGGCGACAGTTGGGCGCGCGGGGTGCCGTTCCAGTCGGACGGCGCGGCATTGCACGGCACCAACGGCACGCTCGCCTCGCTCGCCGGGCTGGAGGCGGCGCAGGACGATGATGCGCGCGAGGCGGCGTTGCGGCGCATCGCGCTGCTCAACGCGCTGTCGATCGCGAGTGGCGGGCTCGCCACGACCTATATGGGCGACGAGGCCGGGCTGCTGAACGACTACGATTATGCCGGCGATCCGGAGCTGGCGCACGAGGGGCGCTGGATTCATCGGCCGGCGATGGATTGGTGGGCGTTGGAGACGCCGGCGGCGCTGCGGATCAGCGGCGACCTTGTCGCCCTGCGCGACGCGCGGATCGCGAGCGGTGGGGCGGGTGCGCCGACGGTGATCGCGACGGGGAATGCGGCGTTGCTGGGCATTGCGTGCGGGCGCGACCGGGTGTTTCTCAATTTCGGCGATCGTGAGGTGGCGGTGACGCAGGCCGGGCGGGATCGGCTGAGCGGCGCGGTGGTCGATGCGGTGCCGGCTTGGGGGGTGGTGTGGCTGGAGGGGTGATAGCGGACCGGTGCTACGCTCGCACCACACCCGCCCCACCCTCGCCGTTCGTGCTGAGCTTGTCGAAGCACGTGCCCTGCAACCCGCCCTTCGACAAGCTCAGGACGAACGGAGGGTCTGTGGCTGGCAAGGTGAAGACTGGCCGGTGCTTCGCCCACGCGATGCTCGCCCCGCACCCGACGGTCGCGCCTCTTGCGGTGAGGTCGGAGGTTCTGGATTCCCGCCTTTGCGGGAATGACGGGAGGGGCGTGGCAGGCATCCCGCGCCTTTCCACAGGTGCCCGCCTCTCCCAAACAGGAGCCATGAGATGAGCAAGCCGCGCCTGTCGCTGGCCCGGATCGTCGAGATGAACCTCGGCTTCCTCGGGCTGCAATTCTCGTTCGGGCTGCAACAGGCCAATATGGCGCCGATCTATGGCTATCTCGGTGCCGACGAGGCCAGCCTGCCGCTGCTGTGGCTGGCAGGCCCGGTCACCGGGTTGCTCGTCCAGCCGCTGATCGGGGCGATGAGCGATCGGACCGATACGCGGCTCGGCCGCCGCACGCCCTATTTCCTGATCGGCGCGGTGCTGTGCAGCCTGTGCCTGTTCGCGATGCCGTACAGCCGCGCGCTATGGATCGCGGCCAGCCTGTTGTGGATCCTCGACGCCGCCAACAACGTGACGATGGAGCCGTATCGCGCCTATGTCGGCGACCGGCTCGCCGAGGATCAACGCGCGACCGGGTTCCTGACGCAATCGGCGTTCACCGGGCTGGCGCAGACGCTGTCGTATCTCGCGCCGTCGCTGCTGGTGTGGATCGGGTTCGACAAGGATGCGGTCGACGCCAACGGCATCCCAGACATCACCCGGATCGCCTTCCTGATCGGCGCGGTGCTGTCGCTGTCGACGATCCTGTGGTCGGTGTGGCGGGTGCCGGAATTGCCGCTCCCGCCCGAGGAGCAGGCGCGGCTGGCGGCGGAGCCGCTGACGCTGCGCGCGACGCTCGCCGATCTGAAGACGGCGCTGGTCGAGATGCCGAAGCCGATGCGGCAGCTGGCGCTGGCGATGCTGTGCCAATGGTATGCGATGTTCGCCTATTGGCAGTTCATCACCTTCGCGCTGGCGCGTTCGCTGCACGGCACCGTCGAGCCCGGAAGCGCCGCGTTCCGCGACACCGTGCTGACGGTCGGGCAATTGGGGGCGTTCTATAACGCGGTCGCGTTCGTCGCCGCGCTGGCGTTGATGCCGCTGGCGAAGCGATACGGCGCCAAGGCGGTCCATGCCTGCTGTCTCGCCGCGTCGGGCGCGGCGATGCTGGCGATCCCGGCCTTGCCGTCGGAGGGGTGGCTGTTCGTCGCGATGATCGGCATCGGCGTCGGCTGGGCGGGGATGATGGGCAATCCGTACATCATGCTGACCGGCATGATCCCGCCCGCGCGCAACGGGGTGTATATGGGCATCTTCAACATGTTCATCGTCATCCCGATGATGATCGAGAGCCTGTCGATCCCGCTATTCTATCGCAGCCTGCTGGGCGGCGATGCGCGCGGGGTGATCGTGCTGGGCGGGGTGCTGATGCTGGTCGGTGCGGTGGCGACCGTAATGGTCGGGCGTGGCGCGCGGGCGCGGGTGGTCGCGTAGCGCCCTGCCCTTACGCCGCCAATGCCACCTCGGTATCGCGTTGCGCCTGGCGGATCAGCCGCTCGGTCACCGCGCGCGCGCCCGCGCCGTCGCCGTTGGCGATCGCCTCGAACAAGGCGCGGTGGAGCGGGATCGGATCCTGATATCGCGCGGGCGTGCGATATTTGAAGAAGGTCGTCCAGCGCACCGCCGCGGCGATGCTGCTCGACAGACTGACCAGCAGCTCGTTGCGCGTCGCGTGCAGGATCGTCGCGTGGAAGCGCTGGTCGGCGCTCTGCCCCTCCTGCGTGCGCAGGCCGTGGATCGCCATGATCTCCAGCGCGTGCCCCATCCGCGACAGTTCGGCGGCGCTGCGCTGGAGCGCGGCCAGCTCGGCGGCGGCGGGCTCGACGATCAGGCGGAGCTGGAACAGGCTGCGCACGAAATCGAGCGACGGCGCGCCCTCGAACATCCATGCCAGCATGTCGGGATCGAGCAAATTCCAGTGCGCGCGGTCGCGCACCCGCGTCCCCGCCTTGGGCCGGCTTTCGACCAGCCCCTTGGCGCTGAGCATCCTGAGCGATTCGCGGATGACGCTGCGCGAGACGCCGAACTGCTCGGCCAGCTCCAGCTCGCCCGGCAAGGTGACGCTGGCCGGGTGTCGTCCGGTGACGATCGCGACGCCCAGGTCATGCGCGATCGTCACATGCGCCGGCCCGCGCCGCTCGCTTCTTCCCACGCTTCCCCCCGCTATCATGCCGCAGCTTAGGCGGATGCGCGTGGCAGGAGCAAGGCGCGGTTACTCGGCCCAGGCGAGCGCGCGGCGCAATTGGCCCGCGGCATCCTCGGTGAAGGGCCGGCCGTGCGCGAACACCACCCGCTCGGGCGCGAGCGCGACCAGCGTCGCCACCGCCGCGCGCAGGTCGCGCCCGCCGAAGCGCAGCACCGGGCGCAGGTAGCGCGGCGTCGTCCCCCACGCCCCGCCGCTCAGCCGCGCGATGAACGCGGTGATCGGCGGCAGCCGTTCGGGCTCCATGTGCTGGACGACGTCGGTGAGCACGAGCGTGCGCGAGGCGCGGTGGTGGAACCAGATTTCGTTGAACCCCGCCGCGCCCGCGATCTGCCCCTGATCGACCGCCTCGGCCCATTCGGGCGGCGGCACCGCGCCCAGCTCGCGGTCGATCCGCAATCCGCTGCGCTGGACCTGCCCGCGCTCGCCAAGCCCCGGTGCCGCCCAGAGCAACGCCTTGGGATAGGCGCGCTGCCACGCCGGCAGCCGCGTCCAGTGCGCGATGTTCGGGGCGATCAGATGCCGCACCACGCCCAGCTCGGCCAGCGCCGCCGCCAGCGCCGGGGTGAAACGCGTCGGCGAGTGGAGCATCAGCGAGCGGTCCGGGAGCCGCAGCACCGTCATCCGGATCGGCAGCGACAGGCCGGAGGCGATCATCGGGCCGCTGTCGACGATCCATACATCCTTGCCGAACGGCTTGGGGACGTCGAGCGGCGGGTAGCTGGCCGGCGCGTCGCTGCGCCGCTCGCGCGCCGCCAGCCAGGCGACCGCGCCGGCGGCGACCGCCGCGCCGCCCAGCGCGATCTTGGTGTTGCGGTCCATGGGTGAGCCTCCCTGTGCATCCGTCGATCGAGAGCCGCCAACGCCCGAGCAGCGCGATCGGTGGCACGGATACTGGCCAAGCGGCGCCGACGGCGGCATAGCCGCGCCGATGCAGCTTGTCGCCCAACGCGCCCATCTTTCGGCGCTCGCCGATGCCGACCGCCTGCGCACGCTCGCGCCGCGGCAGGGCATCGACCTGTCGTCGAACGACTATCTGGCACTATCGACCGCGCCGCGGCTGGTGGCGGCGGCGCAAGGAGCGCTGGCGCGCGGCGTCGCGCTCGGCTCGGGCGGATCGCGGCTGTTGCGCGGCAACGACGCCGAGCATGCGGCGCTGGAGGCCGAGGCGGCGGCGTTCTTCGGCGCGGAGTCGGCCCTGTCGTTCGGCTGCGGCTATGCGGCCAACACCGCCTTGCTGTCGTCGGTGCCGCAGCCCGGCGACCTGATCGTCCACGACGCGCTGGTCCACGCGAGTATGCACGACGGAATGCGGCTGGGGCGCGCGGCATCCGTCGCGGCGGCGCATGGCGACGCGCAGGCCGCCGACGACGCGATCGCGGCATGGCGCCGGGGCGGCGGCACCGGCACGCCGTGGATCGCGGTCGAGAGCCTCTACAGCATGGACGGCGACCTGACCGATATCGCCGCCTATCTGGCGGTCGCCGACCGGCACGAGGCGATGCTGGTCGTCGACGAGGCGCATGCCACCGGCGTGTGGGGCGAGAACGGACGCGGCGTGGCAGAGCCGTGGCACGGGCGCGAAAACCTCGTGACGCTCAACACGTTCGGCAAGGCGCTGGGCTGCGAGGGCGCGGTGCTGTGCGGGCCGGCGATCGTCCGCGACTTTCTGGTGGCGCGCGCGCGGCCGTTCATCTTCTCGACCGCGCCGTCGCCGCTGGGGGCGGCGGTGGCGCGCGAAAGCCTACGCATCGTCGCCGACGAACCCGGGCGGCGCGCGACGCTCCACGCGCTGATCGACGCGGCGCGGCGGCAGCTCGCCCCGCTCGGCGCGCGCGTCGAGTCGCAGATCGTGCCGCTGGTGATCGGTGAGGACCGCGCGGCGATGCGCGTCGCCGCGGCGGTACAGGCCGCCGGCTTCGACGTGCGCGGTATCCGCCCGCCGACCGTCCCGGCGGGCACCGCTCGGCTGCGGATCGCGCTGACGCTCCACGTCACCGAAGCGGAAATCGCCGCGCTGGCGGATGTGTTGAAGGAGGTGCTGCCATGACCGGCACGATCGTCGTCACCGGAACCGACACCGACGTCGGCAAGACGGTGTTCGCCGCCGCGCTGACCGTCGCGCTCGGCGCGCGTTACTGGAAGCCGGTACAGGCCGGGCTGGCGGACGGCAGCGATGCGAGCAGCGTCGTGCAGCTCGGGGTCGATCCGGCGCGGGTGCTGCCCGAGGCGTATCGGCTGAACACCCCCTGCTCGCCGCACCGCGCGGCCGAGATCGACGGCGTGACGATCGACCCCGCGCGATTGGCGCTGCCTGCGGGGGACGCGCCGCTGGTCGTCGAGGGCGCGGGCGGGGTGCTGGTGCCGCTGACCCGGCAGTGGTCGTTCGCGGATCAGGCCGCCGCCTGGGGGCAGCCGGTGGTGCTGGTCGCGCGCACCGCGCTGGGCACGATCAACCACAGCCTGTTGTCGATCGAGGCGTTGCGCACGCGCGGGGTGCCGCTGCTCGGCGTCGCGTTCGTCGGCGACGCGGTCGAGGACAGCGAGGCGGTGATCGCGGAGATCGGCAAGGTCCGCCGGCTGGGGCGGTTGCCGCGCCTCGCCGACCTGAACGCGGCGACGCTCGCCGCCGCCTTCGCCGCGCATTTCGATATCGAGGATTTCCGGTGAGTTCGGTCTGGCATCCCTTCACCCAGCACGGGCTACAGGAGCCGATTCCGTGCGTCGTGCGCGGCGAGGGCGCGGTGCTGCACACTGCCGACGGGCGACGCGTCATCGATGCGATTTCGTCATGGTGGGTGACGACGCACGGCCATGCGCACCCAAAGATCGCGGCGGCGATCCGCGCACAGGCGGAACGGCTCGACCAGATGATCTTCGCCGGCTGGACGCACGAACCCGCCGAGGAGGTCGCCGCCGGGTTGCGCGCGATGATGCCGCCGTCGCTGACGCGGGTATTCTTCTCTGATTCGGGATCGACCAGCGTCGAGGTCGCGCTGAAGATGGCGCTCGGCTATTGGCTGGCGAAGGGCGAGCCGCGCCACCGCATCCTCGTCATGGAACATGGCTATCACGGCGACACGATCGGCGCGATGTCGGTCGGGCAGCGCGGCGTCTTCAACCGCGCCTATGCGCCGCTGTTGTTCGATGTCGAGACGATCCCGTTCCCGGCGGCCGGCGCGGCGCAAGCGACGCTCGACGCGCTCGACCGCGCCTGTGCGGCGGGCGCGGCGGCGTTCATCGTCGAGCCTTTGGTGCTCGGCGCCGGCGGGATGCTGTTCTATTCGCCCGACACGCTGCGGCAGATGCGCGCGATCTGCGCGCGGCACGGCGTGCTGTTCATCGCCGATGAGGTGATGACCGGCTGGGGCCGCACCGGCACGCTGCTGGCGTGCGAACAGGCGGGCGTTGCGCCGGATATCCTGTGTCTGTCGAAGGGGCTGACCGGGGGGGCGCTGCCGCTGGCGGTGACGATGGCGAGCGAGCCGATCTTCGAAGCGCATTGGTCGACCGATCGCGCAAAGATGTTCTTCCACTCCTCCAGCTACACCGCCAACCCGATCGCCTGCGCTGCCGCCGCCGCCAATCTGGCGATCTGGCGCGAGGAGCCGGTGCTGGAGCGGGTCGCGCAGCTCGGCGCGGCGCAGGCGGCGCGGCTTGGCAAGCTCGACGGCATCCGGAACCCGCGTGTGCTGGGCACGATCGCGGCGTTCGAGATCGGCGCGGGCGAGGGCTATCTCTCCGACATCGCGCCGCGCCTGATGGCGGCGTTCCGCGAACGCGACGTGCTGCTGCGGCCGCTGGGCGACACGCTCTACGTCATGCCGCCCTATTGCATCGGCGACGACGACCTCGACCGTATCTATTTCGCGATTTCCGAGGTGTTGGCACGCCACCGATAACGCGGATGTGCGTTGGGGAAGCATGAACGATCTTTCCCGCCATCGCTCCGTCGCGTCGATCCTGTGGCGTCGCTGGCGTGGCTGGTGGTCCGACCATCGCGCGATCGCGCGCGAGCGGGCGGCGGCGCTGGAGGCCAAGGCGCGCGAGGCGCTGTCGTTAGGCGAGGCGCAGCGGCTCGCGATGGAGGCCGCGGCGCTGCGGGAGGTGGCCGACGGCGCGGGGCGGCGCAAGGGGACCATTCCGTTGCTGCGCAACTGACGCAGCGCGCCTAGACTGCCCCGCAACAGGGGAGGATCCATGACCGCGACGCCCGACGTGCCGGTGCTGCACGGCTATTTCCGCTCGACCGCCGCCTATCGCGTGCGGATCGCGCTCAACCTCAAGCGCGTGGCGTGGCGCGACGCCTTCCACCATCTGCGCCACGGTGCGCAGCGTGCGCCCGATTACCTGCGCATCAACCCGCAGGGCTTGGTGCCGGCGCTCGAATGGGACGGCGCGGTGCTGACGCAGAGCCTCGCGATCTGCGAGTATCTCGATGAGCGTGTGCCTGCGCCGCCGCTGCTGCCCGCCGATCCGGTCGCGCGTGCCCAGGTGCGGGCATTCGCGCAGGTGATCGCGTGCGACACGCATCCGGTGCAGAATCTGCGCGTGCTGCAACGGCTGCGCGCCGCCGGGCTGGGCGAAGCCGCGGTCAACGGCTGGGCGCGCGACACGATCGCCGAGGGGCTGGCGGCGTGCGCGGCGCTGATCGCAGGCGGGCAAGGGCCGTATTGCTTCGGCGAGGCGGTGACGCTCGCCGATCTGTGCCTGATCCCGCAGCTGGTGAACGCCCGGCGCTTCGGGGTAGCGCCGGAATGGCCGCGGTTGCTGGCGATCGAGGCCGCCTGTCTGGCGCTCCCGGCATTCGCGGACGCGGCACCGGAGCGACAGCCCGACGCCGAGTGATGTTATTCGTTCACGCGGAGGCGCGGAGACGTTCCGCCCGGCGCCGCAGGCAGGCACGAAACGACGCCCCCTCTCTGCGCCTCCGCGCCTCTGCGCGAGATATTTGCGCGCGAAGACGCGAAGACGCGAAGCTGTCGAGTGCGCGGCATCGTGCCGTTTTCACCACCTCTTCGCGGCTTCGCGGCTTCGCGTGGATCATTGAGTTCGCGCAGAGCACGCAAAGGGCGCGGAGAGGCGGTGCGCGGTGTGATGGTCCGCGGCAGCAACCACCGGCATCCCGGTGGCGAGCAGGAGCCTGCCTGCGGCGCAACCTCTCCGCGTCCTCTGCGTGCTCTGCGCGAACATGATCTCACGCGAAGCCGCGAAGACGCGAAGCTGTCGGATGCGCCGCACCGTGGTGCTTCCACCACCTCTTCGCGGCTTCGCGTCTTCGCGTGAACCCGCCCGTCAGTGGTTGTCGCGCGGCAGCCCCATCGTCTGCGCGATGCGCTGGTACTTTTC
>NZ_CAXIAM010000051.1:0-22789 GCF_964021865.1 uncultured Sphingomonas sp.
GCTGCGCGGCCCACATCTGGTGCTGGCCGACCTCGGTGGTGATGATCGGCTGGCGGTGATGCGTGGCGTCGTACAGCGCGCGCACCGCACGCTGCGGCATGATCTCGCCATTGTTCTCGTTCGGCCCGGTTTCGGGGAAGTCGAGGCACTTGCGCGCCCGCCACCCCTCGATCCGCCGCAGCCATTCCGCGATATCGGGCTTGGGATGCTGCCGCGCCTTCCAGACGTGGATCATGTCCTGCATCGCATGGCCGGCATCGGCGACGATCGGAAGGTCGATCCGCACCGTCTTGTTGATGCTCGACCGGTCGATGTCGATATGCACCTTGCGGCTGTTGGGCGAAAAGGCGTCGAGCCGTCCCGTCACCCGATCATCGAAGCGCGAGCCGATCGCGACGACCAGATCGGCCTGGTTCATCGCCATATTGGCTTCATAGGTGCCGTGCATCCCCAGCATCCCGAGCCATTGCGGCCCGCTGGCGGGATAGGCGCCGAGCCCCATCAGCGTAGAGGTGACCGGCGCGCCGGTGATCTTCGCCAGCTCCACCAGCAATTGCGCTGCCGCGGGGCCGGAGTTGATGACCCCGCCACCGGTGTACAGCACCGGTCGTTCGGCGGCGGCGAGCATGTCGACGACCTGCTCGATCGCGGCGCGATCGGCCTTGATCTGCGGGCGATAGGTCTTGTGCTGGATCGGGCCGGGCTTGGCATAGCCGGCGGTTGCGACCTGCACGTCCTTGGGGATGTCGACCACCACCGGACCCGGACGGCCCGAGATGGCGATATGGAACGCCTCGTGGATGACCGCGCCGAGCCGCGCCGGGTCCTTCACGAGATAATTGTGCTTCGAGCAGTGGCGCGTGATGCCGACGGTATTGGCCTCTTGGAACGCGTCCGAGCCGATGAGCGCGGTCGGCACCTGCCCGGTGATGACCACCATCGGGATCGAATCGAGCAGCGCGTCGGTGATCCCGGTCACCGCGTTGGTCGCACCGGGGCCGGAGGTGACCAGCACGACGCCGGGCTTGCCGGTCGAGCGCGCATAGCCCTCCGCGGCATGGGTCGCGGCCTGTTCGTGACGCACGAGGATGTGCCGGATCCGCTTCGACCGGAACAAGGCGTCGTAGATCGGCAGGACGGCACCGCCCGGATAGCCGAACACGACCTCCACGCCGAGATCGCACAGCGCCTCGACCAGGATGTCTGCTCCGCTCTTCTCGGTCACGTCACGTCTCCTCATTGGGAAGGGGCAAGCGTCTTAGCCCGCCGGGTCCGGAGGCGCTACGGCATAGAAAGTTACGCGTCAACAGCTTTATGCGAAATAAAATTGCGGATTTGGCGCGGTGCAACATTGCCAGTCAGCAGGCAACTGATTGCGAAACCACGTATATTGTCGCTTGGCGTAGCGCCGCGTGGCAAGCTGTGCCGCCGCCAGCGCGTCGTCGCGCGACAGCGTGCCGCGGAGCATGGCAGCGATTTCGGGCACCCCGATCGCGCGCCACACCGGCGCATCGGGGGGCACGTCGGCGCGCGCGAGCAGCGCTGCGACCTCCTCGATCCCCCCATCGTCGAACATCTGCACCAGCCGCGCATCGCAGCGCGCCATCAGCGTCTCGCGATCGGGCAGCAATACCAGCCCGCGCACGTCGAGCGCATCGCCGATCCCGCCGCATCGATCGGCCTGCCATGCCGCCAACGGCCGCCCGGTCGATCGCACGACCTCCAATGCGCGCGCGACCCGCGTGGTATCGCGCGCGTTGAGCCGCGCCGCCGCTTCCGGGTCCTCCAGCGACAGCGCCGCGTAGGCGTCGGCGACCGCCATCGCACGCACCGCCGCGCGGACGTCGGCGTCGATCTCCGGCACCGGCGCGATACCGTCGAGCAGGGTGCGCAGGTACAGCCCGGTCCCGCCGACCAGTACCGGCACCCCGCCCGCGGCATGGACAAGCCGCACCGCCGCCGCGGCGTCGTCGGCCCAGCGCGCCGCCGAACACGCCTCCGCACCGTCGATATAGCCGAACAGCCGGTGCGGCACGCGTGCCTCGTCGGCCGGGGAGGGACGTGCCGACAGCACGCACAGGTCGCGATACACCTGACTGGCATCGGCGTTGATCACTGTCCCGCCGACACGTTCCGCCAGTTCGATCGCCAGCGCGCTCTTGCCGCTGGCGGTCGGCCCTGCGATGAGCGCCAGCCTTGGCTTTGCGGGGTTAGGCATGTTCACGGCGACGCTGATAGCAGCAGGGCGGCTGACGCCCAACATCATGGCCGAGGCGCAGGAGCGGCTCGCCGCGGCGGGCTGCGCGCCGACGACGCTGGCGTGGATCGATGAGGGCGACGCCGCCGACTGGCACTTCGAGCTGGCCCCTGCCGATGCGCGCGCCGCGCTGGAGGGTGCGTTCGATCGCGTCGATGTCGTCGTCCAGCCGCGTGACGGCCGGCGCAAGATGCTGCTCGTCGCCGATATGGATTCGACGATGATCACCGTCGAGTGCATCGACGAACTCGCCGATTACGCCGGCCTCAAGCCGAAGATCGCCGCGATCACCGAGGCGGCGATGCGCGGCGAGCTCGATTTCGAGGCGGCGCTCGACGCGCGGGTCGCGTTGCTCAAGGGGCTCGATGCCGCGGTGATCGACACGTGCCGTGCCGAGCGCGTGAAGCTGATGCCGGGCGCGCGCGAACTGGTCCGCACGATGCGCGCGTGGGGGGCGAGCGCGGTGCTGGTGTCGGGCGGGTTCACGCGCTTCGCCGAGCCGGTCGGCGCGGAGATCGGCTTCGATCGCGCGATCGCCAACGTGCTGGAGATCGACGGCGCGATGCTGTCGGGCACCGTCGCGCGCCCGATCGTCGGCGCGGCGACCAAGCGCGAGACCTTGCTGGAAACCCGCGTCGCGCTCGGGCTCGCCGACGCCGCGACGCTGGCGGTCGGCGACGGCGCCAACGATCTGGCGATGATCGAGATCGCCGGGCTGGGGGTCGCTTACCATGCCAAGCCGATCGTCGCGGCGGCGGCGGCGGCGCGCATCGAGCACGGCGACCTCACCGCCCTGCTCTGGGCACAGGGTGTGCCGCGCACCGAATGGGCAACCGTCTGACCGGGCGCCATTAACGCTTCCTCCACCATCCGCGTGGCAAGCAGCCGCACGGATCAACGGGGGACATCGGCAGGCAACATGCGCGTACTCGCGGTCGCATCGCAGAAGGGTGGGTCGGGCAAGACGACGCTCGCCGGGCATCTGGCGGTGCAGGCGGAGCGCGCCGGCCTCGGGTCGGTCGCGTTGCTCGACATGGATCCGCAAGGCACGCTCGCCCCGTGGGCGGGGGCCCGCACCGCGCTTTCGCCGTCGTTCGCCGCGACCGGGGTGACGCGGCTCGCCCCCGATCTGGAAGGATTGCGCGAGCAGGGCGTCCGGCTGGTCGTCATCGACACCCCGCCGGCGCTGACCGTCGCGATCCAGGCCGCGATCCACCTCGCCGAGCTGATCGTAGTACCGACGCGCCCCAGCCCGCACGATCTCCACGCGGTCGGCGGCACCGTCGACTTGTGCGAACGCTCGGGCAAGCCGATGCTGTTCGTCGTCAATGCCGCGACGCCGCACGCCGCGCTGACCGCGGACACCGCCGTCGCGCTGTCGCGGCACGGCACGGTGGCGTCGGTGACGGTGCATCAACGCGCCGAATATGCCGAGTCGATGGCCGACGGGCGCACCGTCATGGAGATCGCCCCTGAAAGCGCCGCCGCGCAGGAAATGGCGGTGCTGTGGGACTGCGTCTCCGACCGGCTCGAAAAGAACTTCCGCCGCACCGTCTTCACCACCGGCACGCTGGGCGGCGGACATGGCGTGGTCCGCGCCACCGCGCACAGCTTCGGCCGCCGGGTGCTTGGCTGATGCGCGTGCTCTTCCGCACCGGCGCGATGCTGCTGCTGGCGCTGGCGCTTTCGGGATGCAGCCTCTGGCATGTCGACTTCGGCCGGGCGCACATGGCGCAGGACGATGTCGCGGCGGCACAGCGCGCACTCAAGCAGCGACGTTGGCCGGTGGCGATCGCGCGCGCCGAACAGGCGGTGGCGCAGGACGGCAGCGACGGCGACCGCCGCGCGCTGCTCGGAACCACCTATCTGCGCGCCGGGCGCTTCCGTTCGGCGGCGCAGGCGTTCGACGACGCGCTCGCCTTACGACAGGCGGACGCCGCCACCGCGCTTCACCTCGCGCTCGCGCAGATCGCCAGCGGGCAGCATGACGCCGCGCAGGCGACGCTGTCGCGCTACGCCGCGCTGATCCCGGCCGCCGATCGCGGGCTGGCGCTGGCGCTGGCCGGTCAGCCGGGGCAGGGCGTCGAGGTGCTGATGGCGGCGATGCGCGTCCCCGGCGCGGATAGCCGCACGCGTCAGAACCTCGCGCTGGCGCTCGCGCTCGCCGGCGAATGGCCCGACGCGCTCTTCCTCGTCGGGCTCGACCTGCCGCCCGCGCAGGCGCGGCAGCGCATCCTCGACTGGATGCGCTTCGCCCGCCCGAACGGCCCTGCCGAGCAGGTCGCCGCGTTGATGAAGATCACTCCGACGATCGACCCGGGCCAGCCCGAGGCGCTCGCCTTGCAGCGCCCGGCACCCGCGGCGCTCGCCGACGCCGACATCGACCGCTTCATGCCGGGCGCACCCGATGACGCGGTCGCGACCGCCCGCTAACGCGACATCCTCACCCCGCGATCGCGCGGCCCCCTTTCCACATCGCCACGACCCGACCCTGCACCGGCAAACCGTCGAACGGCGTATTGCCCGCCTTGCCCGGCAACCGGTCGGCATCGATCTGCCACGGCGCGTGTTCGTCGATCAGGATCACGTCGCCCGGCATCCCCGCCGCCAGCGTTCCCGTCTCCAGCCCGAGCAGTGCCGCCGGCCCGGTCGCCAGCAGCGCGAACAGCCGCGGCAGCGTCACGCGCCCGTCGCGCGCTAGTCCCAGTGCCAGCGGCAGCAACGTCGCCGCATCCGCCGCCCCGGCGCTGGCGTCCGCGAACGGCAGCCGTTTCTCCTCCGGCCCGCGCGGATCGTGCCCCGAACACAGCAGGTCGATCGTCCCGTCCGCCAGCGCCGCCAGCGCCGCCTTGCGGTCGTCCTCGCTGCGCAGCGGTGGGGAGAGATGTGCGAAGGTGCGGAAATCGCTCATCGCATTGTCGCTGAGCAGCAGATACGCCGGGGTGATCCCACACGTCACCCGCACCCCGCGCGCCTTGGCCGCGCGCACCAGCGCGAACCCCGCCGCGGTGGTGACGCAGCGCAGGTGCAGCCGCGCGCCAGTTTCCTCCGCCAGCATCAGGTCGCGCGCGATCGCCAGCGGTTCGGCCAGCGCCGGCGCGGACGGCAGCCCGAGCCGCGTCGCGGTCTCGCCCTCGGTCGCCACCGCGCCCGCCGCCAGCCCGCCGTCCTCGGCATGGGTGACGACCACGACGTCCAGATCGCGCGCATACATCAGCACGCGGTGCATCACCCCCGAATCGGCGATCCAGCCGCGCCCGGTTCCGACCGCGCGCGCCCCCGCCGACAGGCAGATCGCCATCTCGGCAAGGTCCGTGCCCGCCAGCCCGCGCGTCGCCGCGGCGATCGGATGGATCCACAGATCGGGTCGCCCGATCAGCGCCAGTCGCTGCACCGCCCCCGGCTCGTCGAGCACCGGCACCTGATCGGGCATCGGTGCGACCCGCACCACGCCTCCGGCACGCGCCGCCGCGCGATCGATCCGCGCCACGCCGACATCGATGATCCCGGGCGCCAGCAGCTTGCCGCGACAATCGACGCGCTCGGCATGGCTCGGCGCCTCGCCCGACACGATCGAGCCGTCGACGATCAACAGATCGCCCTCGCGTTCGCCGCCCGCCGGACAGACCAGCCGCGCATCGGTCAGGTGCAAGGCGTGCGTCATGCCCAGCCCTCCACCTTGCGCGCGCGCCGTGTCAGCACGTCCAGACAGGCCATCCGCACCGCCACGCCCATCTGCACCTGCTCCGTGATCGCCGATTGCTCGACATGGTCGGCCACCGCCGAGTCGATCTCCACCCCGCGGTTCATCGGCCCGGGGTGCATGACGAGCGCCCCCGGCGCGCGATCGTTCAGCCGCTTCAGCGTCAGCCCGTAGCGGAGATGATATTCGCGCGAGGACGGCACATAGCCGCCGCTCATCCGCTCGGTCTGGAGCCGCAGCATCATCACCACGTCCGCACCCTCGATCGCCTTGTCGAAGTCGGTGAAGGCGGTCACCCCGAACCGCTCGATCGCGGGCGGCATCAACGTCGAGGGCGCGCAGACCCGCACCTCCGCGGCCAGCGCGGTCAGCGCGAGGATGTTCGAGCGCGCGACGCGGCTGTGGAGCAGGTCACCGCAGATCACGACGCGCTTGTTCGCGACGCCGCCCAGCCGCCGCCGGATCGTCAGCGCGTCGAGCAGCGCCTGCGTCGGATGTTCGTGCCGCCCGTCGCCGGCGTTGAGCACCGGGCAATCGACCTTGTCCGCGATCAGCCGCACCGCGCCCGACGACATGTGGCGGATGACGATCACGTCGGCGCGCATCGCGTTCAGCGTCATCGCGGTGTCGATCAGCGTCTCGCCCTTCTTCACGCTCGACTGCGCGGCGTGCATGTTGACGACATCGGCGCCCAGCCGCTTGCCCGCGATCTCGAAGCTGAGCAGCGTGCGCGTGCTGTTCTCGAAAAAGGCGTTGATCTGCGTGAAGCCCGCCAGCCGCTGGTCGGGCGCGGCCCGGGTGCGGTTCGCCTCGACCCACGTCTCCGCTTCGTCGAGCAGGAACGTGATCTCATGGGGCTCCAGGCCTTCGATCCCGGTCAGATGGCGGTGCGGAAACACCGCGCCTCCGGGGATCAGCGTGGCGGGGCGGTGGTCCGACTGGGTCATCGAAGCCGCTGCCTAATGGCGGAGCGGGGAGGGGGCAAGCGGGGGATACGGCCCTTACCGACTCACGTCATCCCCGCGGAGGCGGGGATCCAGACGCGCAGGTCTTCGAAAGGGGCGATACGTCCGAGGTTCTGGCTTCCCGCTTTCGCGGGAATGACGGTCAAGGCAGAATCAGATAGCCGCCACCAGCGCATCGATCGCCGCCTGCAGGATATGCGCCGCGGCATGGTTGTCGATCCGTTCCGCCCGCTTCGCGCGGCTGAAATCCTGTTCGATCAGCGCACGCTCCGCGGCCACCGTCGACCAGCGCTCGTCCCACAGCAGGATCGGGAAGCCGGTATCGCGGCAATTGCGCGCGAACGCCCGCGTCGACTGGCTGCGCGGGCTCTCCGTGCCGTCGAGGTTGAGCGGCAACCCGATCACCCAGCCGCGCACTTGCTGCGCCTGCGACAGCGCGACCAAAGCCGCCTTGTCGGTGGTGAATTTGGTCCGCCGGATCAGGTGCGCCGGGCTCGCGAAGCTCCATTCGGCATCGCACAGCGCGGTGCCGACGGTCTTGGTCCCGACGTCCAGCCCCAGCAACCGCCCGCCCTCGGGCAACATCGCGCGAAACGCCGCCGCGTCGGTGAGGATCATCGGCGCCCCCGTCATTGCGAGCGTAGCGAAGCAATACAGCGCGTCCTGGTCCGGCACTGGATTGCTTCGCTCCGCTCGCAAGGACGGATCAGGTTCTCACGATCGGACACTGAAACACTTACCGATTTCATACCAGCACCCACACCGTTCGTGCTGAGCCTGTCGAAGCACGTGCTCCAGCGAACCCGCTCTCCGACAAGCGCAGGTCGAATGGCGAGTGAAAGTCGGAAAACGCCCGTCCTCACTTCGCCGCCAGCCGCCGCACCGCATCGGCGCGCACGTTCGCCCAGAACAGGCTGTAGTCGTACACGTGATAATTGTTGCCCGGCAGCGTGTATGGCCCGACATCCGGCGGCGATCCGATCAGCAGCAGCCCGCGCCCGCCGCATTGCGCGCCGATCCGCCCCGCCTCGATCCGCGCCTCGCTCAGCGCCGCATTGGGGAATAGCGTCCCCAGATTGGCGCTCGCCGGCGCGGCGGCGTTGGGCGTGCCGGTCAGCGGGTTGGTGCACAGCATCTGCGTGCCGCGCCGCGGCTTGCCGTCGAACCCGGTCGAGCGGTCGTAATTGTCGAGGATCAGCGACGGGTCGGCGGGCTCCGCGAACGTCTGCCACGACAGGATGCAGCCGCGCTGGTCGGCCCGCTCGCACGCCGGCAGCCCGAGCGCGGGCAGGTCGTTGCTCACCGACACCGGCCAGCCGACGACATAGGCTGCGACGATGCGCTTCGCGAGCGGCGTCCCCGCGACGCGGTCCTTGAGCAGATGCGTCAGGTGCAGCCCGCCCTGACTATGCCCGGCGAGGATGATCGGCCGCGTCGGTCCGGCCTCGGCCAGAAACGCGTCGAAGGCGGCGAGGATATCGCCGTAGGCCAGCGCCAGCGCCTGTTCGGCGGCGCGCTGGTCGGTCAGGAACGCGCCGAACGTCGCCTGCCGATACCGCGGCGCCCAGATCTCGCCCGCCTCGTTGAACGCGCTCGCCTGCCCGCGCAGGAACAGGGCGGCACGGTTATTCGCCTCCGTGTCGGTCAGCGGGGCGTTCCAGTGTGCACGATTGAGGTAAGAGGTCGGGTGGATGAAGAACACCGCCGCGCCCCCCGGCGCCTTGCGCGGTGCATAGCCCTGCGGCGTCCACAACGCCGGGTTGCCCGCCAACGCCGGTCGCGCCAGCCACATCGAATCGGGCGCGTAATCCTTGGCGGTCAGCCGGTTCTGGTCGCGAAAGGACTCGCCCGGCACCATCGCCATCCGCATCATCCCCACGCCCCACAGGCGGTAGGCGAAGGCAGCCGCGGTCGCCAGCACGATCAGCGCGACGACGACATAGAGGAATTTGCGGGCCAAATGTGCGTCACCATTGTGCGGTGCAGCAAAAGCGCCGGGTCCGCAACCGCAAAGCTGGTGCCTCAGGAATGCGCCATACGCAACCGTGCGAGGCGTGTTGCAAGATCGGGCCGCCGGGTGGTAGCGGCGGCGGCATGTCCGTTGACACCGCAACCGTCAGGCGCATCGCCGGCCTCGCCCGCATCGCCATCACCGACGACGAAGCCGCCCGGCTCGCGCCCGAACTCGGCAACATCCTCGACTGGATCGAGCAGCTCGGCGAAGTCGACACCGCCGGGGTCGATCCGATGACCGCCGTGATCCCGAACCATCTCCGGCTGCGCGACGACGTCGTCACCGACGGCGGGGTCCGCGATGCGGTGCTCGCCAATGCGCCGCAGGCCGAACACGGCTTCTTCACTGTGCCCAAGGTGATCGAATAATGACCGCACTCACCGATCTGGGCATCGCCGCGATCCGCAACGGCGTGCGCGACGGCGACTTCTCCGCGCGCGACGTGGCTGAGGCGTTCAACGCCGCGGTTGCCGCCGCCAAGCCGCTCAACGCCTTCCTCGTCGAGACCCCCGAGCACGCGCTCGCCGCCGCCGACGCCGCCGATCAGGCGCGCGCGGCCGGCGAGCCCCTGAAGCCGATGGCCGGCGTGCCGATCGGCATGAAGGACCTGTTCTGCACCAGGGGTGTGCCGACCACCGCGGCGAGCCACATCCTCGAAGGCTTCACGCCCGAATATGAGTCGACCGTTTCCCAGAATCTCTGGAACGCCGGCGCGGGGATGCTCGGCAAGCTGAACCTCGACCAGTTCGCGATGGGGTCGTCGAACGAGACCAGCTATTTCGGCAACGTCATCAGCCCGTGGCGGCGCAACGACGGCGGCAACGCCCCGCTCGCGCCCGGCGGCTCGTCGGGCGGCTCGTCCGCGGCGGTCGCGGCGCGGATCGCGCCGGGCGCGACCGGCACCGACACCGGCGGCTCGATCCGGCAGCCGGCGGCGTTCGTCGGCATCTCGGGGATCAAGCCGACCTATGGCCGCTGCTCGCGCTGGGGGACGATCGCCTTCGCCTCGTCGCTCGATCAGGCCGGCGCGATGGCGCGCGACGTCCGCGACTGTGCGATCATGCTGGAGGCGATGGCCGGCTTCGACGCGAAGGACGCGACCTCGCTCGACCTGCCGGTGCCCAACTGGGAAGCGCAGCTCAACGGCTCGCTCGCCGGCAAGCGCGTCGGCATTCCCAAGGAGTATCGCGTCGACGGCATGCCTGCCGAGATCGAGGCGCTCTGGCAGCAGGGGATTGCGTGGCTGAAGGACGCCGGGGCCGAGATCGTTGACGTCTCGCTGCCGCATACCAAATACGCGCTGCCGGCTTATTACATTATTGCTCCCGCAGAGGCCTCGTCAAACCTGGCGCGCTACGATGGCGTGCGTTACGGGCTCCGCGACCTTCCGGACGGTGCTAATTTGCAGGAAATGTATGCACGAACGCGCGCCGAAGGCTTCGGCGACGAGGTCAAGCGCCGCATCCTGATCGGCACCTATGTGCTCTCCGCCGGCTTCTACGACGCTTATTACACGCAGGCGCAGAAGGTCCGCACGCTGATCGCCCGCGATTTCGAGCGTGCCTGGGAGGTCTGCGACGTGCTGCTGACCCCCACCGCGCCCTCGGCGGCGTTCGCGCTCGGCGAGAAATCGGCCGATCCTTTGGCCATGTATCTCAACGACGTATTCACCGTTCCCTCCAGCCTCGCCGGGCTTCCGGCGATGAGCATACCGGGCGGGCTGGACGCGGGGGGGCTGCCGTTGGGGCTGCAGGTGATCGGCAAACCGCTCGACGAACAGGGCGTCCTCGACGCCGCACTGGCGATCGAGGAACGCGCCGGCTTCACCGCGCGCCCGGCCAAGTGGTGGTAGATGCCAGCCTTTTGATGAAGGCGTGAGTCCTTGGGGGAGCGCGCGCGGTGGGATTGCTGGAGCGGATCAGACTGAACGTCGATGATGCGCGCATGTTCGGACCCGGAATATTGATGCGCCATGTCGCGCGCATCACCGGCGCGCAGACGACGCGGGTGAACATACCTTCGGTGGGCCCGGTACATGTCCGCGTCGGCGAAAGCGACATGGCGGCGCTGCGGCAAGTATTTGGCGAGGGCGATTACGATCTTGGCGCCACGTCCCCGGTGACCGAACGTATCCGGGCGCGGGCGGCGGCGATCAAGCGCGAGGGCGGGGTGCCCGTGATCGTCGATGCCGGCGCGAATATCGGCGCCGCAAGCCTCTGGTTCCGCGCGACCTATCCGGGCATCGCACTGGTTGCGATCGAGCCGGAGCCCGTCAATGCGGCGGTGCTACACCGCAATCTCGACGCTCTGCCGGACGTGACCGTCCTCGATGCCGCGGTCGGCGCCCAGCCGGGGTTCGTCTCGATCGCCAATGACGTGTCCGGCTGGGGCGCGCGGACGCTGCCGTCAGAGCACGGCATTCCCGTCGTCACGATCGCCGAGGCAGTGGCCAAAATTCCCGGCGGCGTGCCCTTGATCGTGAAGATCGATATCGAAGGGTTCGAGCGCGAACTGTTCGCGCACAATCTTGATTGGATTGCAGACGCTTATGCGGTCATCATCGAACCGCACGACTGGATGCTTCCCGGCCAGCAATCCAGCCGCAATTTCCAGCGCGCGATGGCGGCGCACGATTTCGAGCTGTTCCTGTCCGGCGAGAACATGATCTACGTCCGCGTCTGATCGACGGGCGGCGATCTTGGCCGTCGCCCGCTTCAGCGCATTGCCGCCTCCACCATGTCGATCGCGCGCAGCAGACGCGCGACCGGCATCGTGAAATCGTCGCCCGTCGCGACGTCACCGACCGAGAAGGCGAACCGCAATCCCACATCGGCCGTGGCGAGCCGGTGGATAGTGTTGAACGACGCGGGCGACTGGATCGCGAACACGCACGCGCCGGGGTCGAGCACGGCATTGGCGTGCGCCAGCGCCGATCCTTCCACCCCCACGACGATGCGGGCGTCGCGCAACGCCCCCGCGATCTGCGCTACCGGCAACGTATCGGGCGCGATGATCGTGAAGCCGCGCGCCGAAAGCGCGGCGATCACCTCTGCCTCGTTGCAAAGGTTGCGTCCTGCCGCTTGCGCGCCGCGGCGGATGAAGACCTTGTCTCCGCCACCGCGTCCCGCAACTGCCGCCCGCAGTCGCGCGCGCACCCGCCTGAACCGCTCCATCCGCGCGGGATTGTAGCCGCGATCGTCAATCAGCCACAATCGTCGCACCCGCGTATCCGCGATGCTGCGCGCCGGCAGATCGAACAACGCCCGGTAGCCTTCGCTGTGCCCGAACCGTGCCGGATCGAGCACCATCGGCACCATTGCGCGTTCGATCGCCAGTTGCTCGCGAGACCAGCCGTCGGCCACCCAATGCCCGAAATAGCGGTCGATCACATAATCGGCGCACAGCATCGCCTCCGGCAGCGTCGCGAAGTGTCCGCGCAACATCTTGCGCTTGCCCGGCCCCGGCCGGATCACCTGCACCCCGCCATGCCGCAGCAGCGTTCCGTCGGCGACGATGACGTCGGGCACGACCTGCGCGGTCGTCGCAGGCTCGATCCGGCTGGTATGCAGCAGCCGGTCCAGATCGTCCTTGGGGGCGACGCCCGGATAATGCGCGACGATCCGGTCGAGTTCGTCCGGCAGGAAGAGCGCCGGCGCGCGCTCGACCCGCCCCGCCGGATCAATGTCGACCGTCTCCGCCCCCCGCCAGAACCCTCCCGCATCGAGCGGTCGCACGATCCGCGCGGTGAGCGGACGAAGGCTGTACATCACGTCGGTCCCCACGATAGCGCCGCGCTTGGACCGCGCGTCGCCGCCCAAGTCAAGCGGGGCGGACATTGCCAGCACGCGGTGCGTATCCTAGAGCGACACGCTTCCAGCAAGGAGCGGAAAGACGGTGACCGCGAGCGCGTATCGAGTGAAGGGTAGCACGGGCGACTGGGAAGTCGTGATTGGGCTGGAGGTCCATGCCCAGGTGACCAGCAACGCCAAATTGTTCTCGGGCGCAGCGACCACGTTCGGTGCCGAGCCCAACACGCAGGTGTCGCTGGTCGACGCCGCGATGCCGGGGATGCTGCCCGTCCCCAACTGCGAGTGCATCCGTCAGGCGGTGCGTACCGGGATGGCGATCGACGCCCAGATCAACACATGGTCGCGGTTCGATCGCAAGAATTACTTCTACGCCGATCTGCCGCAGGGCTATCAGATCAGCCAGCTCTATCACCCGCTGGTCGGCGAGGGTGCGATCGAGATCGAAGTCGGCGACGACACCAAGACGATCGGCGTCGAGCGCATCCACGTCGAGCAGGACGCCGGCAAGCTGATGCACGACCAGCATCCGACGCGCTCATACGTCGACCTCAACCGGTCGGGGGTCGCGCTGATGGAGATCGTCAGCCGTCCCGACATGCGCTCGCCCGCCGAGGCCGGCGCGTATCTGACCAAGCTGCGGTCGATCCTGCGCTACGTCGGGTCATGCGACGGCAATATGGACCAGGGCTCGATGCGCGCCGATGTCAACGTCTCGGTGCGCAAGCCCGGCCACGAGTTTGGCACGCGCACCGAGACGAAGAACGTCAACTCGATCCGCTTCGTCATGCAGGCGATCGAGCATGAGGCGGCGCGGCAGGTCGATGTGCTGGAGGCCGGCGGCACGATCGTGCAGGAAACGCGGCTGTTCAACCCGGACACCGGCACGACGCGCTCGATGCGCTCGAAGGAAGACGCGCACGATTATCGCTACTTCCCAGATCCCGATTTGCTCCCGCTCGAACTGGACGCGGCGTTCCTCGACGAGTGCCGCGCCAGCCTCCCCGAACTGCCCGACGCCAAGCGTGCGCGCTACGAGGGGCTGGGGATCACGCCCTACAACGCGCAGGTGCTGACCGCCGAGGTCGAGAGCGCGCGCTGGTTCGACGCCCTGCTCGACGCGGGCGCGAAGCCGGTGGCCGCTGCCAATTGGGTGACCAGCGAGTTGTTCGGGGCGCTCAATCGACTGGGCCGCTCGATCGGCGACAGCCCGGTGATGCCCGGTCAGGCCGCCGAACTGCTCGCGCTCGTCGCCGATGGCACGCTGTCGGGCAGCCTCGCCAAGCAGGTGTTCGAGGCGATGCTGGAAACCGGCGACGCGCCGGGCAAGATCGTCGAGGAGCGCGGCCTGAAGCAGACCAGCGACACCGGCGCGATCGAGGCGGTGATCGCCGACGTGCTGGCGAAGAACCCCGGCCAGCTCGAACAATATCGCGGCGGCAAGGTCGCCTTGTTCGGCTTCTTCGTCGGCCAGACGATGAAGTCGATGGGCGGCAAGGCCAATCCCGCGGTCGTCAACGATCTGCTGAAGAAAGCGCTGGGCTGACGATCGACGGCGCGCGCCGCGGCGGTGTGGACAATCGACCACAGCGTTTCGCGGCGCGCCCGTCTGAATGTCGAAGAGTTGGCGACTATCCGCGTCGATCGCCATCCGGTGCCATCGCCTCACCTTGAGCCGGGGCTCCGCTTCTTGCGTCGGCTTCCGACCAGCGGAGCTCCGGCTCAGGTCGTGAGCGATGAAGAGGCTACGCTATAAAGTGCGACGACAGGCGGTCATTGAAGCCGCTCCTCACTGCTGCGTCAGATCCTGATTTTTCACCTCGCCGCCAGTGCCGCTGTTGCCGTCGAACTCGCCGGTGTCCGTGAAGCGCGCCGGCTCCTTGCCGCCTTCGCCGCGCGCCACGGCGTCGCTGCGGGCTTCGACCGCCTGCTGGATATCGGGCCGCTCGTCATCGCGGTTCGGGATCGGATCGATCGTCTTCTCGGTCATGTCGTGCGCCTTTCAGATGCTGGGGGTCGTCGGCGACGGCGCGCCGGGCGCGGGGACGTCGATGTCGGGCCCGGGCGGGGTGATTTCGGGCGGCGGCGTATCGGGCGTGCCGGGCTGAGTCGGCTGCGGCACGTCGGCGGGAAGGTCCTCGGGGTTGGTGGCCATGCATTTTTCTCCTTCCATCCCCCAACGCGCCGTAGAAGCCCAGGTTGCCCGCTTGCCCCGTCGCGCGCGTCGGTATAGATGCCGCCGACCGGCGGTGTCCGACTAGCGGGCGTGGCGGAACTGGTAGACGCGCCAGATTTAGGTTCTGGTATCGCAAGATGTGGGGGTTCGATTCCCTTCGCCCGCACCAGTCCCCGCGCAAGCGGGGTTGGCCACCACTCACAAAATTCTTCTGACGAAAGCGGCCAATGCAGACTGTCGAGACGCTGAACGAGGGCCTGAAGCGCGCCTTCACCCTGACGATCCCCGCCGGCGACATCGCCAAGCGGGTCGATGCCGAGCTGAAGCGCGTTGCGCCGCAGATCAAGATGCCGGGCTTCCGCCCGGGCAAGGTGCCGACCAATCTGGTCAAGAAGATGCACGGGCCCGCGATCGAGCAGGACGCGCTCAACACCTCGATCCAGGAAGGCATCCAGGCGCTGATCGCCGAGAAGCAGCTGCGCCCGGCGATGCAGCCGAGCGTCGAGCTGGTCGAGGGCTATGAGTCGGGCAAGGATGCCGAGCTGAAGGTCGAGCTGGAAGTGCTCCCGCAGGTGCCGGCACCCGCGATCGAGGGCCTGAAGCTGGAGCGGCTGACCGTGGCGGTCGACGAATCGGCGATCGACGAGCAGCTCAAGCGCTTCCCCGACGGCGCCAAGCGTTGGGAAGACGCCGGCGACAAGGCCGCCGAGACCGGCGATCAGGTCGTCATGGACTTCGTCGGCAAGACGCTGGACGGCGTCGCGTTTGACGGCGGCACCGGCACCGACATGGCGGTCGAGATCGGTGCGGGTCGCCTGATCCCCGGCTTCGAGGAGCAGGTCGTCGGTGCGAAGGCCGGCGAGGAGCGCCAGATCAAGGTGACGTTCCCCGAGGACTACGGCGCGAAGGAACTGGCCGGCCAGGACGCGACCTTCGACCTGACGATCAAGTCGGTGAAGACCGCCGGCGAGAGCCAGATCGACGACGAGATGGCCAAGAGCCTCGGTCTCGAGAGTCTCGAGCAGCTCCGTGGTCTGGTGAAGGGCCAGTTCGAGCAGGAGAACAACGGCCTGACGCGCACCTATATGAAGCGCAAGCTGCTCGACCAGCTGGCCGAGGGGCATGACTTCGAAGTGCCGCCGTCGATGGTCGAGGCCGAGTTCAACCAGATCTGGCAGCAGCTCCAGCACGAAGCGACGCACGAGCCCGATCCGCAGGCTGCGCTCGACGAGATGGAGAAGGAGCGCGACGATTACCGCAAGATCGCCGAGCGCCGCGTCCGTCTCGGCCTGCTGCTGAGCGAGATCGGTCAGGCGAACGGCGTCGAGGTGACCCAGCAGGAAATGCAGCGGCTGTTGATGCAGGCGGCGCAGCAATACGGTCCCGAGGATCGTCAGCGCTTCATGCAGTACGTCCAGCAGGACCCGATGGCCGCCGCGCAGCTCCGCGCGCCGCTGTACGAGGACAAGGTCGTCGACTTCCTGTTCGACAAGGCCGAGATCACGGATCGTGAGACGACCAAGGAAGAGTTGGAAGCCGCGATCGAGAGCGAGGACGGTTTCGCGACCGGCACGCACAGCCACGATCACGACAACCACAAGCCCAAGCAGACCCGCGCCAAGAAGAAGGCCGAGCCGGCCGCCGAGGGCGACGAGGCCGCTGACGAGGCGAAGCCGGCCAAGAAGGCCGCCGCCAAGAAGCCGGTCGCCAAGGGCGAGGACGCCGGTGCGGTGACCGAGCCGGCCGGGGCGGACGCCGAAGCAGCACCGGCCAAGAAGCCGCGCGCCAAGAAGGCCGCGCCGGTCGAGGCCGAGACGCAGGTGACCGAATCGTCGCCGGAAGCCGCCGAGGCGGCCGAGGGCACGCAGGCCGCCGACGCCGCGCCGGCGAAGAAGCCGCGCGCGAAGAAGACCCAGTAAGTCGCCATGCGCCCGGACCTCTGTGCTGACGCGCACGAGGTCCGGGTGCTGCCCACTGTCCCATCGCCGCACGACGAAGGCGGATGACGCCCCTGTTTTCGGCTGTTAGACGCGGCCCGATGGGGCGTGAAACGGGGGCTGGCATGGACATGGCGCTGAGCGGCGATAGCGCCGGGCGAACGGTTGCTCCGTCCGGTAACCGCGTGCGCGGGCTCGACATTGTCCGGCACATCGTCTGCGTCCTCGCGCTGATGTGGACCGGGATCGTCAACGGTCAGCCGTTCTTTTTCCCCGACAGCACCAACTACGTCCGCGCCGCCGATCTGGCGGTGCATCTCGCCTCGGGCCGGACGATCTCGACGGTGTGGACCGCGCGCTATGCCGACGATCTGCCGGCCAGGCAGGCTGCCCCCGCCTCGGCACCGAACGCACCCTCGAACAACCCCGAGGCCAAACATCGCACCAGCGCGAACGACCTGAAAAGCGGGTTGGTGATGAGCGGCCGCTCGCCGTACATCGGCGCGCTGCTGTATGCCGGCTGGGTGCTCGGCTGGTTCTGGCCGTTCGTGTTGCTGCAGGCGGTGATCGCCTATCTGCTCATCATCATGGTCCTGCGTCGCTTCGATCTGGCGCGCGCCTCGATCGTGACCCTCGTCACGCTGATACTGTCGTTCACCACCAGCTTGCCGACCTACAACAGCATGCTGCTCGCCGACGCCTTTGCCTCCTTCGGAATGCTGTCGCTGGTGTTGCTCGCGCTGCCGGGGCGGTTGTCGCGCTGGCAGATCGCGTTTCTGGTCGCGGTCATCGTGATGTCGGTGATCGCGCATCTCACGCACCTGACCATGTTGGCGGGCATGACCGGCGCGATCGTGCTGCTGCGGCTGCTGGGATGGCTGCGTCCGCAGCCGCGCGTCTGGTACGCTGCCGTCGGCGCGATGATCGTGGCCGTGCTGGCAATGCAGGCGACGACCTACGCCACGCGGGTCGCGGTCGGGCGCCCGCCGCAGTTGCTGCCGTTGCTGACGGCCCGCTTCTATGCCGATGGGCCGGGCAAGAAGTTCATCGAGGCGGGCTGCGACGGTCGGCGCTTCGAGGCGTGCCGCATCCCGATGGGCAAGCCCTTCGACAATTCGAGCTGGCTCTTTTCGGTCGAGCCCGAAACCGGTGCCTATATGCTCGCCACGCCCGAGCAGCGCCGCCTGATGGGCGAGCAGGATGTCGCCTTTGCCACCGCCGTGCTGCGCGCCTACCCGGTCGAGCAGATCACCGCTTCCGTCCACGATACGATCCGGCAGGTGCTGTGGATCGATTACGACGCGCTCAATCAGGGCTGCGGCACCGGGCCGGAATGCTGGGAAAGCCTGCCGCCCGTGGTTCGCGCGCGATTCATGCAAACACCGTCCGGCCGCAACGCGTGGCCGCGCGACCTGATGAACGGCATCCTCTATGCCGCGGTGATCGCGTCGTTGCTGGCGCTTGCGGTGACGATGCCGATGCTCGCGCGCCACGATCGCGACGGTTTCGTCAAGATGCGCAACGTGCTGGTCATCACCGGCGTGGGGATGCTGGTCTGCTGCTTCTTCGGTGGAGCGGTCGCCGATCCGCAATATCGCTATCAAGGGCGACTGATCTGGTTGCCGGTCTTATTCGCGCTGATCGCGGTGCTGCGCGCCCGGCAGGTGCGTCGCGCGGAGGTCGTGCCGCAGTGAACCCGGCCGCGCGGATCGCGGTGCTGTTGCCGTGCTATAACGAGGAAGCCGCGATTGCGCAGACGATCGCGTCCTTCCGCGCCGCGCTGCCGGATGCCGCCATCTACGTCTACGATAACAACAGCCGCGATCGCACGCGCGAGCGCGCCGTCGCGGCGGGCGCGATCGTCCGTACCGAGCGCATCCAGGGCAAGGGCGCGGTGGTGCGCCGGATGTTCGCCGACGTCGACGCCGACGTCTATGTGATGGCAGACGGCGACGCGACCTACGACGCCAGCGCCGCGCCCGCGCTGGTCGCGCGGATGCTCGACGAGCAGCTCGACATGGTGGTCGGTTGCCGCGTCGGCGAGGCCGCGGCCGCCTATCGTCGCGGGCACCGGTTCGGCAATGCGCTGCTCACGGGCATGCTGACGCGGCTGTTCGGGCGCAGCTTCACCGATATCCTGACCGGCTACCGCGTGTTCTCGCGCCGCTTCGTCAAGAGCTTCCCGGTGCTGTCGGTGGGGTTCGAGATCGAAACCGAGATCAGCGTCCACGCGCTCGAACTCAAGATGCCGGTCGGCGAGATCGATACACCCTATTTCGCGCGCCCCAAAGGATCGGTGTCGAAGCTGAGCACCTATCGCGACGGCTGGCGCATCCTCGGCACGATCGCGACGCTCTATCGCATCGAGCGGCCGTTATGGTTCTTCGGCGGGATCGGCGGCGTGCTTGCGCTGCTGGCGGTCATTCTCGCGGTGCCGCTGGTCGTCACCTACATGCACACCGGCCTCGTGCCGCGTTTCCCGACGGCGATCCTGACCACCGGGCTCATCATCCTGGCGGCATTGTGCTTTTTCGCTGGGTTGATCCTCGACACGGTGGTGCGCGGGCGACGCGAGGTGCGCCGACTCGCCTATCTGCAACTGCCGGCGCCGCGGCGGGTGAGCGAAGGGGCTTGAACCGTTTCGCGGAAGCACCGATGTTGCGGCTCTTCCTAAGCGAAAAGAGAGTTTCCATGCACAATCCGTTCGAGACCGGCGACTTCGCGGGCAAGCTGGCGAGCGCCGGGATCGGCCTGCAATCGACGTCGGCCGGGCTGGTCCCGATCGTGATCGAGCAGTCGAACCGTGGCGAGCGCTCGTTCGACATTTTCTCGCGGCTGCTGCGCGAGCGGATCATTTTCGTGACCGGCGGGGTCGAGGACGGCATGGCCAGCCTGATCTGCGCGCAGCTGTTGTTCCTTGAATCGGAGAACCCGAAGAAGGACATCTACATGTACATCAACTCGCCGGGCGGTGTCGTCACGGCGGGGATGGCGATCCACGACACGATGCAGTACATCCGCCCGCGGGTCGGCACGCTCTGCATCGGTCAGGCGGCGTCGATGGGCAGCTTCCTGCTCGCGTCGGGTGAGCCGGGGATGCGGGTGGCGACCACCAACAGCCGCATCATGATCCACCAGCCGTCGGGCGGCGCGCAGGGCATGGCCGCGGATATCGAGATCCAGGCGCGCGAGATCCTTCGGATGCGCCACTTCCTCAATTCGCTCTACGCCAAGTACACCGGCAAGCCGCTCGAGGAGATCGAGCGCGCGATGGACCGTGACAAGTTCATGAGCGCCGAAGAGGCCAAGGAGTTCGGCCTGATCGATCAGGTGTTCGACAAGCGGCCGCAGCCGACCGAGGACGTCAGCGCGGCGGCCTGATCTGGTACAACCGCGACCGGTCGCTCCGCCAGATCAGGCGGGCGCCGGCCGGGAGCGGCACCGCGATGTCGCGGGCGTCGATCAACCACAGGTAATCGACCCCGCGCCACGGCAGTCCCGCCAGCGTCTCGTGCAGCGGGGTGGACGGGAAGAACCGATCGCAGCGCTCGACCGTGCCGGTGCTCAACAATTCGCCCAGCACCGGATCGATGCGCGACGTCAGCCCCAGCGCCTGTCCCGCGACCGCCGAAAACTGTCCGTTGGCGAACGCGTCGCGACGGGTGGTGGCGTAGGATTGAATGTGGCTCAACCGCGGCGGTGCCCATTCGCGCGCGCACGGCACGATCGACATCGCGGCCACCCGCGCGCCGGGCGGGATCATCGGCAGCACGGCCAGTTCGCGCTCCGCCTGCGCCGACGCGGTGGCGAGCGACGCCGTCGTCAGCGCCAGCCGCAATCCCAGGAAGCCTAGCGCAACGGCCAGCAGCGTCCGCGCCTCACCGCGCCGCTCGCGCACCGCCAGCAACGAGATCGATAGCGCGACCGGGATCAAACGAACCGAGGCGAATTCGGACCCGAACATGCGCCCGGGCAGCAGTATGACCGCCATCCACAGGATCGCGGCGGGCACCGCACCGCGCCATTCGATCGCGACCCGCGGTCGCCCGATCACCGCCAGCGCCACCGCCAATGCCGCCGCCGCGTACAGGAGCAGCGCCGAGGCGATGTCGATCGGCATCCAGCGGTCGCGCAGCACGCCGACCAGCCAGCGCGCGATCTGCGCCCAGGCGAACCACTCGCTGTTCGGCGGAGCCTCGCCGGTCTGCCACAGCAGCAGGAAGGCCAGCGGCCACGCGAACGCCAGCATCGGCCGCACCACGCCGATCGTGAACCGCACCGGATGCCGCCAATCCGCGCGCCGCTCGGCCATCGCGGCACCGCCCGCCAGCAAGCCGAGCACGCCGAAGCCGATGATATGCGCGGTCAGGATCACTGGCGCGGAAACCGCCGCCAGCACCAGTCGCGCGCGTGTCCGTCCCGTGTTGCCGAAATGCAGCCACAGCCCGAACACCACCAGCGCCAGCGACACGGCGAGGCAGGCGTTCACGAACCCGAACGTCAATGGGTAGGCGTAATTCAGCGACAGCGCGAGCAGCGCACCCGCGGTCAGCCGCCCGTGCAGGGCCGCGCCGATCAGTAGCATCCCGAGCCCGCCCAGCGCCGGGATCGCCGCCACGGCGATCCGCGCGGCGTTCTCGACCCCGATCAGGCCCGCCAGCGGCGCGACGATCAGGTCGATCCCCAGGTTCGGGATGAACCGCCATTGATAGGTGAAATTGGCCGCCAGCGCCGGGTTGTGCGCGATCGTCGCTTCGACGTGAAACCGAGCGATGTGCGAGGGCAGGTCGATCAGCAGCGGGATCGGGGTCAGCAGGATCGGCAGTGCCAGCGCCAGCATCGTCAGCACAATGACCGACAGCGACGGCAGCCCGGATGTGTCCCGACCCGGATCGATCGCGTGCCGCAAGGGCGCCGCCGGCGCAGTCGTCATGTCCTGAAGTCCCCCGGAAGACGGGCGTCCCCCGCGACGCGTCTCGATCTTACGGTCGACGGCATGGCGGGAGGAGTCAAGGGGCGCGCGCCCGCCCTTGAAGGTCGCGCACGCAACAGCGATATACGCCGAATGCGGACGGCGGAGCGCCGATCCGGAACGGTCTGCGGAAAAACGGCGCTTTGTACGTTGTTGCTTAAGGAGCGGTGCGTTAGCCTGCGCCGCGCACTGGCGGGTCGATGATCCGCGACGAAGGATGGACTGAATGACGAAACTTAGTGGCGGCGATAGCAAGAGCACCCTCTATTGCTCGTTCTGCGGCAAGTCGCAGCACGAGGTGCGCAAGCTGATCGCCGGACCCACCGTCTTCATCTGCGATGAATGTGTCGAGCTGTGCAACGACATCATCCGCGAAGAGACGAAGTCCGCGCTGGTCGCCAAGAAGGACGGCGGCGTGCCGACGCCGCAGGAAATCTGCGACGTGCTCGACGATTATGTCATCGGGCAGAAGCAGGCAAAGCGCGTGCTGTCGGTGGCGGTGCACAATCACTACAAGCGGCTGAACCACGGCGCGAAGGGCGCCGATGTCGAGCTGGCGAAGAGCAACATCCTGCTCGTCGGTCCCACCGGCTGCGGCAAGACGCTGCTCGCGCAGACGCTCGCGCGCATCCTCGACGTGCCGTTCACGATGGCCGATGCCACGACGCTGACCGAGGCTGGCTATGTCGGTGAGGATGTCGAGAACATCATCCTGAAGCTGCTCCAGGCGTCGGACTACAACGTCGAGCGCGCGCAGCGCGGCATCGTCTACATCGACGAGATCGACAAGATCAGCCGCAAGGCCGAGAACCCCTCGATCACGCGCGACGTGTCGGGCGAGGGCGTTCAGCAGGCGCTGCTCAAGCTGATGGAAGGCACCACCGCCAGCGTGCCGCCGCAGGGGGGGCGCAAGCATCCGCAGCAGGAGTTCCTGCAGGTCGACACGACGAACATCCTGT
>NZ_CAXIAM010000052.1:0-22451 GCF_964021865.1 uncultured Sphingomonas sp.
TCCATCATCAGCATCTCAGATTCGAGCCTCCGAGGCTCTGGCAGTCATGGGGTCTGATCTGGTGCACCGCGACGATGAAGGCGGCGGTGGTCGATCCCGGCGGCGATCTGCCGCGCATCCTGTCGGCGGTCGAGCAGGCGGGGGTGACGGTCGAGAAGATCTTGCTGACCCACGGCCATATCGACCATGCCGGCGAGGCGAAGCCGCTGGCCGAACAGCTGGGCGTGCCGATCGAGGGGCCGCACGAGGACGACCGCTTCTGGCTGGCGCGGCTGGACGAAGACGGGCGAAACTGGGGGATCCGCGGCGTGGTGTTCGAGCCCGACCGCTGGCTGGCGGATGGCGACACCGTGACCGTCGGCGATCTGACGCTCGACGTCCATCACACGCCGGGTCACACCGCGGGCCATGTCATCTTCCACCACGCGCCGTCGCGATTCGCGCAGGTCGGCGACGTGCTGTTCCAAGGCTCGGTCGGGCGCACCGATCTGCCGCAGGGCAATCACAAGCAGCTGATCGAGTCGATCGTGACGAAGCTGTGGCCGCTCGGCGACGAGACGACCTTCATCCCCGGTCACGGCAAGCCCAGCACCTTCGCGCACGAGCGCGCGCACAACATGTTCGTCAGCGACCGCGCGCTTTCCGCCTGAGAGGGACACGACCGCCCGTTCCGGGCGTTGGCGGGATGGAGGTGATGTGACGGGCTTTACTTGCAACCGCCGGGGAATTCGCTATAGGCGCGGGGCTTCGCGATGCGAGCCGATGCCCGGCTGTCTGCCGCGGCCGGTGCTCGCATCGTCCGCGCGGCGCCGTGCACCGGCTCGTCGCTCATATGAACTACTAGACAAATCAAGGTGCCGCGATGGCCGTCCCCAAGCGAAAGACTTCTCCCTCCCGCCGTGGCATGCGCCGCGCGCACGACGCTCTGTCGGTCGAGGCGTTTCAGGAATGCCCGAACTGCGGCGAGCTGAAGCGCCCGCACAACCTGTGCACCGCGTGCGGTCACTACAACGGTCGCGAGGTCATCGCGGTCGACGCCTGAGCCTGACCGGGTGCAGGCACAGCTTCGGGAGCGAGGTTCAGTGATATCCGACAGGTCCCGGATCGCCGTCGATGCGATGGGCGGTGATGAGGGGCTGGCGGTGATGCTGGCCGGGGTGGCACGCGCGTGCCGCCGCTACGACGACGTCAACTATCTGTTGGTCGGCGACGAAGCGGCGATTCGCGACGGGCTGTCCCAGCACCCCAATCTCGCCCAGCATTCCGAGATCGTGCACGCCCCCGATGTGATCGCGGGCGACGAGAAGCCGAGCCAGGCGATCCGTCGCGCCAAGACGACGTCGATGGGCGTCGCGATCGACTGCGTGAAGCAGGGGCGCGCCGCCGCGGCGGTTTCCGCCGGCAATACCGGCGCGTTGATGGCGATGGCGAAGCTGTCGCTGCGCACGATGCGTGGCATCGACCGCCCGGCGCTCGCGGCGCTGCTGCCGACGCTGGGCGACAATGACGTCGTCATGCTGGATCTCGGCGCCAATACCGAGTGCGATGCACGCAACCTCGTGCAGTTCGCGGTGATGGGCGCTGCCTATGCGCGCACGACGCTGGAACTCGACGCGCCGCGCGTCGCGCTGCTCAACATCGGCAGCGAGGACCAGAAAGGCACCGAGGAAATCCGCGACGCCGCACAGGTGCTGCGCGCCGCGCCGCACCTGCCGATGAAGTTCGTGGGCTTCGTCGAGGGCGACCGGCTGTCGCGCGGGCAGCACGACGTGATCGTCTGCGACGGCTTTTCGGGCAATATCGCGCTCAAGACCGCGGAGGGCACCGCGCGCTTTGTCGCCGACCTGCTCAAGCGCGCGTTCCGCAGCTCGGTGCGGTCGAAGGTCGGCTTCCTGATCTCGCGTCCGGCGACCGAGCTGCTGCGCGATCACCTCGATCCGAACAATCACAATGGCGCGGTCTTCCTTGGCCTCAACGGGCTGGTGGTGAAGAGCCACGGCAGCGCGAACGAGCGCGGGGTGGCGACCGCAATCGGCAACGCCGCCAAGATGGTGCGCGCCGACCTGACGCGCCGGATCATCGAAGACCTGCGCCATTTCGAAGCGAAGGCGGCTGCATGATCCGTGCCGTGCTGACGGGAACGGGCAGTGCGCTGCCCGCCCGCCGCGTTTCCAATGCCGAGCTGGCCGAGCAAGTCGATACATCCGACGAATGGATCGTCGAGCGCACCGGCATCCGCTTCCGCCATATCGCGGGCGAGGGCGAGACGACGGCGACGCTGGCATGCGACGCGGCGATGGCGGCGATCGCCGCAGCGGGGCTGACGGCCGGCGACATCGACCTGATCGTGCTGGCCACCGCCACGCCCGACAACACGTTCCCCGCCACTGCCACCAAGGTGCAGGCGATGCTGGGGATCGACGATTGCGTCGCGTTCGACGTCGCGGCGGTCTGTTCTGGCTTCCTCTATGCGGTGCAGGTCGCCGACAGCATGATTCGTGCCGGCGCGCACCGGCGTGCGCTGGTGATCGGGGCCGAGACGTTCAGCCGCATCCTCGACTGGGAGGATCGCACCACCTGCGTCCTGTTCGGCGACGGCGCGGGCGCGATCGTGCTGGAAGCCCGCGATTCAGTTGAAGACGTCGCCAATGCCGGCGCGCGCGGCATCCTCGCCACGCGGCTGCATGCCGATGGTCGCCATAATGGGTTGCTTTATGTCGACGGCGGACCGTCCACGACCGGGACAGTCGGCAAGCTTCGGATGAAGGGGCGCGAGGTGTTCCGCCACGCGGTGATCAATCTGGCGGCCGTCATGGAAGAGGCGTTACAGGCCACCGGGCTGCCCACCGATGCCATCGACTGGGTCGTTCCGCATCAGGCCAATGCGCGTATTCTCGACGCGACGGCGCGCAAACTTTCCCTTCCTTCTGAAAAGGTTGTGGTCACCGTCGACCAGCATGCGAACACCTCTGCAGCGTCAGTTCCGCTCGCACTCGACCAGGCGGTGCGCGACGGCCGCATCCGTCCCGGGCACATCGTCGTGCTGGAGGCGATGGGGGGTGGTTTTACCTGGGGTGCGGCAATTATTCGCATGTGACCCGTAATCGCCGGCTGCATCGACAAGTCGCATGCGGCGTTATAAGCCGCCCGAATTGTAAAACCTTTCCGGGGGGTAGAGGTAAAGCCGATGACTGAAGCTGGTACGTTGACGCGCGCTGATCTGGCCGAATCGCTTCACAAGCAGGTGGGACTGTCCCGTGCGGACTCGTCGCGCCTCGTGGAGCAGATTCTCGAACGTATGTGTAGCGCGCTCCAGAACGGTGAGAACGTCAAGATTTCGGGGTTCGGCACGTTCGTGCTGCGCGACAAGGGCGAGCGGATCGGCCGCAACCCGAAGACCGGCGTCGAGGTGCCGATCGCGCCGCGGCGCGTGCTGACGTTCCGCGCCAGTCAGATGATGCGCGACCGCATCGTCGCGGGCTGAGCGCCTTGGCGTCGGACGCCAAATCCGCCGCCGCGTTTCGCACCATCGGCGAGGTCGCTCAGGCGACCGGCCTCGCCCCGCATATCCTGCGTTATTGGGAAAGCCGTTTTCCGCAACTCCGGCCGGTGACACGCGCGGGCAACCGCCGCTATTATCGGCCGGAGGATGTGGCACTGGTCGAGCGGATCGACCGGCTGCTCAATCGCGAGGGCTATACGATCAAGGGCGTCCAGCAGCTGCTGGCGCGCGAGCCTGCCGTCGCGACGCCCGATGCCGCCACGCCGTCGCTGGTCGCGATCCGCGACCTGCTCGCCAGGGCATTGGCCGAGGACTGAGGCTTGCGCCGGTACGTCCGGGTCCGCATGTGCTGACGCGATGAAGCGGCTGCTCGCCTCCATCCACGATGTCTCGCCGCGGTTCGAGCGCGAGGTCGATCTGCTGCTGGATCGGCTGGCACCGTATGTCGGACAGCGTCTGGCGATGCTGGTGGTCGCCGATCACTGGGGCAGCGCACCCTTGATCCCGGCGTTCCGCGCGCGGCTGCGGCACTGGGCCGACGCCGGGATCGAGATGTTCGTGCACGGCTGGTTCCATCGCGACGACAGCGCGCACCGCGGCGTGGCGGCGGTGAAGGCACGGCGGATGACCGCGGGCGAGGGCGAGTTTCTGGGGCTTGACCATGCCGAAGCGCTCGCGCGAATGCGGCGCGGCAAGACATTGCTGGAACAGACGATCGGTCGCCCGGCGGCGGGGTTCATCGCGCCGGCGTGGCTATATTCGGAAGGGGCGCGCGCCGCCTTGTCGGCCGCCGGCTTCGCGCTGGCCGAGGATCACGCCCGCGTGTGGGTGCCGGGTGGCGCCGTCGTCGCGCGTGGGCCGGTCGTCACTTGGGCGAGCCGCAGCGATGCGCGCGCGCTCAGCTCGCTCGCCGCCGCATCGATGCTGCGGCACGCGCTGCAGCTCGTACCGACGGTCCGCGTGGCGGTGCATCCGGGCGACGTGACCCGCCCGGCGTTGTTGCGCAGCATCGACCGGACCCTCGCGGCCTTCACCGCGCGCGGCCGGCGGCCGGCGGCCTATGCCGATTTGCTGACCAACCCGCGTGCGTCGATCAGCGCTTGATAATGCGCCATCAGGGCCTGGGTATGTTCGCGGTCGCTCCACACCTTCGGCGCGGCAATCGCGGCGGCGCGGCGGAGCAGCGGTTGATCCCGTGAGGCGAGTGCGACGATCGCGCGCGCGCAATCATAGGCGTTGCCGCTGCGATACCATTCGCCGAACTCTGGCTTTGCCACCGCCGACGCACCACCGCGATCGGGGACGATGAGCGGCAGGCCCGAGGCCAGCGCTTCCGACGCGACCAGCCCGAATGTCTCGGTATCGCACCCGTGGATGAAGGCGTCTGCGCTCGCCATGATCGAGGCGAGCTGTCCGCGATGGTAGATCGGCTGGAACATCCGCACATGCGGGCTTTCGGCGATGTGGCGCTCCAGCGTCCGCGTGTCCGGCCCCAGCCCCAGCAAGACCAGCCCGACCGGCAGCTTCGCGCCCGCGCGCCGCACCGCGTCGATCACCGTCGGCCAGCGCTTTTCGGGGTGATGCCGCCCGACCCCGATCAGCAGGAACGCATCTTCGGGCAGCCCGCATTGCTCGAGCATCGCGGCCCGCAGCGAAGGGCTGCGGAGCGCGGGCGAAAAATGCTCGCGTTCGATCCCCAGCGGCATAGTGGCGTCGATCCGTACGCCGCGTGCGCGCAGCCGCTCGGTTAGTACTGGGCCGTTGGTGACCACGGTATCGAACCGGTCTAGCCAGCGGTTTATGTAGCGATCGTACCAGCCGAATGCGCGCTCGATCGTCGATTCGGAAGCGACCCGGAAGAACCACCGCTTGGGATAGGCCTCGAGATTGTCGTTGTGCATGAACCACGAGCGCAGGGCGTCACCCTGCCACCCGGCGACGATCGCTGCGGAGCGCCACGGCGCGCAATTCTCGACCACGTCGGGACGATAATGGTCGAGCAGTTCGTGGATCGGCCCCGCCTCCCAGAACAGCCCGTAGTTCGAGTCGAAGGGGATCCCCGGCGACTTGACGTAATGGATGCGGGCGCCGCCGGGCCGCTCCTCGACGCGATCCTCGCGTCCGGGGGCGATCACGATCTGCTGATGCCCCAGCTCGGACATTAGCGCCATCTTGCGATCGAGGTACGACCGCACCCCGCCGCCGGTGGGCGAGTAGAATTCGTTGACGTCGACGATCCGCATGGTCCCGCCTCCCGATCAGCGCATGAAGCCAAAGCCGCCCAGTCCGCGCAGATATTGTGCCCGGATCGTGGTACGGGTGATGCCGGGGCCAACGTCGATCAGCGCATCGGCCAGTTTGGGGCGCGCACGCCCGATCTTGTGGTTGCTGGGGAAGCCGGCGCCGTCGCTCCAGAAGTTGAACTTGCGCTTGCCGTCGCGATCGTGGCCGAGAAACAGGGCATAGCGGCCCGGGCGCGGCACGCGAATGCAGATCGCGGCATCGCCGGCGGCGGGCGGCGTGATCGTGACGCGGCGGAAAAACTTGCCCTCGCGCGCCAGATCGCCGTCGCCGGCCAAAAAGTCCTTCTCGTTGGGCGGGTACAGTTCCAGCTTCAGCGTGCCGGTGCGGTCCTTCAGCCCGGTGACGGTGGCCAGGATCGCCGAGCCCTGTTGCGCGGTGCAGGCCGCGGCATCGCTGCCGAGCACCTGCGCACCCGCCGCGGGCGCGGCAAGCGGGAGCAGCCCGGCCAGGGCAATCGTCAGCGTCCGTTGCGCCATGCGCGCATCCTTTCCGTCACATATACCGCACCGAACAGCAGCAGCAGCAGCCCGTGCATCACCACGGTTGACGCCGCGGTGAACGCCATCAGGTCCGACAACGCCCGGTCATGCCCGATGACCAGGATCGCGAAGTTGGCGAAAAGCAGGTCTTTGTTGGGCAGGAACGGCAAACGCGACACCAATTGCCGTCCGGCGACCAGAAACAGCCACATGCCGATCGACACGCTGGGCATCGCCCACGCCCAGGCCAGCGCGATGGTGACGCAGGTGACGCCGATCCGCAGCAGATCGATCCAAAATATGAACCACAGGTCGCGACGCGGCAGCGAGAAGACGCGCTGGGAAAACAGGATAAGTCCAAGCGACATCGCGGTGGCGAACACCAGCGACCAGATCATGCCCTCGATCACCTCGGGGGAAATCAACTGGTAGCCGAGCGGCAACGCGACCGTCGCGAGCAGCAAGGCGGTGACGTTGCCGGTGATGCCGGAGACGATGCCGACGTCCTTTACTGCCCCGAACGGCGCGGTCACCATGTCGAGCCGCGCCCGCGCCCAGGCGTAAAAATAGGCGTCGCCCGAATAGCCGATCAGGATGTCGTTCGCGATCCGCTTGCGGTTGAGCGCCGGGAAAGCGGCGGGCGGCACATCCCACAACCGGCGGAAGATCACGAAATCGCAGACCGGCAGCGCGAAATAGGAGGCAAGGAAGAAGAGGTAGAAGCCCCAGGATGCCGGCACCGCCCGCTTGATCCCGGCCAATCCGTGATCGAACAGCTCATGCCCGACGCCGATCAGCGTTGCGACGGTCAGGATGGTCGCCAGCAACGCGGGCCAGCGACGCCGGAGCGTCAGGACCGGCCTCAACGCGACCAACGGAGCGGTGTCGGCGGCGGACTTGGTCGATGGGGTTGAGGAGTGCTCGTCGACGCGCAATCGGTTGTTCCTGCGCCCGTTGCAGGCGGGTGGCGCGCTGTAGCAGCGTCCGGCGGGGCGCGCCAGCCGTGCCGCGTGCGGCCTCAGTCCCGCGCCGGACTGTCCTCGACGTTCTCGGAACGGCGCTCCATTGCGGCCTTCAGGATCGCGGTCATCGGGTCGGCGAGCGCCAGCCCCATGATCCCGAACAGCGCGCTGGCGAGGATCTGTGCGCCAAGCGTCAGCGCCGGGGGCAGATCGACGGTGCGCTTGGCAACCATCGGGATGACGACATAGCCATCGAACGTTTGGACGACGACATAGACGACGATCGCGAGCACACCGGTGTGGACGCCCGCCGAAAAGCCGACAGCCACCATCAGCGCGCCGGAAATAAACGCGCCGATATTGGGGATGAAGGCCAGCAGGCCGGTGAGGATGCCGAGGATCATCGCCATCGGCACCCCGGCGATCCACAAGGCGATCGCGGTCAGCACGCCCTCGAACGCCATGCCCAGCAACCGGCCGGCGAGCAGCCGGCGGAGCGTCTGCGCCATGCGCTTCAGCGTCACCGCGAACTCGACGCGGTGGCGCTCGGGCACCATCCATTGCAGCCCACGCTCGTAGCCGTGCGGATCGATCGCGATGAACAGCCCGAGCACGACGATCATGAAGCCGCTGGTCAGCGCGCCCGCGGCGGTGCCGAGCCAGCTGGTGACGCGCCCGAGCGACGACATCGCCTGTTTGGCGACGCCGCTCAGGTCGCTGGCACCGGGCATCAGCCCCTGCGCGCTCAGCCAGCCGCTGACGCGCAGCACCTGCACCTCGACGGTCGAGCGGAGCTGTTGCGCCTGCGCGGTGATCTGGACGCCGGCGAGATAGAAGGTGCCGAGCAGGAAGGCGATGGTCAGCAGGCAGACGATCAGCAACCGCCAGCTCCTCCCGATCGGCAGCACGCGCCCGAGCAGCCGCACCCCGCCATCGAGCAGCGCGGCGAACACGAGCGCTGCGAAGATGATGAGCAGCGGTTGAATCAGCAACACGACCAGGGCGATCGCGCTGGCCATGCCCAGCCAGACCGCAGCGCGGCGAATTTCCAGGCGTGTCGCGTCGTCGCGCACTTCGGTGGGGCTCGCGCCGGCGCGGACGCGGACCTGCTCGCCGCCCGCATCGATCCGCACCTCGGGCGCGTCGCTCATGGGACGCGCGTCGGGTGGAGCGAGGTGCCCGCGCGTCCGCCGCGCAGCGCGCCCGGCCACGTCAGCGGGTTCCAGCCGGCGCTGCCGTTGACCGAGAAAGTGATGAACTCGGCCCGGCCGCCGATATTTTCGTAGGGCACCGGCCCGCCCAGGCCACGTTCGAACCCGCCGAGCGCGAAGCGGCTGTCGGCGGAGCGATCGCGATTGTCGCCCATCAGGAAGACGTGGTTAGCCGGGATCGTCACCGGGCCATAATTGTCGCCGGCACTGTCCGGTTCCAGATCGACGGTGTCATACCGGCGGCCGTTGGGCAGCGTCTCGGTGACGATCGGCAAATGGCAGACCGCGGTGCCGTCGGCGCGCTCCTGCCGCGCGCCGGGGTATTGCGCGGGATCGCAGGTCGCGTTCGCATCGACCGGCAGGTCGCGATAATGGAGCGGGCCGCGCGCCACCGGCTTGCCGTTGAGGATGACGACCCCGCCGCGCACCGCCAGTGTGTCACCGGGCAGGCCGATCACACGCTTGATATAGTCGCTCGACTGGCCCGGCGGTGTGACGATCACCACGTCACCGCGTTCGGGCAGGCTGCCCCAGATGCGGCCGTGGATGAAAGGCACCTGCACCGACCAGCTATCGACCGGCTGGTGGAGCAGCGTGCCGCGGACGATCGCGACCGGATCGGGGATCGTCGGCGACACAAACGACCAGCCATAGGCAAATTTCGACACCACCAGCCGGTCGCCGACCAGTAGCTCGGGGAGCATCGACTCGCTCGGAATGTAGAACGGCTTGGCGATGAAGCTGTGGAAGCCGAGCACCGCGAGCAGCAACCAGAACAGCCCCTTGATCTCGCCCCACCAGTCGAAGCCGCTACGCGGCGCGGGTGTCTCGATCGCGGCGGGCGGGGGCGTGTGGTCGCCGGTCAATGCGATATCCTCTGCCACGCGGTCACTCGGCTCCTGCATGTCGGTCGGCAACGGCCTCGATGATGACGAACGCCTGCGCCCACGGATGGTCGTCGGTCAATGTCAGATGGATGCGCGCGCTGTGTCCGGCGGGGATCAACGCGTCTAGCCGCGCCTGCGCGCCGCCGGTCAGCGCCAGCGTCGGCGCGCCGGAGGGGGCGTTGACGACGCCGATATCCTTCATGAACACCCCGGCCTTGAACCCGGTGCCGACCGCCTTGGAGAACGCCTCCTTCGCGGCGAAGCGCTTGGCGAGCGTGCCGGCCTTGGTGAACGGGCGGCGATCGGCCTTGGCGCGCTCGACGTCGGTGAAGACGCGCGCCTCGAAGCGTTCGCCGAAGCGCTCGAGCGACGACGCGATCCGCTCGATGTTGCACAGGTCGGAGCCGAGGCCGACGATCACGTCGCCATCCTCATCGGGCTTCGTCCATCAGTGCCTTCATCCGCCGGACGCTGTCTTCCAGCCCGGTGAAGATCGCCTCGCCGATCAGGAAGTGGCCGATGTTCAGCTCGCGGACTTGCGGGATCGCAGCGACAGGGGTGACATTATCGAAAGTGAGGCCGTGTCCGGCGTGGACTTCGATCCCGTTCTTCGCCGCCAGTGCGGCGGCGTCGGTGAGCCGCCGCAACTCGGCGGTCCGCGCGTCGCCGTCCAGCTCGGCATAGCGGCCGGTGTGCAGCTCGACGACCGGTGCGCCGAGCGCGACCGCCGCCGCGATCTGGCGCGGGTCGGGCTCGATGAACAAGGAGACGCGGATGTTCGCCGCGCCGAGTTCGCGGACCATCGCTGCCAGGCGGTCATGCTGCCCCGCGGCGTCGATCCCGCCCTCGGTGGTGCGCTCCTCGCGCTTCTCGGGGACGATGCAGGCGGCGTGTGGCCGGTGGCGCAGCGCGATCGCGAGCATCTCGTCGGTCGCAGCCATCTCGAAGTTGAGCGGGATCGACAATTCGGCCGAGAGCCGCGCGATGTCTGTGTCGGTGATGTGGCGGCGATCCTCGCGCAGATGCGCGGTGATCCCGTCGGCTCCGGCCTGCGCGGCGAGCAAGGCGGCGCGGACCGGATCGGGCAACCCGCCGCCACGCGCGTTCCGCACGGTCGCGACATGGTCGATATTGACCCCGAGGCGCAAGGGGCCGGCCATCGTCACGCCGCCGCCCGGCTGCCCGGCTTGATCGCCGGGATCGCTTGCAGTTCGCGGGGCAGATCGTCGGGCTGGTAGGTCGGCACCTCCAGCCGGATCAGCGGGAAGAACGGGACGCCGATATCGGCGGTGCCGTTCGAACGGTCGACCAGCGCCGCGCCCGCGATCACGCGGCCCCCGGCGGATTCGATCGCCTTGATCGCCTCGCGGCTCGACAGGCCGGTGGTGACGACATCCTCCATCATCAGCACTTCCTGCCCGGGCGCCAGCCGGAAGCCGCGGCGCAGCTCGAAGGTACCGGTCGGGCGTTCGACGAACATCGCGTCGACGTCGAGCGCGCGCGCCATCTCCTGCCCGGCGATCACCCCGCCCATCGCGGGGGCGACGACCGCGGTGATCCGCGCGCGCAGCGCGGCGGGAATACGCGTCGCCAGCGCCTCGGCCAGCCGCGCGGCGCGGCGCGGGTTCATCAGCACGCGCGCGCATTGCAGGTAGCGCGGGCTGCGCAACCCCGAGGAAAGGATGAAATGCCCTTCCAGCAGCGCATCGGCGGCGCGGAATTCGGCGAGCACGTCGTCGTCGGTCATCGTGTGCTTGGTCTCCTGCGCGCGCCATAGAAGCCCACCCGCGCGCGCGCAACGCGCCGTGACGGAGAAAAGCGCGGACGCACGCCCCCTTGAGGCGAGGGGATGCCATGCTATAGGCAGGTGCAGGAGGGGCGCTTCGATACGCCCGGTACGCGAATGCGCACCACGACAGGGGTGACGATAAAGAGATGCTGAGAACCGGGATCAAGGGTTGGGTGTTGGCAGCGGGCTTCGCGCTGACCGCCCTGACGGGCGCGGGCAGCGCCGGCGCACAGGCGCCGACTACGGCCGCGACCTCGCCCGCCACCGCGGCCACCGCCGCGCCGAGCGGGCTGCGCCCCGCCGACTCGAATCAAGGTCAGGCCGGCGGCACGGTGCAAAAGGCCGACGCTGCGCCGCAATCGCCCGCGCTGGCGATGGACGGCGCCCCGGCCTTCAACGCGACCAGCTCGGCGCCCGGCGTCGGGCAGCCGCTCGACGGCGTGATCCACATCCAGCCGCAGGTCACCAAGAATGGCCTGCGCGCACACTGGTTTCATGATCGCATCCTGTTCCCGCTGATCACGATCATCTCGCTGCTGGTGCTGGTGCTGCTGGTGGTCGTCATCGTGAAGTTCCGCGCCAGCGCCAATCCGGTGCCGTCGCGGACCAGCCACAACACCTTCATCGAGGTGGTGTGGACCTTGGTCCCGGTGTTGATCCTCGTTGCGATCGCGGTGCCGTCGATTGGGCTGCTGCAGGCGCAGTTCAAGCCCGCCCCGGCCGGCGCGGTCACGCTGAAGGCGATCGGCAACCAATGGTTCTGGAGCTATCAATATCCGGACCACGGCGGGATCGAGATCACCGCCAACATGCTGAAGGAAGGCAATCAGGTCGCTTCCGGCGAGCGCGTGCGCACCGCCGCCGACGGCCCGCGCCTGCTGGCGACCGACAATCGCGTCGTGCTGCCGGTCGGCGTGCCGATCCGCCTGATCACCACCGCCAACGATGTCATCCACAGCTGGGCGGTGCCGGCCTTCTGGATCAAGCTCGACGCGATCCCGGGCCGGCTGAACGAGACCAGCTTCACGATCGACAAACCCGGCCTGTATTTCGGCCAGTGCAGCGAATTGTGCGGCGCGCGCCACGCGTTCATGCCGATCGCGGTCGAGGCGGTCACCCCGGCGCAGTTCGCAGCGTGGGTGCGCGCCAAGGGCGGCTCGATGCCGGCGCCGGGCAAGGCGTCCGACGCCGTCATCCCGCAGCCGGGCGCGGACAATTCCGCCGCGGTGATGGACGAGGCAGCGGTCGCCAATGCGATGACCGGCCCGACCGAGAACGGGACCGACACTCCCCCCACTTCCCCGCAGGGCGCCACCGGCAATCCGGGCGGCGTCGGCGAAGCCGGACGCTAAGACCATGACCGACACCGCGCTCCACCCGTCCGCTTTCGTCACGCACGACGATCACCACCATCACGCAGACGCCGATCACAAGCCGGCGTTCTTCGCGCGCTGGTTCATGTCGACCAACCACAAGGACATCGGCACGCTCTACCTGATCTTCGCGATCGTCGCGGGGATCATCGGCGGCGCGATCTCGGGGCTGATGCGCGCCGAGCTGATGCATCCGGGCATCCAGTATCTGCCGCACTGGGCGTCGATGCTGCATGGCGGGGAAGAACAGTCGTTCGACCAAGCGCTACACCTGTGGAACGTGCTCGTCACCGCGCACGGCCTGATCATGGTGTTCTTCATGGTGATGCCGGCGATGGTCGGCGGGTTCGGCAACTGGTTCGTGCCGCTGATGATCGGCGCGCCCGACATGGCGTTCCCGCGGATGAACAACATCAGCTTCTGGCTGCTGGTGCCGGCGTTCCTGTTGCTGCTCGCCTCGCCGTTCTTCGGTGGTGCCGGCACCGGCTGGACCGTGTATGCGCCGCTCTCCACCTATGGCGAGCCGGGCCCGTCGGTCGACATGGCGATCCTGTCGCTCCACCTTGCGGGCGCCAGCTCGATCTTGGGCGCGATCAACTTCATCACCACGATCTTCAACATGCGCGCGCCGGGCATGACGCTGCACAAGATGCCGCTGTTCGCCTGGTCGGTGCTGGTCACCGCCTTCCTGCTGCTGCTGGCGCTGCCGGTGCTGGCCGCGGCGATCACCATGCTGATCACCGATCGCAACTTCGGCACCGCGTTCTACGATCCGCAATATGGCGGCGATCCCGTGCTCTACCAGCATCTGTTCTGGTTCTTCGGCCACCCCGAAGTGTACATCATGATCCTGCCGGGCTTCGGCATCATCAGCCACATCGTCGCGACGTTCAGCCGCAAGCCGGTGTTCGGCTATCTCGGCATGGCCTATGCGATGGTCGCGATCGGCGTGGTCGGGTTCGTCGTCTGGGCGCACCATATGTTCACGACGGGCATGAGCGTGAACGTGAAGATGTACTTCACCGCCGCGACGATGGTGATCGCGGTGCCGACCGGCATCAAGATCTTCTCGTGGATCGCTACAATGTGGGGCGGCAGCCTGCGCTTCCCGACCCCGATGGTCTGGGCGATCGGCTTCATCTTCATGTTCACGGTCGGCGGCGTCACCGGCGTCGTGCTCGCGAACGGCGGCGTCGACGATTACATGCAGGACACCTATTACGTCGTCGCGCACTTCCACTACGTGCTCAGCCTCGGCGCGGTGTTCTCGCTGTTCGCGGGCTTCTATTACTGGTTCCCGAAAATGTCGGGGCGCATGTATAATGAATTCCTCGGCCAGCTGCACTTCTGGGTGTTCTTCGTCGGCGTGAACCTGCTGTTCTTCCCGATGCACTTCCTCGGCTTGCAGGGGATGCCGCGTCGTTATCCCGACTATCCGGATGGCTTCGCGCACTGGAACAACGTCGCGACGATCGGCTATATGATCATGGCCGCGGGCATGGCGATTTTCTTCGTCAACCTGATCTGGTCGCTGGTCGCGGGTAAGAAGGCGCCTGACAATCCGTGGGGCGAGGGCGCGACGACGCTGGAGTGGACGCTGTCCAGCCCGCCGCCGTTCCACCAGTTCGAGACGCTGCCCAAGATCGACTGACGATCCTGAGTGGGAGACCGGCGGCGGGGCGGCGAAAGCTTCCCCGCCGCTGCCGTTTTCGGGGAGGCCTTTCCGTGACCGACGACACGATCGCGTGGCGTGTCGAGCGCGCCTGTGCCGCGGCTTATCCGCCGCGGTCGCTGGAACGCGTCGGAGACTGGCAGGTGGCGCGCTCGGGCGGCGGCAGTCGTCGCAGCAATGCCGCGCGTGCGGTCCATGACCGGCGTCGCTAGATGCCGCCACGCTGCCGGTGATCGCGGCGGTGTACGACTGCGACGGTCAACCGACGATCGTCCGCGTCACGGACTTGATCCCCACCTCCTCGGCCACGCGCGACGATGCCGGCTTCTCCGCGCCGGAGGGACATACGCGCACGTTGCTTCGGCGGCTTCCGCCGGGCGAGAGGTTCCCGTCCGCGGCCATCGTGACGACCGCGCCCGACACCGCATGGGTCGCGGCCCGGCGGCGACTCGCCGGACATATCGAAAGTCCGGCGGCGGTCGCGGCGCGGCTTTCGATTCCCGCCGCCTATGCGCGATTCGACGAAGGCGGAACGGTCAGGGCGATCGGCTATGCCGCGATCCACGACCGGATCGCCGTACTGGAGGCGATCGCCACCGATCCGGTCGCTCGCCGCCGAGGGTTCGCGCGCACGGTGATCGGGGCGCTGCTCGACTGGGCGGTGGTGCAGGGTGCGGGTCATGCTGCCTTGCAGGTCGAGGAGGCGAATGTCGCAGCGCGGGCGCTCTATGCGCGGATGGGCTTTGCGACAGACCTTTATGGCTATCACTACCGGCGACGTGCGGCTTCCCTCGCCCGTGCTCCGGGGCTAGAGTCGCTGCCTTCATGACCTCCGCCACGCCCCTTCTCCCCCCCGCCGACTGGCGCGACTTCCTTGCGCTCACCAAGCCGCGCGTGATGACGCTCGTCGTCTTCACCGGGCTGTGCGGGTTGCTGGCCGCGCCGCCGGTTAACGGTCATCTGATCGATCCGGTGCTCGGATTCACCGCAATCCTGTGCATCGCGCTGGGCGCGGGGGCGGCGGGTGCACTAAACCAATGGTATGAGGCCGATCTCGACGCGGCGATGAAGCGCACCGCGCAGCGGCCGTTGCCGGCGGGACGCATGGAACGCCAGTCAGCGTTGCATTTCGGCGTCGGGCTGGGCGCGTTTTCGGTGATCCTGATGGGACTGGCGGTCAATCTCGCCGCGGCGGCGATCCTGACGGTGTCGATCCTGTTCTACGTCCTGATCTACACCGTCTGGCTGAAGCGGCGCACGCCGCAGAATATCGTCATCGGCGGTGCGGCGGGGGCGTTTCCGCCGCTGATCGGCTGGGCGGCGGCGACCGGGCAGGTCGCGCTGCTGCCGTTCCTGCTGTTCGCGCTCGTCTTCCTGTGGACGCCGCCGCATTTCTGGGCGCTCGCGCTGTTCGTAAAAACCGATTACGCCAATGCCGGCGTGCCGATGCTCCCCGTCGTGGCGGGCGAGGCGGCGACGCGGCGGCAGATCGGGTTGTACACGATCCCCATGGCGGCGGTGGCGATCGCGCCGTGGCCGCTCGGGCTGACCGGCGCGATCTATGGCGTGGTGGCGGTGGCGATGACCGCGGCGTTCGCTGTGCTGGCGGCGCTGGTCGCGGCCGGGGCGAAGCGGGCGGCGGCGCCGATGTTCTATGAGAAGCGACTGTTCGCTTACTCGATCCTGTATCTTTTCGTGATGTTCGGCGCGTTGGTCGTCGACCGGTGGGTGGCATGACCGAAGACGAGCAAAATCTGATCCGCCGCCGGCAGAAGTCGCGTGCGATCGTCGTCGCGCTGTTGCTCGGCGCGTTCGTCGTGCTGGTGTTCTTCATCACCATCGCGCGGATCAAACAGGGCATGGCGCATTGAGCGGGAACGATCGCACGGTGGCACGCCCGCGGACGCTGCGCACCGCGCTGCTGGCGGTGGCGGGGATCTGTTTCATGACCGGGCTCGCCTTCGCCAGCGTGCCGCTCTACCGGATGTTCTGTCAGGCGACCGGGCTGAACGGCACCACCGGGCGCGGCGTTGCGGCGCCGGGCGGCGTCCATCGCAAGATCGAGATCGCGTTCGACGCGAATACCAGCCCGAAGCTGCCGTGGCGGTTCGTGCCGGAGCAGGAGCAGGAAACGGTCGAGATCGGCGCGCGCGACATGGCGTTCTTCACCGCCACCAATCGCGGCGCGCAGGCGGTGACCGGCACCGCCACCTATAACGTCACCCCCGCGATCGCCGGCAAATATTTCACGAAAATCCAGTGCTTCTGCTTCACGCAGCAAACGCTGAAGCCCGGCGAGACGCAACGGATGCCGGTGATCTTCTACGTCGATCCCAAAATACTGACCGATCCGGACACGCGCGACGTACAGACGATCACGCTCAGCTACACCTTTTACCCGGTGGATTCCGCGAAAACGAACAGCTAAGACCACCGCAATAAGCGAATTGGGGAGAGCCGCGCATGGCGGGTGCCAAGAACCACGAATACCACATCCTGCCCCCCAGCCCTTGGCCGTTGCTCAGCAGCTTCGCGGCGCTCATCATGGCGGCCGGCGGCATCATGTACATGCATCAGGGCACGGGCGGCGGCTGGGTGTTCCTGATCGGCCTCGCCTCGGTGCTGTTCTGCATGTACGGCTGGTGGCATCAGGTGATTCGTGAGGCGCATGCCGGCGATCATACGCCGGTGGTGCAGCTCCATTTCCGCTACGGGATGATCCTGTTCATCGCCTCCGAGGTGATGTTTTTCGTCGGCTGGTTCTGGGCGTTCTTCGATTTTTCGTTGTTCCCGACCGCGATGCAGGTCGTCGACGGGCAGGTCGAGCGCGCGGCCGAGGGCGCGGCGGCGATCGCCGCGCAATGGCCGCCCAAGGGGCTGGAGGTCATCAATGCCTTTGAGCTGCCGCTGCTCAACACATTGATCCTGCTTTGCTCGGGCACGACCGTCACCTGGGCGCACCATGCGCTGATCCACAATCAGCGCGGCGGCGTGAAGCGCGGGTTCTGGGGCGCACTGGGCGTCGGCGACCGCGACGGCGTGCTCAAGGGGCTGTGGCTGACGGTGGTGCTGGGCCTGCTGTTCAGCAGCATCCAGGCCTATGAGTACATGCACGCGCCGTTCCCGTTCAAGGGGATCAACTATGGCGCAGCATTCTTCATGGCGACCGGCTTCCACGGTTTCCACGTGATCGTCGGGACGATCTTCCTGATCGTCTGCCTGATCCGCGCCTATAAGGGCGACTTCACGCCCAAGCAGCATTTCGGCTTCGAGGCGGCGGCGTGGTATTGGCACTTCGTCGACGTGGTGTGGCTGTTCTTGTTCGTCACCGTCTACGTATGGGGCGGCTGGGGCGCACCGGTTCACGGCGGATGAGCGACGCCGATCGGTCGGCGGTCGGGGCGACGCCTCGGCCGATCGACTGTGGCATCAAGGGGTTATGCCCCCAATGTGGCGCCCGCACCTTGTTTGCGGGCGTCCTTCGTTTCGCGGACCACTGCCCGGCGTGCGGGCTTTCGATCGCGGGGTTCAACGTCGGGGACGGACCGGCCGCGCTGCTGGTGCTGGCGTGGGGCGCGATTGTCGTGGCGCTGGCGATCATCGTCGAACTGTCGTTCGCGCCGCCGTGGTGGCTCCATGTGCTGTTATGGGTGCCGCTGAGCACCGCGGCGATCGTCTGGTCGCTGCGCGTCGCCAAGGGCTGGCTGCTCGCGGCCGAATATCGCCATGCGGCGGGTGAGGGGCGGCTGGCACCGTGAAGCGCGTTCCGGTTCTCCCGACGCTCCTCGTCGGTGTCGCGATCGCGGCAATGATCGCGCTGGGGCTGTGGCAGTTGCTCGATCGCCGACCGCAGAAGGAGGCGTTCCTTGCGCAGCTTGCCGCGAACCCGACGCTACCGGCGGTCGCCTTCCCGCGGGTTGCCGACGAGACGTTACTGTTCCGCCGCAGCAGCGCCTTTTGCCTCGAGCCGGTGTCGATCACTCGTGCCGGAGCGGGGGCGGCGGGGTATCGCGTGATCGCCTTGTGCCGGACGGGCGCGGAAGGGCCGGGGCTGCGCGTTCAGATCGGCACGACCCGCGACCCGGTCGGGAAGGTGGCGTGGCGCGGCGGCAAGGTCAGCGGCTGGATCGCGCATGCGCCGGACGCGCGCCCGCTGATCGCCGAGGTGACGCAGCCGCAGGTGGCGCGCGAATTGATGCTGGTCGCCGCGACGCCGGCAGCCGGACTAGCGCCGAACAATCCACCGTCGATCGAGTCGATCCCGAACAACCATCTTGCCTATGCGGTGCAATGGTTTCTGTTCGCTGGCGTGGCGGCGGTGATCTACGTCATCGCGCTACGGCGTCGCGGCAAGGCTGGGACGCATGGTAACGGCCCGAAGTCTTGATGATCACGCGGAGGCGCAGAGAGATTGCGCATCGGGTAGCGGGAGACAAAGCGGGGGTTGCGATGAGCTGGTACGGCGAGACCGGGCGGAACCTCTCTGCGCCTCCACGTCACCGCGCGAACAAGATCGCGAGAGCCGCTCCGACCGAGGCATGATACCGAGAGTCTCGGTTCCCGCGCGGGGGCGCGGCAGGTTTTACTCGCGCAGAGGCGCAGAGGGGGTTCGGTCGGGGCGCTCTCGCGGGAGAGAACGGGGGAGCGCTGGTCGGCTAAGGCGGCTACGCCGCGTTGCGGTCTGCGTTCAAATGCCCGCCCACCAGTCGTAGTCGACATTGTCTTCCCAATAGCCGCCGCGGCCCTTGCCGATCCCGGCGAGGCTGGCGACCGCGGTGACCTGCATCAGATATTTGGCGTGCTTGTAGCCGAGCTGCCGCTCGACGCGCAGCCGCAGCGGCGCGCCGTGGCCGACGTCGAGGAAGCGATCGTTCATCGCCCAGGCGAGGATCGTCTGCGGGTGGAAGGCGTCGACGAGGTCGATCGACTCGTAATAAGGCGCGCCACCGTACAGATCGGCGCAACGGAACACGATGTAGCGAGCCGCGTCACGCAGCCCCGCGGCCTTGAGCACGTCGCCGAGCCGCGGCCCCTGCCATTTGCCGATCGCGCTCCAGCCCTCGACGCAATCGTGGCGGGTGATCTGCGCGCGCTGCGGAAAGCGGCCGAGATCGGCAAGCGAGAGCGACAGCGGGCGGGCGACCAGCCCGTCGACGCTCAGCCGCCAATCGGCAAAACGGCCGGCGCGCAGCGCGGCGTAAGCGGACGTGCCGGGGTCGCGCGTGCCGTTGGTGCGGAACCGCGGCGACATCTGGTCCGGCGTGAATTCGGGCGCCAGCGCGTCGCGGTTCGATAGCGCGCGTTGCAGGGCGCGGTGCATGTCCTCGCCCTTAAAGACGATCGAACGCACGGTCGGCTGCTGGATGACGCGGTCGCAGCCAGCGAGCATCAGCCCCGCGCCGCCGCCGAGCAAGGTCCGCCGGCGGATCACTCGGGCACCCGCCACCGGCCGGTCAGCATCGAGCGCAGCTCGTTGCGCCAGCCGGCAAGGATCACGAGCACGAGGTGGACGACGGTGAAGCTCGCGATCACCGCCATTGCGATGAAATGCAGCGAGCGTGCCGATTGCCGTCCGCCGAACAGGTCGAGCAGCCACGGCCACGCCGCGTCCATGCCGGGCGACAGCGTCAGACCGGTTAGGATCACCAGCGGCAGCGCGAGGAAGATCACCGCGACATAGCTCAGCTTTTGCAGCGCGTTATACTCGCCGGGTGCCTCCGGATCGTGAAAACGGAAGGCGAGATGCGCGCGGAGATCGGCGATCAGGTGCGCGGCGCGCACGTCGCGCCGCCGCACGCGCAGGTCGCGCTGGAAATGGCGGTTGAGCAGGCTGACGATCATATAGGCGAGCAGCGAGAAGCCGAGCACCAGCGCGAAGAACAGATGCCAGCGTCGCGAAATCGCGAGATTGTAGTTCGCCGGGATCGTCAGCCACGAAGGAAAGCGCGGGAGCTGCGCCCAGGCGTGGTCGAAATTCGCGCCGTAACGCCCCCAATAGAGCCGCGGATGCGCGTTCGAGATGCCGAGCCCGGAGCCGATCAGCACGAAAATCGTGACCGCGTTGATCCAGTGCCACAGACGCGTGGCGAGCCGGTGGCGGTGAATCACGGTTGCAGCCATGCACGCTTCTTAGCAGAAGCCGCGGCATGACCGAATGGCATTTTTACGAGCCGGCGAAGGGGCACGGCCTGCCCCACGATCCCCTTAACGCGATCGTCGGCCCGCGCCCGATCGGGTGGATCGCAACGATGGCGCGCGACGGGCGGCGCAATCTCGCGCCGTACAGTTTTTTCAATCTGTTCTCCTACCGTCCTCCGATCGTCGGCTTCTGCTCGAACGGCGCAAAGGACTCGCTGGCGAATGCGCGCGAGACCGGCGAGTTCGTCTGGAACCTGGCAACCCGCGATCTTGCGACGGAGATGAACGAGACGTCGGCGATGACCGATGAGGACGAATTCAGCCGCGCCGGGCTGGCCACACTGCCGTCGACGCTGGTCGCGCCGCCGCGCGTGGCGCTGAGCCCGGTACAGTTCGAGTGCAAGGTGACGCAGATCGTCCAGCTTCAGGATCGTCACGGCGCCGACGTGCCGGGCTGGCTGGTGCTCGGCGAGGCGGTAGCGATTCACATCGACACCGCCATGCTGGAGGGCGGCATCTACCAGACCGCCCGCGCGCATCCGATCCTGCGCGGCGGCGGTCCGGCGGATTATTTCGCGCTAGGCGAGAAGTTCGCGATGACGCGACCCGGCTGAGCCGTCACCCGTAGGCGTGCGTGAAGAACACCGCGGTCGTGACGCCGGTGACGAGGATCGTCCACCAGCGCACCACGATCGCGGGGAGTCGTTTGCCGACGATCGCGCCAAGCCAGCCGCCGAGCACGCCGCCCGCCAGCATCGGCAGGCACGCGTCCCAGCGGATCATCCCGCAGGCGACGAACACGATCGCGGCGGCGAAGTTGGCGGTCGCCAGCATCAATGTGCGCGGTGCGAACATTGCGCGCGGCGTCGTGCCCGCCAGCAGACCGTAGGTGGCCGTGGTCATGATGCCGACCCCGCCGCCGAAATAGCCCCCATAGGTGCCGAGCACCGCCTGCACCGCCATCAACGTGCGCGGCTTGATCGTCACGCGTGCCGCGAGCCATTCCGCCGCGCGCGCGCCGAAGACGATGGCGACGAAGGCGATGAGCAGCAGCCAGGGCACGATCAGATCGAACGCCGCGCCGGGCGTCACCACCAGCAGGACGCTGCCGATCAGCCCGCCGGCGAACGTGATCGCCGCCAGCACGCGCACCGACACGCCGCCGACCGGCTGCAATTCGTGGCGGAAGCTCCACGCGCTGATCGCGCCGCCCGGCATCAGCCCGAGGTTGGAGGTCGCGTTGGCGATATTGGCGGGCGTGCCGAGCCCAAGCAGCGCCGGCATCGTCGCGAAGGTGCCGCCACCCGCCAGCGCATTCATCATCCCGCCCAGGACGCCCGCGCCGCCCGCGAGCGCCATGCCGGCGGCATCAACCAAGCGCGGCCTGCTTCTCCGCGGCCAGCCGGTCGAGTTCGGCGCGGCTCTTCTTCTCGGCCGCCGTCTTCAACTGCCCGCACGCTGCGTCGATGTCGCGCCCGCGCGGAGTGCGAACTGGGGCGGAGATGCCGCCTTCGAAGATGATCTCGCTAAACCGCCGCACGCGTTCGGGCGTGGAGGTTTCGTAATCCGCGCCCGGCCACGGATTGAACGGGATCAGATTGACCTTGGCGGGCAGATTGTAGTGGCGGAGCAGCCGGACCAGCTCGTGCGCCTCGGCATCCGAGTCATTCTTGTCCTTCAGCATCACATATTCGAACGTGATTCGGCGGGCGTTGTTCGCGCCCGGATAATCGGCGCACGCCTGCAGCAGTTCCTCGATGCCGTATTTGCGGTTGAGCGGGACCAGCTCGTCGCGGACGTCCTTCGTCACCGCATGCAGCGACACCGCGAGATTGACCCCGATCTCCTCGCCGGCGCGCGCCATCATCGGCACCACGCCGCTGGTCGACAGCGTGATCCGCCGCTTGCTGAGCGCGAGCCCGTCGCCGTCCATGACCAGCTTCAGCGCGTCGCGCACCGCGTCGAAATTGTAGAGCGGCTCGCCCATGCCCATCATGACGATGTTGGTGAGCATGCGCCCTTCGGGCTGGCTCGGCCATTCGCCGAGCGCGTCGCGCGCCAGCATCACCTGTCCGACGATCTCGCCCGCGGTCAGGTTGCGCACCAGCCGCATCGTGCCGGTGTGGCAGAAGCG
>NZ_CAXIAM010000053.1:0-22224 GCF_964021865.1 uncultured Sphingomonas sp.
TCATCAGCATCTCAGATTCGAGCCTCCGAGGCTCTGGCAGTCATGGGGTCTAAGTCTAGCGAAGTCGTTCGACCGCCGCGATCAGCGTGGCAACGGCATAGCCCGCTACGACAGCGATCCCGATCGTCGGATAACCGAGCAGCGAAAACAGCGTCAGCACCGCCAGATACGCCGGCGCCACGCCCCACCACGGCCGGCGACCGCGGGCGCTCGCGGCACGCTCTCCCACGCCACCAGCCACCAACGCGAGCAGCGCGAGCAGCCGCGCGGTCGTCGTCGCCGCGGCGCTATCGACGACATGCGCCAGCAGCAACACCGCCAGCGCCGGCGCGACCAGGATCGCCGCGCGGTTCGCGCGCAACAGCCCCGGCTCGTCACGGAACAGCGCCAGCGCCCCCGCCAGCTCGGCGGCAAGGACGCTGACCAGCACGAAGGCGAGCCCGACGCCGGTGAAACCGCTACCGACCGTCACCAATCCCGCGACCATCGCGGCCGCTGCGCCCGCACTGCACGCCTCGGTGCCGATCCCGTGCCGCGCAATCCACGGTATCGCCATCCGCGCCAGCGGGCGGAGCACCAGCCGCTCGAACCAGCTCGGCCGCACCGCCATCGACGCGGACAGCACCGCGCGGCCGCGCTCCTCCAGCGCGACGGCACGGCGCTCGATGCCGTGCCCCATCGCCATATTGTCGAGCCGCAGCGTCACGTGCCGCGCACCCGCCTGTTCGGCGGCGTGGAGCAAGGTCGATTGCAGGTCGTAATCCTCGGGCAGCCGCGCCGCATCGGCGACGCGGCCGGCGTCGATCCGCGCCACCCCGGCCCAGGCCGCACCGCCGCCGACGCGCTCATATGCGGTCGCCGCCTGCGTTCCCGGCACCACCAGCAACGCGTCGCCTGCCTCGCCCGCCATCCGGCTGACGACGTCCTCGGTCGTGACCAGCCCGTCGGCGATCATCACCACGCGGGCCAGCGGGTGCAGCTTGGCCAGTGCGTCGGCGGCACTGCGCACGGTATCCACCGCCACCCCGCGCCGTCCGATCCGCGCCAGCGCCCCGATCAGCTCGGGGGTCAGCCGCGAGACGACCACCACGATCTGCGCCGCGTCACACGCCACCAGCAACCGCGCCTGATATTCGATCAGCGTCGCCGCCGCGAACGGCAGCGTGGCCGCGAGCATCCCGGAGCGATCCTCCGCTTCGTGGGTCGCGAATAACAGGCCAGCCAGCATGGGCATGGCTGTTAGGGTGGCGACGCGGCACTGGCAACAATCCCCGACACGCCCGCCGCTTGCGCCGAACCGAGCGGCGCATCGCGCCCGAAACGGGTTCCCGGAAACGGTAAACGTGTTACACCTGCATGATGAACGGGGGGCCGTCTTCCATTTTCGACATTCGACCAGCGGGCGCAGAGACGCCGGCAGAGCCATTCGTCCCGACGCACTTTGCGGAGCCGCAGGAATACGTGACCGATCCCGTCTTTTCCGATGATGACGGCGTCGACGCGCCGCTGCGGCGTCGCGCCGTGCTGGGATGGGCCGCAACCGCGATCGCGACGGTCTGGATCGCCGCCTTGCTGTGGATCGCGCGCGACACGCTGACGACGATGCAGCCGCTCGCGCTCGCGCAATTCGGGGCGGCGGCCGCGACCGTCCCGGCGCTGGCCGGGATCATCTGGTTGCTGACGCTGCGGACCAGCGATGCAGAGGCGCGACGCTTCGGTGCGACCGCGCGGGCGATGCGGATCGAATCGGCGGCGCTCGAAAGCGCGGTCGCGGCGCTCGGCGACGAGATTGAGGCGCGTCGTTCGGCGCTCGCCGAACAGGTGCGGTTGCTGACCGCGCTCGGCGAGGCGGCAACGGCCCGCCTGGCGGCGATCGGCGACGATCTGTCGGCCGAGATCGCGCGCGCCGACACCCATGCCCGCGCGCTGTCGAGCGCCACCGGCCACGCCGCCGAGCAGCTCGACGCGCTGCTGGGCGCGCTGCCGCGCGCCACCGACGAGACGCGCACGCTGGCGTCGACGATCGATCAGGCCGGGCTGGTCGCCTATGAACACAGCGCCGCGCTCGATGCGCAGGTCGCCGCGCTCGCCGCGCGCGGGCGCGAGGCGGAGAGCGTCGCGGGCGGCGCGGCCGAAAAGCTAGCCGCTTATATGCAGCGGATGGAGGCGACCAGCGCCACCGCCGGGCTGCGGCTGGAAGGCGTCACCTCCGATGCCGCGGTCGCGGTCGATGCGTTGCTCGAACGTACCGCCACCGCGATCGACGAATCGCGCAAGGGGATTGTCGCGCAGGGCGAGGCGATGCTGGCGATGGTCACCGCCAGCCAGCAGGCGCTCGACCATGCGGCGCGCGGCAGTGCCGAGGCGCTCGGCGAACGCATTGCACTGGTCGAGGTCGTGATCGAGCGGATCGCGGCACGGCTGGACGCGCAACGCGGCGCGGGCGAGATGCTGTTCAGCACGCTCGACGATGCGATCGACCAAGCCGGCGCGCGCTTCGACGCACTCCACAACAACGGCACCGACCGCAGTCGCCAACTGGCCGCGACCATCAGCGCCTTGCAGGCGAGCACCGAGGCGCTGATCGCGGCGATGGACAGCGGCAACAGTACCGCCGAACGCACGATCGCCACCACCGAGCATCTGCTCGTCGCGCTGGATGCTGCGGCGCGCGAGATGGACGAGACGATGCCTGACGCGATCGCCCGGCTCGAATCGCGGGTCGGCTCCACCAAACAGGTGATCGTCGCCGCCAAGCCCGAGCTGCTCGCGCTGGTCACCGCCGCCGAAAGCACCCACGACGCGATCGAGGCGGTGGCGCAGGTCGTCGCCGAGCAACGCGAGACGGTCGAGACGCTGACCACGCGGCTGAGCGAGGGGCTGGAGCGCGGTCGCGCGCAGGCCGGGCTGATCGGCGACGCCGTTCAGGATGCCACCCGCCGGGCCGACGATCTGGCCGAGGAGGCTGCCCCGCGCTTGCTGGAGGCGCTGCTGCGCGTCCGCGAGACCGCTGCGGCCGCCGCTGACCACGCCCGCGAGGCGCTGACGCGCGTCATCCCCGAGGCGGCGAGTGCGCTGGAGAGCGCCGGCGTCGCCGCGCTGGAGCGCGCGGTCGAAAGCGGCGTGCAGAAGCAGGTCGAGCAGGTCGCGCGGATCTCCGAAACCGCGGTCGTCGCCGCCAGCCGCGCGGGCGAGCGGTTGCAGACGCAGCTTGAGAGAATTGAGTCGACGATCGCGCTCATCGATCGCCGGCTCGAGGAAGCCCGGACGGCCAATGAGGAGAACGAACGCGACACCTTCGCGCGACGTGCCTCGCTGCTGATCGAATCGCTCAACTCGGCGTCGATCGATCTCACCCGCACCTTCGCGCCGGAAATCTCGGACAGCGCCTGGGCTGCCTATCTCAAGGGCGATCGCGGCGTCTTCACCCGGCGCGCCGTGCGGTTGCTCGACGGCTCAGAACAGCGCGATGTGGCACGTCTGTACGACGAGGATGGCAACTTCCGCGAGCAAGTGAACCGCTACATTCACGACTTCGAGGCGATGTTGCGCACGATCCTGGCGCAACCCGACGCCTCGCCGCTCGGCGTGACGTTGCTGTCGTCGGACATGGGCAAGCTCTATGTCGCGCTGGCGCAGGCGATCGAACGCCTGCGCTAGGCGCGACCTTCGCAAACATCGGGTCGTTAAAGCCGTTCGGCCGCAAGCAGATAGTCACGCATCCGCGCCGCTCCCGGCGTGGTCATCCGCAGCCGGACGCGGCGGCGGTCGGTCGGGTCGGGATCGCGCGCGATCAACCCCCGATCGACCAGCATCGCGATCTGGCGCAACGCCGTGGTAAGCGGCGCACCCGACGCGACGGCGGCGCTGGTGGTATAGCTGTCGCGCCCCGCCAGATCCTGCGCGTAAAGGTCCAGCAACAGGTCGAACGCCGGCTCCCCGAACATCTCGTCCTCGAAATAATGCGCCCGCAGCCGGCGCTTGGCGAGGATGCGCTCGGCCGCCTTGCGCAGCAGCCGCGTCTCGTCCTCAGGCGGCGGCCCGTCGATCAACTCGACCGTCGCCATCATCCGACGCGTGTTCCCGGCGTGGAAGAGGCTGATATGATTGGTTACCCAGAGCGCCCGACCGTCCGCCCCCAGATACCGCTTCGTGATCGAGAACGGCGCGCCACCGGCGATCAGCGCGTCGGCCCGTTCCCGATTGATCTGCCGATCGTCGGGGTGAGTCAGTTGCAACACGTCACGCCCGACCAGCGCATCACGCGCATAGCCGAGCGCTACGCCGAGGTCCTCGTCGACATCGACGATGCGCAGATGCTCGTCGGTCAGACAACACATCAATTTTCGTGCCCCGGCCCGGTCGACGGCCCGATCCATGTCCCCGATTTCCCTGCTCAATGTTGTAGCGCACCGGCCGGCAGCCGGGCGCATTTCATCGGAACTTCACAGGAAAAATCAGGGCAGCGCAACATGGTTATGGTCGCATATGCGCCCGGCCGTCGATGGGTCGCTTACAGCCGTCGATCGCCTGGATAGGCAAACAGCAGGTCGGAATCCTCGGACGCGTGAAGCTGTTCGTTGCCCGTCACCATCACGCATTCGCCGGCCTTCCAGGCGACCCCTCCGACCACGCCTTCACCGCGGATCGGCACCAGCCAGCCGGTCTTCCCTTCGGGAAGCGCGATCTGCCGTTGACCGCCGGTCCAGCGCTCCAGAACGAATTTGGGGCCTTCCACCATGATCTTGCGGCCCGGCGCGGCCTCGCCCGGCTGCGGCGGCGCGACATAGGGAGTGAGTTCGGCGACCGCGACGCCGTCATCCAGGTGCAGTTCGCGCGGACGACCGTAATCGAACAGCCGGTACGTCGTGTCCGAATTCTGCTGGACCTCGATCAGCGTCAGCCCCGCGCCGATCGCATGGATGACGCCCGAGTGGGAGTAATAGAAGTCACCGGCTTTGACGGGCTTCCAGTCGAGCTTGTGCTCGAGGCTGCCGTCCTCGGCGGAGGTGCGCAGTTCCTCGCGCGTCATCGGCGCGAGCGGGCCGATCGCGATCGTCGAATCGGGTTCGGCGGCCAGAATCGTCCAGCATTCGTCCTTGCCGCGCGGCAGGCCGCGCTTGTGCGCCTCTTCGTCGGAGGGGTGGTTCTGGACCGACAACTTCTCGCTCGTGAAAAGATACTTGATGAGCAGTTCCGGCTCTTCCGGATGCGGCGACTGGAACCAGACCTCGCCGATCGGCTCCGCGCCCGGCGCCGGATCGGGGAAGCCGGGATAGAGATGATGCCGCCCCCACGGCTTTTCGACGCGCTTGGTGGCGAGCAGGGTCGCGGGCATAGGCGTAATCCTTCCTTCCGGGTCGCTGACGGGCGCATCAACGCCTTTCCGCTAGCCCCTGTTGCGCGTGCGCGAAAGCCGTTGTTCGCGGGGGTTCCTCTAAGCTAAGAGCCGAGGCGATGCGTACCCTCACCCTTCGCCCGCTCCCCACCCGTTCGCTCGCGATCGGTGTTGTCGCTGCCTTGGCCGTGTCGCTCGCCGGTTGTGCGGGCGGTTCGCGCAACCGCGCCGACCTGCCCTATGTCGCACGCGACGTCGGCACGCTGTATTCCGCCGCCAAGCAGCGGCTCGATCAGGGCCGCTACAAGGAAGCCGCCGCGCTGTTCGACGAGGTCGAGCGTCAGCACCCCTATTCGGTGTGGGCGCGCCGCGCGCAGTTGATGGGCGCGTTCAGCTATTATCTGAGTGGCGACTATACGCAGGCGATTCAGGGCGCGCAGCGCTTCCTGTCGGTCCACCCCGGCAACCGCGACGCGCCTTACGCTTATTACCTCGTCGCCATGAGCTATTACGAACAGATCAGCGACGTCACCCGCGACCAGAAGATCACGCAGCAGGCGCTGGATTCGCTCGGCGAGTTGATGCGCCGCTATCCGACGTCGCGCTACGCCGCCGATGCGCGGCTGAAGATCGATCTGGTCCGCGATCACCTCGCGGGCAAGGAAATGGAGATCGGCCGCTTCTACGAGCGTCGCCGTCAGTGGCTGGCCGCGACGCTGCGTTTCCGCCGCGTGGTCGATCAATATCAGACCACGACCCACACGCCCGAGGCGCTGATGCGGCTCACCGAAGGTTATCTCGCACTCGGCGTGCGCAACGAGGCGGAGAAGTCCGCAGCGGTGCTCGGCGCCAATTACCCTGGCACCGACTGGTACAGCCGCGCCTACAAGCTGATGAAGGACAATCCGCCCGCCACGATCGCCCCGCTCGCCCCCGGTGAGCCGGTCGTCGCGACACCGGTGCGGGCGGCGGTGCCCGGCGAGGCGACAGGTGCCGCACCAAAGGCCGACGCGCCTTTGCCCTCGACACCTGCGACCACCGGTGGCGACGCGCAGGCGGGTGTGCCGACCCCGGGGTTGAGTTCCCCGTCACCCGCGACGACCCCGACCGGCGGCTGACCACGTCGCACCGGAACAAAAAGGGTAAACAACCGCGTTTTTTACGGGTAAGGAGCGGCTGCCCATGCTGACCGCGCTTGCCATTCGTGACGTCGTGCTGATCGAGGCGCTGGAGCTGGAGTTCAGCGCCGGCCTCGGCGTGTTGACCGGTGAAACCGGTGCTGGCAAATCGATCCTGCTCGACGCGCTTGGGCTCGCGCTCGGACGGCGTGGCGAAAGCACGCTGGTGCGTGCCGGGGCGACGCAGGCGGTAGTGACCGCCACGTTCGATACACCGCAGTCCGTCGCCGCGCTGCTCGCCGACAACGGGCTGGAGATCGATACCGGCGAACCGCTCATCATCCGCCGGCTGGTCAAGGCCGACGGCGGCAGCCGCGCCTTCGTCAACGATCAGCCCGTCTCCGCTGCCTTGTTGCGCGAGATCGGGCCGATGCTGGTCGAGATCCACGGACAGCACGACGATCGCGGGCTGCTCGCCGCGGCCGGGCACCGCGCCTTGCTCGACAGCTACGCCGGTCGCGGCGTTCGCGACGTCGCCAGCGCCTATGCGGCGTGGCGTGACGCGCGGGTGGCGCTGGCCGAGGCATGCGACGCGATCGCGACCGCACAGGCCGACCGCGAATGGCTGGAACATACTGTTAACGAGTTGGAGGCGCTCGCGGCCGAGCCCGGTGAGGAAGAGGCGCTTGCCGAGCGTCGCCGCGCGATGCAGCGTGCCGAGAAGAGCGCGGGCGAGCTGGAAGCGGTCACCGAGCATCTGGAGGGAAGCACCGGCGCGCTGAGCCATCTTCGGCAAGCGGCGCGCGTACTCGAGCGGATCGCCGAGGATCATCCGGCGCTCGGCGAGGCGCTGGCGGCGATCGACCGCGCGCTGATCGAAGGCGCGGTGGCCGAGGAGAAACTGCGCGATGCCGCGGTGGCGTTGCTCTACGATCCGCGCCAGTTGGAAGAAGACGAGGCACGGCTGTTCGAATTGCGCGCAATGGCGCGCAAGCACCGCGTCCAGCCCGACGCGCTTGCCGCGCTCGCCGTCGAGTTGCGCGACCGGCTCGTGCGGCTCGATGCCGGCGAACAGGGGCTCGCCGATCTGGAAGCGACGGTCGCGCGGTCGCGTGCCGCCTACGACCGCGCCGCCGAACAGCTCACCGCGATTCGTACCGACGCCGCGGCGCGGCTCGACGCTGCCGTAGCAGGCGAGTTGGCACCGCTGAAGCTCGACGCTGCGCGCTTCCGCACCGTGGTGGCACCGCTGCCCGAGAGCGAATGGTCGGCGTCCGGCCGCGACCGCGTCGAGTTCGAGATCGCCACCAACCCCGGCGCGCCGTTCGGCCCACTCGCGAAGATCGCATCGGGAGGCGAATTGTCGCGCTTCATCCTCGCGTTGAAGGTCGCGCTCGCCGAACAGGGCGGCGCGGCGACGATGATCTTCGACGAAATCGACCGCGGCGTCGGCGGCGCGGTGGCGAGCGCGATCGGCGAACGGCTCGGGCGACTGGCGCAAACGACGCAGTTGCTGGTCGTGACGCACAGCCCGCAGGTCGCGGCGCGGGGGGCGAGGCACTTGCTGATCGCCAAGGCCAGCGACGGCACCGTGACGCGCACCGGCGTCCGCCCGCTGGATGCCGAGGGCCGCCGCGAGGAGATCGCTCGGATGTTGTCGGGTGCGACCGTCACCCAAGAGGCGCGCGCGCAGGCGGAGCGACTGCTGGAGACGGCTTGAGGCATGCCAAGGCTCCTGTTGCGCTGGCACCTTGCCACCCACGCCGCCGTCCTCCGCATCGCGGCGATCTTCGGTCTGCTCGTGAGACTCGGCGTCATCACCGACCATGTTCTTTTGTGAGAAACAACCGCGGCCAGTTTGTCGCTCGCGTCACGCCACTTGCCGGCGCGACGGGCGATAAGGCGTGACGATCCTCTTCCAAAAGTCGCGCCTCTTCTCCCTCTAAGCGGTTTGGCGCTGCGCGACTGTACTGAGGTGCACGCGCAGGCAGTTCGTCGCAGGCTCGGTCGCTATCGTTCGATCTCAACCGTCAAGCCCGCTCGAACCTCCGTTCAGTCCCGCCGCCGCGTCTCGGCTGGGGCAGTATCGACCTCATCCTCACGCGCGCTGCGATCGCTGCGGGCGGTCATGCCCGTGGCGGAGGCGTCGTCCATCATCTGCGCATCGGGGGCCGGCTGCTCCTCGGGCGGCGGCAGGAACGCGGTGTCGTTGCCCGGCGTCGGGCTCGGCTCGACATACGGGATCGGCTCCTCCGTCGGAGTCGGCTCGGGGGTCGGCTCAAGTTCCTGCACCGTCATGTTCATCTCGGGCGGCTCGGGCTCGGACTTCGAACAGCCCGCCACGCCCAACCCCAACAGCGCGACCAACGCCAACCGATGCCGCCATACCGTCATTCGTACTTCCTTCACTTCGCCGCCAGCGCCTGCGCCGCGGACCGTCGCTCGACCGTAGCAGCCAGTTTGCCGTCCCAGCCATAGGGATCTTCGCGGAAGCCGACCTGTCCGTCTGCGCCCGCAAACGCCGACCAATAGAGCAGATAGACGCTGACCGGCTCGGCCATCTTGGCGCGCACCGTCTTGCCGGCGGCGACCGCCGCGTCGATCGCGTCGGGCTGCCACTCGGGCGTGGTCGCCATCAGCAATTTGGCGAGATCCTCGGGCTTTTCGAGCCGGACGCAGCCGTGGCTGGCGAGCCGGTCGAACTTCGAGAAACCGGAGCGCGCCGGGGTATCGTGCAGGTACACCGCGAAATCGTTCGGGAAATCGAACTTGAACCGCCCCAGCGCGCTCTGCTCGGACGCTTGTTGCAGCCGCTTGCCGCCGTCGCCGGTGTCGATCACGCGAAAGCCGTTGCGCTTGAGGTAGCCGGGATTGGCGCGCTCCTTCGGCCACAGCTCCTTGGTCGCGATCGAACTGGGCACGTTCCACGGCGGGTTGATGACGATGCTGCTGATCTGCGAAACCAGCATCGGGGTCTCGTTCCCGGGCCGACCGGTGACGGCGCGCATCGACATGATCGGGCGGTCGCCGTCGAACGCGGTCAGCACCGCCGCGGCGATGTTGACCTGCACGCGCCGCCGGTCGAGCGTCGGCGGCAGCCAGCGCCAGCGCTCCAGATTGGCCATGATCGATTGTATGCGCTGCTCCACCGGCACGTTGAGCGCGGCGAGCGTCTGGGCGCCGACCTGTCCGACGGGATTGAGGCCGTAGCGACGCTGCGCGCGGCGTACCGCCTCCAGCAACGCCGCGTCGAAGCGATCGCCGGTGCCGGTCAATTCCGGGTCTTCGATCGCCAGCCGCTCACGCAGCCGCCCCACCGCCGGGCCGCTGCTGCCATAGGTCGGCGCAACGGTCAGCGTCGGCCAGCCGCCTGCGGCAGCGATCTTGCGATAGCGCGCCAGCCCTTCGACGAGCGTGTCATACCCCTGATAAGGCGGCGGGAGCGACCGGACCCACGTGGTCAGGCGATCACGCGCGACCGCCTCGGCAAAGCCCGGCAGCGGGTCGTAGGCGGCCGGGCGGATGCCCCAATCCTTCTGGAAATCGGACGGCATCAACCGGCCGCCGTGCACCGCGCGCGCATGATCGAGCGCGACGCGGACCAGCGAGGCATTGTCGAGCCGGTCGAGATCAGTGCGCGCCGTACGGCTTAGCCCCTGCGCGACTTCGTCCTTGGCGATCAGTCGGGCAAGCTCCTGCCGCTGCGCGTCGCTGAGCGTCGGCAGCGGCACCTGCGGCTGAACGAGCGGGACCGGGGTCGGGGCGGCGCTTTCGGGCGTGACCGGCACTTGCGCCACGACGGGAGCCGCGGCGAACAGCGCGGCCAGCAAGAGGCTTCGGGAAGTGAACGGGTTCATGGCAGCGGGCTTATCACCTTTGATTCATCGGGTAGAGATACCGAATCGCGCAATCTCGATTGTCGGCACTGCAGCGGGGCGCGTCACCCCGCATCAACGGACAGCGGCATCAAAGGACGCGCGCTCCGCGACGACGTTAACCAATCTTTATCCGTGGTCCCGTATCAGCACAGTCACAAATTTCGTGAGATGTTACGGGGGGATACCGCATGCGTAAGGCGCGTTTGTATCGGTCGGTGGCGGTGCTGGCGATGATTGCGGCCCCCGCGGCGGCGCAGGATCTGCGCGGTGCGGCAGCAAACCAGCCCAAGGACGCCACGCAGGAAGCCTCCCCCAACACCGCCGACATCGTCGTGACCGCGACGCGCCGCTCCGAACGGTTGTCGAACGTGCCGATCGCGGTGTCCGCGTTCGGACAGGCGGCGCTGCAGAATTCGGGTGCCACCGACATCCGGCAGATGACGCAAATCGCCCCGTCGCTGCTCGTCTCCTCCACCGGCAGCGAGGCGAACGCCTCGGCGCGCATCCGCGGCGTCGGCACCGTGGGCGACAATCCGGGGCTGGAAAGCTCGGTCGCGGTGTTCATCGACGGTATCTATCGCAGCCGCACCGGCTCCGGGCTCAACGATCTGGGCGAAGTCGAGCGGATCGAGGTGCTGCGCGGACCGCAGGGCACATTGTCGGGCCGCAATTCTTCGGCGGGCGCGATCAGCATCTATACGAAGCTGCCCGAGTTCAAGTTCGGCGGGATGGGCGAAGTCAGCTACGGCAATTACGACATGGTCCGCGTGCAGGCTGCGCTGACCGGGCCGGTCATCAAGGATCTGCTCGCCTTCCGGATCGATGGCGTCGCCTCGAAGCGAGACGGTTTCCTGAAGGACGTGATCAACAACACGGACTTCAACGATCGTCAGCGTTATTTCGTACGCGGGCAGTTGCTGTTCACGATCACGCCCGATCTCGCAGTGCGCTTCATCGGTGACTATACGCGGCGGGACGAGAAGTGCTGCGGCGCGGTCTATGTCGATACGCGCGAGAAGGTCGATCCCACGCCGGGCGTGGCCGGCGATTACGCGATCAGCGCCGCCAACCCGATCACCGGCATCCTGCGCAGCCTGGGCGCGGTACTGCCGAGCGACGGCGATCCCTACAACCGTCGCATCGCCCAGACGGCGGGGCGCGCGTACAGCAACCTGACCACCGACGGCGGCGTGTCGATGCGCGTCCGCTGGAACCTGGGCGCGACGCAGCTTACCTCGCTCACCGCCTATCGCGAGTATAAGTCGGCGGGCGCAGGCGACATGGATTATTCGAACGTCGACCTGGTCTATCGTCCCGACGACGGAAACAACTATCGCCAGTTCAAGGTCTTCAGCCACGAGAGTCGCTTTTCGGGCACAATCCTCGACAACAAGCTCGATTGGCTGATCGGCGGCTATTACGCGCACGAGAACCTGGCACTGGTCGATAACCTTCATTTCGGCGCGCAATATGGCGCGTTTGCGGCGTGCCGTGCCGTGCTGTCGATCAACCCGACCGCGGCGCTGCGCAACGCTGCCAATCCGGGCTGCCTCAGCGCGGCGGGACGCGGGGCGTTGACTGCCGCGATCGGCGCGACCGCGGTCGCCGGGATCGACCGACTGAGCACGATCAACAATGTCGGCAGTCTGCGCGACGTCTATCGCCAGACGAGCGAAAATTTCGCCTTCTTCACCCACAATATCTATCGGCTGACCGACCGGCTGAACGTGACGGTCGGCCTGCGTTACACCAACGAGCACAAGACGCTCGCCGCCGGGTTCAACAACAACAACACCGTTTGCCCCGCGCAGCAGTCGGCGTTGCGCCCGCTGCTTGCCAGCAGCAACGCCGCGCTCCGTTCGGTGGCGGGCGGGATCATCACCTTGTCGTGCATCGGCAATTCCAGCGAGGCGCTGTCCCGGCTCGCGCTGGGCGACCAGATCCGCGAGGGACAGTTGACCGGCACCGGCGTGCTGTCGTGGAAGCCGCTGGACCCCGTGTTGCTCTACGCCTCCTATGCGCGCGGCTACAAGGCGGGCGGCTACAATCTCGACCGATCCGATCTGAGCGAGACGGTGCTGACCACCCCGCCCGCCGCGAGCGTCCGCAACCTGCGCTTCGATCCCGAAACGGTGAACGCCTATGAACTGGGGCTGAAATACACCTCGCGCCAGTTCACCGCCAATGTCGCGGCGTTCCGATCGGAGTTCACCAACTTCCAGCTCAACACCTTCAACGGCACCAGCTACATCGTCCAGAATATCGGCGGCTGCGACAAGCCGCTGAACGGCGCGGACCGCGACAATTCCACCGCGACCGGCGCCTGCACGGGGAAGGTCGGCAAGGGACTGGTGACGCAAGGCGTGGAACTGGAAGTCGGGCTGTATCCGACGCCGGACGTCACGGTAAATTTGGGTTATACATTGGCCGACGCCAAATATGCGCGCAACCTGGTCGGCAGCAAGTCCGGCGAGCCGTTGAGCGCGGCGCTGTTCCTGTTGCCCGGCGCGCAGATGTCGAATGCGCCCAAGCACACCGTCACCAGTTCGATCAGCTGGACCCCGGCGATCGGCGGCAACGGCATGAGCGCCCTGTTCTATGTCGATGGCCGGATGACGAGCGACTATAACACCGGCTCGGACCTGTTCGTGGAGAAGATGCAGGACGGCTTCTTCCTGATGAACGCGCGCATCGGACTGCGCGGTGACGAGCAACGCTGGGCGGTCGAGCTGTGGGCGCAGAACCTGCTCGACACCAACTACCAGCAGGTGGCGTTCACGGCGCCGTTCCAGGGGGCCGGGTCGCAGGCGCAGGTGCAGGCGTTCGGCAGCCCGAGCTTCGCGGCGGCCAATTCGCTGTTCACGTCGTTCCTGGGCGAGCCGCGGACCTACGGCCTGACGCTGCGGACGCGGTTCTGATCGCGACGCTACACTGAATATTCGGGATCACGCTCCTGACCCCGGCCGCGAGCGAGCTCGCGGTCGGATCACCTTGGGACAGCCCTAATTAGAAGTGTCGCGGTCGCTGCGTGACGCGGCCTGGTGTCGACGTAGGACGCCGAGCCACGCCGAGCGACATCACGCATAAGCATAAGGTCCGCCCGCCGCCAATGCGCGCTGATACGCCGGACGGGCGTGAATCCGCTCCAGCCAGGCGATCGTGTGGGGCCGACTGGCATCGAGCCCGGCGCGGCTGCGCGCGGCTTCCAGCGGGAAGCTCATCATGATGTCCGCGGCGGTGAAGCTATCGCCGGCAAACCACGGGTGATCGGACAGCGACGCCTCGACGTAATCGAGGTGGCGGTCGATCATCGGCTGAATTCGTGCCGCGACGCGCTTGCCGAGCAGAGGGATCCGGGAAACGACCAGCTTCACCAGCAACGGCGGCATCAACGAGCCCTCCGCATAATGAAGCCAGAAGCGGTAGGCGAGCGCGTCGTCGCGCTTCGGCGGCGCACCCAGCTTCCCGTCGGCGCGATCGACGAGATATTCGACGATCGCGCCGGTTTCGGCGATGACGCGCGGGCCGGTCGCCGCTTGCGCCGCGGTGTCCTCGATCACCGGCGACTTGCCGAGCGGATGGACGCGACGCAGTTCGGGCGGCGCCAGCATCGTCGCCTTGTTCCGCTCGTAGCGCTTCACATCATAGGGAATCTCCAGCTCTTCAAGCAGCCACAGAATGCGCTGAGAGCGTGAGTTCTCGAGGTGATGCACGATGATCGTCATGCGACTTCCTTCCCCGCGCGGGCGGTGATGATCCATATCGCAGCGGAGAACGTCACGGCACCGTCACGTATCCGCGATGCCAGCACGTCGCGCAGGCGCTGCTCAAGCCTTTGGCGCTCGGCAGGCGTTGCCGCGGACAGAAGCGACGCCAGCGGACCGATGCAGCGATAGAAGGCGAGCGCATCCTCGACCGGGTCAGGACCTGATCCGACGACATAATCAAGGCGCCAAGGCCGTATTTGCACGTCGTTCCAACCGCCATCGTGCAACAGCGCGCGCGTGAACGTCCCATCCGCGAGCGCGAATGGCCCGGGCGCGTAATCGCTGTCTACTGGTGAGGACAGGCCAAGCGCGCGTTCCGGAACCGTGACCCACTCGTTCTCCGGACGGCCAGCGAAACAGGAGAAGACAAGGGGCGCGCCGGGGGCCGTGGCCGCACGCAAGACGGAAAAGGCAGCGACCGGATCGGCGAAGAACATAAGGCCGTGGCGCGAGACAAGCAGATCAAGCGGTGCGAGTGTCGGCAACACGTGCAGCACGTCGCCAACGACGAAAGCGGGAGCACCGGCGGCCTCCCCTACCCTCCGCCGTGCAAGCGCAATCAGCGCCGGTGAAAGGTCGATGCCGGTGACCTGCACCATCGGTCGGGCTGCGGCGAGTGCGAGCGTGGTCCCGCCGACGCCGCAGCCAAGATCGACGGCTAGCCCCGAAACAGGCGCGACCGCCGCAATCGCCGCGTCGAGCGCTGCGGCAATGGCGGAGAAGGCGCGCTCGGTCCGCACATATTCCGCCGCCCAGACCTCACCGACCCGCCCGCGCCAGTCGGCAGCGCCCGTCATGTGCTCGCGTCCAGTCCGCGCCTGCGATCAGACGTCGTCGTCCTCGCTCGGTCCGGCCATCATTCCGTCGGCGACCTGCTCGGTACGACCACGGATCGCCTTTTCGAGCCGCTCGGTCATTTCCGAATTCTCGCGCAGGAAGTTCTTGGCGTTCTCACGCCCCTGGCCGATCCGCACCGAGTCGTAGGAGAACCACGCGCCGGCCTTCTCCACCAGCCCGGCCTTGACGCCGATGTCGAGGATCTCGCCAATCTTCGAGATGCCCTCGCCATACATGATGTCGAATTCGACCTGCTTGAACGGCGGCGCGACCTTGTTCTTGACCACCTTCACGCGGGTCGAGTTGCCGATGATCTCGTCGCGATCCTTGATCTGGCCGGTCCGGCGGATGTCGAGACGGACCGAAGCGTAGAACTTCAGCGCGTTGCCGCCCGTGGTCGTCTCCGGATTGCCGTACATCACGCCGATCTTCATGCGCAGCTGGTTGATGAAGATCACCATGCAGCGCGAGCGGCTGATCGAGCCGGTCAGCTTCCGCAGGCTCTGCGACATAAGCCTTGCCTGCAGGCCGACATGGCTGTCGCCCATCTCGCCCTCGATTTCGGCGCGCGGCACGAGTGCTGCGACCGAGTCGACCACCAGCACGTCGATCGCGTTCGAGCGGACCAGCGTGTCGGTGATTTCCAGCGCCTGCTCGCCGGTATCGGGCTGCGAGACGATCAACTCGTCGATGTTGACGCCCAGCTTCTTGGCATAGACCGGATCGAGCGCGTGCTCGGCGTCGACGAACGCGGCAGTGCCGCCGTTCTTTTGTGCCTCGGCGATGACGTGGAGCGCCAGGGTGGTCTTTCCCGAGCTGTCCGGGCCATAGACTTCGATCACGCGCCCGCGCGGCAGCCCGCCGACACCCAGCGCGATGTCGAGCCCGAGCGACCCGGTCGAGATCGCCTCGACCTGCATCGTCTCCTTCTGGCCCAGCTTCATCGCCGAGCCCTTGCCAAAGGCGCGATCGATCTGTGCCAGCGCGGCGTCGAGCGCCTTTTGACGGTCTGTATTCGCGGTTGCCATGCCGGTATCGATCACCTGAAGTTTGGCGGCCATTGCCGTGGAGCCTTTCGCTAGAGCAACCGCGCGCCGCATTCAACGCGCCGTGCCGTTGTATTCAGTTTGTTCCGTTAGAACAAGTGGCGAACTTTGCCGTAGATACAAGGCTTCAGGTGATCGTGGTCGCGCAAAGCCACCAGCCGGGCGCGTCGGCGGCGATCCGTTTCATGGCGGAGTCGCGCGCCGCTGCGTCGGAAAACAGCGCGAAACAGGTCGCGCCGGAGCCGGACATGCGCGTCAAAATCTCCCCCGGTGACGCGGCGAGCACGGAAATAACAGCGCCGATCACGGGTGCGATCGCCTCGGCGGCCGGTTGGAGGTCGTTTCTGCCGGCCCGGGCGCGCTCCAGTGTCGTTCCGGTCAGATCGGGCGCGCCGCGGTCGACGCCGTCCCAATGCGCGAAGACCTGCGCGGTCGACACCGCCACGCCGGGATTGACCAGCAGCGCCGGCATGTCGCCGAGCCCCGCGACGGGCGCGAGCGCGTCGCCGCGCCCGCGTCCGAAGGTCGGGCGGCCGAACAGGCATGCCGGGACGTCCGCGCCGAGATCGGCGGCGATCGTCAGCAGGCGTGGCGTGTCGACCGGCAGCCCGTGCAATCGCGCGAGCGCGCGCAGCGTCGCGGCGGCATCCGCCGAACCGCCGCCGATCCCCGAGGCGACCGGCAGGTGCTTGTCGAGCGTCACCGCATGGACGGCGTCGGGCGCGAACGCCTGCCGGAACGCCGCCTCGGCGCGCGTCACCAGATTGTCGGCGGCCGGGCCGACCGCCGCGGCGAACGGACCGGTGACGGTGAAGCCCGGCACCGTCGCGGGGGCGACCGTCACCCGGTCACCATCGCGTGCGAAGACGAACAAGGTCTCCAGCTCGTGATAGCCGTCCGCCCGCCGCGCGCGGACGTGCAGCGCGAGGTTGAGCTTGGCGGGGGCAATTTCGACGATCATCACTGCGGCAGTCCCTGCTCGATCTTGGTGGCGAGGCGCGCGGTTTCGGCGGGAGTCGCGGTCGCCTGCGCGGCGGTCCAGGCATAGCGCGCCTCGTAGCGGCGACCGGCCTGCCAGTAGAGGTCGCCGAGATGCTCGCCGATCTCGGCACTGAGCGGATCGCCTTCCGCCGCGCGCTCGACCAGCGGCAGCGCGCGGGCCGGTTGGCCGCGCAGGTACAGCGCCCAGCCGAGCGAGTCGGCAATCGCGGCATCGTCGGGCTTGAGCCGCGCGGCCTTCTCCAGCATCGCCTGCGCCTCGTCGACGCGCTCGCGATGCTGCGTCAGCGCATAGCCCAGATAGTTGAGCGCGAGCGGCTGATCGGGGCCTTTCGCGACCGCCTTTTCCAACGCGCCGCGCGCTGCGGGCCATCGCCCTGCCCCGTCGAGCGCCGCGCCATATTGCAGCCAGTCGGTCCAGTCGGCCGCCGCCCCGGCCTGCTTCACCAAGCGCGCGTAGAGCGGCGCCGCCTGCGCCGGGCGATCGAGCCGCATCTGCAGATCGGCGAGGCGCTGGATGTCGCCGATCGGCGTCTTCTTCGTCACCGACAGCGTATCGAGCACCGCCAGCGCCTCGTCCTCGCGGCCGCCGTCGGCGAGCATCTGGACGCGGCCCGTCGCGGCGAGCGAGGCATAGGGGCTGTCGGCGGGCACCTCGCCGAGCAGCGCCAGCCCGGCATCGAGCGCGTCGTCCCCCGCCAGCACCCCGGCGAGCAACAACCGCGCGCGATCGTTGGCGGGATCGGCGCGCAGCGCGGCGCGCAGCAAGGTATAGGTCAGCACGCCGGGTTGCTCGCCGCTCGCGAGATCGGCAGCGACGCGCGTGAACAGATGCGACGCACCGAACGCGAGCGTCGGGCGCGCACCGCGGGTCGGCTCGATCCGCAGCGCCGTCGCGCCGGCATCGTCGTCGAGCAGCGCGCGCGCCGCCTTGTCCCTGCCCTGCCCGATCAGCAGCCGCGCCGCCGCGACCCGCTCGTCGAGCGCGGCAAGATCGTCCGCGCCGCCCAGCGCGCGCACCGCCGCCACGCCTTCGTCGGTGCGGCCGGTGGCGATCAGCAGCAACGCGCGCGTCTCCGCCGCGAAGCGGCGCGCGACCGGCTCGGCGGGCGCCTGCGCCAGCGCCACGAACGGATCGCCGCCGCTCTCCAGCGCGAGCCACGCGCGCAGCGACGGCGCGAGAATGCGCAGCCGGTCGCCATCAAAGCGCTTGAGCGCCGCTTCCGCGCCGACGCGGTCGCCATCGCGCGCGGCGCGGGCAAGCGTCAGCAGCGCGGTGTCGGAGGGCGCGGCATCCTGCGCGGCGAGCGCGGCGGCGGCGCGATCGGCGAGCGGCATGTCGCCGGCGCGCACCGCCGCACGGAAGGTGCGCAGCGCGATCGCAATGTCCTGCGGATCGTCGGCGAGCACGCGGGCATAATCCTGCGCCGCGCTGGCGACCGCCCCGTCCGCTTCCGCGATCCGCGCGCGGGCGTAGGCGGCCGGGTCAACGGTCGCCGCCGCGGCAGGCAGCGCGGTGCCGGCGAGCGTCACGGCGAGCGGGAGCGCGAGGCAGCGGGTAAGCGTGGCGGCGGCCTTTCGGATGCGATGGGTCGAGGGCCGGTCGGGGTAGAGGCGGCGGACGGCGAGGTCCAGTGGCGGCGGGCGGCGGGTCATGCGTGTCTCAACACGCGAGAGGGCGGGTGCGTTCAGGTGGAGTGTTGTCTTCGGATGCGGATGCTTGGGTGTGGCGGGGTGGGCCCCTCCGTCTACAGGATCGTCAAACCGGTTAGCCGACAACATGCGCCGCCGCTTTATCGGAGAGGATCGGAAAACGGACAGAGGCGACTTTCCCAGAAGTCATATGGCATGGCGTTCCGGGAAAGCGCAGCCCCTGGCCTCATCGCAAAGGCAAGGCCGGGCAGTAGCTCACCGCGTACTGGAACCCGCTACCTGCTGAATAATCTTTCGAAGCGTTTGCGTGGTATTGGTAACAGCGTCATGCGAGCGCCATGCCACGATTGCGTCCGGACGCACTAGGGCGGCCCCCTGATTTCCCACACCGAACGACATAGTGAAATCTCGTTCAGCCGGGAACGATACATCGCGATCCACCTGCCACGTGACGATCGTGATGCCCAACTCTTCGCCGTGCTGCCGGGCCGCTTCAATCCAGCGCGGGTCGGCACTGATAAGCGTCAGGTGCCGTGTAAACAGGTCGATGGTGGACACCCTTTCGCCTGCGCGCTGCACCCAGACATGCGGCACACGCGTGCCGGGTTGGCCCGCCCATTGATCGGGGTTGGCGGCGGGCGGCAGGCCCGCATCGGTGCCGATCACCGCGGCTGAACTGATGCGCTGACCGAGTTCCATCGCTTCGCCACCATAAAGGGGTTCGCCGGCCAACGCATCGCCCACCCAGCGCCGGTAGTCGGGCCGTGCAAAGGTCTGCTGATGGCGCAGCCACCCGATCGGCTGACGTTCGGCACTGTACGTGTCGAGCAACGCCGTCCCCGCTTCTCCCCTGAGCACCATGTCGAGCTTCCATGCGAGATTGTAAGCATCGTCGATCCCGGTGTTGGCACCGAACCCTCCTCGGGTTGGCGGCAACTGGTGCGCGGCATCGCCGGCCAGAAAGACGCGACCTTGGCTGTACCGATCTGCGATGCGGCCGGCCATCTCCCACCTTCCAGTGGTGATGAGATCAACGTTCATCTCTCGACCGAGCGCACGGTAGATAGCGGCACGCAATTCCTCTTCGCTCCGCTCCTGATCGTCGCTGAACATCAGTATCCAGCGGCCATCGGGGTAATGGGTTAGGAACGCCTGGAAATCGGACTTCTCGATCTCGAATTGATGAACGCCCTTGTCGAGATATGCCTCCGCTTCGGCACAGTTGAACAGCACGCTGCGGATGGTGCGGAGGTGGCCGATGCCGCTGCGCGCGATGCCAAGCGTCTCTCGTACCGGACTGTCCGCCCCGTCCGCGGCGATCAGGTAGGTGGCGCGGATCGCGTAGGTCTTTCCTGTCGTGCCGTCGCGCACATGCGCCGTCACGCCATCGCCGTCCTGTTCGAATGACAGCAGCTTGGTACCCTGCCTCACCGATGCGCCCTTCTCGATGGCCGCCTTGCGCAGGATCGGCTCCAGAATATCCTGCGCGATGGCGGCGCCAGTACAGGGTGACGCCACGCCCTTGTCCGTTTCCTGCTCACCCGGCGTCCAAGGTTTTTCCTCATGCCATGTGCCGGTCAGGCTCTCGACCTTGGCGCGGCGCAGCCGAATGCCGGGCGAAACTTGCGGGATGCGTTCGGCTATACCCACCGCGCGATAATGCTCGAGCGTCAGCTCGGTAAAGCCGATCGCGCGCGGGTGCTTGGCGCTGCCGCGGTGCTTCTCGATAACGATCGCGTCTACGCCGCGATGAGCCAGGAACAACGCGGCCGACAGTCCGACGAGACTGCCGCCAACGATCAGAACTTGGGTGTAATTTGGTGATTGGTTTTGCACGTTGAGCCATCCTTTGCCCAATGCCGCGAATGCGGCGGAAAGGACGTGCCCGTTTCTTTGTCTACCTTCGTCGCCTCTCGGACGGCTGTTAGCATGAAGATCGCGTCGATCATTCGAACCCAAGACAAAAACGGCACACGCCAGCTTTTGTCGTGGTCCACACCCTTGAGGGCTGGATTTCGGCTACCATGCGGTAGCTGACCGGGGCTCACCACGTCCGGTCCACCATTTTCGACGATTATGATTTAGCGCCGGACGCCACGCTGTGCAAGACGTCGGCGGAGGCATGTCTCGTTCCTGAGCGGGAACGTATAAAGACCACTGAGCGATCTCATCCGAATCTCTCAGAACGGCCGCCTTTCTCATAATCTGTCCCTGTTTGCCGTGTCCCGGAACGTCCGTTGTAAGACGGAGAAACGGGACCGCTTGTCGCTAATGTCGGAGACAACCCGGCGCTTTGATCTTTGCTGTGCCATCCGTGAAGATGCCGCCCGATCACGTCTGTGAAGACAGACAGGCGGCGGTCTCACATGTTCGGATAGTTCGGACCGCCGCCGCCTTCGGGGACGACCCAGTTGATGTTCTGCGTCGGGTCCTTGATGTCGCACGTCTTGCAGTGAACGCAATTCTGCGCGTTGATGACGAACTTCGGGTCGCCGGTGTCCTCGCCGACGATCTCGTACACCCCCGCCGGGCAATAACGCTGCGCCGGCTCGTCGTAGAGTGGCAGGTTGTAGGCGACCGGAACGTCGGGGTCCTTGAGCGTGAGGTGGACCGGCTGGTCCTCCTCGTGGTTGGTGTTCGACAGGAACACCGACGACAGGCGGTCGAAGGTCAACACGCCATCGGCCTTTGGATAGTCGATCTTCTTGACCAGATCCTTGCGCCACAGCGTCTCGTGATCCGGGTGGTGGTGCAGCGTGAACGGCATCTTCAGCCCGACATATTCCGCCCACATCGTCACGCCCGACAGTCCGGAGCCGAGCAGGTCGCCGAACTTCTTGACCAGCGGCACGACGTTGCGGACGATCGACAGCTCCTTCTTCACCCAGCTGCGCTCGAACGCTTCCGGATAGGCGGCCAGTTCGTCGCCGCCGCGCTGCGACAGGATCGCGTCAACCGCGGCCTCGGCGGCGAGCATCCCGCTCTTCATCGCAGTGTGCGTGCCCTTGATCCGCGGCACGTTGAGGAAGCCCGCGCTGTCGCCGATCAGCGCGCCGCCCGGGAAGACGAGCTTCGGGATCGACTGCAACCCACCGTCGCTGATCGCGCGCGCGCCGTAGCTGACGCGCTTGCCACCCTTCAGCAGCGCGGCGACCTGCGGATGGGTCTTCCACTTCTGCATTTCCTGGAACGGGGAGACATAGGGGTTGGAATAGTTCAGCCATGTCACGAAGCCGATCGACACCTGCCCCCCGGCCTGATGGTAGATCCAGCCGCCGCCATTGCCGCCATGCTCGCTGAGCGGCCAGCCCTGCGTGTGGACGACCTTGCCGGGTTCGTGGAGCGCGGGGTCGATATCCCACAATTCCTTGACGCCGAGACCATAGACCTGCGGATCGCAATCGCGGCGCAGGTCGAAGATCCGCATCAGCTCCTTGGAGAGGTGCCCGCGGCAGCCTTCGGAAAAGAAGGTATATTTGGCGTGGAGTTCAAGGCCGGGCTGATAATCGGGCTTGTGCGTGCCGTCGCGCGCGACGCCCATGTCGCCGGTCGCGACGCCCTTCACGCTGCCGTCCTCGTTGAACAGGA
>NZ_CAXIAM010000054.1:0-21982 GCF_964021865.1 uncultured Sphingomonas sp.
CACCTTGAGCGCCTTGGCCTTGTTCTTGTGCTGCGACTTTTCGTCCTGCTGGATCACGACCAGCCCGGTCGGCAAGTGCGTGATCCGCACCGCCGAGTCGGTGGTGTTGACCGACTGCCCGCCCGGCCCCGACGAGCGGTAGACGTCGATGCGCAGGTCCTTGGCCTCGTCGATCTGGACGTCGACGTCCTCGGCCTCGGGCAAGACCGCCACGGTGGCTGCCGAGGTGTGGATGCGCCCGCCGCTTTCGGTCGCGGGCACGCGCTGGACGCGGTGGACGCCGCTTTCGAACTTCAGTTTCGCGAACACGCCCGTGCCGGTGACGCTGGCGACGACTTCCTTGTAGCCGCCGGCATCGCTGTCGGAGGCGGAGATCAGCTCGACGCGCCAGCCCTGCCCCTCGGCATAGCGCTGGTACATGCGGAACAGGTCGCCCGCGAACAGCGCCGCCTCGTCGCCGCCGGTGCCGGCGCGGACCTCGAGCATCGCCGAGCGCTGGTCGGCGGCGTCGCGCGGGAGCAGCGCCAGCGCGAGCCGGCGGTCGGCGGCGTCGAGCGCGGCGCGATTGTCGCGCAATTCCTCCTCGGCCATCGCGCGCAGTTCGGCGTCGGCGTCGCCGGCCATGAAGGCGAGGCTCTCGGCCTCCTGCCGCAGCCGGCGCACCTCGCTGGCAGCCTGCGCGACGGGTTCGAGCTCGGCATATTCCTTCGACACCGCGACGAAGCGGTCGCCGTCGAGATTGCCGGTCGCCATCTGCGCGGCGAGTTCGTCGCGGCGCGCCTTGATCTGGCGGATGCGGTCGATCGAGATGGTGGTCATGCGCGCGCCTCGGTGGTCACCCCGGCCTTGAGCCGGGGTCCCGCTTCTGCCGCGACGTCGGAAAGGCAGCGGGGCCCCGGCTCAAGGCCGGGGCGACGGGAGGTGGGTAGTCTCACGCGAGAACCTCGGCGACGCGCGACCCGTCACCGCGCAGCACGCGACCGCGCGTCGCCACCGTGTCGCCGTCTATCGTAAAGGTCAGCGTCTCGGCCGGGTCGAGCTTGAGCGCCTTGTCGTAGCGCTTCTTGGGCGAGCCGGTCGCGACCAGTTCCGCCGCCACGCCGGCGCGACGCAGCTTTGCGAGCGCCGCGACCGCTTCGGTGTGCGCGGCGTCGTTCTCGACCACCAGCACCACGTCGGGCCGCACCGCCGCCGGCTCCTCCAGCAGCATCGCCAGCCGCTCGACGCCCGCCGCCCAGCCGACACCCGCGGTCGCCGGGCCGCCGAGGCTTTCGACCAATCCGTCGTAGCGCCCGCCCGCCAACACAGTCCCCTGCGCGCCGAGCCGGTCGGTGACGAACTCGAACGCGGTGTGGCGGTAGTAATCGAGCCCGCGCACCAGCCGCTCGTTGCGCTGGAACGCGACGCCCGCCGCCTGCAAGCCCTTTTGCACGCTCTCGAAGAACGCACCCGCCTCGGCGCTCATGTACGCGTCGATGCCCGGCGCCGCATCGGCGATCGGGCGGTCGCGCGGGTCCTTGCTGTCGAGGATGCGCAGCGGGTTCTTGTCGAGCCGCGTCAGGCTGTCCTCGGACAACTCGCCGCGGTGCGCCGCGAAATGCGCCACCAGCGCATCGCGCCATGCGTCGCGGGTCGCGGCATCGCCGAGCGTGTTGAGTTGCAGCGTCACCCCGTCCGCGACGCCCAGCTCGTGGAGCAACTGATCGGCGAGCGTCAGCAATTCGACATCCGCCGCCGGCTCGGGCGCGCCGAGCACCTCGGCGTCGATCTGGTGGAACTGGCGATAGCGGCCCTTTTGCGGGCGTTCGTAGCGGAACACCGCACCGCTGGTGACCAGCTTGAGCGGCGCGAACTGCTGCCAGCCATTGGTGATGTAGGCGCGCGCGATCCCGGCGGTGAACTCGGGACGCAGCGTCAGCAGGTCGTCGCCCTTGTCGGGGAAGGTGTACATCTCCTTCGAGACGACGTCGGTAGTCTCGCCGATCGAGCGCGCGAAGACCTGCGTGTCCTCGAACACCGGCACCTCGACGCGTTCGAAGCAATAGAGCCGGCGGACGCGATCGAAGGTGTCGAGCACATGCGCGAAGCGGCGCTGCTCGTCGCGGAAGATGTCTTGCGTGCCGCGCACGCGCTGCGGTGTGGGAATACGGGCCATAAGAAGGTGCGCTATCTAGTCGGCGCGTCGCCCAAGCGCTAGCGGCTGTTCGCATGGACGATCATGCGCGCTGGTGGGGACTGGGACGACGGATCGCACCGCCGCGCTTCGTGCTGTTCGCGGTGGTGCTGATCGTCGCGGTCGCGGCATTGTGGCCGACGCTGGGCAGGGGGCGCGCGGCGATGGCGGGGTTCGATATCGCCGCGATCGTCTTCCTGCTGAGCATGATCCGGCTGCCGCGCCACGACAGCCCGGCGCAGATGCGCGTCATCGCACAGGCGAACGACGCCAATCGCACGCTGCTGCTGGCGATCACCGCGGCGGTGATGCTGGTGATCCTGACCGCGGTGCACGAGGAACTGCAGGGGCGGCAGAGCCACGCGGCGCTGGTGATCGTCACGCTGGCGCTGGCGTGGCTGTTCTCGAACATGGTCTATGCGCTGCATTACGCGCATCTGTTCTACATCCCCGGCGACGACGGGAAGGACGCCGGCGGGATCGACTTTCCCGGCACCGACACGCCCGATTATTGGGATTTCGTCTATTTCAGCTACACGCTGGGGATGACCTTCCAGACCTCCGACGTGACGATCCGGTCGGGGACGGTGCGGCGCGCGGTGCTGGGGCAATGCCTTGCCGGGTTCGTCTTCAACCTGGGCGTGATCGCGTTCAGCATCAACGTGTTGGGCGCGAACTGACCGCCGGGGGGCTGGACGCGGGCCGCGCGGGCTGATTAACCGCGTCAGTCACGCTGTCCTTTGGGAGCCCCGATGATCGCCCGTTTTGCGTCCGCCGCCCTTCTCGCCTCCGTCGCGCTCACCCCGCTCGCCGCACAGGTTCCCGCCGGGAACAGCGCACCGCAGCCGGTGCCGTTCATCGACACGATCCCCGCGCCGCGCGACGTGCGCTTCCCCGGCACGATCAAGCTCGCGGTCGACGCCAGCGATCCGTCGCAGGGCATCTTCCGCGTGACCGAGACGATCCCGGTGCCGCAGGCCGGGCCGATGGTGCTGCTGTTCCCGAAATGGCTGCCCGGCGCGCACAGCCCGCGCGGCGAGATCGAGAAGCTGGCCGGGCTGATCATCACCGCGAACGGCAAGCGCGTGGAGTGGACGCGCGATCCGGTCGACGTCTTCGCCTTTCACATCACGGTCCCGGCGGGCGCGAAAACGATCGAGGCGAAGTTCCAGTTCATCTCGGCGACTCAGGGCAATCAGGGTCGGATCGTGATGACCCCGACGATGATCTCGCTCCAGCCCAATTCGGTCAGCCTCTATCCGGCCGGCTGGTTCACGCGGCAGATCCCGGTCCAGATGACGGTGAAATATCCCGACGGCTGGACCGCGGCGGGCGCGATCCCGGCCAAGAAGGCGGGGTCGACCTACACGTATGACACGACCAATTACGAGGTGCTGGTCGATTCGCCGGTGCTGGCGGGCAAGTACGGCAAGGTCTGGCCGCTGTCCCCCCGCGTCAACCTGAACGTCTTCGCCGACGACCCCGCCGAACTAGCCGCCACCCCGGAGCAGATCGCCGCGCACGCCCGTCTCGCCGAACAGGCGGTGAAGACCTTCGGCGCACAGCATTACGACCGCTACGAATTCCTGCTGTCGATCACCGACAAGCTGGGCGGGATCGGGCTGGAGCATCACCGCTCGAGCGAGAACGGCGTGACGCCGGGCTATTTCACCAAGTGGAATGACGGCCCCGGCCGCCGCAACCTGCTGCCGCACGAATTCACGCACAGCTGGGACGGCAAGTTCCGGCGCGGCGCGGACCTGTGGACGCCCGACTTCCGCACCCCGATGCGCAATTCGCTGTTGTGGGTGTATGAAGGGCAGACGCAATTCTGGGGCTATGTGCTCCAGGCGCGCTCGGGGCTGGTCAGCAAGCAGGACACGCTCGACCAATATGCCGCGATCATGGCGCTGTACGACAGCCAGCCCGGCCGGCAATGGCGCGCGCTGGTCGACACGACCAACGATCCGGTCATCTCCGCCCGCCGGCCGAAGGGGTGGACGAGCTGGCAGCGCAGCGAGGATTATTACAACGAAGGGCTGCTCGTCTGGATGGACGTCGATTCGCTGCTGCGCGAGAAGTCGGGCGGCGCGAAGTCGATCGACGATTTCGCCAAGGCGTTCTTCGGCATTCGCGACGGCGACTGGGGCGAGGTGACCTATACGTTCGACGATGTCGCCCGGACGCTTAACGGGATCGTGCCGTTCGACTGGGCGGGCTATCTGCGCCGCCGGCTGACCGAACATGCCGCGGGCGCACCGCTCGACGGATTCGCGCGCAACGGCTACCAATTGTCCTATAGCGAGACGCCGACGGCCTCGTTCAAGGCGGCGGAAACGGCCTCCAAGTCGACGAACCTGACCTATTCGGGCGGGATGGTGCTCGACTCTTCGGGCACGCTGACCGGCGTGACGTGGGACAGCGCCGCCTTCGCCGCCGGCTTCACGGTCGGCGACCAGATCGTCGCGGTCGACGGCGAGGCGTATAGCGCCGACAAACTGAAGGCCGCGATCACCGCCGCAAAGGGCTCGAAGACCGCTATCCCGTTGACGGTGAAGCAAGGCGATCGCTTCCGCAGTGCAGCACTCGACTATCATAATGGCTTGCGTTACCCGCGCCTTCAGAAGATCGGCACCGGCGAGACCGGTCTCGATCGTCTTCTTGCGCCCCGCTGATCCGGGGCGTTCGCACCTCAAGAGGGGAAGAGAATGCGTATCGACCTGATCCCGGTGGGGAAGAGCCCGCCCGACGACCTGAACGTGGTGATCGAGGTGCCGACCGGCGGCGAGCCGGTGAAGTATGAGTTCGACAAAGCATCGGGCGCGTTGTTCGTCGACCGTATCCTGCACACGCCGATGCGCTATCCCGCAAACTACGGCTTCGTGCCGCATACGCTGTCGCCGGACGGCGATCCGCTCGACGCGCTGGTGATCGCACGCTCGCCGTTCATCCCGGGCTGCGTGGTGCGCGCGCGTCCGATCGCGGTGCTGAACCTAGAGGACGAGGCCGGCGGCGACGAGAAGCTGGTCTGCGTCCCCGTCGACGAAGTGTTCCCTTATTATTCGAACGTCGACGGCCGCGCCGACGTGCCGGAGATCGTGTTCGAACAGATCGAGCACTTCTTCACGCACTACAAGGACCTCGAGAAGAAGAAGTGGGTGCGCGTCGGCGTCTGGGGCGATCGCGACGAAGCGCGGCAGATCACGATGGAAGCGATCGAGCGCTACAACGCCGCCAAGGCGCAGGGCGAAGAGCCGCACGACCACGACGTGCCGGGTCGGGAATAAGCCCCGACCGGGGGGGATCGGCGACCGGGCGTTTTCGTTCCTACCTTCCCCTTCGTCGCCCCGGACTTGATCCGAGGCCCCGCTTCTTCTCGACTGGCGACAGAAGAAGCGGGATCCCGGATCAAGTCCGGGATGACGAGATAGGGTGGTGAGTATCCACTTTGATTGTCATACGGCCCGCCGCGCGTCCCGTCATTCCCGATCGGCGAGCGTCAGGTCGTCGGGATTGTCGTCCGGCTCGCCCGCGGGCAGGTCGTCCGGGGTGTCGGTCGCGTCGGGATCGCGCTGCTCTTCGCTTAGCGCGGGGTGGCTGCGGGGTTCGGTCATCGCTTCCTCCTCCTGATCGCCGCACCAACGCACGGCCGCCGGCGAAGGTCGCAAACGATCAGCGCTGCATCATCGCCTTCTTTAGCTTGGCATGCGCTGCGCTCTTGATCTGGCAGACGCGCGCCGCCCCGATGCCGAGCACCTGACCGATCTCCTCCAGGTTCAGTTCCTCGACGTGATACAGCTGGATCACCAGCTGCTCGCGCTCGGGCAGGTCCGCGATCGCGGCGACCAGCCGATCGCGCGTCTGCGTCTCGGAAAGCTGCTCGAACGCATCGGGCTCGTTGCTGGCGAACCACGGCTGGTCGTCGGCATAGACCTCGTCGATCGACTCATATTTCACCGCCTCGGCGGCGGCATATTCGGTGCGCAGCTTCTCGGGCGTCACCTCTAGCCGCGTCGCCAGCTCGCGCTCGGTGGGCGCGCGGCCATATTCGTGGCTCAACTGGTTGACCGCGCGCGCATATTCGCGCTTCCGGCGGATCGCGCCGCGCGTCATCGCCGCGTGGCGACGCAGTTCGTCGATCATCGCGCCGCGCAGACGGGTGACCAGATATTGCTTGAGCGTCACCTGCCCGCGATCCTCGAACGCGGCGACCGCCTCGACCAAGGCGACCAGCCCGACCTGCACCAGATCCTCGACCTCGATCGCGGTCGAGACCGAACCGTGGACGTGCCACGCGAGCCGGCGGACGAGCGGAAGGTGCTCGCGCACCAGCGCATTCTCGTCACGCGCGCGGACGCGCGGCTTGTAGGTGAGCGGTGCGCCATCGACCGGCAGCGCGGGCGTGAGGGGCTGGGCGCCGGTGAACGCCTGCGGCATCGGTTCGGCGGTCATGCCGCCAGCGCCTGCTGCTGGGGCTGGTTGCCGATGATCGCGACGACCTCGACGGCCTTGTCCTCGGGGACTTCGAAGAAGCTCATGACGGGCGTATCCGGTAGAACGGTGCGGACGAGTTTGCGGATCGCGACGCGGATTGCGGGCTGGACGACCAGCGCGAACGGCTTCGCTTCCGCGATGAGCGGCTGGGCCGCGGCTTGCAGCGCGTCGACGATGCGACGGCCGAGTTCGGGTTCGATGACGTGACGGCCGGGATCCTGCCGCGCGGCCTGGCCGAGCAGCTGCTCCAGCCCGCCCTCCAGCGTCATCACGCGCAACGGTTCGCGCACGCCGGCCAGCTTGGCGATGATCAGCGAGCCCAGTTCGGGGCGGATCAGCTCGATGATCTCGGACGGATCGGTGCTGCGCTGTGCCGCCAGCGAGATCGCGGCCGCGATGCGGCGGAATTCGCGCAGCTGGATGCCTTCCGACAGCAACCCCTTCAGCACCGTCGCCAGCGAGGTGAGCGGCAGCGGCGCCAGTGCGGCGACCAGCTGCGGCGCCCGCTCCTTCAGTTCGTCGAGCAGCGACTGGACCTCGTCCGCGCCCAGCAGGTCGCCGGCATTGGCGCCCAGCGCATGGTTGAGGTGCGTGGCGATCACGGTGCCCGAATCGACGACCAGATAGCCCTGGCCGGTCGCGACATCGGCGTCGCCGGTCGCGATCCACGTCGCGTCCAGCCCGAAGGTCGGGTCCTTGGCCTTCTTGCCGATCAGCTCGCCGAAGCCCTGCCCGGTGTCGAGGGCCAGCATCTCGTCGGGCGAGACCTGATCCTCGCCGACGCACACCCCGCCCAGCATCACGCGATAGGTGTAGGGCGCGAGGTTGATGTCGTCGCGGACGCGCACCTGCGGCACGACGAACCCGAGTTCCTTCGACAGCTGGCGGCGCACGCCGGTGATCCGCCCCATCAGCGGCGCGCCGCGGCGCTCGTCGACCAGCGGGACCAGTCCGTAACCGATGTCGAGATTGACCAGCATCGTCTCCGACACTTCGTCCCAGCCGATCTTGGAAGGATCCGGGGCCTCGACCGGCGGGGGCGTCTCGACGATCGCCGGGCGCTTGGCGATCTGGTTCAGCTTCCACGCCGCGAAGCCGGCGGCGGCGGCGAGCGGCAGGATGACGAAATGCGGCATCCCCGGCAGCACGCCGAGCAGCACGAGGATCACCGCCACCGGCGTCCAGGTGCGCGCCGAGCCGAACTGGCTGCCGATCTGGCCGGCGAGATCCTTCTCGGACTTCACGCGGGTGACGATCGCGGCGGCGGCGATCGACAGCAGCAGCGCCGGCACCTGCGCGACCAGCGCATCGCCGATCGCGAGCATCGTATAGGTCTGCGCGGCCTTGGCGATCGTCAGCGAGTGGCTGACCGGGCCGAGGATCAGCCCGCCGACGATGTTCGCGGCGAGGATCAGCAGCCCGGCGACCGCATCGCCCTTCACGAATTTCGACGAACCGTCCATCGAGCCGTAGAATTCGGCCTCGGTGGCGACGTCGACGCGGCGCTTCTTGGCTTCGTCGGGGGTGATGAGCCCGGCGTTGAGGTCGGCGTCGATCGCCATCTGCTTGCCCGGCAAGGCGTCGAGCGTGAAGCGCGCCGACACTTCGGAGACGCGGCCCGCGCCCTTGGTGACGACGATCAGGTTGATGATGACGATGATCGCGAAGACGAACAGGCCGACGACATAGTCGCCGCCGATCACGAACGATCCGAACGCCTCGATGACATGCCCCGCCGCCGCCGAGCCGGTGTGGCCATGGACCAGCACGATGCGCGTCGACGCGACGTTCAGCCCCAGCCGGAACAAGGTCGCGAACAACAGCACGGTCGGGAAGGACGAGAAGTCGAGCGGCTTCTCGGCGTTGAGCGCGACCATCAGCACCGCGAGGCTGATCGTGATGTTCATGATGAAGAACACGTCGAGCATGAAGGCCGGGATCGGCACGACCATGAGGACGACGAGCAGCAGGATCGCGGCGGGCAGCGCCCCCTGGCGCATATGGGCGAGGATCTTCATCGCTTAGCGCCCCAGCCCGGCGAGCATCATATAGGCGAGCCGCGCATTGTCGGGCGACGGGCGCAGCAGGCTGGCGCCCGTGCTGCGCTGGCCCAGCGCCGACTTAGCCCAGTCGAGCGCGTCGGTCGCGCTCTGCCCGGTACCGGTGACGACGGTGGCGTCCTCGCCCATCGCCAGCGCCTGTGCCGCAAACTGCCACTGGTTGTTGGCCTTCGCGGTGGCGGCGGCGTCCGATCCGTTGCCGAGCTTGTCGGCGAAACGCTTGTAGACCTCCGACAGCGAACGCGCGGAGCCGTCGCGTTCGTAGAAGACGCTGCGGTTCGCGCGCGCCGCGCTCGGGAAAACCGCCGCCGCGCTGCGATCGGGATTGCTCTGCATCGCCGACAGGAAGGTGCGCGCGCCGCCGATGCCGAGGAAGTGCGCCATGTACAGATCGGTGCCGGTCGCCTCGCGCCCGGTCACCGCCTCGATCGCGCCCTTGTTGTCGCTGGCGTGCTCGGCGGCCATCAATGCCGAGACTTCCGGGTTCTTGCGCAGCGCGAGGATCGCCTCGCGGTTGCCACCCGAGACGGTGTAGCGCCCGCCCGACTTCTGGATGCTGTCGGCGGCCCAGCTCAGCCCATGCTCGGCGCCATGCTGTTTGACGACCGCCAGCCAGCTCTGGTCGAGGAACTGGTACAGGCCGGTCGCGGACGAGGTGCCCGACCGCGCACTGGCGTTCAGCCCGCTCTCCAGCCGCGCCTGACCCATCAGATAATCGAAGTCGACGCCGGTGCGCTGCGCGGCGCGCTGGATCGCGGACGTGACCCGCTGGGTGGCAGAGGTGATCGTGGCAACGGTCATGCCCGGCATTTCTGCAAGGGGCGTGCCAATATGGCATCCGTCATCCCCGCGAAGGCGGGCGTCCAGACGCGCAGAGTCTTTGCAAGGGTCGAACCGTCGGAGGTTCTGGATACCCCGCCTGCGCAGGAATGGACGAAGGTGTTTGAATCGAAACGCCCCGGGGGTGGGCCGGGGCGTCGTCGTGTCAGCGGTCGGGCGATCGGTCAGGCGTAGGCGGCGGCGCTGCGGCCGTAGGAGCTGCCGCCCTGACCGGAAAGAAGTTGCAGGCGGCGGCGAACATTTGCCGCCATCAGGTTGACGTAGATGCGGCAGGTGTCGTTGAGGCGGTCCGCCTCCTCGACCAGCCCGCGCAGTTCCGGCGTGGCGGGGCCGTCGCCCAACTGCTGCAATTCCTCGATCGCGCGCAGCTTGTTCGACGTCGCCCGCTCCAGCGCGTTCATGTCGTTGCTCTTCAGCGCCGCGATCTCTGCATGAAGCAGGTCGATCACGCGGACCAGCGCGTCACGCCGCGTCATTGCGGGACACCCAGTCGTAGCGCAGTGCGATGAACTGATCCGCGATCGTCGACGGCGACAACGGGAAGGTCCCGTTGGCGAGCGCGGTCTTGATCTGCTGCACGCGGTCGGCGTTGACCGGCGGCTCGGCCGCCATCGCGCTGGCCAGCGCGCCCGGCGCCTGCGTCGCGTCGGTCGCCGACTGTTTCGTGACGGTCGCCGCTTCGGCGACCGGCGCGGCCTTTGCGGTCCGCTGGACGGCAGCGACGGGGGAAACCCCCGCCCTTCCCGTCATTGATCCTATCGATTCCACCATGTCCACACCCGTGGGTTTCCGCTGACACCGGCAGAAACGACCGTTGGGCGGGCGGCTTTAGCATTTTTTTATTCCGGCCAGCCGGGCAGCGTCGCGCGGCCCGCGTCGACCGCCACCGCCTGCACCGGGCGCGCCGAGTCCGTAACGCGCACCATCACGCGTCCGCCCGGCGCGGCATCGGCCATCGCGACGCCCTCCCGCGTGATAGAAAAGCCGTCCGAGCCGGCCTCGATCGTCACCGAATCGCCGCGGCGGATCACCGGTTCGGCGCGTGGTGCGGGCGCGGCGGCGCCAGTGCGGACGACCGCCGGCGCGGCGCTGGCGGCGCGCGGCGGGGCGATCACCGGCACGAAGATCCGCCATGCCGGATCGGCGCAGGCGACCACCACCGCGTCATGCGCGTCGGTGCGCCACGACAGCGCGACCATCCCGCAGGTGGCGAGCCGCAGCCGCGCGTCGACCGCCGCCCGCGCGCCGCCCTCCGCACCGATCGGGCGCGTGGTGAAGGCGGCGACCGCGCGGTCGATCGCGGCGGTATCCTGAAAGGCGAGCGAGGCGGCGGCGAGCAGCGCGATCATCTGGGGGTTCCTTGCGAATTGGCCTCGCCGGCAAAGGCGAGCGTGACGGCGACCGCGCGCGGACCATGCGCGGGCGTCGTGGACAGCAGCAGCCGCGCATCGGGCACGCCGCCCGCCGCCAGCGCGGCGGCGACCGCGCGGGCGCGATCGGCGGCGAGCACCGTCGCGCTGCGCGAGGCGGGATCGACATCGGCGGCGCTGCCGTCGGTGCTGGCGGTGACGGTCAGCCGCACGCGCGGGTCACGCAGCTCCACGCGCGCCCAGGCGACGAGCGCGTCGGTCGATTGCGGCAGCACCGCCGATCCGGGCGCGAAGCCGGCGACGCCGTGGCTGGCGACCGGCATCGCCACCGCGGCGGGCTCGACGCCGAACCCTTCGGCGATGCCGCGCGCCAGATCGCGCGGGGTCAGCGTCTGGTTGGCCTGGAGCAGCACGAAGAAACCGACCAGCAGCAGCGCCAGATCGGCGAGCGTGATCAGCCACAGCGGGCGGCCGGGCTGGACGTCGAGCAACGCGTCGTCGCTCATGCCGCTTCGTCCTGCGTGACGATCGCGAGCGGCGCTTCGCTGTCGTGCGCGCGGGCCCGGACGCGGGGCGCCTCGCGCTCGGCCAGCGCGGCGAGCGGCGCGACCAGCCGCTCGCGCTCGAGCAATTCGGCGCGCGCCGCGGTGCGCAGCCGCGCCGCGATCGGCATTGCGACCAGGTTGGCGAGCAACGCGCCATATAAAGTGGCCAGCAGCGCGACGGCCATCGCCGCGCCGATCGCCTGCGGATCGCTCATCCGCGTGAACATCGCGACCAGGCCGATCAGCGTGCCGATCATCCCCATCGCCGGCGCGGTCTCGGCCATCCCGGTCCAGCACTCGACGACGATCCGGTGGCGCTCGGCGCGCTGGCGGCGCGCGGTGTCGAGCGCCTCGACCACCACCGCCGGCTGCGCGCCGTCGACGATCTGCATGATCGCCGCGGCGATGTCGGTGTCGCGGATCACGCTGCGATCGAGTGCGTGGACGCCGTGGCGCTGCGCGATCCGCGACAGCGTCGTGATCTGCTCCAGCCGCGATTCCGCGCGGAAGCGGCGACGCGGCAGCGTGGCCAGCGCAAGCAGCGCGTGCGCGAGATCGCGCAGCGGCGTGCGCAGAACGGTCGCCAGCATCGTGCCGCCCAGCACGATCGCCAGCGCCACGGGGTCGAGAAGCAGCGCGGGAGTCATGCCCGCCCCGTTGCAAGCCGCGGGCCAATTGACTCCGGCCTTCGCACGGGCGGCCATGCGGCGCATCGGCGGCAACCCGGATTGCCGGCAACCGGCAAGTCTTTGCCGCTAAGCGCGCTTTCGGCCGCCCGCCCCGCTCTTTCAGGCATTTGGCACGGCCTTTGCTGACTAGCTTCGTGCACCTGTCGTGCATGGAGGAGTTGGGGCCGATGGCCGAGGGATTGTTCGGAGTTCACGCTGCCGCGCTGGAGGTGCGTTCACAGCGCATGGGCGTGCTGGCGTCGAACATCGCCAATGCGTCGACGCCCAACTTCAAGGCGCGCGACATCGACTTCACCACCGCGCTCAACGCGGTCGAGAACCAGCCCGGCGGCGTGGGCGCCGATCTGGGCGGGGCGCTCAAGTATCGCGTGCCCACCAACCCGTCGATGGACGGCAACACGGTGGAATTGTCCACCGAGCAGACCGCCTTCGCCGAGAACGCCGTTCAATATCAGAGCACGCTCGCTTTCCTCAACGGACGCATCGGGCAGATCACCCGCGCGCTGAAGGGAGAATAAGCCATGTCGGGCACCCCGATGACGGTGTTCCAGGTCGCGGGCCGCGCGATGTCGGCGCAGCTGACGCGGATGAACACCACCGCCTCGAACCTCGCCAACGCCGGCGGCGTCGCGGGCACCGAGGACGCCGCCTACAAGACGATGAAGCCGGTGTTCCGCACCAGCTTCGACGAGGCGACCGGGCTGTCCACGGTCGACGTGCAGCAGATCGTCACCGCGGGCGAGAAGCCAACCAAGCGCTACGATCCCAATCATCCGCTGGCCGACAAGGACGGCAACGTCTTCGACGCCGCGGTCGATGAATCGCGCGAGCTGGTCGACATGATGGAGACCGCGCGCAGCTACCAGAACAACGTCGAGGTGATGCAGACCGCCAAGACGCTGATCCTCGACACTCTCAAGATGGGTCGCTGACCATGACCAGCATTACCGCCAATACCAGCGGCGTCGACAAGGCCGCGCAGGACGCGATCTTCTCCTCGGCCGGAATCGCGCGCTCCAATTCCGTCACCGGGACCAGCGACGCTGCGTCGACGGTCGGCAAGTCGCAGCTCGGCCAGAAGGACTTCGTGCGCCTGATGACCGCGCAGCTGCAATATCAGGATCCGTTCAACCCGCAGGACAATACGCAGATGGTCGCGCAGATGGCGACCTTCTCGCAGGTCGCGGGGATCAGCGAGATGAGCAGCACGCTGGCCGGGATCGCCACCCGGCTGGGCACAACGACGTCGAGCGAGGCGATGAGCTTCGTCGGGCGCACCGTGCTGACCGAGGGCAAGACCGCCTACGAGCGGACCTCGGGCGGGATCATGGGCGCGGTCGAGCTGCCGAACTCGGCGACCGACGTCGACGTCACGATCACCGACAAGAACGGGTTGGCGGTCAAGAACATCCAGCTCGGCAAGCAGGAGGCCGGCGCGGTCGACTATAGCTGGGACGGCAAGGACGACGCCGGCAACAAGGTCGAGAACGGCCCCTACACCGTCACCGTCGAGGCCGCGAACGGCAGCACGATCGTCGCCGCCAAGTCGCTGGTGTGGGCGCCGGTCGAAACTGTCAGCCTGAGCGCGGGCGCCGAACCGGTCCTCAACGTCACCGGCCTCGGCAAGGTCGATCCCGCCGCGGTCCGCAAGGTCGCCTGACCCTCTTCCCTTCTACCTATTACCCGCAGGAGTACCCCCCATGTCCTTCTTCACCTCGCTTTCGGGCCTCCAGGCCATGCAGACCGACATGTCGGTCATCAGCCACAACCTCGCCAACGTCTCGACCAACGGCTTCAAGAAGAGCCGCACCGCGTTCGCCGACGTCATCTCGTCGAACGTGTCGACCGATCCGCGCAAGATGGTCGGCTCGGGCGTGTCGGTGAAGGGCACCGTGCAGCAGTTCTCGGACGGTTCGTCGAACCAGACCAAGAGCGCGCTCGACATGCAGATCCTCGGCGAAGGCTTCTTCGTCGTGAAGTCGACCGGCCTGTCGGATCAGGTCAACTACACCCGCACCGGCGCGTTCACGGTCGACGACAGCCGCAACGTGATCGACGCGCAGGGCAGCTACCTGATGGTCTACCCGGTCGATAACGACGGCAACGTCACCGCGACCGGCGACAAGTCGCTGACCAACCTGCAGATCCAGCCGACCAGCGGCTCGCCGACCGCGACCAAGAACGTCGCCACCAAGGTGCAGATCCCGTCGACCGCAACCGTCAAGCCTACGAGCGGCTTCAAGCGCACCGATACCTCGACCTACAACAACTCGGTCGCGACTCGCGTCTATGACGCGAACGGCAACGCGATGACGATGACCAGCTATTACGTGCGCACCGCCGAGGGCGCGCCCACTGCTACGCCGCCGAACACCGGCACGTGGGACGTCTACACCTATGTCGGCGACCAGATGCTGACTCCTTCCACCGCTTCAGCGCCGGGGCCGGTCACACAGACCTACGACACCACTGGCGCGCTGGTCCCACCGACTGCGATCCAGTTCAAGCCGTTCATCCCGGCCTCGGGCGCGGCGCAGCAGACGATCAAGCTCGACCTGTCGGGCTCGACTCAGACCTCGGCCGCCGCCGCGGTCAGCAACCGCGTGCAGGACGGCGTGGCGGTCGGCCAGCTGGTCGGCATCACCGTCGACGACGCGGGCATCATCAAGGCCAGCTATTCGAACTCGGACATCGTCCCGCTCGGCAAGGTCGCGATCGCGAAGTTTTCCGCGCCGACCGGGCTGCGGCAGGCGGGCAGCAACTATTGGCAGGCGACGGGTATCTCGGGGAAGGCGACGCTCGGCTTCGCTGCCGCCGAAGGCTTCGGCAGCCTGAAGTCGGGCCAGCTCGAAGGCTCGAACGTCGACATCACCGAGGAACTGGTCAACCTGATCGCCGCGCAGCGCAACTTCCAGGCGAACTCGAAGGCGCTCGATACCGCGACGCAGGTGTCGCAGGCGATCCTCAACATCCGCGGCTGATGCACGCGGCCGGCACGTCGGAGAGGATGTAAGTGGACAAGCTGGTCTATACCGCGGCGACGGGCCTGCGCGCGCATATGCAGTCGCAGGCCGCGATCGCCAACAATATGGCGAACGTCTCCACCACCGGGTTCCGCGCCGATCGCGTGGTGTTCGACCGGATCATCCTGTCCGACGGCTCGACGCAGCTTTCGGCGCGCCAGCCGACCTCGGAAGAGGTGCGCGACGCCGATCGCGCGCCGGGCGTCGTCCAGCAGACCGGGCGGCCGCTCGACGTCGCGATGGGCGATGCCGACAAATGGCTTGCGGTGCAGGCGTCGGACGGGTCGGAGGCCTATACGCGGCGCGGCGACCTGACGGTGGCCGCCTCGGGCGCGCTCCAGACCGGCGATGGCTTCATCGTCATGGGACAGGGCGGCCCGATCACCGTGCCGCCGTACGATTCGATCAGCATCGGCTCGGACGGCTCGATCTCGATCGTGCCGCAGGGCGACAAGACCGGGCAGACCACCGTCGTCGACCGGCTGAAGGTGGTGTCGAGCAAGGGCAGCGATGCCGTGAAGGGGCTCGACAACCTGATGCGCGTACGCGGCGGCGGCGTGATGCCCGCCGATCTCGACGCCGGGGTCACCAGCGGGGCGCTGGAGGGCTCGAACGTCAACATGACCCAGGCGCTGGTCGACATGATCGAGAACCAGCGCGGCTACGAAGTGCAGGCCAACTTGCTGAAAGAGGCCCGCTCCATGGACGAATCGAGCGCATCGGTGATGCGCCTGCCGGGCTGAGGAAGGACTGACCGATGACCACTGCCGCCATGCACATCGCGCGCACCGGGCTGGATGCCCAGGACACGCGGATGCGCGTCATTTCGAACAACCTCGCCAATGTCAGCACGACCGGGTTCAAGCGCGATCGCGCCGCGTTCGAGACGCTGTCGTACCAGGTCGTCACCGCGCCGGGCGCGCAATCGACCGGCGAGACGCAATATGCCACCGGGCTCAACCTCGGCACCGGCGTGCGCGTGCAGGGCACGTCGCGCACCGAGACGCAGGGCTCGATGAGCCAGACCGGCAACAGCCTCGACCTCGCGCTCGACGGCAACGGCTATTTCCAGGTGCAGATGCCCGGCGGGCAGCTCGGCTACACCCGCGCCGGCAACTTCTCGCGTTCGCCCGAGGGGTTGCTGATCACCAGCCAGGGCTATCAGGTGATGCCCGGCATCACGATCCCCACCAACGCGACGCAGATCACGATCGGCACCGATGGTACCGTCACCGCCACGATCCCTGGGCAGACCGAAGGGCAGAACCTCGGGCAGATCCAGGTCGCCAGCTTCCCGAACTCGGCGGGGCTCGAATCGAACGGCGACAATTTCCTGCTGGAAACCGCGTCGAGCGGCGCGGCCAACATGGGCGTGCCCGGCGAGGACGGCCGCGGCCGCGTGCGGCAGGGGACGCTGGAGGCGAGCAACGTCAACGTCGTCGAGGAACTGGTCGACATGATCGAGACCCAGCGCGCCTATGAGGTCAATTCGAAAATGATCTCCGCCACCGACGACATGCTGAAAACCGTTAACCAGAATCTGTCATAAGTCGCATCATGACGAATGCCCCTTCCTTTCGCCGGTTGCGCGTGTTGCTGGGCGGCGTGCTCGGCGCCGCCGCCGCGGTGGCGCTGGTCCCTGCGCCTGCGCACGCCAGCGTGTTCGGCAAGCTGCTCAAGAAGAAGCCCGCCGAGGATTTCAGCGCGGCGCGCGTCGAGCCGGTCGCCCCGGTGCCGACCGCTCCGGTCGCCGATGGCGCGATCTTCCAGGCATCGGGCGGCTATGCCGCGCTCTATGAAGGATGGCGCGCGCGCCGCGTCGGCGATCCGCTGACGATCGTGCTGGTCGAGCGTACCGCGGCGTCCAAGTCGTCGGCGTCGAAGATCGATTCGAAGGGCTCGTTCGGGCTCACCCCGCCGACCAGCGGCCCGCTGGGCGGCCTGCTGAACTCCACCGACATCGGCATGGACGGCAAGCGCGGCTTCAACGGCACCGGCAGCGCCGATCAGGCGAACTCGCTGTCGGGCGAGGTGTCGGTGACGGTCGCGGAAGTCTATCCCAACGGCACGATGCTGGTGCGCGGGCAGAAGCGCGTGACGCTCAACCGCGGCGACGAATTCGTGCAGATCAAGGGGATCGTGCGCACCGCCGACGTCGACCGCGACAATCGCGTCGAATCGACCCGCGTCGCCGATGCGCAGATCGCCTATACCGGCAAGGGCGACGTCGCCCGTGCCAGCCGCCAGGGCTGGCTGTCCCGCTTCTTCCAGGTGGTGAGCCCGTTCTGATGCTGCGCACGCTCTTCATCGCGCTCGTCGCGCTGATCGTCTCGGTGCCCGCGCACGCGGACCGCATCAAGGATCTCGGCGGCTTCCAGGGCATCCGCTCGAACCAGCTGACCGGCTACGGCGTGGTGGTGGGCTTGCCCGGCACCGGCGACGACAATCTCGAATATACCGTGCAATCGGTGAAGGCGGTCGCGTCGCGCTTCGGGCTGCAACTGCCCGCCAACGCCAATCCGGGGCTGAAGAACGCCGCGGTGGTGCTGATCACCGCCGAGCTGCCGCCGTTCGCCAAGCCCGGCCAGCGGATCGACATCACCGTCGCCTCGATGGGCAAGGCCAAGTCGCTGCGCGGCGGCGCGCTGGTGCTCACCCCGCTGCTCGGCGCCGACGGACAGGTCTATGCGATGGCGCAGGGCAATCTCGCGGTCGGCGGGCTGGGCGCGGAGGGCGCGGACGGGTCGAAGATCGTCGTCAACGTCCCCTCGACCGGGCGTATCCCCGAGGGCGCCACGGTGGAACGCGCGGTCGCGACCGGGTTCGCCGACACGCCGTTCCTCACCTACAATCTCGCCCGCGCCGATTTCACCACCGCGCAGAACGTCGCCGCGGCGATCAACCGCAAGCTCGGTTTCGGCAGCGCGCAAGCGACCGACGCGGTATCGGTGGCGGTGCGCGCACCGGTCGGCGCGGATGTCCGCGCGACGTTGATGAGCGAGATCGAGAACCTTACCGTCGACAGCGCCGAACCGCCCGCACGGGTGATCGTCAACGCGCGCACCGGCACGGTGGTCATCAACTCCGCGGTGCGGCTCGCCCCGGCGGCGGTGACGCACGGCAAGCTCACCGTCCGCATCGACGAGAGCCAGCGCGTCAGCCAGCCCGCGCCGCTCAGCAACGGGCAGACCGCGCTGGAGAATCGCTCCAATGTCCAGGTCACCGAGGAGAAGAAGCCGATGTTCCTGCTGACGCCCGGCCCGAAGCTGGCCGACGTCGTGAAGGCGGTGAACGCGATCGGCGCATCCCCGGCGGACCTCGTCGCGATCCTCGAGGCGCTCAAGGAAGCCGGCGCGCTCAAGGCCGAACTGGTGGTGCTGTGATGAGCGACGCGATCGGTCCCATCACCGGCCAGACCGGCCTCGACACCGGCCTGTCGCGCGCCGCGACGAAGCAGAATCTCGACAAGGCCGCGCAGCAGTTCGAGTCGGTGTTCACGGGCATGATGCTCAAATCGATGCGGCAGGCCAAGCTCGCCGACCCGCTGATCGACAGCAAGGCGATGGACACCTTCCGCGACATGAGCGACCAGAAGGTCGTCCAGAACATGGCCGAGCACCACCCGCTCGGCATCGGGCAGGCGATGAGCAAGTTCCTCGCGCAGGCGCAGCCGGGGATGGAGACGGGTTCGGGCGCAACGGCGCCGGCCACGCCGAAGCCCTGACCCTTTTTCGTCATTGCGAGCGCAGCGAAGCAATCCAGAGCCGGACCAGGACGCCCTGGATTGCTTCGCTGCGCTCGCAATGACGACGACCTTGAGGCGAGCCTTGCTCCCTCCGCCGGGCGATGGGCCAAAACTCCCCTCGAACCGCCCGTCAACCCGATCTTAACCCGAATCGTGCGACTCTCACCGCATGAGTGATCTGCTCTCCCTCGGCGCTTCGGGCGTGCGCACGTATCAGACGGCGCTGGCGACGACGTCGGAGAACATCGCCAATGCCGGCAATGCGTCCTACGTCCGGCGCACGCCCAGCATCCGCGAGATCACCGGGGGCACCGGCTTCAACACCTCGTCGCCGAACGGCATGGGGTCGTCGGCGTTCAACATCTTGCGCGCCGGCAATGCCTATGCCGACCAGACGCTGCGCACCGCCGCTTCCGATCTGTCGCGGACCGAGGCCGGATCGGTCTGGCTGGAGCGGATCGAAACTGCCTTGGGCAGCGGCGGGCTGTCGTCGCGGATGACCGCCTTCTTCGCCGCCGGCACCGCGCTGCAGGCCGATCCCTCCTCCACCGCGCTGCGCGCCGGGATGCTGAGCGCCGGCTCCTCGGTCGCCGATGCGTTCGGCGTCACTGCCCGCGCGCTCGACGATTCGGCCGCCGAACTCGACGGACAGGCCGGGCAGGCCGCCGCCGAGCTGACCCGGCTCAATCAGGCGATGCTCAAGGTCAACCAGGGGCTGGTGCGCACCGCGCCCGGCACCTCGGCGATGGCCGGGCTGATGGACCAGCGCGACGACCTGCTCCAGCAGATGAGCGCGCTGACCGACGTCGACGTCAAGATCGACGATTACGGCCGCGCCACCGTCCGCGCCGCCGGCCCCAACGGACCGGTGCTGGTCGACCCGCGCGACGCCAGCGAGGTCGCCTATGGCCGCACCGGCAGCAACGTCGCGCTCGCGGTGCGTCCGCCCACCGGCTCCCCCACGCTGTTCGACCCCGATGGCGGATCGCTGGCCGGAATGGTCGAGGGCGCGCAGCGCATCGCCACGACGCGCGACGCGCTCGGGCGCATCGCCAAGGACCTGACCGAGACGGTCAACACGCTGCAGGCCGCCGGCGACGACCTGAAGGGCAACGCCGGCACCGATTTCTTCGAGGCGAGCACCACCGACCCGACCCAGTTCAAGGTGAAGCTGACCGGCGGCGACCAGATCGCGGCGGCCGGCCGCTCGGGCGGATCGCGCGATGCGTCAAACCTCGTCGCGCTGGCGGGCAAGCGCAGCAGCATGGGGTTCGAGGGCAGCGTACAGGGCCTCGTCACCGACAATGCCGCGACGCTCAAGCAGCGGCGGCTGGTCGCGGAGGCGCAGACCACGATCCGCGACGGCGCGATCACCACGCGCTCCGAACTGACGGGCGTGAACCTGGATAACGAGGCGGTCGACCTGCTGAAGTACCAGCAGGCGTATCAGGCATCGAGCCGCGTCATCCAGGTCGCCAAGGAAACCTTCCAGTCGATCCTCGAGATCAGGTAAGCACCATGCAGATCTCCAGCAGCCTCATGTTCGATCGGTCCGCGGCCCGGATGGGATCGCTGATGTCGAACGCGGTCAAGCTCCAGACCCAGCTGGCGACCGGCAAGAAATTCACCTCGCCGTCCGAGAATGTCGCGATCGGGCAGCAGCTTGCCGAGTTCGATCGCAAGAACATCGATGCGGCTGCCTATACGTCGAACATGAACATGTCGTCGTCGCTGCTGTCGCAGGCCGACACGACGCTGGAGTCGATCACGACCCAGATGCAGCGCGCCACCGAACTGACGGTGCGCGCCGGCAACGGCTCGCTGAGCGTGCAGGACCGCAAGGTGATCGGCGACGAGCTGAAGGCAGTCGTCGACACGCTGGTCGGGCTGGGCAACGTCACCGATTCGAACGGCCGCTCGCTGTTCGGCAGCGCCAGCGGCGACGCGGCGATCACGAAGAACGCCGACGGCACCTTCACCTACAATACTGCGCCGTCGCTGTCCGAAGTGCCGATCGCGGACAACATGTCGATCCAGCCGACCGAAACCGCCGCGCGCATCTTCCAGAGCCCGGCCGGCGACACGCTGGCGATCCTGTCGCAGCTCGCCGCGGCCTTGCAGGGCGGCGACACGACCGGCGAGTCCGCGCGCGGCGCGCTCGACAAGATCAACAGCGCGACCGATCAGGTCTCGATCGTCCAGGCGTCGGTCGGTGCCCGCGCCGCGCGGGTCGAGCTTCAGCAGACGTTGCAGGAGAATGTCTCGGCCGACCGCGAGGAGCTGCGCTCGTCGCTGGAGGATACCGACATGACCGCGACCGCGGCGGAATTCGCCAAGACGATGACGATCCTCAACGCGACCCAGTCGAGCTTCTCCAAACTGTCGCAGCTGTCGCTGTTCAGCTACCTGCGCTGATCGTCCAGAACATTTCCGTCATTGCGGGCGTAGCGAAGCAATCCAGGGCGTCCTGATCCGGCCCTGGATTGCTTCGCTACGCTCGCAATGACGCGTCTCGCCGGCGCCGCGCTGCCCCTCGAACCCCACATCATCGCTGGCACGGTAACCACTTCTCCACCGCTGTCGGGTTAACCACTCCCCTCGAGAATCATCCCGCACGCTTATTGGGGAAAAGTGCCATGTTCCCGGCCATCGGCCTCGTCATCCTTCTCGGCATGGTGTTCGGCGGCTTCGCCATCACCGGCGGCAACCTGGGGCCCGTCTTCCATGCGATCCCGCACGAGATGCTCATCATCGGCGGCGCCGCGGTCGGCGCGCTGGTCATCGGCAATTCCGGCAAGGAATTGAAGGCGGTCGGCGGCGGCCTCGGCAAGGTCTTCAAGGGGCCCAAGTACAAGAAGCAGGACTATCTCGACGTCATCTTCCTCGTCAGCAAGCTGATGAAGATGCTGCGGATGGAAGGCCCGATCGCGCTGGAGCCGCATGTCGAGGACCCGAAGTCCTCGGCGGTGTTCGCCGAATATCCCAAGCTGTTGAAGGACCATACGCTGGTCAACCTGATCGCCGACACGCTGCGGCTGGTCGT
>NZ_CAXIAM010000055.1:0-21544 GCF_964021865.1 uncultured Sphingomonas sp.
TGCCGGTGACGCGGCTGCTGCCCGAACGCTGGTACGACACGCCCAACATCCACCATCTGACGATCGACGATTTCCGCGCGCATCTCGCCGAGCGCGGGGTGATCGTTGAAGGAGCGTGGTTTCTGTCGGGCGACAAGCAGACCGGCGGCGCGGCGGCGAACTTCCTTGCCGAACATGCGATCTTCCTGCTGCGCCGGGAACAAAGCAAAGTTGATCGCGGTTAAGTCGTCCGTGATAAGGACTCCGACATGACTGCGACGGCGCTAATCGTCGAGGACGAGATTTTCGTTGCGCTCGATTTGGAACGGATTCTGGAGGATGCGGGATATCAAGTCGTAGCGATCGCCGCCGACGCGGAGTCGGCATTGGAAGCCGCGCCGGGATGCCGCTTTGCGTTCGTCGACGTCAATCTGCGTGACGGGGCCACCGGGCCCGACATCGCCGAGCGGATCGCGCGCGACTACGGCGTGAATGTGGTGTTCGTGACCGCCAACCCCGGACAGATCCCGAATTGCGACGCGGCATTGGGCTATGTGCGCAAGCCGTTCAACGAGGAGGCGATCCTGGCGGCGGCGCGCACCGCCGCGCAGCCGGATGCCGGCGACGGCGAATGCCTCGATTTCATACGCTGGCCGGCCTCGACCGTCCCCAGTACCGGCCCCACTCCGGCGAGTTAAGCGCGCGCCGCGGGCCGCAACACGTCGTTGCGGCACATCGGACATTCACCTTACCGGCTGAACGCGATCATCGGCACGCGCATGGTCACCTCCAGCCCGGGCGTCGGCCACTCGCGTGTCACAGTGCCGCCCAATTGCCGTGCAGCGCTCATCTCGATCAGCTGCGAGCCGAAACCGGTCTGCGTCGGCAGGCCCGACAGCGGCGGGCCGTCGCGCTCGCACCAATCCAGCACCACGTCGCCGGCTTCGACGGTGATCGTCAGCGTGACGTGCCCGTCCGCCGACGACAGCGCACCATATTTGCTCGCGTTGGTGGCCAGCTCGTGGAAGATCAGCGCGAGCGGGGTGGCGGCGCGATCGTCGACGGTCACGTCGTCGCCGAGGATACGAATCCGTTCGCGGCCCTGCGCGTGATAGGGGGAGAAAAGCTCGACGAGCATGCCGTGCAGACTGTCCTGGCGCAGCGTCGGACGCGATTGATCGCTGTGTGGGCGGACGAAATCATGCGCGCGACCAAGCGCGGTGATCCGCTGCCGCAATTCGCCCATCAACCCCGCCAGTTCGGGGTGGGTGCGCCCGGTCAGATGCACCAGCCCGGCGACCACCGAGAAGATGTTCTTGATGCGGTGGCTCAGCTCCTGGCTGATGATCTCGCGCTGCTCCATCGCGATTTTCTGTTCGTGGATGTCGGTGCAGGTGCCGAACCAGCGCGTGATCGCGCCTTCGGCGTCACGGATCGGCAAGGCGCGGCCGAGCACCCAGCGGTAGGTGCCGTCATGGTGGCGCAGGCGATATTCGATCTCATAGGGGTCGCCGGTCGCCAGCGAATGCCGCCACATGGCCCAGGCGCGTGACTGGTCGTCGGCATGGAACATGCCGTTCCACGCCTCGCCATCGGTCGATCCCTCGGGCACGCCGGTGAAGGCGTACCAGCGCGCGTTGTAATAATCGTGATAGCCGTCGGGCAGCGTCGACCACACCATCTGCGGCATCGTGTCGGCGAGGATGCGGAAGCGCGTTTCGCTTTCCGCCGCCGCGCTGCGCGCGCGACGGAGCGAGGCGCGCCGCGCCGCGCCGTCGCGCGAGTCCCGCAACCGGGCGAGGACATTGGCGGCCAGCACCGTCAGCCCCTCGCGCTGCAGCGCGGTCAGCCCTTCGGGGTGCGGCACCGTGTCGAGCACGCACAGCGATCCCATCGGAAAGCCGTCGTCGGAGATCAGCGGGGCTCCGGCATAGAAGCGCAGGTTCATTTCGCCGGTGACGAGCGGATTGGTGGCGAAACGCGGATCGGCGGTGGCGTCGGTGACGACCATCAACCCGCTGTCCCACATCGCATGGCCGCAGAACGAATGTTCGCGTGGCGGCTCCGGCCCCTCCGGAAAGCCGGTGCGCGCCAGGAACGTTTGGTGATCGGTGTCGAGGATGCTGACGAGGCCGACCGGGACACCGCACAGATGCGCGGCGAAATCGGTGATCTGCTTCAGCACCGCGGTGCCGCGCAGCGAATCGACATCATAGGCGGCAAGCACCTCCGACCGCTTCGCCTCGTCCAGCGCCTCGGGACAGATTTGCAAGCCGGGGCGGAGTTCGGTCATTTAGAAGGGTACATCGTCGTCGAGATCGTCCGCGAACCCACCGCCATAGCCGCCCCCACGCGCACCGCCGGCCGCTGCGCCGCTGCCGGCACCGCCACGTGCGGCGCCACCACCGCCTCCGCGCGCGCCGCCGTAGCCGCCACCACCGCCACCGAAATCATCGCCGCCGCCGAAATCGTCACGGCTGCCGCCGCCGCCACCACCCGAATTGCCGCCGGGACCGTCGAGCATCGTCAGCACCGAGTTGAAGCCCTGCAACACGATTTCGGTGCTGTATTTGTCGTTGCCCTGCTGATCCTGCCACTTCCGCGTCTGGAGCTGGCCCTCGATATAGACCTTGCTGCCCTTGCGCAGGAAGCGCTCGGCGACGTTCGCCAGCCCTTCGTTGAAGATCGCGACCGAATGCCATTCGGTCTTTTCCTTCTTCTCGCCGGTGTTGCGGTCCTTCCACGATTCCGACGTCGCGATGCGCAGATTCACCACCTTGCCGCCGTTCTGGAACGAGCGCGACTCGGGATCGCGCCCGAGATTGCCGACGAGAATGACCTTGTTGACGCTGCCTGCCATGCAAACCTCTTAGAGGCCGGCGAACGTCGCCAGCCAGAATGTGATCCCCGCCATGACATAAGCGGTCACGAACAGATAGCCCAACATGAACAGCGGCCATTTCCAGCCGTTCGTCTCGCGCCGGGTCACCGCGATCGTGCTGATGCATTGCGGGGCGAAGACGAACCACATCAGGAAGGCGAGCGCGGTCGGCAGCGACCAGCGGCCGCGCAGGTGATCGACGAGGCTCTTCGCGCCCGATGCGTCTTCGGTATCGTCGATCGCATAGGCGGTGCCGATCGCCGCGACCGCAATCTCGCGCGCCGCCATCGTCGGAATCAGCGCCAGCGCGATATCGTGATTGAAGCCGATCGGGCGGACGACGACCTCCAGCCCGCTCGCGATGCGACCGGCGATCGAATATTCGACCTGCTTCTGACCGGCAGGGGCCTGCGGGAAACTGAGCAGCGCCCAAAGCACCACCGTCGTCAGCGCGATCGTCGTGCCCGCGCGCTTCAGGAAGATCACTGCGCGGCTCCACAGCCCGATCGCGACATCGTGAAGCCGCGGCAGCTGGTATTTGGGCATTTCCATCATGAAGCCCGAGCTTTCGCCCTTCGTCACGGTGCGGCGGAGCAGTAGCGCGGCGACGAACGCGCCGACGATGCCCATCAAATAGAGGCCGAGCAGCACCAGCCCCTGCAACCCGACGAACGGCAGCACCTGCCGCGCCGGAATGAAGGCGGCAATAATGATCGTATAGACCGGCAGCCGCGCCGAGCAGGTCATCAGCGGCGCGATCAGGATCGTGGTCAGCCGATCCTTCTCGTCGTCGATCGTGCGCGTCGCCATAATTCCCGGCACCGCGCACGCGAAGCTCGACAACAGCGGGATGAACGCGCGCCCCGACAGCCCAACGCCGGCCATCAACCGGTCCAGCAGGAAGGCGGCGCGGACCATATAGCCCGATGCTTCCAGCACGAGGATGAACAGGAAGAGGATCAGGATCAACGGCAGGAAGACGACCACCGCGCCCACACCCGCGATCACGCCGTCGGTGAGGAGCGAGCGCAGGAAACCGGCGGGCATCATGCCCTTGATCGCGGCCTCCAGCGCGGCGAACCCGTCCTCGATCCAGCCGACCGGCGCTTCCGACCAACTGAACACCGCCTGGAACATCACGAACAGCAACGCCACGAGCAGGATCGGGCCGAACACCGGGTGCAGCGCGACGCTGTCGAGCGCATGGTGCCAGCGACGCGTCGGAGTCTCGCTGATCGTCGCGGCCTGCGAGAGCGCGCGCGCGCGGCGTTGTAGTGTGCGGATGTCCTCGACCGGCGTCGCGGGAGTGGCTGGCGCGGCGGGTGCGCCGACCAAGGTGGTCAACGTCGCGCGCAAGGTGTCGATCCCGCGCCGTCGCACCGCTACCGTCGGGACGACGGGCACGCCCAGCTCGCGCTCCAGCACCGCCGGATCGAGCACCAGCCCATCACGCTCGGCAAGGTCGACCATGTTGAGCGCAACCACCACCGGCAATCCGAGCGCGATCAATTGCATCGCGAAGCGCAAATGGTTGTCGAGATTGGCGGCGTCGAGCACGACGACCAACGCATCGGGGCGGCGTTCGCCGGCCTGCGCGCCGAGCAGCACGTCGCGCGTCACGCGTTCGTCGGGGGACGAGGGTTCGAGGCTGTAGGCACCGGGCAGGTCAACCAGCTCGACCGGACGGCCGTCGTCGAGCGCAAGCCGGCCCGAGTGGCGCTCGACGGTGACGCCGGGATAATTGCCGACCTTCTGTCGTGCGCCGGTCAGCGCGTTGAACAGCGCGCTCTTGCCGGCATTGGGGTTGCCGACCATCGCGACCAGCGGGGGCATTTCCATCACGCGTGGCGCCGGGGGCGCGTCACTCGGCGGGGAGCGGTTCGACCGAGACGCGGATCGCGCCGGCGACCGCGCGGCGCAGCGCCACGGTCATCCGCCCGATCCGGCACGCGACCGGGCCGCCGCCAAGCTGCGCGCGGTGAAGCACCTGCACCGGCACGCCCGAATCAAAACCGAGTTCGCGCAACCGCCGCGCCTCGGGCGTGGCGAGCCGCGACCAATCGATGTCGTCGACGATGGCGGCCTGGTGCCGCGGGAGCGTTTCGAGGCTGATGGGCGTGGTCACCCGGCTTCTATAATCGCAATGAGATTGATTATCAATTAGCGAGTGACGCGGTTCGGCCGCTCACACCACCGGGTAGCGCAGCCGGCCGATGAAGCGGCTGAGGCTCGGCCGATGCTGCGTCCGGCGCGTGAATTGCGCCTTGGCCTTCTCGAACCGCATGATCCCGTCGATGCGGCGCGCGAGGAAGGCGCGGGTATCCGCCTGCTCGTCGCTGTCGTCATCGAGGAACACGGTGGTGGTGGCAGCATAAACCGCCAGCAGCAGCGCGCGCTTCGTGTAGTGATTGTAATCGGTCGCATGATCGCCGGCGAGCCGCCACATCGCATCGACGCTGCGCCAGCCCAACCGCGCCGCGGCGGCGACGTTGGTCGGCAAGGCGAGGATGGCGCGCGCGCGACGCAGCGCCTCCCGCTCGGGGGCGAGCACCGCCAGCCGCGCCTCGACCAGCGCGGTGATGCGCTGGCGGATCTTCATCGTCGCCAGTGTCGCGGGCGGCAGCGCCGCGGCCATCGCGGCATCGACATGCGCGAACCAGGCATCGATCATCGCCACCGCGCCGTCCGCGAACGCGAGTCGGGCGACATCGGGGTCGATGCCTTCCTGCTCGGCGGCGAGATCGCGGGCGGTGTCACCCCAGCCGTCGAACGCGGCATTGGCGGCGATCGCGGGGGCGAGCCGTGCGCGGACCTCGTCCAGCGTCAGGTCTTCCGGCGTCAGATTCTCGATCATCGCTTTTCCTCCGGCACCGGATGGGCGGCCGATGGCTCTTTAGCATCGCGCCGCGTGTCGCGCACCAGCACCAATGCCGCAGCGATCATGGCGATCCCCACGAAATCGGGCGCGCCGAGCGCTTCGCCGAAATGCACCCAGCCGATCGCCGCCGCCACGGTCGGCTGGATCAGCAACGCCAGCCCGACCACCAGCGGCGACAGCCGGCCCAGCGCATAGATCATGCAGCCCTGCCCGACGAGCTGGCACACGATCGCCAGCGCGATCAGCGGGGTCCAGTGCTGCGGAATGATCCGCTCGCCGAGGATCAACGCGAAACCGAGCAGCGGCAGCAACGAGGCGAGCGACGACAGCGCCAGCGCCAGCCACGGTGCCAGCGCGCGGCGCACATCGGACATCAGAATGAAGTAGAGCGCGTAGAGCACCCCGGCGACGATGCACAGCAGGTCGCCGGCCAAGTGGCGCGGATCGAGCTGGTAGGATCGCCCCATCAACAGCGCCGTACCTGCGGCGGCAAGCAGCAACGCGGCACCCTGCATCCGCGTCGGCCACGCACGCGCGACGAGGAACCCCCAGAGCGGGAACAGGAAGGTCGCCGAATTGCCGAGCAACGTTGCGTTGGCCATCGTCGTGTGGAGGATGCCGAGGTGCCACGTCCCGAGATCGGCGGCGAAGGCGACCCCCGCCAGCGCGACGAACAGCCAGATGCGCCACGAGGTGGCCGCCGCAGCGGGCTTGCGCGAGGCGATCGCGATACCGCCGAGCACCGGCACCGCCAGCGCGATCCGCCAGAAGGCGGCGGCGACCGGACCGGTATCGGCGAGGCGGACGAACAAGGGGCCGAAGGCCAGCGCCGCATTCGCGACGAGCACCGCGATGAGTGCGGGCGCGGTGCTGGTGGAGGCGGCGCGGGTCATGATGTTCAGTTGCTTTCGTTCGTCGCGGCTGGGAGTGATCGGCGTACCGCCCAAAGCCGTCATCCCCGCGAAGGCGGGAATCCAGACGCGCAGGTTTTCGCAACAGCCATGGACGTCCGGGGTTCTGGATTCCCGCCTTCGCGGGAATGACGGCGTTTGCCTGTGGCGAGGACGAGAATTACGCCGCCTCAGCCAGCAACTTTTTCGCCTCCGCGCCGGTCCAGTCCATGTCGCCGGTCACGCGCCAGATTTCCTTGCCGTCCGCGCCGTACAGGATCGTCGTCGGCAGGTTCGCGCCATAACCGGTGCTCAGCCCCAGCTTCGGGTCGAGGAACGGACGCAGGTTCGCGAACTTGCGCTGTGCGAGGAAGGCGGTGGCCTTGGCGGGCTCCATGTCCTGGCTGATCGCGAGCACCGGCAGTTTGTCGCCGAGTGTCGCAGCGGCGGCGTCGAGCGTGGGCATCTCCTTGACGCACGGCGCGCACCACGTCGCCCACAGGTTGACCAGCACCGGCTTGCCCTTGAACGCCGCCAGACTGGTCGCCGCGCCGCCTGCCGCCGGGGTGAAGGTTACGTCGGGCGCGCGCTCGCCCTTGTGACTGCGGTCGATCTTGTCGACCTTCGGCGCCGACGTGGCGGGGACTTCGTCGCTGCTCGCGATCTCCGTCTGTCCCCCCGCTTGCCCGTTGCCCGGGGACGGCTTATCGCACGCGGCCATCACCAGCGCGGTGCCGAGGAGACAGACGATCGCGACGCGGGATGCCATGAGCGGTTCCAACCAGATGTGGGGCGGGCGGTTCGCCGAAGGGCCCGCCGCGGTGATGCGCGAGATAAACGCGTCCATCCCCTTCGACAAGCGGATGTGGCGGCAGGATGTCGCGGGCAGCCGCGCGCATGTCGCGATGCTCGCCGAACAGGGGATCGTCTCGCACGCGGACGCGGCCGCGATCCGCGACGGGCTGGAGCAGGTCGCGGCGGGCTATGCCGCGGAGGGCGTGCCCGACGATCTGGCGATGGAAGACATCCATATGCTGACCGAGGCGCGGCTGTCCGATGCGATCGGCGCGGCGGCCGGGCGGCTGCACACCGCGCGTAGCCGCAACGATCAGGTCGCGACCGACTTCCGCCTGTGGGTGCGCGACGCGACCGATCAAGTGCTGGCGGCGCTGGATGCGCTGGACGCCGCATTGCTGGCGCGCGCCGAGGAACATGCCGGCAGCGTGATGCCCGGCTTCACCCACCTGCAATCGGCGCAGCCGGTGACGCTGGGCCACCATCTGATGGCCTATCACGAGATGGTGTCGCGCGACATCAGCCGCTTCCGCGACAATCGCGCGCGCGGCAATCTGTGCCCGCTGGGCGCGGCGGCGCTGGCGGGGACCGGCTTCCCGGTCGACCGTCACGCCACCGCCGCCGCGCTCGGCTTCGACGGGCCGACGCGCAACAGCCTCGATTCGGTCAGCGACCGCGACTTCGCGCTCGATTACCTCACCGCCGCGGCGCAATGCTCCCTGCACCTCAGCCGGCTCGCCGAGGAATTCGTGCTATGGGCGTCGCAGCCGTTCGGGTTCGTGTCGCTCAGCGATCAATGGTCGACCGGCAGCTCGATCATGCCGCAGAAGCGCAACCCCGACGCCGCCGAGCTGGTACGCGGGCACAGCGGGCGAATCACCGGCTGCCTCGTCAGCCTGATGGTGACGATGAAGGGGCTGCCGCTCGCCTACTCCAAGGACATGCAGGACGACAAGCCGCCGGTGTTCGAGTGCCACGACCTGCTGGCGATCTCGATCGCGGCGATGACCGGTATGATCGAAAGCGCGACGTTCCGCACCGACCGGATGCGCGCGCTGGCGGAAAGCGGCTTCGCGACCGCCACCGACCTGGCCGATTGGCTGGTGCGCGAGGCCGATGTGCCGTTCCGCGAGGCGCATCACATCACCGGGCGTGCGGTGGCGCGGGCCGAGGCACTCGGCTGCACGCTCGACAAGGTGCCGCTCGCCGATCTGCAGGCGATCGACGCGCGGATCACCGATGCGGTCTACGGCGTGCTGTCGGTCGATGCCTCGGTGGCGAGCCGCAAGAGCTTCGGCGGCACCGCGCCCGACAATGTCCGCGCCGCGATCCGGGCGGCGCGCGCATGAGGGCGCTGTTGATCCTCGCCGCGCTCCCGCTCGCCGCGTGCGGATCGACGCAGGCGCTGAAGCCCGCACCGGGGCAGGCGATGCCGGTCACGCCCTACGGCGCGGCGCAACAGCCGGCGGTCGCCGACCTGCTCACCCCCTCGGTCCAGGCGCGGCCGCAGCGCACCGGGGAAGTATTGAAAAGCTCGCAGAAACGGGAGCCCGACCCGTTCGACCTTCCCCCACGCTGACGAATTTCTGCGAGTGACCATGGACCATTTTCATTACCGCGACGGCGCCCTGTGGTGCGAGGGCGTGCCGCTGACCCGGATCGCCGAGGAGGTGGGCACCCCCGTCTACGTCTATTCCGCCGCCGCTTTCCGCGCGCAGGCACGCGCCTTCCGCGACGCGCTGTCCGGCGTGCCTGACGTGCACCTTGCCTATGCGATCAAGGCCAATCCGAATCTGGCGGTGCTGCGCGTCGTCGCCGCCGAAGGCTATGGTGCCGACGTCGTCTCGGGCGGCGAGATGGCGCGTGCGCTGGCGGCCGGCATTCCGGCGAGCGGGATCGTCTTTTCGGGCGTCGGCAAGACGCGCGCCGAACTGCTGCGCGGGCTTGAGGCCGGGATCGGCCAGTTCAACCTCGAGCTGGAGGAAGAGGGCGTCGTCCTTGCGCAGCTGGCGCACGAACGCGGGCTGACCGCGCGTGCGGTGCTGCGGGTGAACCCCGACGTCGATGCGGGCACGCACGCCAAGATCTCGACCGGACGCAAGGAGAACAAGTTCGGGGTGCCGATCGATCAGGCCCCGGCGATGTATGCGCGGCTGTCTGCGCTGCCCGGCCTGTCGATGCAGGGCGTCGCGATCCATATCGGCAGCCAGTTGTTCGATCTCGCCCCGCTGGAGGCCGCCTATCGACGCGTGAAGGTGCTGGTCGACGAGCTCCGCGCGGCGGGTCATCCGGTGGCGCGCGTCGACCTCGGCGGCGGGCTCGGCGTCCGCTACAAGGCTGGCGACGATCCGCGCACCCCGGCCGAATATGGCGCGATGGTCGAGCGCGTGACGAAGGGCTGGGACGTGCAGCTGATGTTCGAGCCCGGCCGCGTGATCGCGGGCAATGCCGGCGTGCTGTTGACGCGCGTGATCTGGGTGAAGCCGGGGGTGGTGCATCCCTATGTGATCGTCGATGCGGCGATGAACGATCTGGCGCGACCCGCGCTGTACGACGCATGGCACGATGTCGATGCGGTGACGCCGCGTGGCGCGCGAATGACGGCGAACGTCGCCGGCCCGGTGTGCGAGACCGGCGATACGTTCGCGATGGCGCGCGAGATGGACGCGGTGGAGGGCGGCGACCTCGCCGTGCTACGCACCGCCGGCGCCTATGGCGCGACGATGGCGTCGACCTACAACAGCCGTGCGCTGGTGCCCGAGGTGCTGGTCGACGGCGACCGCTATGCAGTGGTCGCCGACCGGATCGCCGCGGAGACGATCCTCGCCGCGGAGCGCGTGCCAGAGTGGTTGTAGGGTCTACGCCGTTTCCTTCCGTGACGGGAGTTGGTGAAGCGGCGGCGCGAGGTGAGGCCGCATGACCCTTCACAGCCTCCCGCTGTTCGTTCGCCTTAACGGCCGCCCGGTGATCCTCGTCGGCGAGGGCGAGGCCGCCGAGCCGAAGCGGCGGTTGCTTGAACGCGCCGGGGCGGTGATCGTCGGCGAGGGCGACCCGCACGCCCGGCTCGCGATCGTCGCCGACGATGACGAAGCGGTGGCGCGGCTGAAGGCGCGCGGGGTGCTGGTCAACGCGGTCGACCGGCCCGAACTCTGCGACTTCACGCTGCCCGCGATCGTCGACCGCGCGCCGGTGCTGGTCGCGATCGGCACCGGCGGCGTCTCGGCCGGGCTGGCGGCGGCGGTGCGGCAGCGGCTGGAGGCGGTGTTGCCGGCGTCGCTGGGCCGGCTCGCCGAAGCGTTGCACGGCGCACGCGCGGCGTTGCGCGCCGCGCTGCCCGATGGCGGCGCGCGGCGGCGCGCGATCGGTGCGGCGCTCGCGCCCGGCGCGGCGCTCGATCCGCTCGCCGACTACGACGGGTGCGATGCGGCAGCGGCGGTGCTCGCCGGGCGGACGACGACCGGCGTCGTGCGCGTCGAACTTGCCTCGCGCGATCCCGACGACCTGACGCTGCGGCAGGCGCGGTTGCTCGCCGCCGCCGACCGCGTCACACACCGCGCCGACGTGCCCGCCGCGATCCTCGACCGTGCGCGCGCCGACGCCGCGCGCGAACAATGCGACGCTGCCCCGAGGGACGGCACCGGGCTGACCGTGGATATCGGAATGCGATCATGAGCGGCGTGGCATGGCGCGTCGGCGAGGACGGCAAAGTCGAGAAGGTGACGCCGAAAGCCGCGTTGTCGGGAGAGGCGACGTTCCGCTGGATCCATCTCGCCTCCAACGCCGCCGAGGCGCAGGCATGGCTGCGCGATGCCGCCCGGCTCGACACCTTCACCGTCGACGCGCTGACCGCCGCCGAGACGCGCCCGCGCGCCGAGAAGATCGGGCATGGCGCGTTCGTCAACCTGCGCGGGCGGACCGACGAGCCGCTCGACACGTCGGACGTGCTCGCCTCGATTCGCATCTGGGCCACCAGGGGACGCGTCATCACCGTCTCGCGCAAGCGGCTGGTGTCGCTGGCGCGCGTCGAGGAGCAGATGGAGCATGGCGAGCTGCGCGACCCCGGCGACCTGATTGCGGCGATCGCCACCGCGATCACCGAGGATCTCGATCCGGTCGTCGCCGACCTCGGTGACGGACTCGACGATTGCGAGCAGAAGCTGAGCGCGCATCGCGTTTTCGAGCTGCGCCGCGCGGTGACGCGGATGCGCTCGGAGGCGATCAACTATCGCCGCTTCCTCAGCCCGCAGCGCGCGGCGCTGGAACGGCTGGCGACGCTGCCCGGCGACTGGCTGGCGGAAGACGATCGCGCGCATCTGTCCGCTGCCGCCGACCGCGCCGCGCGCATGGCGGAGGAAGTCGAGGCGATCCGCGAACGCGCCGCCCTGATGCACGAGGCGCTGACCGACCTGCGCGCCGAACAGCTCGACCAGCGCAGTCTGGTGATCGCGATGGTGGCGATGATCTTCCTGCCGCTGACGTTCCTGACCGGGCTGTACGGCATGAACGTCAAGGGGCTGCCCTATGCCGAGGAGCCGTGGGCGTTCGATGCGATCGCCGGCGCCTGTGCGGTGATCGCGGCGGGGATCGTGGTCTGGTTCGTCCAGCGCCACTGGTTTCGAGGATAATCGTCCTCGTCCGCTTCGTCATTCCCGCGAAGGTGGGAATCCAGAACCTCTGACGTCGCGGCTCTTACGAAGACCCGCGCGTCCGGATTCCCGCCTTCGCGGGAATGACGGGAACTATGCCGCGCGCGCCTGACGCCACGCGCTGGCGATTTCCTCCAGCTCGGCGGCGACTGCGCGGAACGGCGCGCCGTCGGTGCCGATGCTCGCCTCGATCACCTGTCGGCGGCACCCGCCGTAGAAGCGCGCCAGCGCGCGCGACACGTCGCCGCCCTTCTCGAAATCGAGATTGGCCTCCAGCGCGAACAGGATCGCGGTGGCACGGGTGATGCGCTCGCTGCGCGTCGCGAACTGCTTGTGATCGGCCGCCCAGGCAGCGACGCGCAGCGCCTGGGTCAGCTCCTCGTAGAGCAGCTGGACGAGCGCCGGGCCGTCGGCCGCGGCGGTGCGGCCCGCCAGGTCGATCTCGCGATAGGTGCGCGCCGGATCGCGCAGCAGGGAAGAGGCGTAGGCCATGATCTGTCGTCTCTCCCGATCAGCTCGACTTGTTGTACCAGCCGTCGATCTGCTGCGTCATGAACGCCTGCGTCTGCTTATAGGCCGACACGCGCGAGTTCATGCTGGCATATTGCTGCGTCAGCCGCGTCGTGAAGCGCGTCGCCTGTTCGTCGATCTTGGCGCTTTCCTTGGTCAGATCGTCCTGCGCCTTGCGCAGCTTCAGATCGGTCGCGCCCAGCCCGTAGAGCGTGCTGCCCGACGACAGCTTCAGCGACTGCATCGCGGCGTTGATGCCGGTCGCGCCGAAGCTGTTCGGCGTGAACATCGCCTGGATCGAGTCGGGCGAATCCTTCATCGCCTTGGTCAGTGCGGCCTCGTCGATCGTCAGCTCGCCGGTGGTCTTGTCGGTGGTGACGCCGATCCCCGCCAGCGTCGAGGGCGTGCCCGCCGCGGCATCGGGGAGCAACGTCTTGCTCGCGAAGCCCTGCAGGTTGCGCAGCAGCTGTTTGGCGGCCGGATCGGCGCGCAGGCTGCCGTCGACCGCATTGGTCTGCTGCTTTACCTCGTTGAGCAACTGGTTGAAGGTCTCGACAAAATCCTTGACGCCGTTGGTCAGCGCGGTGTCGGGGCGCGTGCCGGTGAGCGTCATCGAGCCCGTGCCGGCCAGCGTCAGCTTGACGCCGGGTACCAGATCGCTGATCTCGTTGCTCGGCCGCTCGACCGACACGCCGTCGACCGACAATTTGGCGTTCGCGGACTGGCCGACGACCGCCATCTTCGAGGTCGCGGTCGCGTCCGGCCCGACGCTGAGCGTGTCGAGCGTGCCGCCGGTGCCCTTCACCGAAAACGCCTGCGCCGTGCCGCTTTGCCCCTTGAGCGACAGGAACGCGCCGCCATCGGCATCGGTGATGATCGCGGCGGTGACGCCGGTGTTCTTGGCGTTGATCGCGGCGGCGATCCCCGACAGCGTGTCGTTGGGCGGCGCGATGTCGACGTCGAAGCTCAGGTCGGTGCCGTCGCTCGCCTTGCCGACGGCCAGGCTATCCATCTTGCCTGCGGTGTAATTCGCGGTGCCGATGTTGATCGTCAGCTTGCCGGTGCCGAACTGGTCGGTCTTGCCGAGCTTTGCGCTGGTAACGGTCTGAACGGTGGCGAGCGAGGTGACGGTGACGTTCGCCGAGGCGGTGGCCGACATCGGCGCGCCCGAGATCGCGGTCGCGCCGGCAACCTTGGGATCGCTGACGTTGGGCTGCGTCGCGAGCGTGCCGCCAGTGACGAGCGTGTTGACCGCCTTGGCGAAGTCGCTGACGAAATTCTTGAGCGTTGCCGCGTCTGAGATCTGCGCGGTCAGCTTGTCGGTCTTGGCGGTGATCTGCGCGCGCTTGGCGGCGAACTGCGCATCGACGAGCTGCGTGACCAGCGTATCGGTATCGACGCCCGAGCCCGAACCGAGCGAGGTCAGGATCGAGTTGGCGGCCGACTTGTTGATCGACGCCGCCGTCGATGTCTTGGTGGTCGACGACGCGGTCGACGACGACGTTTTGGTCGTCGTCGCCGTGCTGCTCGTGCTGGTGCTGCTGATCGTCGCCATGATGCTCTCCTAAACGGCCGCGCGCGGCGATCCTTTATGACTGCCGGACACCATTTTCGTCGAAACGTGCGGTATCCGGCACCTCGACCGGCGGTTGCGTCCCGCCGGCTTGCGCGTTGAGTCCGAAGACAAAAGCCAGCACGGTGGCGATGGCGAGATACAAATCGTCGCGCACCTCCTGTCCCTCGCGGCTGGTGTAGTAGACGGCGCGGGCGAGCGCCGGATATTCGAGGATCGGCAGCGCGCGGTCCTTGGCCGCCGAGCGGATCGCAAGCGCCAGCGCGCCGCGCCCCTTGGCCACCACCACCGGCACCTCGTCGCGCCCGCGGTCGTAGCGCAGCGCGACCGCGAAATGCGTCGGGTTGGTGAGCACGACATGCGCCTGGTCGAGTGCCTTGTGCATACCCCCCGACAGCATTTCGCGCTGCTTCATGCGCATATGCCCCTTCATCTCGGGGTTGCCCTCGCTCTCCTTATGCTCGTCCTTCACTTCCTGCTTGGTCATGCGCAGCTTCTTGAGGAGCTGCATGATCTGGGTCGGCACGTCGATCATGCCGATCGCGATCAGCCCCATCGCCATGACGAGCAGGACATGCGTCAGCGTCGAGCCGAGCCCTGCGAGCGCGACCGGCAGGTTGGAGGCGGCGAGCCCGAAGCTGAAATGCGCGGTCTGCCACAGCATCCACGCGCCGATCGCGCCGAGCAACATGACCTTGAGCAGCGACTTGCCCAGCTCGATCCAGCCCTGCATCCCGACGATCCGCATGATCCCCGAACCGGGATTGATCCGCGACGCCTTGGGCGTGAGCAATTTGGCGTTGAAGCTCAGCGAGCCGAGCCCGGCCTGGCTGGCGATCGCCGCGGCGATCGTGATCGCGAACAACGTGCCGAGTGGCGCGGCGAGCTTCCACCCGGCCTGGATCAGCGGGCGCCACGGCTGGAAATCCTCGACGTCGGCGCGCCCAAAATTGAAACTGGCCGCCATCACCTCGCGGCACGCGGCGAGCAGCGCCGGGCCGAAGAACATCAGCCACGAGATGCCGGCCAGCACGACGAAGGCGGTCGCGAGGTCGCGGCTCTTGAGGACGTCGCCCTTCTCCTTGGCGTCGTCACGACGCTTCTGGGTTGGGGCTTCTGTCTTGTCGCCTCCCTCCGACATCAGCCGAGCACCAGGCTTTGCGCGGCGGCGAGGCCTTCACGGACGATCACCTGCATGTAATCGCCCATCGCGGGCAGCGCGATCGCAAGGCTGACGACCCCGACCGCGAGGCTGGCGGGCAGGCCAATCGAGAACAGGTTGAGCGACGGCGCCGACCGCGACACCATCCCCATGACGAGGTTGAGGCACAGCAGCAGGAAGCCGACCGGCAGCGCGAGCAGCAGCCCGGCCATGAACGCATAGCCGCCGAACAGCGCGATGTCGCGCAGCTGCCCCGCCGCCAGCCATGCCGCGCCGGGCGGGAGTGCGGTGTAGCTCTTCACCACCATGTCGACGAGCACGAGATGCCCGTCGAGCGACAGGAACAGCAAGGTCAGCAGGATCGACAGGAACTGGCCGACCGCCGGGCTGGAGCGGCCCGAATTGGGGTCGATCATATTGGCGAAGCCGATCCCCATCGATCCGCCGATGATCTCGCCCGCCACCAAAGGCGCGGCGAAGGCGATCTGGACGATGAAGCCCATCGCGAGCCCGACCAGTGCCTCGGCGGCGACCGCGACGAAGGTGGCGAGCGCGAAGATCGTCGGCGGGGGCTGGATTGCGGTGGTGCCGAGCACCAGCACCCCGACCGCACCCGACAGCGTGATCCGCACGGGCAGCGGCACGGAGACGTTGCCGAACACGGGTGCTGCGATGAACGCCGCCCCGACGCGGATCATCACGAAGATCAGCGCCCAGAGTTGCGGTTCGATGGAGAGGCCGAAGCCTAGCATCGCGCCAGCTCCGAGCGCGCGCATATTGCGCGCCACAGGAGCAAGCGCGGCCGGCGGACGCCACGCGTCCGTCCGACGACGCGGCTTTGCCGCGGCGCGTCGATCTCTCCCGTCACCCCGGCGCAGGCCGGGGTCCAGAGCCACGCAGAACCGCGCTTGCGGCTCTGGACCCCGGCCTGCGCCGGAGTGACGGGGCGGGGATGGCGCAAGATCAGTGCACCAAATCCGGGATGCGCGCGAAGATCTCGGTGGTGAAGTCGCTCAGCAACCCGAGGATCATCGCGCCGAACACCATGATCGACACCGCGACGACGATCAGCTTCGGCACGAAGCTCAGCGTCTGTTCGTTGATCGAGGTGGCGGCCTGCACCATCCCGAGGATCAGCCCCGAGAGCAACGCCGGGATCAGGATCGGCGCGGAGACGAGCGCCAGCACCCACATGGTCTGGTTGGCGACGGTCAGGAAGTAATCGGCATCGACGAGCGGTTGCATGTGATCTGCCTTGCGGAAATGGGAGTACCGTTCGTGGTGAGGAGGGGCTGAGCGAAGTCGAAGTCCCGTCTCGAACCACCATGTCCTTCGAGACGCCGCTTCGACTTCGCTCAGCGGCTCCTCAGGACGAACGGCGGGTCAGGTCGCGAACGAATTGGCCAGACTGCCCATCGTCAGCGCCCAGCCATCGACCAGCACGAACAGCAGCAGCTTGAACGGCAGCGAGATGATCGTCGGGCTGAGCATCGCCATGCCGAGCGCCATCAGCACCGTCGCGACGACGAGGTCGATGACGATGAACGGCAGGAACAGCAGGAAGCCGATCTGGAACGCGGTCTTCAGCTCCGAGGTGACGAACGCCGGCAGCAGCACCGAATACGGAATGTCGTTCGGCGACGCATAGGGGCCTGATTTCGCCATCTGCGCGAACATCGTCACGTCCTTCACGCGCGTCTGCTTGGACATGAAGGCGTGCAGCGGCGCGGCGGCGGTCTGGATCAGCTCGGTGCCGCCGATGCGACCCTGCGAATAGGGCTGGATCGCGGTCGTGTTGATCTGGTTGATCGCGGGCGCCATGATGAAGAAGCTGAGGAACAGCGACAGGCCGATCAGCACCTGGTTGGGCGGGGTCTGTTGCAGCCCCATCGCCTGTCGCAGGATCGACAGCACGATGATGATCCGCGTGAAGCTGGTCATCATCAGCACGATGCCCGGCAGCACCGTGAGCAGGCCCATGATGATGAGCACCTGCAGCGACAGCGACAGCGAGCCGTTTTTGCCCTGCGCGCCCGCATCGCCGCGCGACAATTGCCCGAGCGCGCGGTCGACCGCGTCGCCGACGCCCGGCGCGGGCGCGGCGGGGGCACCCTGCGCCGCCGGCTGCGACGGGGCGGGGAAATTCTGCGCCAGCGCCGGCATCGCGACGCACAGCGCCACGACGATCGCGAGCAGCGCGAGGATCAGGTGCGCGCGCCGACCGGCGGCGCGCGCGCGCGGGCGGATCAGCGCGCCGCTGTGCATCGCCGAGGCGCTCACGCGGCCGGCTCCACCGGCACGCGCCCTTCGGCCTTGTCGACCAGCGTCACGCCCGCGCGGTTGACCGAGACGAGCAGACGCCGCCCCTCGAAGTCGACCACCGCCAGCTTGACGCCCGGCGAGATCATCATCGTCTCGCGCACCGCGATGCCGCGGGTGCTCGGCTTACCCGGCATCCGCGCTTCGAGACGACGCCAGAGATACAGGCAGCCGATCATCAGCCCGCAGACGAGCGGGAGCATCACGATTAGCTTCAGGATATAGGTCCACATCATCGCGTGATCGCCCTTCAGCCGCGCTTCTCGGGCGAGACCAGCTCGGTCATCTTGACGCCGTACCGTTCGCCGACGGTCACGATCTCGCCGCGCCCGATCAGCGTGCCGTTGACCAGCACGTCGAGCAGTTCGCCGGCCTGCCGGTCCAGCTCGATCACGCTCGACTCGCCCAGCGCCAGCAGTTCGCGCAGCGACAGGGTGGTCGAGCCGATCTCAACGGTCAGCTTCACGTCGACGCCCTGCAAAAGCCGCAGGTTGGCGGCGACGGCGGCGTCGATCGCAAAGCCGCCGGTCATATCGTTCATTGCAGGGATCCTTCGAACTTTGAGATGCGGATGGCCGCGCGGCCGTTGGACGTGCCCACGGTGCCCAGCCCCAGCGTCATCCCGCCGACCACGATCGGCACGTCGGCGCCGAAGCTGATCGGGATGATGTCGCCTTCCTTGAGATCCATGAGCCGCGAGAGCGGGATGGTCGGCTCGGCCAGCACCGAGCGGACCGGGAAGCGCACGCCCATCGCCGCGCGCGTCAGCTCGGTGCGCCATTCGGCGTCGACCTCGCTGGGCTTGGCGACGACCTTGCCGGTCAGCGCGACCGTATGCGGCTTCAGCGTCGCGACCGGGTAGAGGATGTCGACGAACGCCGGCTTGGCGGTGCCGCGCGCGATCGCGAAGCGGGTGGCGATCACCACCTCGTCGGCCTCGACGCCGGGGATCATGCTCCCGCCCAGCTCGAACGGCTCGGCGACGAAGCGCGCGCGCGCCAGCGGCTCCCATGCGGTTTCCAGCGCGCGGGCCAGTGCCTTGGCGATGCGCGCGACGATCACGTCGCAGGCGGGGGTGAATTCGAGCGCCAGCACCGGCGAGACGTCGCCGGTGCCGCCGAAGAACAGGTCGATGATCTCGACGACGAACTGGCTGTCGAGCACGCACAGCGCGGCGCGACCGTCCATCGACAGCGGCAGCCACGCGGTCAGCTTGTCGCCGCGCGCCGCGCGATAGTCGGCGAGGCGCAGCACCTCGAGCGGCTCGGCCCAGGCGCGCGTCTCGGCGCGCCAATAGCCCTCGAACGTCTGACGCACGCCGCGGGCGGCGCGCGCCGACAGATGCTGCAACGTGTGCAGATCGCCGAACGGGTGCAGTTTCGCGGGCGCGCCGTTCCCCCCGCCCAATGCGGCAGCAGGGCCGATCGGCGTACCGGAGTCGAATCCGGCATCGAGGGAGGAGGGCGTGTTAACCATGCCCGTTCACTGAACCACGAAAGTGGTAAAGTAGACGTTACTGATCCCGCCGAACCCCTCCTTTTCGCGCAGAACCTGGTTAATCGTTGCGACCAGCCGCTTCTGAAGCTGCTGTTTGCCGGCGCTGGTGAACACCTGATCCTCGGGCGTGTCGCCCAGCGTCAACAGGATCGCCGAGCGAATCGCGATGTCGTTGGTCTTCAGGTTGCCGATGACCTTGTCGTCATACGGCGTCGACACGGCCAGGCCGATCTGGATGAAATGCACCGAATCCTGAAGGTTGGAGGTGAACTCCTTCTCCATCGCATAATAATTCGAGGCATAGGGATCGCCGCCGTGACCCTCCGGCGTCGGCGCGCCGTGCGACTCGCTGCTGCCGCCTTCGCCCTCGCCACCGCCCTCGGCCTTGGCTTCGCCGCCGCCGTGGCCGCCCTCACCACCTTCGCCACCTTCACCGCCTTCGCCGCCCTCACCGGCGTGCTTCTGCTCGCTCTTGGGGACAAGCTTGGGCTTGTTCGGGTCCTCGTGCGCGGCTGGCTTCTCGGCGCCGCCACCGCCGACCAGGCCGGACCCGGCAGCGTACAAACCGGCGCCGACGCCACCGCCCAGCAGGACGATGACGCCGACGGCGCCGATCACGATCATCTTCATCTTGCCCTTTTTCTTGGGCGCGGCCTCTGCGGCCGGAGCGTCACTCATCGGTCGTTTCCCTCAATCATGCGATACGCTGGTCGGTGTCGTTGGCCTCCGCGGTGGCGGCCCGACGGGCGGAAGGCGGCGCGGCCGGAACCGGCGCGGCGCGCTGTTGCTGTTGTTGTTGCTGCGACGGCTGGCGGTCGCCCTGCGCGGACGTGCCGCCGGGCTGCGCATGGTGGAGCTTCAGCCCGCGCGCCTCGGCCATTTCGGTCAGCCGCGGCTGTGCATCGGCGAGCATCGCGCGCGTCTGCGGCTGTTCGGCGGTGAGCTGGACCTGCACGGTATCGCCTTCGCGGCGCAGCGCGACGTCGATCGCGCCGAGCGCATCGGGGACGACGCGGATGCGCATGTCATTGGCATCGGCCATGTCGCGCAGCTTCTCGATGTGCTGGATCATCGCCGCGGGCCAATGCGGCTGGCGCATGTCGAGCGTCTGCTGCTGCGCCTGCCCGGTCGCGGTGACCGCAGCGGCGGAGACTGCGGCGGTCGCCTGCGGCTGCGTGATCGGCGCGGTCGGATCGGCGGGGCGCGCGCGATCGTCGGCGGTGACCGCGCGGTGGATCGCCTCGGCGAAGGTGCGCGCGGCGCTGGCAATTACCGGCGCGGGGGGGGCGTCGGTCGCAACCGGAGCGGGCGCGGGTGCTGCGCGTGGCGTGTCGCGGACGGCAAGCGCGTCGGCCGGGGGCGGTTCGATCGCTGGCGGGGTGGCGACCGGTGCCGACGTGGGCGCAGCGGGGGACACGTCCGTTGCCGAAATTACCGGCTGTGATGCGGTCGGCGTCGCGGCAATCGGGGCCGGGGTGACGATCGGCGCATCGACGCGGACCGTCGCGGCGCTGGCGATGATCGGGCTGGACGGTGCGACGGGAGCGGTGCGCAGCAACGAGTCGGCGACGATGTCGCGTCGTGCGGGGCCTTCCGAGGGTATTGGACGCGATTGCGGGGCTTCGGCGGTTTGCGTCGTGGCGGGAGTATCGTTTGCAGCCGCCGGTGCCGCGATCGGCTCGGGAATAGCCGCCTCGATGCTGGGCGCGTCGACCGTTCGAGCCGCTGGACGTGTGCTTTCCGCGGCGATGGGGCGCGCCGGTGTCGTCGCGATCGGCGTCGCGGCGGGGGCGGCCGACCTCGGAGCGGCGCGGAGCGACGCAGCGTCCTGAACGATCGCGGCGGCGGTGTCGGCGGCAATCTCCAGGACCGGCGACGGACCTTCCTCCTCGGGCTTCGCGTCGGGAGCGGAGGCGTCGGCGGCACGAAGCGGCGGCGGCGCGATGGTCGCGTGCGCTGGCCGTCCCGGTTGGGTGAGGGGGGCCGCTGCGCCCGACACGATGTTGGGATTGGCGGCACCGAGCGACGACGGGGCCGCCGCCGCCGCGAGAGCGGGGAGGGGAGCGGCGGGTTGCGGCGCCGGGGCGGCATCGGCCGCCGATGGTGCGACGTGCCGCGTCGCCGGCGCGGGCGATGTCTGCGCCGGGACGACCGCGTCCGCCGTGCGGGGGGCGTGAGGCGGGATCGTCGCCGTCAGAGGCGAGGTCCGGGTCGTTGCGACTGCGGTTTCCTCGGTCAAAGTGGTTTGCGTCTGCGCCGGGACGACCGCATCCGCCGCGCCGGGGACGTGGGGCGGGACGATCGTCGCCGCCGCTGTCAGAGGCGGGCGCCGGGTCGTCGCAACTGTGGTCTCCTCGGCCAAAGTGGTTTGCGTCTGCGCCGGGACGACCGCATCCGCCGCGCCGGGGACGTGG